>JAOUEW010000002.1 GCA_029858505.1 Deltaproteobacteria bacterium
CCCCCTAGCGGTGCCGCCCTTTGCCCGTGCTCGTGGTTGGTTTTTCAATCCCACCACGAAGCGATAACGTCCTTTTATCTTTTCAATCATTTGCCCTAACAACAAAGCACTTCCATATCAATCACATAGAACATGATCGTCATGCCTTGCCCGTGCCACGCCCCGCGGGATTAGACGGAATAACGCCCCGCATGGTAAGATGAATCTAGATGTTTTAGGGATTTTTGAGACCCAGCACGGTTTGTTTAGAATGAAAGCTCCACCTGGGCAGCACCTGTTCGCCAATCAGAAACTCCAAAAAATCCCTAAAGGGGGGGTCGTCATGAAGAAGCGCACGAGCATGTGGCTAGGCTTGGTGGTGCTGGCTCTGGCAGGGTGTGGGGCGATGATCAATAGTGGGGGTGGTTCTTTTGTGAATGAAGGCGCCACCGGCGCTGGTGGGCCCCTTGTGTTATCACTCGGCAAGGGCCATGGGGGTCAGGTGGCTGCCAACGGAAAGAGTTACTATCAGGTCACCACTGCCGCAGCAGGACCGTATTCCATTATCCTAAATAACCTAACCGACAACGCCAACCCCTCCATATTCACCGACAATGGGTTTACCGCGGCCACCGGTCGCTGCTTGGTGTTCTCTGGAACAGCGATGGATTCATGTTCCGTAACCACGGCTGCGGTCAACACCGTGATCTACATCATGGTCAGCGATATCTCGGGCAACGGGGAATCTTTTACGTTGACCGCTGTTGGCAATGAAGGGGCTATGGGCCCTGGAGGGCAAATTGTGCTGGCGAAAGACACAGCCTATGGGGGTCAGGTGGCTGCCGCTGGAAACAGTTACTATCAGGTCACCTATCCTGCAGCGGGAACCTATACCATTGCCCTGAACAACCTGACGAATGATGCCGACCCTTATACCTTCACCGACAACGCGTTTTCCATGGCCACCGGTACTTGCACCAATTATGGCGGAACCAAGGCGGATACTTGCACGGTGACCACGGGGGCGGCCAACACAGTGATTTACATTAAAGTATCCGACTGGGTCTTCGTTGGGGAAACCTTTACCCTCACCCCGTAATGGGGTCTGGCTTATTGTCTTTGCTTGTCGGTCAATCTTTTTCCTCCGTGGTATTTTTTAAAATCCCTAAAGGGGGGAAATTCCCATGAGAAACTACAAAATTTTATTGCTGGGTCTAACAATGCTGACCCTGGCTGGATGTGAGGGGGGTGGGGGGAACAGCCCTAACTTTACCCAGAGTAACTATACAGACATGGGCCCCATTCTCACTGATGGGACCCCGGTACTTGGTAATACGGGGACCGGCATAGCGGACCGGTATAGCATGACCCTGACGCCCGGAACGATTTATACCGCTTCTGTTGTGTCCCAATGGAGCGGGAACTCAGTTGTTGAACTTCACCCTGATACCAACGAGAGATTTCCCCTTGCGTCAGGGATTTCTGTCAACGCCACTATTCCGGGAACCGTGGTGTTTAAGGCCCCAACAAAAGCCCCTCTGTATTTGTGGGTGCTTGGAAACTACCGCCTGACCGTGACCGCAGTGGGGGCGAAACCCATCGGGGCCCCGTCGATCTCGGCCATCGCCTTCAATCAAACCAGCATTACCAACGGCCAACCCTTCACGGGAACCCTGACCACCGCCAACGTCACCAGTATTTTTCTCCTGAGCAGCGTGTCGTATATTCACTCGGGGCAGATTTTGGAAATTGGGTGGGGGTCGGGAACAGCCACCACCTTTAGCGGCGAAACTCTGGGTGATACCCGCATCCAGACAACCACCATACGCCCGGCTTCTATTTTCCCGGTGGGAGCGCTGACGGTAATATATAATTACGACCCAGAGATTGGCCCGTATTACCATGTACGGATTCAAACCAATGCCAACAGCGAGTATTGGGAAGAAACCACCCTGCTTCCGCCCGCCCTTACGGTGAACAGCAATTCAGCGGTTTCACCCCTTGCCTGCGCGCCCACCCTTACCGCAACACCTGTTTTTGGCATAGACCCCGTAGCCTATGGGCAGTCTAATACCATCACCCTGGTCCCCAACGTAAGGGTTTCGGCGATTGTAAGAACCTACTACGCAACGATGGGAAATAATACTGCGACCATGAGTACTTCTGGTGTTGTGGCTGCTGGGGGAGGTGTGTTATCCATGCTGACGACGATCTTCAATACAAGCGGTAAAACGGAACCCATCTACGCTGAAGTAAACATGACCGCATCCACGGGCTCATGTACTGGAAACTATTTGGTGAAAGACCCCCTGCCCTATGATGCCTCCTGGGGCTATCAACTCTTTCCCCTGGTTACCGACTACATCGTGGAACAACGCGACCCGATAAATAGGGTCAACTATCGCAGCCCAACAAACATCCCGGTAGGGAAAGTATCTGTTCTGCCACAGTAACAAGCTGGTCTGAATATACCCTTTAACCCGGCCTTCCCTCCCAGGGGGCCGGGTTTTTTAATGGGAGAGGCCCCCTCATTACTCGAATCCATCGGCTATTCTATTCACCCGTTCGGGAAATATAGACTGGACGGGAACATGTGCATTACTTGTCGGATTCGATTCATTTTCTTTCCACGAAGGGGGCGCTGTCCAGCGGGGCACAGCCCCGCCTTTCTCGCCAAGAGGGGATGCCCGCAGGGGAGGGGGAGGGTTGCTTTTCCCGCAAAGCCCCCCTCCCACCAGCACCTCTCCCCCCTGCCCCCCTCCCCCTATATTCCTTTCAGGGTTTTGAACGCCGCCACCCGCTGGCAGTAACTTTCGGCACTTTTGCGGATGAGTTCCACCACTTCTGGAGGGTAGGTTTTTTTCACCACGGCGGGGCTGCCCACCACCAGGGAGTAGGGCGGAATCTGCACGTTTTCCAGCACCACGGCCCCGGCCCCCACAATGGACCCGGTGCCGACGCGGGCGCCGTTCATCACCACCGCCTGCATGCCGATGATGCAGTCGTCCTCGATGACGCAGCCGTGGATGATGCAGTTGTGGCCCACCGTCACGTTGGCGCCGATGATGACCGGGCAGGGCTTGCCGTCCAACCGCTCCGTGGCCGATTCCACGTGCACGGTGGTGTTGTCTTGAATGTTGGTGTTCTTCCCCACGGTGATGGGGGCCGAGTCTCCCCGCAGCACCGCGTTGAACCACACCGAGCTTCCGGCTTCTAGGGTGACTTGGCCGATGATTTTGGCGCCGGGGGCGGCCCAGGCGGTGGGGTCCAGGGCGGGGCGGTGGCCGTTTAACTCATAGAGCACGCTGTCGGTCATGGGGTTCCTTTTTGCTGGGGTTTTGTATTACACATGGGGGAATGGATTCCATCTGCTCAGAGTTCCCTTTCCCCGGCCAATCCGTCAAGACAGCCTGGGGGTTGCCTTCACTCTGAAACTGAAATGCTCTCTGAATCTGAAAAGGAAAGGGTGACCCGGATGAAACTGGCGAATCTGTGGGGCACGGCCCCTACCCCTGAAACGGCTCCCAACCCCTATTTGGAGCAATTCACCCACGGCACCTTTAAGGGGGTGCTGACCTGGGAGGCCCTGGATGCCCTGTGGGGGCGGGTGGCCCAGCGGGCCGGGGAGGGCTGGTATGTTTATGACCTGGCGCACGCTCCGCCGGGGGACCCGTTTTCAGAAACCCAACTGGCAGACTTTCTGGCCCGCACCGGGGAGTGGCTGCGGCAGCGCCAAAAACAAGACCATTGCGGCATGGTGTATGTGGACAGCCACGAAACCCCGGCCTTTCTGCTGGTGTACGACCCCAAGAATGCCGGGTCGTCTTGCGGCGTTGGGGGCAAGCGCACCTTGCCCGCCTACACGGTGTCTTTGCTGTCGCCGGTGGATTTGAAGCTGGCTTTTGACTAGAGCCATTCTCAAACCATCTCAAACCCTAGCGGCTTGCTCCGCTTTTGCCAAATTTACTCCACCCAACAGCATCCCTCCCGTTACTCGAAGCCATCGACTTCTCTTTTCATCCGTTCGGGAAACATAGACTGGACGGGAGCAAGCGCGTAACTCTTCGGCTTCGAGTTGTTTCCGAACAGCACCCCTCCCTGCCGCCTTTCAGGCGGCTGTCCCTCCCCATCGTGGAGGGAAAATACGTCTTAAGCCGAAGGATGGAGAAAAGAATCTGTTCAGTGTATGAAGCCGGACGGAAGCAAATGAATAACCTCTCGGCTTCGATTCATTTCCCCTCCACGAAGGGGAGGGGATGCCCCCGCAGGGGGCAGGGGAGGGGTGCCGTTGGAAGGGGATGCCCCCGCAGGGGGCAGGGGGAAAGCACCCCACCCTGCCGCCTTTCAGGCGGCTGTCCCTCCCCGATGGGTAGGGACAATACTCGATTCCAACGGATATATTACTCAGCCATTCGGATGGGTCGGGCGAATGGAAACAAGCAACGCCCAAACGCCATTGAACTCCCCCTCTCTTCGGGAGAGGGGGAAGGGGGGTGAGGTCCAAATACTCAAGTCAATGACCCGTTACACCACCCCCCAGGCTTTGATGGCTTCCATGGCCTGCCCCAGAGAAATAGACGCCACGCAGTTGAAGTAGGGGCAGGCTGGCCCCTGACAGCGAACGCAGGCCTTGGGGAACCGGCTGGCCAGCAGGTGCTGCCCGCCGGGGGGCGGCTGAGGGCGGCCCGGCGCCGGGGGCAGGGGCCGCCAGCGGGCGGGGGCGCTGACCCGGTTTTGGGGGAAAAACCCCAGGTGGGGAATGCCCGCCCACCCCGCCAAGTGCAGCGGCCCAGAGGAGTTCCCCACGAACAGCCGTGCGGAGGAAATGAGCCCCGCCAGCCCCGGCAGGTCCAGCCCGGTTTCCACCCGCACCCCAGAGAGCCCCCCGAAGGCCTGTTCCAGCACCGGGCGGTCGGCGGCATCGCCCACGGCGGCCACCGAAAGCCCGGCGGCGGTCAGGCGCTGGGCCAGGGCAGAAAAGTTTTCCAGGGGCCAAGACAATGCCGTGGCGTTGCGCTTGTAGGGGTGCATCACCACCCAGCCTCCCCCGGCGGCCCAGGGGGGCGGGGGGGGGCTGTTCAGGCGGGGGGGGAAGTACTCCGGGGGCAGCCCCAGGGGGCGGGCCAGGGCCAAATTCAATTCCATTTCGCTGAAGGCAGATCCCTTACGCGACTGAACGCTCCAGGCGTTGAACCGCCAGAAAAAAGACCGGCGGAGGCTGCCCACCCGGATGGGGATGCCCGCCTGATGAATCAGCCGGGCGGAGCCGGCTTCAGGATAGGCCAGCACGGCGGCATCGTATTGGCGGAGGGTGATGTTGCCCAGCAGGGTTTGGCGCAGGGCGGCGGCTTGGGCGGGGGGGTGAGCGTTGGCGTGGCGTTTCAGCAGCACCCCTGGGTCTTCCAGCACCTCGTCCACGCCCTCCAACAGGCGGGCCACAGGGGCCAGGGGGGCGTGCACCAGCAGGTCCACCCTGGCCTGGGGGAACCGGGCCTTCAGCAGGGTCACCAGGGGCAAGGTCAGGATCAAGTCCCCCAGGCCGTCGTTCCGCACCACTAAAATTCTGGCGCCCCCCTGGCGGCTGAACAAAATGCGCTTGGCCCTGCCCGGTGAGATCATTTCCCAGCCCCCGCAGCGGTTGGCGCGGGGTGGCCTGGGCCATCCCAACGGGCGCCATCGAACACAATCCAATCCGGGCCGGGGGGGTCTCCGGGGGTGCGGGCGCCATGAACTGGGGGCGGGGGCAGCCAAGCCGGGTCGGGGTTGTCCAGGCAGCGCAGGTTTACCACCACATGATCGGGATTGATTCGAGGATGGTTAAACGCATGGATGCCGCAGGTGGAGCAAAACAGATGCCGGGCGGTTTTGGTGGCAAAGCGGTAATCCGTCAGGCGGTCCGCCCCCGAAAGCAAATGAAAAGCCTCTGGGGCCACCCGGTGCAGCACGGCGGCTTTTTTAGCGCACAGCGAGCAATTGCACAGGGTGGCCCGGTCTAGCCTTGCTTCCAGGCCAAACCGCACCTGTCCGCAATGGCAGCCGCCCTGGTACTTCCTCAGGGGGGTGTTGGGCTGAGAGGCGGGGAGCGGAGCGGGCGCTTTGGCAACCTCTTCCCAGTGGGCGCCATCGAACAGCACCCATTCCACCCCCTGGGGAGAGACCCCCGCCGGAGGAACGGGGGGCAGCCATTGGGGCAGAGGATTGCTCACCGTTCGCAGATTCACGTTGACGAACCCTTGATCAATCACGGGCAGAATGTACAAGTGAATGCCGCACACCGAACAAAACCGGTGGCGGATCAATTTGGTGTTAAACAGGTAGTCGGTAAGGTGTTCCTCTCCCTGGGTCAGTTGGAACTGATCGGTCTTGACCCGGTGGTTTACCACCCCCTTCTTCAGGCAGATGGAGCAGTTGCACACGGCCGCGTGCTTAAGTTGGGTATCCAACTGATATTGAACCAAGCCGCAATGGCATCCCCCGGTGAGAATGGGCATAACCCTCCGGATGTAAATGAAACAGGGGCTGGGTGAACCCCAACCCTGGGCCATCCTACCCCAAAAGGATGGGGGGGAACAAACCCATTCAGGGAGAAAAAGCCACGGCAAGACAATTGGATTGAACGAAACACGGGAATAAAGACGAATCGAGCAGGGCAACCACGGGGGGAGGTAAAACAGAGGGAAGGAAAACGGGGGGACTGGAAGGGAGAAATGAAAAAAAGGTTCTCAACCCAGAAGTTCCAGGTGAAAATCCAGCCGATCGGGCGACGCCAGACACCCGGGTTGCCCTGGGTGCCTGGAGCCGTACAAAACGGAAGAGAAAATTAGGCGGGCCGGACGTTGCGAGCGGCGAGGCCTTTGGGGCCTTCTTCCACATCGAATTCCACAATCTGGCCTTCCCGCAACGTGCGGAAGCCTTCCATGCGGATTTCAGATTGGTGCACGAACACGTCTTTTCCACCCGAGTCAGGGGTGATAAAACCGAAACCTTTGGTTTCGTTAAACCATTTCACGTTACCTTTCACGGCGAACTATCTCCTAATGCTAATGTCTACTCAGCGGGCTTTCCCGGAATACGGGTAGGCCAGACGAAGGTGATAATACAAACAGGCGGCTGAGTCACGCCTGCTGGGAATCTCCTCTTCCGTACTGCACGGCATACAAACAGACCTTGCAATGGAGCGGTTACTTTTCCCCCTCCCGTGCTTCCGAGGCTTCCGTAAAGAAGCCCACGGCCGGAGTTGAACCGGCGACCTACGCATTACGAATGCGTTGCTCTACCAACTGAGCTACGTGGGCGTATGTGGTCGGATTCCGGTGGAAACACATGAGCGAAAGTGGTATTCCGTGGGGGTTGGGCCGGGAGAAAACCCCCCGACCGCAATGAATGATTAAAGCATAATCCAAGCCGTTTGGAAACGAAAAAAAAGACATTGAGCAAAATAAGTGTTTTTGAGGGGGTTTTCCCGTATTCCCGAGAGGGAATCACAGTTACCGGGCCGGAATGACCGCCGCGGGGAAGGGAATTCCCTTGGTTTGGGCTTGGCGGCGGGGCTTGACCGGTTTGTGTTGGGCGATGGGTTGGTCGGTGCGCAGGGCAAACTCTAGGGCTTGAAACAGGGTTTCATCCTTGGGGGCCCGGTGCCCCACCCCGGCCACCCGGTCGTATCGGTGGGCCACGCCCGCCGCTTCCAGCCGCCCCAGGCTGCCCTGCAGGCCCGCCAGGCGGATGGGGTCCTCGAACTCTCCCATGAAGAATTGGAAGCGGAACCCCCGGGCCCGCATCCGCGAAAGCCGTTTGGGCTCCCAGTAGCTGGTGCGGCTGCCAGAAATCACCGCGCCGTTGAATTGGTCGGGGTGGCGCAGCGACAGGGCCCAAGACAGGTCCCCCCCCAGCGAGTGCCCCGCCAAACCCACCCGCTGCCGAGAGATCGGGTAGCGCATCAGGGCCTTTCCCAGCCCCTCTTTCACCCGCCGTTCGTAGCGGGCAATGGCCTGGGCAAACCCCTCGGCGGAGTGGTCATCGGTGGTTCCTTCTCCTGGGGGAAGCAGCACAAAGAACCCGTGGGCGTCTAGGTCGGCGGGGTTGGGGTAGCGTTCTCGCAGGGTATTTTCCCAGCGTTTCTGCAGGGAGTGAAACGGGTTGTGGTCGCTCAGCAGGTGGCTTTCCAGGTAACTTTCTGACGTGCCAAAGGTGGCGGGCAGGATGACCAGCAGGGGGTATTCCCGGTCCATGCGGTAGCCCGGAGGGGTGAGCAGCACGGCTTCTCCCAAAAACACCCGCTGGTGGCGGGCCCAGGCATACATGCCAGCCAACCCCACCATCAATAGCCCCAGGGCCAGGGCCAGCGCTGCCGCCGGGCGGTAGTCGGGACGGCGCATCCAGCGGGGTTTGGGGGCGGCGCGGTTCATGGTATGGGCTGGGTGCAAAGGCATAAAAAATGGCACCTAGAAAAGTTAGAGTGAAAACAAAGGATGTCTCACGGGTTGGGTTTGCAAAAGACCCTACCGGAACGGAATCGCAAAAGAAAGAAAAATCAGCGGGTTGAAAGAAAAAGGCTGAAGGGGGGAGAGGTGCTGTTGGGATGCCCGTAGGGGGTAGGATCGGGGTGCTGTTGGAGAGGGATCCTACGGTAGTGAATGAATCAACATCCTCACGAATGATCTAGAACGGCTCTCTTACGATGTTGTGTTCTGTGTGTTCGATTGATCGTGTTCAGACGGATTCTTTATGGAATCCCCGGCTAGATTTGCTTGCCCCGATGGGGGATAATTTTCCCCGAACCCCGGCTCTCCCGGATATTCTCCCACCCTCTCTTTGAGCCCCGCCGTGAGCCAGCCCAACCCCACCCTGTGGAGCCTGTTGAGGTCCCGGGGTTTTTTTCAGCAATGCACGGGAGAAGAGGGGGAGATTGAGGCCGCGGCCAAGGGGCCGGTCACGGCCTACACCGGCTTCGACCCCACGGCGTCATCGTTTCACGTGGGGCATTTAATTCCGCTGATGGCCA
Source organism: Deltaproteobacteria bacterium (assembly GCA_029858505.1). GTDB lineage: Bacteria > SAR324 > SAR324 > SAR324 > JACQKK01 > JAOUEW01. The sequence continues at coordinate 8,984 of JAOUEW010000002.1, forward strand.
TGATGCACGTTCAGGCGGCGGGCCACCGGCCCATTTTGCTGCTGGGGGGGGGCACGGCCATGATCGGCGACCCCACCGGCAAAAACGAAATGCGCCAGATGCTTTCTCGCGAGCAGCTGGAGGCCAACACCCAGGGCCTGCGCAAACAAGCCGAAAGGCTGCTGCGCTTTGGCCCAGGCCAGGCCGAAATGGTGAACAACGCCGATTGGCTGATGAACTGGGGCTACATCGATTTTCTGCGGGAAATTGGCCCGCATTTTTCGGTGAACCGGATGCTGACCTTTGAGACGTTCCGCACCCGCATGGAAACCGGCCTGTCGTTCATCGAGTTCAACTATCCGCTTTTGCAGGCCTTCGATTTTTTGGAGCTGCACAAGCGGTTCGGCTGCACCGTGCAGATGGGGGGCGATGACCAATGGGCCAATATTTTGTCTGGGGTGGACCTGGTGCGGCGGAAGACTGGGGGCCATGTGTTCGGCTGGACCTTTCCCCTGCTCACCACCGCCAGCGGGGCCAAGATGGGCAAGACCGAAAAAGGCGCCGTGTGGCTGGACCCAGAACGCACCAGCCCTTACGATTATTATCAGTTTTGGGTGAACGTAGACGATGCCGATACGGCCAAATGCCTGGGGTTTTTTACCCAACTGCCCATGGAGGAGGTGGCCCAGTTGAGCGGCTTGGAGGGTGAACAACTGCGCCGGGCCAAGCAGGTGCTGGCCTTCGAGGCCACCAAGATCATTCACGGTGAGGAAGAAGCCAAACGGGCCGAGGCCGGGGCCCGGGCGTTGTTTGGTGGTGGGGGCGACTTGTCTCAGGTGCCCTCCGCCCCGGTGTCTCGCGCCCGCCTGGCCGAGGGATACCCGGTGGCCGAGGCCCTGGCCGAGCATGGGATGGCCAAAACCAACAGCGAAGGCCGCCGGTTGATGGAGCAGGGCGGGGTCACCGTGAACGACCAAAAGGTGACGGACCCCTTTGCCAAGTTAAATGTGGAAGACGCCCAGGATGGAGCCTTTCTGTTAAAAGTGGGGAAAAAGAAGTTCCATCGGCTGTTGGTGGAACCATGACCCAATCCGCCCAAGCCTCCCCATCCCCCTCTTCTTCTCCCCGCCGCAAACCCCCGCTGACCACCCTGGGTCACCCCCGCCTGGGCAAGGTCTCTCCGCCGGTAACCCCGGATATGCTGAAAGCCCCCTGGTTCCTGCCCCGGCTGGAACGCATGGCCAGAGCCATGGAAGCCCACGGGGGCATTGGCATCGCAGCCCCTCAAATCGGCTGGTTTCGCCGGGTGTTTTTGATGGTCGAGGACGTTCCTTTAGAGGAGGCCAGCGAATTGGAGGAGGATGTGCCGGGCCACCTGATGTGGCTAGACGAAGCCATGGAGGAAGAAAACCCAGAGGAGGAAGGCCCAGAAGAAGATCCAGGGGTAGAAGAAGCAGGTCAGGCGGGTGAAGACATGGCGGGGGGGAATACGGGGGAACATCTGGCAGAGGAAATTCGGGAAGAAGAAGACCCCCAGGCCACCACTCAACGGCTGGTGGTGTGGATCAACCCAGAGGTGACGGAGTTTTCCCCAGCGTTGGGCTGGGCCTGGGAGGGCTGCTTAAGCGTGCCTGGCTGGCGGGGCTGGATCCGCCGCCCGCTGACGGTGACCGTGAAGGGATGGGGGTTGGATGGCCGCCCCTACAGCAGGGCCTTGGCTGGCTGGAACGCCAGGGTGTTTTTGCACGAGTTCGACCACCTGGACGGGGTGTTGTTTCCCCAGCGGGCCATGCACCCCAGCCACTTGGTGACCCTGATGGAGTTTGCCCGCCGCCGCCGCTGGCCCCACGATTGGCCTGCCCCTGGGGCCAGGGATAACCTCCCGGGCACCATGTACTTGCCTCCCCCTGCGCCTTCCGTGGCCCCAGATGCAACCAAGGTGTTTCCGGCCACCTCCATGCCCGACCCCGACTGGTGGCACAGCCTGTGGCCAGACCCCCAGGGGGTGATGGCCCTGACCGGGGTGCGACCCGGCCAGCACGTGGTGGATATTTGCTGCGGGGATGGCTGGTTTACCGTGCCCTTGGCCCGGCTGGCCTCCCCCGGCCGGGTGGAGGCGGTGGACCTGCTGCCAGACATGCTGGCCGCCACCGAGCGGGCGGCTCAACAGGCTGGGGTCAACAATATTCGCCCGTTGGCCTGCGATGCCATGACGCTGGCCCCCCACCTGGAACAGCCGGCTCAGCTGGCGGTGATGGCCAACACCTTTCACGGCATTCCTCAACCCACCGAGTTCTGCCGGGCCGTGGCCCAGGCCTTGGCGCCGGGGGGTCGGCTGGCCATTCTCAACTGGCATGCCCGACCCCAAGAGGAAACCACCGTGCTGGGCAAACCTAGGGGCCCCAAGACAGCCCTGCGGTTAACCCCAGAGCAAACCAGGGCCCTGGTGGAACCGGCGGGGTTCCGCCAGGAGCGCGTGGAAGAATTGCCCCCCTACCATTATTTAAGCGTGTTTCAACGGTTGGGATGAGGTGGTTTTCAACAAAAGATCGTAGTTCGCGGTGAGCACGGTTTCTCCCCGTTGGTTTAGAACTGCCCCATGGAATTTCACCAGACCCCCGTGGCTCTGGGGGGTTTTTCCCACCGCTTCAATCTGGCCGTGGATGGTGTCTCCGGGAAACACCGGGCGGTTAAATTCCAATTCGGTGATTCGCCGCATGGCGATGAGGGTGCCCTCGAACAAACCGGTTTGCTCAATCAGCCCAGACAGCACCCCCACCACCAGCAGGCCATGGGCCACGGGCCGGCCAAAGGGCGTGTGCTTGCAAAATTCGGCATCGGTGTGGATGGGGTTGTGGTCGCCGGACAACTGGGCGAACAGGTCCACATCGGCCTGGGTAATCGTCCGCTCTGGGGTGGTGAAGGTCTGCCCCAGGGCAAGGTCTTCGAAGTAAATTCTCATGACTTCCAGATGCTCCTTTTCCTTCCAGTAGTTTCTGTTTTTGGGATGATCTGGTATATTGTTTTTTTTCGATGTCGGCAGGGCATCTTCACTCACCTGGAAGAATGGCTGGTGACACCCATGAGAGCCCCGATGGAACAATTTTTAACAAGTCACCCTCACCACAATTCCGCCGAACTCCTTTCGATTTTGCGGGGGTTGACCCCCTTTGCTCCGTTTACCGACGAAGAGTTGAGTTATTTGCTCCCATTTTGCCACATCATCAACCTGGCCGAACAGGATGAACTGATTCGGGAGGGAGAGCCCTCGGACAACAAAGCCTACTTCTTGTTAACCGGCGAAGTGTCTGTGTATGTCAACGGTAAGTTTATCTTAACCCTGCGGCGGCCGGGAGACATTGTGGGGGAAATGAGCTTGGTGAGTGATGAACCCCGGTCGGCCACCGTTCGGGCTAATATGCCCAGCCGCTTTTTGATGATGGCCCCGCCATTGGGGCCCGCTGAAAACGACAACGAAACCCTGCAATCCTACCGCCTGCGTTATTACTTCTCTCGGATGTTTTCCAATATTCTCACCGAAAAACTGCGGATTACCTCGGACCGGGCCAAGATGTATGAGGACGCCCTATTGAAAATTCACGAGGCCGAGGCGGCCAACTTGGCCAAGACCCAGTTTCTTTCCGCCATGAGTCACGAGTTGAGAACCCCCCTCAATTCCATTTTAGGGTTTGCCCAGTTGATGACGGCAGACAGTGAGATCAAGAAAGATCCGGTGCAGTCTGAATATGTGGAGTATATTCTGAAAGGCGGCCAGCATTTGTTGTCTTTGATTAACGAGGTGTTGGACCTGGCCAAAGTGGAGTCGGGTCATATGGCGGTGTCGATGGCATCGGCCCCCCTGGGGGTGCTGGTGGAGGAAACCCTGACCTTTGTGCAGCCCATGGCCCAAAAACAAGGCATCTCTTTGCTGAATGATCTGCGGCCAGATCAACCCATTTGGGTGATGGCCGATTACGGCAGGCTGCGGCAAATCCTGCTAAATTTTCTTTCCAACGCCATTAAATACAACAAAGAGAAGGGCAGCGTCACGGTGAGGGTCCGATTGGGGCCCTCTGGCACGGCCCGGCTGTGCGTTACCGACACCGGGTTGGGCATTCCCAGCGACAAACTTCCGGGAATGTTTCAGCCCTTCAACCGGCTGGGCATGGAATCCTCCGCCATTGAAGGCACCGGCATCGGCTTGGCCATCAGCAAGAAAATCACCGAATTGATGGGGGGAACCATGGGGGTGGAAAGCGAGGAGGGGCAAGGCTCTACCTTTTGGGTGGAATTCCCCCTGGCGGAGTCTCCCTCGATGGATGGATTACCGGGGTCCCCGGATGCGGGAACCCGGTAATCGTTGAATTACTCTGGCGGTTCTTGCCAGAATCCCCAATTCAGGCGAACCTAGTGAGTACAGCCGGTGATTGTAAAGCACCGAGTTTGTTTCTGTTGTTTGAATACTCGGTACTTTCCATCGTTTCCCGTTTTTTTCTCTTCCTATCCATTCCAATCCCCTTTGCCTTATGAAACGGCCCCCTCTTTTTACCCAATTGAAAGAGGAAGGCCGGGAACTGTGGGATGCCCTTAAGACCCCTCGGTTTTACGGCATCATCCTCACCATGGTGGCGGGGATGCTTCTCATCACGGCGACCATCAATGCCCTGGTGATTCCCAACAAGCTGGTGTCGCCGGGCATCACGGGGGTATCCCTGATTCTTAACTATCTGGGACTGGCCCCATCGGTGGGGGTGGCCTTTTTGGCGCTGAATATTCCCATCTTTTTGGCGGGCTGGCGGGAATTCGCCCTGAAGCACACGGTGTTGTCCATTCTGGGGGTGGGGTTGTTTTCGCTGTTGGCCGAGGTGACCCGCGACGTGCGGGTGGAACAACCGGACCGTTTGATGACCTCGCTGCTGGCGGGGTTGGCCACCGGCGGGGGGGCGGGGTTGTATTTGCGGCTGGGGGCCACCGCCGGGGGCATGGATGTGCTGGCTCTCATCGCCCGCAAACGGCTGGGGGTCACCATGGGCTCGGTGTTCATTTCCATCAACGTGGTGATTTTGGCTTCCAGTTGGATGATGTTCGACATCAACACGCTGGTTTATTCTGGCGTGTATATGTTTGCCAACTCTTGGGCGGTGGAGCGGGTGCAGACGGGTTTTTCTCAACGACGGGTGGTGCTCATTGTGTCCTCCAAGCCCCAGGTGGTGGCCGAAGAAGTCATTCGAAGATTGGACAGGGGGGTGACATTTCTGCATGCGGAAGGCGGATTTAGCGGCAAAGAGTCCCGGGTGATTTTTTCTGTGATTAACCTGATGGAACTGGGGCGGATGAAGGACCTGTTGTATCAAACCGACCCCGATGCGTTGATGACCGTGCTCGATACCACCGAAGTCATCGGTAGAAAGTTTCAAGGCTGGGAAGAGCAGGGCTTTCGCCCAACCCGCGGATAACCGAAACACAGCGCCCACCCTGAAGGCCGCCCAGATATTGACGGCCTGCGAGTCGCTCGCTTGGAAGAAGCCTTGGGATGCGGTTTTACTCTAGAGAGGATATTCTTATAGAGATTCCGAAACGCCCTAACCGATGAACCCCTGTAACCATTTATCAGCCCTTTTTTGATCTACGGAAACCCATGAGCACAGCAAATAAAGTTCGTATTGAACGGCTTGAATTTAACGTGACCCACGGTTGTATCTTGAAATGCGAAAATTGTGATCACCTGTCACCGTTTTTTCCGGTGGCCGATGATATGAACGGCAAAGCGGTAAATTTGCAGCAATACAAAACGGTGGTGGAGACCCTGGCCAAACACATTGTCTTGGATGAAATGGTGATGCTGGGGGGGGAGCCCTTGTTAAGTAAACAATTGCCAGAATATTTGCGACTGGCCAAAGAAACCGGTTTGGCCAAAAAACTTACCCTGATTACCAATGGGTTTTTGTTGCCTAAAATGGATCCAAAGGTGCTGGATTATGTGGATGCCATTACGGTCAGCGTGTATCCCTCCATGCCCTTAGACCGCAGCAAAACCAAGGAAACCGAGGAACTGTGTAAGACCCGAGGTGTGCCTATCGAGTTTTTCACCCAGCGCCATTTTCAATACAGCGTTCTGTCCAAACGCATCAACAATAAAAAACTGGTGGGAGAAATTTTTGAAACCTGTTCCCTGGCCTGGACCCAAAAATGCCACACCATTTTTGAGGACACCATCACCCGATGTTCCCGCGTTCCTTTTTTGGACATAAAATTGAGAGAAGCGGGGGCCATCAGCAAGAGCTTGCTGGAAATGGATGCGCTGAAAATTGTTGACCGCCCCGGCTTGGGGGATGAAATCGCCGCCTATTTAGACAGCCACACGGTGATGGAAACCTGCCATTACTGCCTGGGCACCGTGGGCAAGCCCAACAAGCACACCCAATTAACCCCCCAACAAATTAAAGACAACGTGTGGACCCAGCTTGAAGTGGACCACGCCATTAACTGGGTCAAGCTCAAGCGCAGGTTTTGGACCAAGAAACTATTGGGCCGATTTTAAATGAGTTGAACGGGCGATTTGTCTGGGATCAGGCGGCCTGCGGGTGTGATGTTCAGTGCGGTGCCTTCAAAAAGCGGCTCATCCCGTCCATGACCTGTAACAAGTGTTGTTGGTTGGGGGGCTGGGGCAGGGGATTGTCGTTGGGGTCCAGCACTTCTACCAAACCACTGTCACTGACCACCGTAATGCGGTCGGGTTCTCTCAGCCCAAAACGGATTCCCCCGGATACCACGACAAACGGCCGCCCGCCTGGGGTGAGTAGATGGGTGCCCAGGCTGTAGCGGTTATAGGGCGTGGAGCAGCCCAGCAGGTCTCGCATCAGGGTAGGCGCCACGTCTAGTTGGCTGGTCATGTGATGGTAGGCTGCCGGGGGCCTGCCGGGCCAACGCACAATCAGGGGAACCCGCGCGGTGTAGTCCATAAAATTGGCCGCGTGCCCCCAATAATTTTTCTTGGAATCGTTGAACTCTTGCCCGTGGTCGCCCGTAATCACCACCACGGTGTTCTTATCCAGCCCCCTGGCTTTGAGTTTGGCCAGAACCTGTCCTGCCAAGACGTCGGCGTAATACACCGCGTTTTTGTACCGATTGAAAAATGGCGTAGGGTCAAAATCCGGGTTCAATTCAAGATAGCGGATTTCCTTCCACGAGGGCTGGAAAGGCTCTCTCATGGATTTGGGATAGGCATAGGCATGGGGGGCATCGTAGAACAAAAAGCCAAAGAACGGCTTGGTGCCCGCCTGGTCTAGCATGGCCAACATGTGATTGGTTATGTCCCGGTCTCGCTGATCGGCGGAGCCTTCCTTTTGGCGCAGGGTAATGCGTTCGGCCACATCGGCAAACACCGTGCGGTCAAACTCTGGGCTGGTGAGGGCGGCGCTGGCCTGCACTTCCAGATGATAGCCCTGGCGGGATAGTTCGTTCACCAACAGCGCCCCCTTACGCTGGGTAAGCATGGGGTTAAAGTAGCTTCCATACAGGCCATAAAACAGGCCGAATATTCCATAACGGGTTTCAATACCCGCGGCGTAATGGTGGTCGAACACCTGACTGGTCTGGGCATAACGCCACAGGTTGGGGGTGATTTGGGGGGTCAGGGCATCACCCCGCCAAGAGTCGAGCACGATCAGCAACAGGTTATAGGGCTTGGCGGAAGCCTTGCAGGCCAGGGGTTCCAGGGGGTAGTTCACCCCGTTTTCCGCGTCGGGGGGGCCTATCCTGGTGCCTTCCGCTGGGGCCCAGCCATGCTGGCGGAAGAAATCATCGGCCCGCAGAAACTGCCCCCAGGGGATCAACGCCGCCTGACGGGTGATGGGGGTATAGCGGTTGGCATCGGCCCAGCCATGCAGCACCTGCCCGGCCATGATCCAGAGGAATATCCCCGCCGCCACCGCCCAGCCCCGCTTCAGCCAGCCCCGTTGCAGCAGCCCCCACACCCAGCCCCCCAGCCGCCATTCCAGCCAGACCACCAGCAACAAAATGAGAATGGCTTCCAGCCATTCCATCCAAGAAAATTCAAAAATTTCGCTGGCCGCTCCGCCCAGGATCAGGTTCCACACCAGGGCGTTCATGTGAAAGCGGAACAACTGGTATACCTGGGTGTCGCCCAGTACCACCAGCACCAGAACAGTAAAACCCAGGGTCCCTGCCAGCCGTGCCGCGCGGGGCCAAACCAAGCCCGCCAGGGCGGCAAGCAGCCAGGGCAGCAGGCTGATCACCACCATTTGCCCTGGCATGGCCAACAGCAGAAACACCACTCCGGCCCATTGGCTGGGCCACAACCCATGGGCGCCATACCGCGTGGCCATGGCCGTTAACAAAAGAGCGTTGGCCAGCAGCAGCCAGCCCAGCCAACCCAGGACCTCGCCACGGTTGCTAGGTGGGGGGGTCAGGAGAGGCCCAGCTGCTTGTCGTCCACCTTGCCGGAGAAGATTCAACAAGTTGGCCATGACGCCCATAGGGTGGTGGAGGCTGTGAAAATAAGGGGGGATCTAAAGTCTAATTTCCATGGGGGACGACCGGATCGGCCAGTTCCTTGGTGATGGCCTGAAACTGGGGAATCACTTTGAGGAAAGGTTCGGCCAGGGCGGGGTCCAGTTTCACGCCAAACTGCTTCTTGACATAATCCACGGCCTCCTCAAAGGACCAGGACTTTTTATAGGGGCGGACAGACATCAGGGCGTCGAACAGGTCACACACCGCGATGATACGGGCGAACTGGGGGATCTGGTCTCCATTGAGCCCTTGGGGGTAGCCCGAACCGTCCCAATGCTCATGGTGGGTCAGGGAGATTTCCCTGGCGGCCTGGAGCAGGGGAGAGGTGTGGCCCCCCAGCATGTCGGCCCCAATGCGGGGGTGGGTTTTCATGACCGTCCATTCTTCTGGAGAGAGGGGGCCGGGTTTCAGCAGAATGGCGTCGGGGATGCCGATTTTCCCGATGTCGTGCATGGGAGACACCTTCACCAGCATGTCTTGCTCGGCGGGGCTAAGCCCGGCCTCTTGACCCAGCACGCCGCACAGGCGGCTGATGCGGATGACATGGTTGCCCGTTTCGTTGTCGCGGAATTCTGCGGCCCTGCCCAGGCGGCGGATGATCTCCAATTGGGTTTCTTCCAGTTCCAGGGTGCGTTCCTTCACCCGTTGATCCAAAATTTTGTTTTGGTCGCGGATTTCTTTATGCAGCAGGCGCACTTCCAGCAGGTTGCGAATGCGGTTCAGGCATTCCAACTGGTCAAAGGGTTTCAGCAGCAGGTCCTTGGCCCCGCCTTGCAGGGCGGCGTGTTTGCTTTCCGGGTCGGTCTGGGCGGTGAGCACCAACACCGGCAAATAGTCGCCGTTCATTCCCTCCTGCATTCGCCGCATGACCTCGATGCCATCGATGCCAGGCATACGCAGGTCCAGCAACACCAAGTCGTAGGGGTCCTTCAGAAACAACTCCACGGCTTTGTAGGGGTCGGTCAGGTATTCCACCCGTTGGAACCCAGCACTGTTCAGCAAAAACCGGATGAGCGCCAAGTTGGCGGCGTTGTCGTCCACCACCAGCACTCTGGCTTGGCGCATGGCGTCGGAGAAAGGCTGGCTGAGGGTCATGGGGTATCCTGGTTTTGAGACAGAATCTGGTTCAACACCTGATAAAAAGGCCCAAGCTGAATGGGTTTGGTCAGGTACTCCACAAACCCGGCGTTCTTGCCCCGCTCAATTTGCTTGGGCATGGCGTTGGCCGACACGGCCACCACGGGGATATCGGCGGTTTCGGGCAAAGTCTTCAGTTTTTCAAGGGCCTCAAATCCATCCATGCCGGGAAGGTTCAAGTCCATCAGGATCAACTTGGGGCGGTGGGCCACCGCCAGGTCCAGGCCAATCTCTGCCGAGGGGGCAGTGAGCAGGCGGATGTCGGGGCGCTGGGCCAGGATTTTGGTCATCAGCCGCAGGTTGTCCGGGTTGTCTTCCACATACAGCACCAGTTTGGAGGCCCCGCTGGCAATCCCATGGGGGCCTGTATTGCCCCCCTGGTGTTCCTCCCTAGAGGACGCCTCTGGGGTGATTTCCATAGGTTCGGCTTGGGGGAACTCCACCCAAAACGAAGAGCCTTCACCCTCTCGGCTTTCCATGCCGATGCTGCCCTGCATCAGCTCGGTAATTTTTTTAGAAATGGCCAGCCCAATGCCTGTGCCCTCGACCGAGGACATTTCCATGCCCAGGCGGTTGAAGGGGAGAAACACCTGGGCTTGCTTGGCGGCGGGGATGCCCTTGCCGGTGTCGGTCACGCATAACCGAATGCGGCCGGTTTCACCAGGGCAGACCGTGACCGTAGCCTGGCCGCCTTCTTTGTTGTATTTGATGGCGTTCGACAAAAAGTTCAGCAAAATCTGCCGCAAGCGGCTGGCATCGGCCTTGATCCAGGCGGGCGTTTCCGGGTTCAGGCCGTTGACCAGGGTGACGTTCCGCTTGAAGGCCACCGGCCGGTTGATGGACAGGCATTCTTCCACCACGTGGGCCACCTGAATGGGCTCGATGGAAAACCGCACGTTGCCCGACTCGATCTTGGCCAGGTCCAGTACTTCGTCAATCAGGGCCAGCAGGTGCTGGCCCCCTTTCATGATATACTCCAGGTATTCTTTTTGTTCCAGATTTTCCTTCCCCGCGTTTTCCGCCTGCATCAGTTGAGCAAAACCCATGATGGAATTCAATGGGGTGCGAAGCTCGTGGCTCATCGAAGATAAAAAGTGGCTTTTGGCCACGTTGGCGGCTTCGGCCTGGCGGCGGGCTTGGCGCATTTCTTCTTCCGCCTCTTTGCGGGTGGTGATGTCTCTCACCATGCCCACGAAAATGGGGCCCTCATCAAACACGGCCTTCGACACGGAAAGATCCAGCGGGAAGGTGCTGCCGTCTTTACGCAACCCCGCAACCTCTCGCTGGGCTTTGCCGATGATGCGGGGGACCCCGGTGGCGGCGTAGCGCTCTAAGTACCCCTGGTGTTCCGAGTGATAGGGCTCCGGCATCAGCATATCCACGTTTTTGCCGATGACCTCTTGGGCCGTCCAGCCAAAAATACGCTCGGCGGTTTGGTTAAAACTTTGGATGATGCCCTGCTGTGAAATGGTGATGATGCCGTCGGCGGCGGACTGGAGGATGACCCGGGTGCGCTCCTCGCTTTTATGCAGTTCCTGGGTGCGCTGGTGGACGGTTTTCTCCAGGGCGGCTTGGTTTTCGGTCAAAATGGCTTCGGCCTGCTTGCGCGCGGTGATGTCGAGCAGGTACACGGCCAGCCCGTTGGGGGTGGGAAAGGCCCGCAGGTCCAGCCAGCGGTTTTGGGGCGGGTAATAGCCCTCGTCGGTCACTGGGGTGTTTTCCCGCATGGCTGTTTGCAGCGGTTTGAAAAAATGAGAGGCCAGTTCGGGGAAGACATCCCAGAGTTCTTTGTTGAACACGTCTCGCTGTTCGGACCCCAAAAGCTCGCTGGCTTGGTGGTTGACGAAGCGGATGGACCAGTCGTTGGCCAGCAAAAAGAACCCGTCGCGGATGTTGTCGAAAATGGCTTTTACCTGGGCTTCGGCCATGTCGCGGGCCCGCTGGGTGGCGGCCAAATGGGTGCGGGTTGAAAACAGGCTGGTTTCTACCCGCCCCAAATACACATAGAACCCCACCCCCAAGACCAGCATGATGGCCAGCAGCCCCAGGATAAAGAACAAGAGGGAGTGGAAAATGAAATAATGGTGCTGAGACAAATCCACCACTTCCAGCATCAAGCCAAGGGAGTTCCCCTCCGTGTCGTGCAGTTCCACCAACCGGGCGTGAATGGCGGAATGGAGAAACATCCACAACGTATGTCCCACATGGCCGGGAGACAGGGTTTTCCCGGCCAGCTCTTCCGCGACTTGGGGGGGAATGGCGCTTGCTCCACCCGCCAGGGCGTGGCTGGCGCTGAAGTCCCAGTTTCCCTGGTGCCCCTCAACCGCAATCCGCGACTGCCAGATGTCTTGCTGGGTGTGCCGCTTGTCGGTGAGCAGGATTAAGTTGACCCCCTGTTTGCGGAGGTCCTGCAGCAATTGCTGGGGGTTTAAGCCCAAAGAAACATAGCCGATGACCCGCCCTTTTTTCACTACGGGTCTCAGCCCCTGGTACACGATGGTGCCCGCGGCGTCTTGGGTTAGGGCGAAGGAGATGTCCCAGCGGCCCCCCTGGGTGAGAGATTCAGGGAGTTGAGGAGAGTCTTTGGCCCCTGGATGGAGGCGGGCCAACAGCTTCCCCTGGGCGGAAAACACCCTTAGATGGGACACCCGCCCGCTGGCTTTGAACTTTTCGAACAGGGGTTGAACTTCGCCAGATACCCGGTGCGCATTTTGGGTTTCCATGGCGTTCAGCAGGTTGTCGTTCATGGCCAGGCTGTCCAGCAGGGCAGACATCAGGGCCTTGTCCTGATCCCCCATTCGCAGCACGGAGGATTCAACCTGCTGGTTGATTTTCTCCAGTTCCTCCTCGATTTCTACCCACTCCATCCAAAACACCATCACCGCCGTGAACAGCATCACAAACGTGAGAGCCACCCCCAGGGGCAAAATCGTTTTCAGACGGATGTTGTCATCGCGCCAATGGGTCTCACGGAAGCGTTGCAGCCGTTTCATCAAAACCATGGAGAAACACGGGGGAAAAAGGGGTGGAAAGCCAAACAAAATTAGTAAATAATAATTCCCAATAAGTATTCTTTATTTTTATGCAAAAGAACATACCATCGGGAAAATCAAGTAAATGAATTTTTCATTATAGCCAATGGAGAAAATATATTCAACAGAAAAGAATGTGGGAAGGTTTTTCCCACATGGGTTATGGCGGGGATTTGGCCGATTTATGAGTCGTAATAATAGAAGATAGGAGAGGATCAGAAGCCTATAGGCGCGCTGCCCCCACGCCTTCGTTTCACGGAAAAACCCCTGGCAATGCGGAGTTTTAGCGGAAAGATGGGATTTAGAATACGGGTGAGTTGGGGATGTAAATCAAGGGAAAGAAGGGAAGGAATCGTAGATAATCTCAATAATCAATGGCCCGCAGCACTTCATACAATCCAATAATACCCACCGGACGGTTTTGGGCATCCACCACAATCAGGGCGCGGATTTTCAGGGTTTCCATGGTGTTCAGGGCCCTGGCCGCCAGGGCGTCTGGGGTGATGGTCTTGGGGTTGCGGGTCATCACCTGAGAAACCGGCTGCCCCAAAAAGGCCAGGGAGGGGTCTTTCAGGTGCATGCGGGTCAGGTCCCCCAGGCTAACCAGACCCGCCAGCCGCCCCTCGGCGTCTTGCACGGCGGTCATGCCGTATTGCTTGGCCAGAATTTCCGGGATGATGTCGGTGAGCAGGGCGTCTTGGGTTACGCAGGGCAATTTCTCCCCAGAGTCCATCAAATCTCCCACGGTGGTAACCAGCTGCTTGCCCAGGGACCCCCCTGGGTGAAACAAGGCAAAGTCTTCTTCCTTAAAGTTGCGCAGGTCTAACAGGGCCACCGCCAGGGCATCGCCCAGGGCCAGGGCTGCCGTGGTGCTGGCGGTGGGGGCCAGGCCCAGGGGGCAGGCTTCTTTGGCCACGCTGGCGTCTAGGTGAATTTCGGCCCCCTTGGCCAGGGTGCTGGCCGGGTTCCCGGTCATGGCAATTAAGGTAACCCCCATGCGGCGCAGGGGGGGCAGCAGCCGCACCACTTCCTCGGTGTTGCCGCTGTTGGAGATGGCCAGAATGATGTCGCTGCGGGTGATCATCCCCAGGTCGCCGTGAATGGCCTCTGCCGGGTGCATGAAGAAGGCCGGGGTGCCGGTGCTGGCCAGGGTGGCGGCGATTTTGGCCCCCACGTGGCCGCTTTTGCCCATGCCGGTCACCACCACTTTGCCGGTGCAGGTCAGCATTTTGCGGGCGGCCTGGGCAAAGGGCTCTCCCAGGCGGGGAATCAACCCCTCCATGCCGGCAATCTCCGTGCGGAGGGCGGCCTTGGCGGCGTCTAAAATACGGTCGGTTGAGGGGATAGGTGGTGTCATGTGCCCTCCCTTACAATTCGGTGAATTTCTTTCAATTGCCTGCCCAGGGCTTCCACCTCGTCCATGGGAATCATGTTGGGGCCGTCGCACAGGGCGATGTCGGGCTGCTCGTGGGTTTCCATGAACACCCCATGGGCCCCGGCGGCGATGGCGGCCCGGGCCATGGTGCCCACGTATTGGCGCTCTCCCGCCGACTTCCCCCCGCCGCCGGAGGGCAGCTGGATGGAGTGGGTGGCGTCGATGACCACCGGGTAGCCGAACTGGCTCATGATGGGGAAGGCCCGCATGTCTACCACCAAGTTATTGTAGCCAAAGGTGTAGCCCCGCTCGGTGAGCAGAATACGCTGGTTGCCCGCGGCGGTCATTTTGTTCACGGCGTGGCCCACGTCTTTGGGGGCGATGAACTGGCCCTTCTTCCAGTTTACGATCTTTCCGGTGCGGGCCACCTCGGCCACGAAGTCGGTTTGGCGGGAGAGGAATGCCGGAATTTGCAGAATGTCCAGCACTTCCGCCGCCAGGGGAATTTCCTCAAAGCGGTGAACGTCGGACAGGATGGGCACCCCCACTTCCTGGCGGATTTGCCGGAACAGATCCGCTGCTTGCTCCAGCCCTGGGCCCCGAAAGCCATCTACCGAAGTACGGTTGGCTTTGTCGAAGCTGGCCTTGAAGGCGAAGGGAATGCCCAGGCGGCCAAAAATTTCTTTCAGCCGCTTGGCAAAGGCCAGGGTTTGCCCTGGGCGCACGCTGTCTTCAATCACGTCGGGGCCAGCCAGCACAAATAGGGGAACCTTTACGTTGTGAAAACTTTTCAGCGAGAAAATGTCTGGGGTCATGGGGCGGCGGCAGGGAGGGTGCGGGTGACAATGCGGGTTCAGCCCACAGGGTATCACACCCCCCGGATGAGGCAACGGTTCCCCCTTAGCCTGGGTCTTAGCCCATGGTGGTACATGGAGATTGCGCCTTTACGAAAGTTGCGTTTTTCCGCCTAATGTGCTTAATATGCGCCATTTTGGGCGCTATGGTTTCCTTCTCCTGGGTAAAGCGATGTTCTCTCTTCGCGGTGTTATTCTGCCTGTTTCCCTGGCCCTCCCGCTGGTCTTGTCTAGCTGCAATATCCCCAAGGCGTACAGGGGAACGGAGTTCCTGCTGCCCACCTGCGGCTACTGCCCAGACATCGCCCCCCCGGCGGCGGTGACCACCCCCGCCAACGTGCCGGTGACCCTCACCTACACGGTCACCGACACCGACAGCCCGGTGGTGACCCTGGCAGCGGTCAAGGCCCCCACCAAGGGCACGCTCTCGGCGTTTACCCTGGCCACCACCACGGGCAACATGACCAGCGGTTATACGTTTACCTTCACGGGCACCTACACCCCAAACGCCACCATGGCCGGGGCGGATTCCTTCGACCTGCAGGCCACCGACAATTCCCCCACCCCCAACGTGTCGCTGGTACCCAAGGTGAACGTAACCGTGACCCCCTACCTCACCGGCATCACGGTGGCTCCGGCGAATCCTTTGGTGCCCAGGGGCACCACCAAGCAGTTCAGCGCGTCGGGGGCTTACAACGATGGCGTTGCCCGCCCCCTGCCCAATGCCTACACGGCTGCCCCCACCTGGAGCAGCGGCACCCCGGCCAACGCCACCATCAACAGCACGGGGTTGGCTTCGTTGCCGGCCACCGGAACCATCACGGGCACGTCCGTCATCACCGCCACCAGCGGGCTCATTTCTGGTACCACCACCCTCACCGTGGACATGCCCACCCTGGTCAGCATTGCCGTGACTCCTGGCAACGTCACCGTGCCCAGGGGCACCAGCCAGCAATTCGCCGCCACGGGAACCTTTGTTGACGGAACCACCGGGGTCATCACAACCCTGATGACCTGGTCCAGCGGCACCACCACCAACGCCACCATTGTCAGCACCTCTGGCTTGGCCACCGCCATCAACACCGGCAACATCACGGGTACTTCTCTCATCACCGCTACCGACCCGGCCAGCGGAAAGAAGGGAACCGCCACCCTCACCGTGGGCAACCCTAACCTAGTGAGCATCGCCGTGGGGCCGGGGCCGGGCTTCACCGTGCCCCGGGGCACCACCCAGCAGTTCACCGCCACGGGAACCTACTCCGATACCCAGGCGTTGACCTTGCCCAGCGTTTACACCGCCGCCCCCACCTGGAGCAGCCTCACCACCACCAATGCCACCGTGAACGCCACTGGCCTTGCCACGGCGGTAAACGGGGGAGCCATCGGTGGAACATCTTCTATCCGGGCAACCAGCGGTGCCATCATTGGCAGTTCTACCCTCACCGTGGGCAATCCCAACTTGGTCAGCATTGCGGTAACCCCGGCCAATGCCACCATCCTCACTCGGCAGACCCAGCAATACACCGCCACCGGAACGTTCTCAGATACCACGGTGGTGCCCATTTCCACCTACGGCTATACCGCAACCTGGACCTCCTCTAACCTCAATTCGGCTACCATTTCTGCCGCGGGCTTGGCTACGGTGGTGTATGCCGGGGTGGGCACCGGAACCATCAGCGCAACCAGTGGGGGTGTCACCGGCTCCACGGGCCTCACCACTGTTCTTCAGCAAACCTGGGTTAGCGGGAGTAACACGACGGGTGCCCTAGGGGTATATGGCACCCAGGGCGTTGCCGCTGCCGCCAACGTGCCGGGGGCAAGGGATAGCAGTATTTCTTGGGCAGGCACGGCGGGCGACCTATGGCTGTTTGGGGGAAATGGCTTTGCCACCGCCGCAGGAGGGCCGACCTTTCTAAATGATCTTTGGAAATTTAACCCCACCACGGGCCAATGGACCTGGGTTAGCGGCAGCAGTGGGTATAGTGCCCTGGGGGTGTACGGAACCCTAGGTGTCGCCGCCGCCACCAACGTGCCGGGGGCTAGGTATTACAGTGTTTCTTGGACAGACACGGCGGGGAACCTGTGGTTGTTCGGGGGAAATGGCTATGGCGCAGCAGCGGCGTTGGGTAATCTGAACGACCTGTGGAAATGGAACGGTACCCAATGGACTTGGATTAGCGGAAAAAACGCGATAAGTGCCACTGGAGCATATGGCACCAAAGGCATCGCCGCCGCAGGCAACGTGCCGGGGGCACGTAGAAACAGCATTTCCTGGGCAGACACGGCGGGGAACCTGTGGCTGCTCGGGGGATTCGGTAATGACACCACCACAACGGCGGGCTACTTGAATGACCTGTGGAAATTTAACATCGCCACCAGCCAATGGACCTGGGTCAGCGGGAGTAACACGACGGGTGCCCTGGGGGTGTATGGCACCAAAGGCGTCGCTGCCGCTACCAACGTGCCGGGGGCTAGATTTGGCAGCGCTACCTGGATAGACACGGCGGGAAACCTGTGGCTTT
Organism: Deltaproteobacteria bacterium; assembly: GCA_029858505.1. Classification (GTDB taxonomy): domain Bacteria; phylum SAR324; class SAR324; order SAR324; family JACQKK01; genus JAOUEW01. The sequence goes on from JAOUEW010000002.1 coordinate 26,418, forward strand.
TCGGGGGGCAAGGTTTTAGTGCCTCTGGGCCGGCAGGCTGGCTGAACGACCTGTGGAAATGGAACGGCACTCAATGGACCTGGGTCAGCGGAGGCAGCGCGGTAAGTGCCACCGGGGTGTATGGCACCAAAGGCACCGCCGCCGCCGCCAACGTGCCTGGAAGCCGATACATTAGTGTTTCTTGGATAGACGCAGGGGGGAACCTGTGGTTGCTAGGAGGGTATGGGTTTGGAACCACTACATCGGGCTATCTGAACGACCTGTGGAAATTTAACCCCGCCACCGGCCAGTGGACTTGGGTCAGCGGCGGCAGCGCGTTGGGTGCCCTGGGGGTGTATGGCACCCAGGGCACCCCCGCTGCCACCAACGTGCCGGGGGCACGGCAGGCCAGCATCTCCTGGAAAGACACGGCGGGGAATCTGTGGCTGTTTGGAGGAAACAATGGATTATCGAGTGTCATGAACGACCTGTGGAAGTTGAGCCCGTAAAGGCACTTGCCCCGTAAGTAAAACGAAAAAACCAGCGGGCAGAATTCCAGAACCCTTGGAATTCTGCCCGCTGGTTTGTTTTGAGATGAAGAGGTGAGGTTGAGAGAGGGGGAAACGTCTTGCGCCGGGGGGCGTAAACCCGGATAATGGCCCTTCACAATGGGATTGAAATTTGCTGAGGGGTTATGGATACAGGGATGATGTTGGGGGTGGGTATTGCGCTGGGGCTGGCTCTGGGGTGGCTTTGGGGAAAGCTTCAGGCGGCGACCGTGGTGGCCAACCTTCGATCGGAGGCGGCCCGGCTGCAGGCGGAAGCCCAGGCGGGGAAAGTTTTGCAGGAGGAAATTCAAAACATTCGGGCCCAGAACAAGCTAGAGTTTGAAAACCTGGCCCACACCCTGATGAACACCCAAGGCAAGGCCCTGGCCGACCAACACACCCAGGGGCTGAAGACCCTGCTGGATACCTACCAATCTCGCATCAAGGTCTTTGAAGAACGGGTGGAAAAAAACACCGAGGGGGCCAGCGTTTTGCGGGGGCAGATTGACGAACTGGTGAAGCTGAACCGCCAGTTGAGCACTGGGGCGGAAAATTTGGTGCTGGCCCTGAAGGGAGATCGCAAATCCCAAGGGAACTGGGGGGAATTGGGGCTGGAACGCATTCTGGAGGCCTCTGGATTGCGGAAAGACCTGGATTACCAAACTCAGGTGTCGGTTGAGGGAGAGTCGGGGGGGCAGCAGTATCTAGACGTCCGGGTTCTGCTGCCGGAAGACCGGCACGTGGTGATTGACGCCAAAGTGTCTCTAACCAACTATGAGGCGTTCAAGAGTGCCTCGGATGAAAAAGAACGCGCCAAACAATTGAGCCTGCATGTGGAGTCGGTGTGGAACCACGTGAAGGACCTTTCCGATAAGCACTATTCCAGGGCCAAGGGGGTCAACAGCCCAGACTTCGTGTTTATGTACTTGCCTTTGGAGCCAGCCTATCTGGAGGCCGTGGCCGCCGACAGGGAACTGGTGATTCGCGCCTGGGAAAAAAAAGTGGCCGTGGTGACTTCAACCACTCTGTTCGCCAGTTTGCGGACGGTGGCCTCTATTTGGAAAGTGGAGAATCAAAATAAAAACGCCATTCAGATTGCCGAGGAAGGGGCGCGCTTGTACGACAAATTCGTGGGGCTGTTAGAGGATTTTGCGGATATTCGACGAGCGTTAGATGGCGGAATCCGGGGGCATGACAGTGCGTTGACGAAAATTCAGGGAAAGGGGGGAATTGCCAGTAAAGTGGAAAACTTGAAAACGCTGGGTGCTAACCCCAAGAAAAGCCTCGACGCAAAATATCTGGAGTAGGGGAGTTCACGAGGACATATCTTTGAAATTACAGGCTATGCGCCATGGGTCTGTCTGGTTATCCTATAAAAAATGTTGAGGGTTAAAGATTGTGATTGACTCCCTCCCCCTGTTTTTGATACGGATAGTTTCCAAAGACCATAGGTCTGGATGGACGTCATCATCCTGTGAGAAAACTGAAATTTAAAAGGTTTCCCCCCTTTTTCCTAGGGCGGTGCCCGCGGGGGGGCGGTGTGCAGAGAGCGTTAGGAGTGTTAGGCAGAGAGCCCTAAAGTTTAATTATTTATTTGTGAATTATTCTATGAAGGGGTGATGAGCCCCGACCCTATTCCGGGGCCTTATAACCAAGGTCCTTTTCATTCAGGAGATACCAAGATGGCAGGCATCAATTTCAAGGCTGGTCCCAAGATGGTTCATCCCGAGGCACCCTCTGCGGTGGGCTCTCGGAACTCCCTGAACCGCGACGGGAGAAATGAGTACAACGAAGGGCAGATGATGATTGATGAGGAGGTGGATAAGCTGATTAACCACGTCCAAGAAAAACTGCCCCCTGAAGTGCTGCAGGAACTGAACGTGATGGGGAACGTGAAGTCTCACCTGCACAACTACTTCAACCAGTCTTACCAAAACATGCTCAACCGTTACTTGGTAACGGCCGAGGATGAGTTGTCCAAAAAAATTCGGGACATGCTGGACAAAGAGGAAAACAAAGCCCTCAACCGCTACACGCCCAAAGAAATCCGCGAACTGGTGGAACAAGCTGGCGACCCCAAGGTGTTCAACACCGGCGAGGTGGAAAAATCCATGGTGAACATCATGGGCCACCTGCAGGGTCACTTGGCCAAGGGCTCTACCGAGTTTGAAGGCCTCACCACGCACATCTTGATGCAGCGCAACGACGTGGGCGGCCTGATTGCCGGCGAAAACGCCTACTCCATTCTGAAGGCCTCGTTTAAAGACCACTACTTCAAGCCCGACACCGTGATGGAAGTAAACGTGGCCTTGAATATTTTGGATCACGAGTTGATCAGCGCCGTGGTGCCCTACTACGTCACCACCGAAGCTCTGGTGAAGGAAATCATCGCGGGGCAAATTCACGAGTTGATTGACCGCGAAATTGCCGACGTGAACAAGCAATTGGAAGCCGAAGGCCGCAACAAGCTTTCCGCCAACGAGCAGGTGTTTGAGAAAATCAAAGCCCTGGAAAACCACGTGGACGACGACGCGGATGACGAAGACTCCAAGCGCTACCAATACATTTCCATGGGGTTCATGGAGCGCCTGAAAAACATGGGTGCCGAATTGGACAACATTCCCGCCGATGCCGATGGCGTGACCCAAACCATCGTGCGGTTTTTGAAAGCCGAAAACCTGCACAACCGGGGCTGGAGTTCCGCGGTGAACAACCTGACCCGCATTCTGGATGACACCCGGTTGGGCTATCAATACGTGGAAAACCTGAAAGACACCCGTCGGCTGTCCATCCGTGAATACGAGCAGACCGACATCTCCCGGCTGCCCGACGAGCGCTACAACTTGTCTCTTCGCTACCTGACCCGCGAACAGTTGGTGGAAGACCAAATCGCCTACTCTGCCCAAATTAGCGAGTTCCGCCGCGAAGTGATGCGGTTGTGGGACGTGGTGCAGGGCATTTACCACGAAGAAAAAGCCAAACAAAAACTGCGGGATTGGGATGACGTGGTGAACTCTACCCTCAGCCGCCGCGGTCGGGGCGGTGCCGGATGGTTTGAACCCGGCAAAGAGGGTGGCCCGCAATGGAACGAAATCACCTTCATTCAGCGCAAGCTGACCAACCTGGAAGAAATGAACCAGACCTATGCCATGCTGGTGACCGATTTCCAGGAGCGCTTTCGGATTGTCCGCCGCCGCTTGAACGAAATCTTTGACACGGCCTTCCCGGAACACCGGATGGTGGTGGAGCAGCGGTTGAACTTCCTGGAAACCCAGTTTTCCGCCTTCATGGCCGAGGTGAACCCGTACCACATTCAGCCAGGCCTGGTGCTGGATCTCCGCATGACCTCCATCAAGCGGGGAAAAACCACCGTGAAAATGATGGCCAACGTGCTGAACCACTATTTGATGTCACTCTCCAAGGATTATGTGATGGGGACGGTGGGTCAGTCTCACCGCCACGCGAACGTGGGCGATGCCATGGGTTCGTTCGGGGAAGCCTAGGCCGGAAATTCCCTCTTTATTCGTTCTGTCTGCGTTCTCCCGCCCCTTGCTTGGGGCGGGAGAAATCAGCCAGGACTATCACTTCACCGGGATCGGGTTTCAATGCCGACCCCATTGTTCGTTCAACAACCATACCCAGCATCCGGAGTTTTTGGTCATGACCAACGAGTACGCAGCACTTAGCACTCGCAAAGGATTTAACCGGTCTCTGAGCCACTTCCGGCTGGTGACCCAGTTGTCGGAACAGGCTGGGCAAGGCTTGAACTTGGCCGACCTTGTGGACGACCTGGAAAAAGATAAAAAAATCCAAAAGTCACAAATTGGGCCAATTCTGAACGCCTTGCTGGTGGAAAAATTTCAATACCAAACGTTGTCGTTCAACTTGGTTCAAGACATGAAAACGTTTGAGGACATTCAATCTCAAACGGAAAAATGGAACCGAGCGGAAATGGTTGCGGCCTATCACCATCCGCAGTTGGGCATTTCCCTGATCAACCCGAAGCGGAAGAACCATTGGGATGGGGTTCAAGATTTAAGCCGCCATGAATTGGTGGTGCTGTATGTGAAGGGCGTTCGGGACCAGGATAAAGCCATTGAACCTCAAGTGTTGGCCGGGCTGAAAGCCATGATGAACGGCGGAACGCTTCCGGCGGGATCTTCGTTCCACGATGCAGCCATTAAGCCCGTGGTGATGAAACCGAAGGTGGTGGAAGCCCCAGCCGAAGCACCCGCGCCCGCCCCTGCTGCGCCGGTGGCCAAGCCCGCGGCCCCGAAACCCGTGGCGGCAGCGCACACCCGGCCCGGCGCAAAGCCCGCGGTGGTGCCCCCAGCCAGGGGCACGGTGGCCACTAGCCGCAGGCCCGAAGTGAAACCTGTTGCCAAACCCGGTCGTGTTGGCACCGCGCCCGGCCTGCGCCCGGCCGTTGCCCCACCGTCTCACGCCAAAGGAGGTCCCGTGTCGAAACCACAACCCCCCACCGCTACCGCCCCCGCGGCCAAGGCGGCCGAAGGCCCAGCGGCGAAAGCCGCCGCCCCAGCAGATGGGGGCAACCGGGCACGCATGACCCCCAAATACAGCATTCAGGTGACCAACGAGTTGTTCCATAACGGAAACGTGGAAGCCTGGAAAAATATTATTGAATCCTTCAAGGTCAAGTTCACCACGTTGGAGGTGCACATTTTCCACGATGGCGAAAAGGTAAACGACATCAACTCCTTGTTTAAATGGGGGAAGGTGAAGCACGGAGACGTTCTTCTCTTTTCCATCTCGGGAGAGGAAATCCAAGGGGTGGCCAAACTGCAACGATACCTGTTTGAAGGCGCCAGTCCGCGTTTCCATAACTTTTTGAAAAAAGACGTCAACAAGGCTTTGAATCTCTTTTAACCGCGACGAAAGAATCCCATGGCTCAGCTGATCGAATTTAACAAGGATGTTTACCTGGAAGGAACCGATCTCCAGGAGCGTTTTGGCCTGCGAGGACGAAACGTGATGCAATTGGCCCAATTGAAGGCGCCCATTGCCCCTGGGTTTATGATTGATTCTTCCACCCTGACGGGTGGCAAGGTAAAAAACCTGACACGGGCTGAGATCGAAAAAGCGGTCAAGAAAATTGAAAGCCTGACGGGAAAGACCTTTAACAAGGCCGACCGCCCCATGTTCTTTAAGGTGGTCATTTCTCCCTCGATCCAAATTGGCTCCTTGCGGTCGGTTCATACCGTGGGCATCAGCGATGTGACCGTGCAGGGGTTTGCCAAATACAGCGGCGAATCCTTTGCCTACGATGAATATCGCCACTACCTAGAGTCGTATGGCTCTCGGTTTATGGGGGTGTCCTCCAGCGAATTCAAGAAAATTAAGGATGAAAACCCCAAGGCCAGCCCCAAAGAAATCTGCGCCCTTTATCGAGACAAAGTGGTGCCTGGGTTTCCGCAGGATGGTTACGACCAGTTGTTGACGGTGCTGACCAACTTGGCCGAGCAATACCTGAGTGATGAAATGAACGAGGGGATTGAGGCCGGGGTGTTGATTCAAATGATGGTGTATGGGAATTTTGGGAAGAACTCCTACAGTGGCTCTTACTTTACCCGCAATATTGTGACCGGAGAGGCCCAGTTGACCGGGTATTTCGCCCGCAATCAGTTCGATTCCCGGCCCGACACGGGGGAAGACATCAACAAAATCGGCCCGAAGCACCTGAAAGTGCTAAAGGATTTTGCCACCCAACTGGAAGAAAAGTTTCTCGATATTCGCCAGGTGAAATTCACCATTGAGGAAGACCGGCTGTGGGTGATCGAGCAAGATCCGGTAGATACCAAATCGACCCAGGCGGAAGTTCGCACCTTCTTGGATTTACACAAGAAGGGTCTGATTACCCGTAAAAAGCTGGTGGAAGCCATTCCTCCGGCCCAGATTCAAGACCTTCTCCACCCCGTGATCGACGTGAAGTCGACGCGGAGCATGGTGAAATTGGTGGGCGGTATCGCGGGCTCTCCTGGGGCCGCCGTGGGCCGCGTGGCGTTCTCCACCGAAAAATTGATGAAAGAATATCATCGCTGCACGCTGGCGGGCATCAACTCGAACCTGATTCTGGTGCGCCCCCATACCGATGCGGAAGACGTTCAGTCCATCGAGGTGGGCCGGGCGGTGATTGCCTCGGTGGGTGGATATGCCTCTCACGCCCCGGTGGTGGCTCGCAGTTTAAGAAAGCCCTGCTTGGTGAAAGAAAACATTGAGTACAAAAAAGATCACATTTTGGTGGAAGGACACCGGATCAACGAGTTTGACGTGGTGTCTTTGGAAGTTCCCACCTACACAGACCCCAGCATGTGGATTGGCGAGGCCAAAATGGTCTACCCAGACACGGCTCAGAATGGGTTGGAAGAATACATCGGAGAAGTGGGCGAGTTCGTGAAAGACTTCCAGGTGATGGCCATTGCCGAAAGCGATCGCGATATTGAAGTGGCCCTGAGTTTGGGTGCCACCGGTATTGGGCTGCTTTCCATGGACGGAATGCTGAACCATGAAGCCACCCATGATTCCTTCGTGGAAGCGCTGCTGACCAAGGAACCCGAGCAGCGGAAGAAGTCTTTGAAGAACGTGGAAGGGAAGTTGATCAAACGCATTGTGGAGATCTTCAAACGGGTGGGTGGACGGAAGATCATCTTCTTGATGCAAGACAAACCCTTGTACGAATTCCTTCCCCATTCCGAGAAAGAAATGGAGGAAGTGTATGGGAAGATCAGCGGGAAGATGGGTGTGTCTCTGTCGGAGCTGAAAGCCCGAGCAGGACAACTGCGGAACATTAACCCCATGATGGGGTTGCGGGGTAGCCGTATCGCCATCTCTTACCCTGATCTTTACGAAATGCAGTTTGAGGCCATCCTGCGGGCCGCCATGCAGTACTCCGACGGCAAAGCCGGAAAAGTGAATTTCGACCTAATGGTGCCAGCGGTGATGACCGACGCGGAAATGCGCTTTATCCGCACCGGCCGGAATATTGAAGGCATCATTATTCGCGGATTCCTTGGGGTTGAGAGCGATTTGCTGGAAGAGTGGAAAATGACCTCCCTTCCCTTCCAATATAAAATCGGCGCCATGATTGAACTGCCGGCTGCCGCCCTGATGGCTGGGCACATGGCCAAACAATCCGAGTTCTTCTCCATCGGCACCCATACGTTGACCCAAACGACCAACGGAATGTCGCACGACGATATCAATATGTTCCTGCCGTCCTACACCCAGTACGACATTCTCCGGGATAACCCGTTCCAAATCCTTTCATCTCCGGTGAAGCATCTGATTGCCATGGCCAAAGACTTTGGAAAGGTAACCCGGCCAGACATTCAGGTGGGGCTGTGCGGTTCCCATGCCTCTGACCCGCTGAATATTAAGTTCGCCTTCGAGGCCAACCTGAACTTTGTGACCTGCAATCCCTATGGAGTGCCTATTGCCAAGTTGGCGGTGGCTCAAATTGTGGCAAAGAACCAACCCGGTTGATCCCGGGGGGAGGCAGAACCCCGGATACCTTGACGGGGTTCTGAAAAACAGATATGCAAGGAGATACCATTTGCCGTAGAAACACCCGAAAAGATACAAAACAACGACATATTTCAGCGAAATCATGGCTCCTCATAGAGGGAGCCAGTGTTAAACCCAAAGGAGATTCCCATGTCTGAGTTCATGGTCAAACACGGCCCGAATGTGATCCATCCAGAAACCCCCAGTGCGGTGGGTTCCCGTAACTCCTTGTTTCGCGATAGCCGGGACGAATACTCTGAGTCGAGGCTGGTGGTCGACGAGGAAGTCGACAAAATTTTGAACCACATTCACGCCAAACTGCCGCCGGAAGTCGCCTCTCGGTTGGAAGTGATGGGTTCGGTGAAGTCGAAGCTGCATACGTACTACAACCAGTCCATGCAGAACATGTCCAACCGGTACCTCACCACGTTGGAAGATGAACTGGGTAAAAAGGTTCGCAACATGATTGACACCGAAGAAATGCGGGGTTTGAATCGCTATGCCCCTCGGTCGGTGTCTTACCTGTTGGACCGCATTGCTGGTGGCGACAAGTTCAACACCGGTGAAATTGAAAAATCCATCGTGAACATGTATGGCCACTTGCACGGCCACGTTCAACGGGAAATGAACGACCTGGAAACCCGCACCAACTCGTTGTTGCGCCGGAAAATTGACGTGGGTGCCTTTGTGCGGGGCGAAAACGCTTACGCCATCGTGAAGTGCTCCTTCCGCGATGACCCGCTCAAACCTGAAAACGTAACCCAGGTGAAATTGGCTTTGGGGATTTTGGATTCCGAATTGATCAGCCCCATTTACCCCTGGGCAACCCCTACCCTGAACATCGTGAAAGACATCGTGTCCAAGCAGATTCAAGATGCTTTGGACAGCGAGTTGGACCAAATCAACGCCAGCTTGGTGGATGAGGGCAAGTCGGAATTGACCGCGGAAGAGAAGATTTTCGAGCGGGTCAAAGCCCTGGACAACCACGTGTCGGATGACCTGATGGAAGGCTCCAAACGCTACAGCACCGTGTCCAAGAAAATCTTTGACGCCGTGGAAGGGCTGGAAGCCACCATTGACTGGAATGACTATGACCCCATGCGCGTGCGGGAAAACACCTTCAAGCTGATTGAATCGGAAAACATCCGAAACCGCGGTTACAACACGGCGGTCAACACCTTGACCCACGTGTTGGACTGGAGCCGGATGGGCTATCAGCACATTGAAAACTACAAGAACTCTCGGGATTGCATCATTCGCGAATACCACGAGACCAATGAGGACTTGCTGCCCGATGAGCGGTATGCTCTGCGCTTGCGGCACCTGACCTACCACCAAATTTTGGTGTGGCGCGAAGCCTATCAAGCGCAATTGAGCGAGTTCATCCGCACCGTGATGGAACTGTGGAGCGTGGTGGAGAAAATTTACGAGGAAGACCGCAACAAGAACCGGAAAGAAGACTGGGAGTCCTTGTACAACCGCTTGGTGACTTCTGGTGAAGAAGGTGGCTCTTGGATTATGCGCCCACGGTTTGGCGGCGGTGATGAAGAGGAAGAATCCTCGACCTCTTCGGAAGAAGCTCCGAAGTGGAACGAAATTAACTTCGTGCAGCCCCAGGAAAACGGCCTGACCGCGGCCAACCCCAAGCTGCAAAATCAATTTTCCGATATCCGCGGGCGGTTTCCCGTGATGCGGGAGCGCCTGGCCAAGGTGTTCGGCGATCTGACCACCGATGTGCGTGACATTGTGGAAGCTCGGATCACTTTCTTGGAGAACCAGTTCAACCTGTTTGGCATGCAAATCAATCCGTACCATGTGAACCCCGGTGTTCTGCTGGAGCTTGACATTGTGAGCGTCAAGCGCAAAAACACCACCATGATGGCCATGGCCAACGTGCTGAACGAATTCTTGTCCAGCGTGTCCAAAGGGTTCCAAGACGCGGCCTTTGCCTCCTTCTCTCGGCGCCGCTCTACTCAACGGGCTGACTTGGCTGAAGGGTTTGGTTCCGCCACCCAGTTGGGAAGCGATGACCAAGCGCCTGTGGTTGCTCCTCACGAAGAAACGATGGAGTAATCCCTGAGTCCACCGAACCCGGATTAGAACATCTGGGTTCATGGAAACAGATCCAGGAAATACATACCGTATTCAGGGGCCGGTTATACCGGCCCCTTTTTTTTGTGGTTTTTTCAGGCATCGAGAGACCTTGTCTTTTTGGGGGGGTCTTCTTGTGGGTTGTCATTGCCCCCCATTGCCAACCGGGTATAATACGGCCATGAACGACTCCTTCCATTTGATTTGTTTGGCCCCTTCCTTTGCCGAATGGGTCACCCTTTCTGGGGGTCTGCCCAAACAGACCAGCCGACAGGTTGCGTTTAAAATTGAAGAGGGCCAAGACGAGGATGTAAAGGCGTGCTTTTTTCCCACCGATTGGCGGGTGGATCCCAAAGGGAAAACGCACACGGTGGTGGTCTTATCTTCAGAATGGTGCCGGTACAGAAAACTTTATTTCCCCTTCAAAGACGCTAAAAAAATTCGACAAGCCATTCCGTTTGAACTGGAAAGTGATTTACTGGAGGACTTGAACCGGTATGTTTACAATGTACGGATGATTTCCCAGGGGGAGGGGACGCTGGTCGTGGTCTCGTTGTTGGAAAAGAACATTCTGGAGGAGGTTCTGCGAAGTGTGGAAGGGGGTGGATTTCGCCCTGTCCGGGTGACGGCGTCCTCTGTGGTGCTCCCGCGAGAGGAAGATAAGAAAGGATTGGAATGTCAGGTGTACTTGGGGCCGGAGGAGGCTGTGGTTGTGTTGGACCAAGATGGGGTTCCCATGACGGCAAAATCCTTCGAGGTCCCTTCAGCGCCAGGCTTTTCTTCAGAACAAGAAACGATTTCACCGGATCAGGGGTTGTTGAAACTGCAAGAGAGTGCCCGGAGGGAAGAATTTAGGAACAAAACCAACCGATGGATGGAGGAAATCACTAGGTTTATTCGGAATCTAGCCATGGGGGGAGAAGTTCAGGTACAACTCCATGGTTTGTATGCTCCCTTGGTGGTCTGGAGGGGAAATAGGATGGAATGGGCGGAGAAAGACGCGGCCCTGCCTGCTGGGTGGCTAGAGGCCGCCAAGGAACGCCTGAAGGATGAAGAAGAACAAAGGGAGAAGGAAAAAAAAGGGGAGGAAAAGAACGAAGATAAGGCCGAATTAAAAACCAGCGGGCAAGCGGGTCTTGGTAAAAAACAGTCAGATAAAACGAAACAAATCGCTCTGCAAAAAGAACTGGCCAAGCTGAAAGCGCTGGAAGAAAAAAAACTTCAACGCAGGGATCAAGAAAAAAAGAAAACCCAGGTACGCGCGAATAAAATATATTCCGACTGGAAAACCAAATATACCCGGTTGAAAGCGCGCCAACGGGCGGATTGGAAAGATTTAAAAAACAAACTGTGGGAGGAAAGAAATAAATTCTGGGCGGAAGATAAAACATCAAAGGCCGCGACGAAAAAAGAAAACGCCATGAGGGCCCAGGCCGAACGTTCGGGGCAATTGGTCGAATATCGCAAAGCGGCGGATGAGCGAGAAACCAAGCGGAAGGAAAATTTGCGGGGGAAGTACGCAAAGTTGAAAGCCCAGCAAGCTCAAACCCGTAAGACGGCTTGGGCAGACATTAAAAAAGCCCGGCGGGAAATGAAATCCCAATGGAAAACGGAGATTCAGGAGATTTGGGCTGAGTGGGACCAAAAATTCCCCTTGCCGCAAGATAACGAAAATATCGAGAAACAGAAACAAACAAACACCAGCAAAAAAGAAAAAAAGATTTCTGGGCGATGGTCACTGGGGGTGGCGATGGAAGCCGTGGCCAACCCGGAGGAACTATGGGGTTCGAGAGAGGGAAATTTTTATCGCAGAATGCCCTCTTTTCAATTCGGAGGGCTCCAAGGGATTCCCCGCCCCCCTGGCCGGTTGTTGGTGATGGGGATAAGCCTGGTTGCGCTGATGGTGGGAAATTCCACCCTGAACATGACTTTACTCAAGCAAGAGGATGCGGCCCTCAGCCAAGAGTTAGATCAGATTTATCAGCGCTACCTTCCTCCGGGTTTGGCCCCCGCCGAGCGCATGCGGGTCTTACGGCAAAAGGTAGATGACTTGGGGAGGACAAAAGGAGCTTCCGGTGGCGAAGGGGTTCGGGCGTTGGCTGTGATGGAGCAGGTGTCGATGGCCGCGGCGGGTTTGGCGGGCCTAGTGGTGGACAGCGTGATGGTGGATGAGCGGAGCGGTCTGTTATCCGGGCGAGCAACGGATGAAAACAGCCCCCGTGCGTTCCAGCAGAGGCTGGCAACGGGCCAAGGGAGAATAACAGGGGAATTGTCGTTCAGCAAGCAGGGAGCAGATACCCGTTTCAACCTGCATTGGTCCTATTAGGAATACAAAATGGCAGCGGCTGCGAAGACATTCTGGGTAAAGGCCCGGGATGCCATGAAGACGAAGGGGAACCAACTTCTGGCCCAGGTTCGTTCTCGGCTGGGGGTGAAAGGGGCATTGGAAAGTGAGGATCACTCGGCCACCCCCACCCGACCTCCGTCTTGGTTCTCGGTGGAGATGGAGCGCTTGGGTTCAAATCTCCGGACGTTTTGGGAGGCTCGAACCACCCGAGAAAAAGGGCTCATCGGTTTGCTGGGGGGCATGTTGGCGGTGATGATCCTGGTGAGTCTAGTCTCGATGGTGGTGGGCTGGCGGGGTAACCTGGATGAAAGGGTGGAGACCAAGAGGGAGGAAGTGGCGCAAGCCAGACTTCTGGCCCAGCAAATGGCTTTGCTCGAACAATCTCCCCAGGAGCGAATTCCCGAAGGACCCCCTGGTACCGTGGTGGGAACCCTGGCCCAACGGATGGGAGCGGGAGACCGGATTACGGTGACGGAGGGGGCGGGAGGGGAATGGACGGTGAGAGGAGGAGGACTTTCTTTAGACGAGGGGGCCTTCTTGTTGTTTAACTTGGAAAAATCTGGCCGCTTTCGGTTGAAACGGGTGGAATGGAAACGGGGCAGCGGAGAGCCCCCTGGGATGGATGTGGAGCTGATCTTTTTCGACAGGAGTCAAGCCAAGTGAACATCTCTGCTCGAATGAAGGGTGCGGGGGCTGTGCTGTTCGTGGTTTTATTTATGGTTGGTTTTTTTGTGAACTTCCCCCGAGAATCGGCTACGGAGTCTCTTGCTAGGCGTTTGACCAGGGACGGCATGTTGGTGGAACTGACGCCCATTCATCCGGTATGGTTTGGGTTGGGGGTAGATGAAGTCAGAATTTCGGAGATGACCCAGAGCGGGCCGGAACTGGTGTTGTCCCTCCAAGAAGTAAAAATCCCGCTGACCTGGAAGTTATGGCGGGGGCTGACGGCAGAGGGAAAGGTGGGGAAAGAAGGTCAGCTAGAGGGGGTGGTGGAATGGTGGGGCGGAGGAGTGGAGGTTCAATTCGACCAAGTGTCTTTAGAAGATATTCCTTGGATTGCCCGACAAAAGCCTAAGATTCTCCGAGGGAAACTGACCGGCATGGGAAGGATCGTTCCGGGTGGACAGGGCGCCCCCCCAAAACAGGCCAACTGGAACCTCACCATGGAAACGCTGTATCTGGAAGGGTGGGAGGTGGTGGGTCAACCTGTCCCGGTGACACGCATAGATCGGGTAGAGTTTACGGGAATCATGGAGCAATCCATCCAAATTCAAAATTTGGCCTTGCAGGGGGATATCGCTGGTTCCATTACCGGAACCATTCAGCCCATGTGGCAATCGCCGGTGATGTCCACGGTGAACCTGGATGTGAACCTGGCCATGCAATACGATTGGATGAACCAATTGGGGTTGGCCCGGATGTTTCTGCAAGGTTACATGACCGGCAACCAACTTTCGATTGCGGTAAAGGGCCCCTTGATGACGGCTGAAATTCAACGGAAAGAGCCCGGGAAATAATCAAAACACGTTAAGACAGAGCGCGTTGATGGAAAAACCCAACGGATTTTGGTGGATATACGGCCCCTTGGGGCTGGCCTGGATTGCCGCGTTCGCGGTGGTTTTGTGGGGGCAAACGGCTTCGGCTTTGAATTCCAGCGCGGAGGAAACCGTGCGGGTGAACCGGGGCGAAAGCCTGGGCATGGCCATTGCCCGTATGACCGAAGAGGGAAAACTGGCCCATCCCCAGGGGTTTCGGTTGCTGGCGGTTATGCGGGGAGACTCTGGCCGCATCAAGGCGGGAGAATTCGTGGTGTCTCCGGGATTGTCTCCTGGAGGGTTGTTGAATTTGATGGTGTCGGGGGAGTCTCGCCGGTTTCGCCTGACCATCCCCGAGGGATTCAACTTGCGGGATGTGGCCGATAAAGTCGAGGCAGAACACAAGGGGAATGGAAAACGTTTCCTGGCGTTATGCCAGAATTCGGCATTCATCGCCACCTTGGGGCTTCCGTCTTGGGCCAAGGCCCCCACCCTAGAGGGCTTTTTGTACCCGGATACCTACCTGTTTGCCTACGCCACCACCGAGGAGGAAATGATCGCCTTCATGGTGGAGCGATTTAAGGAGAAAGCCGTGGAGGTCTTGGAGGAAGGGGCTCCGGAAGCGGGGTTAACCCCTTATCAAGCCTTGGTGCTGGCCTCCATCGTGGAAAAAGAAACCGGCTTGGCCAGTGAGCGGCCCATGATTTCCGGGGTGTTTCACAACCGCCTGAAGATTCACATGCCGTTGGCCACCGACCCGGCGGTGATATATGGCGTGCCGAATTTTGACGGGAACCTGACCCGCAGGCATTTGACCACCCCTGGCCCGTATAACACCTACATCAATCAAGGTCTAACCCCCACCCCCATCACCAACCCAGGGTTGGATGCCATTCAGGCCGCCATGAAGCCAGCCCGGGTGGAGTATCTGTTTTTCGTGGCCAAGGGAGACGGCTCCCATTATTTTTCCAAAGACTTTAAAACCCATTCCGCTGCGGTGAGGAAATACCAAATTCGGCCTCACCGTAAACAAGGGAATTAACCCCAAAGGTTCCGATGGCGGTTTATACCTACAAAGCCGTGGGGCCCGGGGGGGCCACTGAAAAGGGCACCGTGCAGGCCGCTTCCGTGCGGGAGGCCATGGCCCTGCTGAAGGGGCGCAATCTTTATCCCACCGATGTGAAGCTTCACCAGCCCATGGGGTTGGGGCTGTTGGCCAACCTCACCGTGATGGCCGCGGGTGGGGGAAGCTCCAAGCAGTTGGCGGGGTTTTGCCGGCAGGTGGCCACGTTGTTGGGGGCCACCATTCCCTACGATATGGCCCTGGAGATGATTCTCCAGCAAACCACCGACCCTCGCTTCAAGACGGTCCTTTCCGATGTGCGGGGAAAGGTGATGGAGGGGGCCTATCTGGCCGATGCCATGGCCGCCTATCCACGGCACTTTCCTCCCATGATGGTGTCCATGTCTCGGGCGGGGGAGGCCTCTGGCACCCTGGTGGACGTGATGACCCGCTTGGCGGACCATTTCGACAGTGCCGCGCGCCTGCGCAGCCGGGTGACCTCGGCGCTGGTGTATCCCTTGTTCATGTTGGTGTTTGGCTCGCTGGTGGTGATATTCCTGTTAACTTACGTGATTCCCAAAATCACCCAGCTGTTGGAAAGTTTTGGCGCGGAGTTGCCCTTGCCCACAAGAATATTGATTTTTATCAGCGATCTGATTACCAACTGGTGGTGGCTGCTGATGATCTGTGCTGGCGTGGGGGGGTGGTGGGCTTGGCGCTTTTTGCAAACCGAAGTTGGGGGCCTGTGGCGCGACAAAATGGAATTGCGGGTTCCGTTGTGGGGCGATTTGCGGCGAAAAATATTGCATCAGCGGTTTGCCCAGGTGCTGGGCACCCTGCTGAAGAGCGGGGTGGAGTTGAAGTCGGCCCTGGAGGTTTCTACCCTGGTGTTGGAAAACCGGGTTTACCTCAATGCCATGGGCAGCGTGGTGCCCGACGTGCAAAACAAGGGTCTGCCCCTGTCTTCCGCCCTCCGCCGCACCAGTTTGTTCCCCGATGACTACCTGCAAATGCTCACCGTGGGGGAAGAGACGGCGACTCTGGACAAGATGATGGAAAACCTGTCCAATAGATTGGAGTATGAAATCCGCACCACCCTCGATGCATCGGTGGCCATGCTGGAGCCCGTAATGATTTTGATGATGGGGGTGGTGATTCTTTTCATCGTGGTCAGCGTGTTGCTGCCCATGCTAGAACTTAACCAATTGGTGGGACAATAACCATGACAAACCGAACACTTCAACAGCGCTCCAGGCGCCGGAAAGGCTTTTCTTTCATCGAAATCATGGTGGTGTTGATCATCATCGCCATGATCATGGGGTTGGTGGCAACCCAAATGGTGAATTCCGCAGCGCAGGCCAGGGTGCAAACCACGAAAATTCAAATTCAGTCTCTTATTTCTTCCCTGGATTTGTACCGGCTGCAAAATGCGAATTACCCGACCACGGAACAAGGGTTGAACGCGTTGGTTAAAATGCCGGAACTGGGGCGGCTGCCCACCAACTGGCAGGGCCCCTATCTGCGGAAACTTCCCGCCGATGGCTGGGGGAACGATTTCATATACACCAGCGATGGCAATACCTTTCAGATCATCTCCTACGGCAAAGATGGCCAACCGGGCGGAGCGGAGTTGGATGCGGATATCACCAGCGACAAACTGTAAGAGAAGCCGGCGAACAGCCGGCTTTTCGTTTATTGAGGTAATGGTGGTGCTGGTGCTGATTGGCCTGCTGGCCATGATGATGGTGCCCTCGTTTCAAAATTTGCTGGTGCGCAACCTGAACTGGGAGGCCAAGCGCCTGAAGGGGGTGATTCACCTGCTGCGCAACGACGCGGTGCTGACGGGCCGCCATTACCGGCTGATGCTGGACATGGAACAGGGGGCCTATTGGGCCGAGGTGCTGGCGGAAGATGGCAGGTTCCAGCCGGTCCAGGGGGTGAAGGAACTGTCCCGGCACGAGTTTACATCCTCAATCAAAATCGTGGAAATGGTGCTGTACGGGGAAGACACCCAGCCAGCGGAACGAAAGGTGGTTCCGGTGGGGGTGGATCCCTCGGGGTTCGTGGACCCGTTTCAATTAAAATTAGAGGTGGACGGTAAACCGTTCAGCCTGAAGGCGGAAGGGTTGACTGGAAAGCTGGAACTGACGGAGGGATATGGGCCAGACCACAACATCCACGGCAAGGCGATTCGGTAGGGGGGGGTTTTCCCTGCTGGAAGTGCTGATTGCCATGGCTATTTTATCGCTGGTCATGCTGGCGTTGTATCAAGCCTATTCCACCGTTCTATTTCAAAACGAATACACCACCCGGCTGTGGCGGGTGATGAACGTGGCCCAGAGGGAAATGCTGGCTTGGGAACGGTTAGGCCGGGCGGAGTTGTCGGTGGACCAGGGGGTGTACCCCCCCGGCCACCCCCTGGAGGGTTACCAGTGGCGCCGGGAGATTGCCGATGAAGAACCGATTCCGGGGGTGAAGTTGCGGAGGGTGAAGTTGGAAATTAGCTGGGAAATGAATGCCCGGCTGGGGCCAGAGGCCACCGATGCCCACCGCAGACAGCGTTACGTGACGGAGGTTTATGTGGAAGCCCTCTGATCCCAAGCTCCGGCGGGGAGGATTTACCCTGCTGGAGGTGCTGCTGGCCCTGATTCTGCTCACCATTCTGCTTACGCTGGTGTTCACGGCTTTTTTCCAGATCAGCAGCGGGGCCAGCCGCCAGAAAGAAAGCCTCACCACCCAACAAGAAATCCGTCTGCTGCAAAAACTCATTTTAGATGACCTGGCCGCCATTCGTTACCTGCCCCGGTTGCAGCGGAACGGGATCCATCTCCCCTCTGGGGTGATGTCTGCCATGGAACGAGTGGGCAGAGATGAGTTTTCACGCTTGAGTTTTCACGCCGAAGTTTCGGCGCGATTTTTTCGCAAGGTAGAGCCCGCCCGGGACCCCGGCCTGCATGAGGTGGGATACCGGATAGAAGAAGACCGAGGCGAGTATTGGCTGACACGCCGGGAGGATTTCTACCTGGACGATCAATTGTGGGAGGGGGGGAAGGAAGTCCGGCTGGCCAAGGGCGTTCGCAAGTTCAAGGTAGAGTTTCTTCCCTTTTCCCCGAATCCACGGGACCCCAGGCTCACCACGCCAGAGGATTGGCAGGACCGCTGGGACTCTGCCCAGGGCGCTGGCGGGCGGCGTTTGCCCAGGGCCATCCGCCTGACCCTGGGGCTGGACACCGAGGACGGACAAACCTGGGAGGAAACGGTGGAAATCAACCTGCCCGCCAACCTGAAGGAAGGATAAGGGGGCCCCATGAAAAAACTTGGCTCTTTCTCGTTCAAACGCCGGGGTTTGGCCCTGATGGTGACCCTGGCGGTGGTGTTGGTGCTCACGGTGTACATGACCGAATACTTTTTTGCCGCCGGGCTGGAACTGAGGGCCATGCAGTCTTATCAAGAATCCCAGCGGGGCCGCAGCTTGGCGGCCTCTGGATTCAAGGCCCTTACCATGGCCATGATGATGGATGAACGGGAGTTCTGGCCACTCTATCAAAAGATGAGCCAAGGAATGGGCTTGGTGGCGTTTCCATTGGGGAATGGCTACTTGACGGCTTTGGAAGTGATTCCCCAAGATGGGTATTACAACCTGAACCGCTTTGCCACGGTGCGGGGCGGGACCCCGCAAAATATCGCCTTGTGGAATTTGTTCCGCAATGAACTGGCCGAAATCAACATTCCCCCCAAAGAAAAGGGCAACGAAGCGGTGCCCCTGCCAGAGCAAACGATTGCTGATTTGTTTTCCGCCATGAACGACTGGATTGACCCCGATGGATTGGATTATACCGGCGCCGGGTTTGGCCAGGGGGCTGAGGATTCGGTGTATTTACTAACCGCCCCGGAATACCGCACCCGCAATGCTCCCCTGGACCGGCTGGAGGAAATTCGGCTGGTGCGGGGGTTTGCCGAAAGCCGCTTACCGTGGAAAGAAGTGCAAAGCCGGTTTACCTTGGTGGAGCGGAGCGAGTTGACGGGGAATTTGTACCCTGGGGTGATTTGCGTGAACACGGCCTCGAGAGATGAGATCGCTCATTTTCTTAAAATGCGAGAGATGGACAGTGCTTCCACCAATGCCCTGGGGGGGGGCTTTGGCGCGATTCAGGAGGAAATCAACCGCTACGCCCGCAAGGCCGATGATATTGCCGAGGCCCTGGCGGGCAACTTGGAAGACCCGCCGGAGGGATTCAAGGGTTATGATTTCTCCGCCCTAGATACCGAATTGATTCGGCTGGGATTGAATCCGGGCGTCACCCGTCAGTTGTTTTCCGTTTGGAACGAGTATTACCGCATTCGGATGCGGGTGGAGGTGAACCGGGTGGGGGTAGAGGTGCGGGCCTTGGTGCGAATCCCCCGCAGCCAAACCCGCGTGGGCAGCGCCGTGGAGGTGTTGGAATATCAAGCGCGTTGAACGGGCTGAACGGGTTGAACTGGATGATGAGAGAGACACAACCGAAGTGAATAAAAAGTCTGTGACCCAAGGAAACCTCATGACAGCCGCTATCTCTCCGTTGTTTCAACCCGTGGGAAGCCATCTCATTCGTCTGGAGTCTTGCGATTCCACCAATACCCGGGTAATGGAAGACCCGGCCTGGCTGGAGACCGATGGCTTGGTGGTGCGGGCACGTCACCAAACCGCTGGACGGGGCCGCCGGGGCCGCGCCTTTGTTTCTACCCCAGGCCATCAACTGCTGATGACCGTGGTGCGCCACCCCCGGGGGCCTGGGGGAGAAGGCCCCGCGGCGGCTCTGGCCGCCGGGCTGGCGGCGGCCCTGGCCCTGGAAGACCTGGGGTTTGCGCCCGAACTGAAATGGCCCAACGATGTGCTGCTGGGGGGAAAAAAAGTGTGCGGCATTTTGGTGGAGCGGAAAACCGGGGCCGGGGGCCGCCCACGACTGGTGATTGGAATGGGGATGAATGTGCTGGGAACCATCCAAGATTTTCCAGAACATTTGCGGGGGTTGGTCACCACTCTGCAAGAACAGGGGAGGGCTCCGGAGCAGGGTACCCCAGAAATGGAACAGGTGTTCAAAGCATTGCTGGCCCGGCTGGGGGAAACTCTGGACCATCTGGAGCAGGGGGTTTCTGCCATTCTGCCAGCCTGGGTTCGCCGGGCTAGGCTGGTCAACCGGCAGGTCACCTGGCTGGAGGACGGGGTGCCCCAGCGGGGCCAAGTGCTGGGGCTGGATGAGTCTGGCTTTCCTAAAGTGCAAGTATCTGACGGAACAGTGAAAACTTTGCTGTCGGCCGATTTGGAATGGGATTGATCGCAGGGGGGAGGGAGAGGGGGGCGAGTGATGGGGGTGGGATGAGATAAAGAAACGTTCTGAAAAAGGAAAGGCGGTTGATTCCTTTGGGCGACAGCGGTAGCATAACCAACAATACCCCTAGGGAGGGGATATCCCGCAGATGTAAGGGGGGGATTACACCTGTACCTAATCCCGCTAAGGAGGAGCCATGACCAAAAACCAAATCCTCGCGGAAGTTGCCAAACTTTCCAACCAGAGCAATGCCATGGCTGGTCGGGTGCTCGACGAAGTGCTGGAGGAAATTGCCGGGTTGCTGCAACGGGGCGAGTCCATCACTTTTTCTGGATTCGGTTCCTTCGCGGTTCATCACCGGCGCGGCCGCAAGGGCCGCAACCCCCAGACCGGTTCAGAAATTCACATTCAACCCCACCGGGTGCTGCGTTTCCGCCCCGGCAAAAAACTGCTTCATACCATCAATCACGGCCACCGGTAATTCGTTTGCTTTCACCCCAGGGTTTGTCAGGGTTGAACTTTGGAATGCCTGGTGAAGATTCCGGGTGAATCCTCTGGGGCACAAACAACGGAGCCAACAGCCCCAGCCCAGGGTGGTCTGTCACTTGGCGGGCCAAGACAGCGGGGGGTTGAGCCATGTCTAGCCGCATCCTCCGTTTGGGGGGAATTTCCTCCAGGGGTTCAAACTGAGCCTTTTGGGCCGGATAGAGTTCTCGGCGGCCATCCGAAATGCTGTTGGCGGCCCGCTCTCGTTGCCCCAATCGTTCCAGCACGTCTTTCTCTTCCAATCGGCATTCCACAAACAACCATTCGGCCCCCAGGTTTTGGGCCATGACCCGCGCCTGTTGGCGGTGTTTCCTCCGTGAAAATGAAGCGTCCACAACCACCGGGCGGCCCAGGGCCAGCAGGGCTTGGGCCCGGGCCAACATTTCTCGATAGGTTTTGGCGGTCCAGGCCGGGGTATAGATGCCCTTCCCCCAGGCGGTTGGGGAAGGGGTGTTGGCGTGGTGGGGCTGCCTGGTGGGAATCCCGGCCAGCTCTTTGCGGATGCGGTCGGAGTTGAGGTGAACCATGCCGGTCTGGCGGGCCAATTCCTCCGCCAGGGTGGATTTTCCCGTGCCCATGGCCCCGCACAAGATGAGCAACTGGGGGGGCTTCATTTGTTGGGCGTAGCCCCAAGCTTCTTGGAAAAACGTCCTCCCCTCTTTGGTTAGGGTTTCCCGCTCAAGGGGAGATAGATTTGGGTCGGCTAGGCGGAACCCGGCCACCTTTCCCCGCACATAGGCTCGGTAGCAAGCGTAAAAAGGAATCAACAGGGCGGCCTGGGGGTCCCGGGCGGCTTCCAAGTAGGTGTCCATCATTCGGCGGGCCAGGTCGGGCCGCCCCAAATGGGCCAGATCCATCAGCAGAAAGGCCATGTCGTTGGCGCTGTCGTTGTAACGAAAACGGTCGGTGAACTCCACGCAGTCAATGACCCGGGCCTCCGGTTCACCCGGCGGGGCGGGCAGACGGAGGTGGATGTGTTCGGCCCGCAGGTCCCCATGGCCATGGCAGATGCGTCCCTGGGTTAGGCGGCCTTCCAGCAACAACCGGTGGTCCGTCAAAAATCCGTCAACCTGTTCCTGAATCTGGCCATCCTGGGGGGGAGAAAACAAAATCCCCGCCTGGGGAGCCGCCTGGGCAAAGTTCTCCTGCCAGTTTTGGCGCAGGGTGGCGATTCCCCCCAGGTGCGGGTGAGCCGCCCTGGCCCGGCGGAAAAACAGGGCCAGGCGGCGGGCCAGCCTGTCGAGGGCGGGGGGAAGAAGGTTGTGGGGATCTTGGTGGTTGGGATGTTGGATGCTTTGGGTCAACCGTTGGTCCAGCATCTCTGGGCCGGGCAACCGACGCATCACCACGGCATAATCCACCACCCGGCCTGGACCCCCCACCCGCCATTCCCCTTGGTGAAATCGCAGCGCCACCACCCCCAGATACACGCCGGGGGCCAGGCGCCGGTTTAGCCGCACTTCTCTCTGGCAGTCCTGGCGGCGCAGGGTCAGGGTGGTGAAATCAGCAAACCCCAGGTTCACCGGGCGCTTGAACTTGAAGGCATAGGCGGGGGTGAGAATCACCATGGAGATATGGGTTTGAACGTGCTCCATGGCATCGGGGCTGGGGGCAGGCTGCTCCGGATATTCCGTGCGGGCGGCCAGGGCGGCTTTCACCCGTTGCAGGTGGCTGGGGTTCAGCCAATCAGGGGCCGAGGGTTTAGCGGTGGGGCGCATGGCGGGCCTGCAAAGTGGGTGGCGAGGGCCGATGGAATATCTTTTCTCCATGTTTTCAGCTATATTGTATCTCAAATTCGGGCAGACGGCATGAGAAAACATGGGGGAAACAATGGGGCGGCTGCGCCCGCCCGTTCATCCCAACGGCACCCTCCCTGGCACCTGCGGTGCCCGTCCCTCCTCTTCGTGGAAGGACAATACGGCTTAGGCCGAAAGGTGGGAGGTAGAATCCGTGCGGATGGTGAAGACGAAAGAAAGCAAGCGCTTCACCTGAAAGGCGGCGGGGAGGGGTGTTGTTGGGCAGGGGTGTTTCAGAAAGGGCCCATGTGGACGTTAGAATTAAATGGGTTAATCATCATCTTCACGCATGATCTGGGATAGCCCCAACATGAGTGATGCAGAGGTTCCATTTCATGTAGTAAATTGGGGAGCCAAACGATGAGTGTTGAGTCTGATGCCAGTTTGGATGGGGAAAGCCGGATTCTAACCCCCAACCGCCCCCTGGCCCACAAGTATCTTGAACCCATTTTGTTTTTGGCGGGCCAAATGTCGTCGGCCGATGGCCAAGTGGCCGCCCAGGAACGCAAGGTGCTGGACGACCTGGCCCAGGCGGCCAACATGAAACATTTCCGCCGTGAAAAATGGTATCGAGACATGTCGGAGGAACAGGCCTTAAACCGGCTAGACATCGATTTGGCCAAAACGGGGGCCCTGGTGGTGATGGCCCTGGTGCTGAAAGCCGATGACTTGCGTCATGAGGACGAGCTGGCTTATTTCTCCCGCATTCGGCAAATGCTGGACATTAACGCCGTGTATGTGCCGGAAGACGTAGACACCCACAAGCAGTTGGCCCTGCGGTATTTTGCCAAGTAACACAAATCCGTCACGGTTCGTCCTCTGGGGCATTCCAGCGGGGGTGGGCCGCTTGAATCTGGGCCGCCACACGTGGAAAGGCGGTGGCATGATAGGCATCCAGCCCACCCAACCCTTTTTGCCCCAGAAACGCCTGAACCGACCGTACATCGGCCCCGCCCTGTTGAAAATGCCGGGCCCCCAGCCGGCGCAGGGTGGCCGGTCCCCCTTCTAGCCCCACCGCTTCCATGGCCACCTGCACTTGCCGCCCCAGGGCCCCAGGGGTCAAGCCCCGGCCGCGGGGGCTGATCCAAAAGGGCCCCTGACCCAGCTGCTCCCGCAACGCTAGGTAATCCTCTACTCGCTGGCGTCCTTCCACCGAAAGGGGCAGGCGGAGGGTTTGCTCTCCCAGGTGAACCTCCAGCTCAGCGCCTTCTGCACAAACCTCTACCGCCGACAGGTGATAGGCCTGGGAGGGCTTGAGCCCGCACCCATACAGCAGTTCCACCAGCAAATTCAGCCGGGCCTGGGGCAAACTCCCCCCTGGGGGGGCCAGTAACTTCTGCACCGCGTCTTTGTCTCCCTGGGGCGGGGGTGGGGTGTGGGTGGGGTGGGCGGGCAACAGGGTACGCAGGGGGTTGGCGGGCAGGTACCCCTCGTGGGTAAGATAGGAAAAAAAGGCCCGCAAAACGGTGACATGGTAGGCCACGGTGGCTGGCTTCAAGCCCAAATCACGTTTCAGGTGATCAAGGTAAATCTCCACCGCCCGCCGGTCTAGCTGGTTTGGTTCCCAGGGGGAGGGCAGGTACAACTGCCCTGGATGACGGGCGGCCAGGGCACAAAAATCCGCCGCAGCCTGGCCATAGGAGAACACGGTGGCGGGGGTTAAACCTTTTTCGGCTTGCAAAAAGGCCGAAAACCCGGTTAGTATCTTTTCGAGTCGTTCAGGCTCCATGCTCGCTCTCTCGATAGACCAGGAAACCATCGCTCAGGCCTTTAGGGTGCTCGTCACCCTGGCCCGGGTGTTCCTGGGAACCTCTCTGGTTCCGGATTTCACCTTACCCCCGTTCCACCGTTCAAGGGAAGACCGGCCATGGACGTGCCTTCTGGATGGCACGCAAGGTTCCGTGTAGTTCCATATGCTGGCCCCAACCTTTGGGAGGTCTCCGCTTGAAAAAAATCGAAGCCATCATTAAGCCCTTCAAATTGGAAGAGGTAAAAGAAAGCCTGAGTGCCGCCGGAATTTTGGGCATCACCGTTACCGAGGTTCGCGGGTATGGCCGCCAAAAAGGCCACACCGAACTGTACCGCGGCGCCGAATACGTGGTGGATTTTTTACCCAAAATTAAAATTGAGGTGGTGGTGGCCGACCCTCTGGTCGACAAAGCCGTGGAGGCGATTATTTCCGCGGCCAAAACCGGCCGGATTGGCGATGGAAAAATTTTTATCATACCGGTGGAAGAAGTTATTCGCATTCGAACTGGTGAACGGGGTGAAGACGCTGTTTAGATGTATGGCGCGCCTCAGACAACCCATCCATTCAAGGTGATATTCCTATGACTGCCCAAGACGTATTGAAATTTGCCAAGGAAAAGAAAGTAAAATACGTAGACCTCAAATTCATGGACTTCATTGGGACCTGGCAGCACTTTCAGATCCCCGTGGCGGCCCTGACCGAAGAAGTGTTCGAGAACGGCCAGTATTTCGACGGCTCATCCATCCGGGCCTGGCAGACCATTGACGCCAGCGACATGCTGGTGGTGCCGGATCCCTCTTCGGCCAAAATCGACCCCTTCTTCAAAGACACCACCCTGTCGTTGATCTGCGACATCCACGACCCGGTGACCGGCGGCTCCTACAGCCGCGACCCCCGCAACATTGCCAGCAAAGCCGAAGCCTTCTTGAAGTCTTCCGGCATTGCCGACACGGCCTACTTTGGCCCGGAAGCCGAGTTCTTCGTGTTCGACGGCGTGAGCTATGACACCAAGGGTTCTGGCGCTTTCTACCGCATCAAATCTTCCGAAGCCCCCTGGACCACGGGAGACGAGGAAAACAACCTGGGTTACAAGGTAAAGCCCAAGCAGGGATACTTCCCCGTGGCCCCCATGGATGCCATGCAAGACTTTCGCAACGATGTGATGACGATTCTGACCGACCTGGGGTTTGTGCTGGAGCGGTCTCACCACGAAGTGGCCCCGGCGCAGCATGAGATCAACTACCGCTTTAGCACCCTGAAGGACACCGCCGATCACCTGCAGTGGTTCAAATACGCGGTGAAAAACGTGGCCCTGCGCTACGGCAAAACGGCCACCTTTATGCCCAAACCCATGTTTGGCGACAACGGTTCTGGGATGCACACCCACATGTCGCTGTGGAAAGGCGGCAAGCCCCTGTTTGCCGGAGAAAAATACGCGGGCTTGAGCGAAATGGCCATGCACTATATCGGCGGCATTTTGAAGCACGCCCCGGCGCTGGCGGCCTTCACCAACCCCTCCACCAACTCGTACAAGCGGCTGGTGCCAGGGTTCGAGGCCCCCATTAACTTGGCTTACTCCAACCGCAACCGGTCGGCGGCCATGCGCATTCCCATCGTGGGGTCTCCCAAGGCCCGGCGCATCGAGTTCCGCTGCCCCGACGCCACCTCGAACGCCTACTTGGCATTCTCCGCGCTGCTGATGGCGGGCTTGGACGGCATTCAAAATAAAATTGATCCGGGCGAGTCGTGGGACAAAGACATCTACGGCCTGCCGCCGGAAGAGCTGGCCAAGATCCCGAAAATGCCGGGGAACCTATCCGAGGCGTTGACGGCTTTGGAAAAGGACCATGCCTTCTTGATGAAAGGTGATGTGTTTACCCCCGACGTGATCGAGTACTGGACGGAATACAAAATGAAGGAAGAGGTGAAACAGGTCGACAGCCGCCCTCATCCCCACGAATTTTACTTGTATTTCGACTGCTAACCACGGGCGGCCCAGGCCGCTGGTGTTGGCTGAAAGAAACGGGCCTGGAATCCAGGCCCGTTTTATTTTGCTTCAAGAATAGGAATTTCCACGAAAACTGGCGAGATTTATATACGGATTACAATGGGTTATTGATTCCCTTGTCATCCCCTATTTCCCGTGGTTTGATGGTTTTTTCTACGAAATCCAAGGCCTTTCTCACCCCCCACTGAAACCCTCCCCTGGAGGGCACGAAACGTCATGCGGTTGAAACAGCTTCGCCTCTCTGGCTTCAAATCGTTCTGCGACGATACCGTTTTGCAATTTAACGATGAGGGGATCTCCGTCATTATCGGCCCGAACGGTTGCGGCAAAAGCAACGTGGTCGACGCCATCCGCTGGGCCCTGGGCGAACAAAGCCCCCGCTTCCTGCGGGGCGGGGCCATGTCCGACGTCATCTTCAACGGCAGCGCCACCCGCAAGCCGGTGGGCCGGGCCGAGGTGACCATTGTGTTCGACAACACCTCCGGCACCGCCCTGGAGATGTACAAAGATTACGCTGAAATCTCCGTGACCCGCCGCCTGTTCCGCTCTGGCGACAGCGAATACCTGATCAACAACACGCCCGCCCGCCTAAAAGACATCCGCGACCTGGTGATGGATACCGGGGCGGCTGGCCGCTCTTACTCCATTGTGGAGCAAGGGAAGGTGGACCAGTTCATCGTCAACACCCCGGCTGAACGGCGGATCTTTTTGGAAGAAGCCGCCGGGATCGTTCGGTTTAAGACCCGGCGCATCGCCGCCGAAAAGCGGCTGGACCAAACCCGCCAGAACCTGACCCGGGTGGCCGACGTGTTGGGCGAGGTGGGCCGCCGGGAAGAGGAACTGCGGGACCAGGTAGAAAAAGCCAAAGCCTTCTTGGAATTGCGCGATGAAGTGGCCCGCTTGGCCGGTCAGTTGAACCGAGTGCGCTACCAAAAGGCCGCCCGTAAGTATCACGACATGGAGTCGGCCAAAGCCAAGGTGCAGGAAGACATGGAAAAAGCCGCTGGGGCCCACCACACCACGGCGGCCCGGCTGGAGGCGGCCGAGGCGGAAATGGCCCTGATGGAGCAGCAGCTGCGCGCCATGCGGGAAGACCTGTTTGCCAAAGAGCGGGACATTCAGGCCCAGGAAAGCAAGGTGGCCCTGGCCCGGCAAGATCAAGAGAACGTGAAGGTTTGGATTGCCAAGCTGGAGTCTGACCGGGAAGAACTGAAAACCCGGCGCCTGCGGTTGGAGGAAGAGCAAGCTGGCTTGCGCCAAGAAATTTCTGGCATGGAGGCCGAAGAGCAAGCCTTCCGCCGGTCGGTGGAACAGGCCGAGCGGGACTTTCGAGAGCGGGAGGCGTTGCGCCAATCCATCGAGGCCAAAGCCTTGGAGGCTGGTGAACAATTGCAGGCCTGCCACATTCACCTGACTGGCGCCCAAAACAACCGCCGACACCAAGAGGAACGCATTCACGAATTGACCCGCCGGTTGGAGGCCATGGGCCGCCAGCGGGAACAGACCCAAGGGGAGCGTGATGCCGCCGCCCAAGCCATGGAGGGGGTGGGGGAGCGAGCCCGCCAAGCGGCCGCCCAGAAAGACGCCTGCGTGGGGCAGTTGGAGGGGCTGGCGGCCCGGGGAGAAGAAGCCGCGGCCCGGTTGGAATCGGCCCGGGTGGCTCTGCGGGAGTTGGAGCGGGAAGAAATGGATTGTCGCTCCCGGTTAGAGGCCCTGCGGGAGATCAATGCCGGATATGAAGGGTTCACCGATACGGTGCGGGAAGTGCTGCAGTGGGCCGACGCCCACCCCCAAGAAAAGGCCGACTGGGGGCTGTTGGGTCCCCTGGCCGATCACATTCAGGTGTCTTCCAACGTGTTGGAGTGGGCCGGGTCCTATCTGGCCCCCTATCTGGAAACCCTGGTGGTGTCACGGGCCGACGCGGTGGGGCGGATGGAGGAACGTCTGCGCAGCGAGGGCCTGGGCCAGGTGAAACTGGTGGCCCTGGAAGGAATTGTGGAAAACCCCCTGCCCCCGGTGGAAAACAGTTTGGCGGCAGTGGTGGCCTTTCCCCCCCGCATGGCCCAGTTGGGCCAACGGCTGTTTGGCCAAGTGGGGGTTTTGCCGGAAAGCGCCGGGCCCTTTCCCCTGCCCTCGGGGGCGGGAAACGGCAATGGCCGGGAATGGCTGGGGCACCAGGGGCGCTTCCACATCAGCCACAAGGCGGTGTTTTCCATGGGGGCGGCCCAGCCGCCTTCGGTGGGGGTGGTGCGGCGGCGGCAAGAAATTTCCACCCTGGAGGAAAAACAAACGTCCATGGAGTCGGTGCGGGCGGAAAGATCGGCCCAGGTAGACAAGCACCAGGAAGAATTAACCCAGGTGGAAACCCTGCGCCGGGACTTGGAACAGCAGCGCCAGCAGCACGCTTTGGATGTCTCTCGGCTGGAGCAGGAATCTTTGGCGGCGGGACGAGAACTGGAGCGGTTGAAGCAAAGCCTGGACCGAATCGCCGCGGAATCGGCCGAGATTGAGGCCGAAAAAACAAGAACCGTTGAACAGCAGGCCGCCCAGGCCAAAGCCGCCGAAGAATGGGAAGAAAAAAAGGGCGTGCTGGAACGAGAATTGGTTCAGGTGCGCGCCCAAGAGGCCGCCGCCCGAGAGGAAGCCAACGCCATTGGCCAGCGGATGACCGAAAGCCGCGTGGCCCACGCCCGGGCTTTGTCGATTTTGCAGGGGGGGCAAACACGGCTGAACACCCTGGCGGTGGATCTGGAAGAAGCGGCTAACCGCTGGGAGGAAGCAGGCGAACAACTGGCCGCCCAGGCCCAAAAACTGGAACAGGCCGCCCAGAATATTGAACTGGCCAACCAGGCACGGGCCCAGGGCCTGCGAGAACTGGAACAAATGAAGGGCGTGGTGAAAGAGCGGGAAGACAAACACGCCGATGGAGAAACCCTGCGCGTTCAATTGGCCGAGCAGGTAAAAGAAACCCGCAAGGTGATGGAGCAGACCCAGGAAAAACACGTGAAGCTGGACATCTCCATGGCCGAAGAGCGGACGCGGATGCAGCAATTTGCCGAAATGCTGGGCGAGGCCGACCAGCCCGCCATGGGCGCCGAAGGCCCGCTGGAGGAAGTGGACGAGCGAGAAGTGGAAAGCAAATGGAACAAGGGCCGGAAAGCCATGGAAGCCATGGAGGGGGTGAACTTGGCGGCCCCGGAAGAATACAAAGCCCTGAAGGACCGGATGGAATTTTTGGGCCAGCAAAAGGGCGATTTGGAAAAGGCCATCGCCGATCTGGAGGAATCCATCCGCCACATGAACATTGAAACCCGCAAGCGGTTCAAAGAAACCTTTGACCAGGTGAACGAAAAATTCCAAGAGGTCTTCCCCAAAGTGTTTGGAGGGGGGCATGCCCGGCTGGTGCTCACGGATTCGGAGGACCTGCTGCTGGCGGGGGTAGACATCGAAGCCGAACCGCCAGGGAAGAAACTCTCTGGGTTGAACCTGCTAAGCGGTGGCGAGAAGGCCCTTACGGCCATCTCTCTCATTTTCTCCTTCTTTTTAATCAAGCCCAGCCCCTTCTGCCTGCTGGACGAGGTGGATGCCCCCCTGGACGATGCCAACGTGGGGAGGTTCAACCGCTTGGTGCAAAGCGTGATGGACCGCTCTCAGTTCATCATCATTACCCACAACCGGCGCACCATGGAAATTGGCGACCTGCTGTATGGGGTCACCATGGAGGAAGACGGCGTGTCCAAGCTGGTGAGTGTCAACCTTTCCGGGAGAAACCAGGCATGAATCTGTTCTCCAAACGTGCGTTTGCCGCGGCGGTCGTGGGATTGGCCCTGGCGGCTTCCTGGGTCAGCGCTCCTCCCGCGTTCTCTCAGGCATCTCAAATTGAAACCGAACCCCTGGCCGAGCGGGTGGCCAAGGCCCTGAACGGTGTGCGGGCCCGGCAATACCAAACCCTGGCCATTCACCGGGTGAGAATGAAGGCCCCCCAAAACCTAAACGTGGATGAGTTGATTGATTACATCAACGTGAAGGTGGTTCGGGAGAAACGTTTTCGGGTGATTGACCGCTCGAAATTGCAGATGGTGCTGAAAGAGCAAAAAATGCTGATGTCCGAGATCGTCTCGGCCCAAGAGTATCAGGAACTGGG
Source organism: Deltaproteobacteria bacterium (assembly GCA_029858505.1). Taxonomy (GTDB): domain Bacteria; phylum SAR324; class SAR324; order SAR324; family JACQKK01; genus JAOUEW01. The sequence continues at coordinate 57,055 of JAOUEW010000002.1, forward strand.
GAAGCTGCTGGGGGTGGATTTGTTCGTGTACGGAAGCTTTTACCAAGATAGCTTGGTGTTAAAGGCCATTGACGTTCAGACTTCGGCGGTGGCCTGGGCCGAGGCCTTTCCGCTGGCCAGCCCGGCACCCCACCACGATATGCTGTCTCAACTGGGCGAGGCCATGGTGGTCTCGATGAAAAACGATCAGGAACAATTAAAAGCCGCCAACCTGCGCCAGATCAGTTTTTGGGGGTTTGACACGGAAGAAGGCGTGAAGGTGGAAGAACTGGTGGACTACTTCACCGTGGCGTTCTCCCGTTGGGGCGAATTCCGGGTGGTCGACAGGGAAAATCTCCGGCTGATTTTGGAGGAACAGCGGCTGAACCAAGCGGCCTTCATGGATGAAACCCATGCCAAGCGCCTGGGTGAATTGTATGGGGTGGATGCCTTTGTGTATGGAACCTTTTCTCGGAAGAGCGAAGATACCTTCACGGCTTCCATGAAGATGATGAATATTTTGACCGGCGAGATTCGGTGGGCGGATATTTTGAAAATCAAAGTTCAACCCCCCAAAGCAGCGGCGGGGCCGGGAGGCACGCCCGACATGGTGCTGGTCAACGAAGGCCCCTTCACCCGGGGGGCCCCCCAGTCTCCCCCCGAAGCCACCCCCATTGGGCAGGTGAACCTGAAGTCATTTTATCTTGATCGGGGTGAAGTGACCAACGCTCAATATCTAAAGTTTGTGAAGGCCCGCCGCCACCGGGCGCCGGTGAACTGGCCGGGGGGGCAAATTCCCTCTGGGTCAGAGAACCTGCCGGTGGTGATGGTGACCTGGGAAGATGCCCGGCAATTTTGCCAGTTCGCTGGCAAACGGCTGCCCTCGGAGGCCGAATGGGAAAAAGCCGCCCGAGGCACCCAGGGGCAGGTCTATCCTTGGAAGGGAGAAGGATTTTCTCCCGGCCTAGCCATGACCCGGGAGATGGGCCGCAACACGGCGCTGCCAGCAGAGGAGCCCCTGCGTGACATCAGCCCTTTTGGGGCGGTGCACATGGCGGGGAACGTGAGGGAATGGGTGGATGACATGTTCGCGCCCTATCCGGGCAGCGGGGTGGTGAACCCCAAGTTCCACAAAGAACGGGTGGTGCGGGGGGGGTCCTGGGCCACTGGCGGCGAAAGCACCCCGGCCTACGTCCGGAGTTCCTCCGCCCCTAACTTGGCTTGGCCAGACCTGGGGTTCCGCTGCGCCAAAAACGCCAACTAACCGGTTAGTTGTTGAGGTTGTTCGGCAGGGGGGCCAGTTTTCCGATGGCGATGCCAGCCATGTCACGGACAACCTCATCGGCGTCCGACTCGGACATTTGGCGCACCTTGTCGTTGAAGCTGGTGACCTTGGCGCCCACCAAAGCCCTCAGGGTGTGCCAACGCACCAGAGAGTCTTCGTGGTCCAGGTACGATCCGATTTGCTCCACCGATTTGGGTTCGGATATTTTTTCCAGGGCGCGAATGACTGGCAGGGTCAGGTACTCACGGCTTTTGGCTTCTTTAGATTCGGGCTCTTTTTTCTTTTTCACCAAGCTGCCCAGCAGTTTTTTCAAGCCCGTTTGCAGCCCCAGCAGTTCAAGCAGGGGGGCGGCGGCTTCGGCTTGGCCGGTTTCACCCAGGGCATCCACAATGGTTTCGGTGATGAGGATGTTTTCCGCCTTGGGGTGGCCCAGCATGTCGGTGAGTTTTTTCACGGCTTCGGAGGATTTGTTGCGGCCCAGGGCCCCCAGGGCATACATCACCACCACGGGGTTTTTCTCATCCAGCATGTCGAACAGGGCAGACAGCGGAATTTTGCCGGACTTTTCAAATTCGATCAGGCGGCTGGTGGCCCGGCTGCGAACATGCTCATCGGTGCTGGTGATTTCGATGAACAGTTTGTCCAGTTCGTTCAGTACTCGTTCGGGTAGTTGGATGGTCATGGGAGGGAGTGAAGAATGAGCGGGTGAACGATGTGTCGGCGGCTGAAATTCAACCGATGAGAATACAACCAGTGGAACACACTTTCCACGCCTTGAAAAGAGACCATTTCTATGACCATTCGGGTGGGGCAGGGATATGACGTGCATCAACTGGTGGAAGGCCGGGCGTTGATGTTGGGAGGTGTCCGGATCCCCCATTCTTTGGGGCTGTTGGGGCATTCCGATGCCGATGTGTTGTTCCACGCCGTGGCCGATGCCTTGCTGGGGGCGGCGGCCCTGGGGGACCTGGGCCGGCACTTCCCCGACAACGATCCGGCCTATCAGGGGGCCGACAGCGGCCGCCTGCTGGCCGAGGTGACCGCCCGGGCGGCCCAGGCTGGCTGGCGCCCGGTGAACGTGGACACCACGGTGGTGGCTCAGCGGCCCAAACTGGCGCCCTTCGTGGGGGCCATGCGAGAAAACCTAGCTCGCCACCTGGGGCTGCCAGTGGAGGCCGTGTCGGTGAAGGCCACCACCACCGAGAAACTGGGGTTTGCCGGGCGGGAAGAAGGCATTGCCGCACAGGCCGTTATTTTGGTGGAGTCTATTTAACGCGCTCAAGTTTAGGGCGGGGGAGAGTGTGGGTGGTGGAACGATCATCCGTTAAATCACCCCTCCCTGGCGGCTGCGCCGCCCGTCCCGTTACTCGAATCCATCGGTTATTTCATTCAGCCGTTCAGTGAGTGAAGGTCGGAAGGAAGCAAGTGCATCACTTTTCGGCTTCGATTTATTTCCCCGAACGGCACCCCTCCCTGGCGGCTTGCGCCGCCTGTCCCTCCCCGTCGGAGAGGGACAATACGGCTTAGGCCGAAGGGTGGAGAATAAAATCCGTTCAGTGAATGAAGCCGGACGGAAGCAAGCGCATAACCATCGGATTCAATTCATTCCCCTCCACGAAGGGGATGCCCCCACAGGGGGCAGGGGAGGGGTGCTTTTTGGAGAGCCGGAAGGAAGCAATCACATCACCTTCCCCCCGGTTTCATCCCGTTCCCCTCCACGAAGGGCAGGGGTTTTTTTACGGGAATGCCCAGCACAGCGGTATTCACTTGACCGGTCAAACAAAAACCCCCCGGAAAAGCTTCCGGGGGGTTTTTGTTTATGGGGGAAACAAAGCCAAGTGATTAGTTGACCGCGCAGGCGCACCCGCCGCCGCAACCACCCGCGGGCTTGGCGCTTTCGCTGGAGGATTCGGCGGGAGCCGAGGACCCGCCGCTGTATCCTTCTTTGTACCAACCGCCACCTTGCAGGTGAAAGGCGCTGCGGGAGAGTTTTCGCTGCACGGTGCCCGAACACTTGGGGCATTGGGCCGAGTCGGCTTCCTCGAATTTCCTCAACTGCTCAAAGTGGTGGTCGCAGGAGGAGCAGGCGTATTCGTATAAGGGCATGGGTTTCGTTCCTGATAAGGGAATAATTTCAGGCTGGAGACCGTGGGTTCTCCAACGGAAATGACTGTTAAAAGGATACATTCTCTTCCAGCGGTTTGTCAATGACCAGCGCCAGAGGTCCGATAGAGCGGGGAGGCCGGGGATTGGAACCGAAAGAAAAACAATGGGAATTGAAGAAAGAAACAAAACGATTAAGAAAAGGAAAGATCGGAACGGAAAGAAAAAAACAACTTCCCCTCCCAGGCCGTTGACACCTTCCCATTATTCATGTTACCTAGAGAAGATTTCGTTGAGGGAAATGGCGGTCTACCCGCCGGAACGGTTGTTCCGGCATGGTCTAACCGAATCCTGCCCGCGCCACCAAATATTTAACGTCAGTCCGCCGAGGCCTGAATGAATTACCTGGATTCCCCCCACCTGATTCGAGTGTTCGACTTCGGGGCGTTGCATTTAGAGCTAAACACCCCGGTGTTTTTGTTTGTTCTAATCATGGTGGTGATGTTTCTGCTGAATGCCCTGCTGTTCCGCCCCGTGATGCGGTCGGTGGAAAACCGGACCAAGCACCTGGATCAAACCAAAACGGGCATTGCGGAAAATCAAAAAACCATTCAACGGCTTCAAGAGGAATTCCAAGCCAAGCTTTCCAAGGTGAAGGCCGATATCGCCCAAATCCGCATGGAAGCCCGGCGGAAAACCCAGATGGAAACGGAAGGCATTTTGAAAGAGGCCAAGAAAACCGCGGAAGATGAACTGCGGAAGGCCCTGGATACCATGAATCAAGAAGTGGGATCGGTTCGCAAAGAGCTGCTGGACCGCTCCGGCGCCCTGGCCAAACAAGTGGCCACACAGGTGCTGAAATAAAACTTAGCTTAAATAAATAGAATTTATTTGAAACGTTTAACCCAACCCATCGGACTCATGCGCAAGTCGCCCTTTATTCAAACCCTTGGCCGGACGGCCCTTGCCACGGTGTGGGTTGGGGTAAGTTTGCCAGGCCTCGCCTGGGCGGAAGAAGCCGCTGGCCACCACAACCCCTGGATGCCCCTGGTGTTCCAGGCCGTCAACTTGGCGGTTCTGCTGGCCATATTGTTTTACTTTCTGCGCGCGCCCATTCAAAGTTTCTTGGCCGACGCCGCCCGCCGACTGAAAGAAGGGCTGGACGAAACCCGCAGAGAGGAAGCCGAAACCAAGGCCCTGCTAGAGACCGAACGGCGGAACGTGTCGAACCTAGACGCTGAAATGAAAAAAATGAAGTCCGACGTAGAGGTGGAGGCCCAAAAAGAACGGGACCGGCTGACCGCCGAAACCCAAGAAATGGCCGAGCGGCTGAAGGCCCAGGTGCGCTCCCAGTTAGACATGGAACGCAACAAAGCCATGGAATCTCTACGGCACGAACTGGCCGATGAAACCATCCGCTTGTCGGAAAAACTGATCAAAGATCAGATGGACCAGCAAAAACAAAAGAAGCTGTTGGATGACCACCTGAAGCGCCAGGAGGGGCGAGGATGAGCCGCACCGTGATTGCCAAACGTTATGCCCAAGCCCTGCTAAACTTGGCCACCCGCGAGAAAAAAGTGGACGAAGTGGGGCAGGAGTTGGGTCTGGTGGCAGAGGCCATTCAGTCATCGCGCAACACCAGCGGTTTCATGGCCGACCCCAAGATTGACCGCGCAGCCAAAGAACGCGTGATGGAGCACATGGCCGAGAAAGCCAAGCTCTCTCCGCTGGTTTCTGGCTATCTGCGGTATTTGTCGGCCAAGGGGCGCATGGGGCTGGTGGGGTCCATTAGCGGCGTGTACCACACCCTGGCCGATGAAAAAAACGGCCGCGCCGTGGCCCAGGTGACCGTGGCCCATGCCATTGGCCAGGATACCGAAGAAGAAATTCGGAAGTATTACGAAAAAGTTTCTGGAAAAAAATTAAACCTGGTTGTGAACGTTGATCCCGGCATTTTGGGCGGGGCCATGACCAAGATAGGCAGTATCGTCCGCGACGGCAGCCTGCGGAATCATCTGCGGCAACTGAAGACGTCGATCATTCAAGGAAAGGTGGAAAAAGAATGAAGATCCGCGCCGAGGAAATCAGCTCGATCATTGAGAAGCAAATTGAAACTTTCGACCGCAAGGTTGAAACCCGCGAGGTGGGAACGATTCTCACCGTGGGTGACGGGATTGCCCGGGTGTATGGCCTGGACAACGTGAAGGCAGGCGAGTTGCTGGAGTTTCCCGGCGGCATGACCGGCATTGCCCTGAACCTGGAACAAGACAACGTGGGTGCCGTGCTGATGGGCGACGACCGGGCCATCAAAGAAGGCGATGAAGTCCGCCGCACCAACCGGATTGCCGAGGTTCCGGTGGGTTACGGCCTGGTGGGCCGGGTGGTGGATCCCCTGGGAAAACCCCTCGACGGCAAGGGCCCCATTAAAAACGAAGGCTTTCGAAAGCTGGACGTGATTGCCCCGGGCATCATTCAACGCAAAAGCGTGCACGAACCCCTGCAAACCGGTATCAAGGCCATCGACGCCATGATTCCCATCGGCCGCGGCCAGCGGGAACTGATTATCGGTGACCGCCAAACCGGAAAGACCGCCATTGCCCTGGATACGATCATCAACCAAAAGGGCACCGGCGTGATCTGCGTGTACGTGGCCGTGGGCCAGAAAAACTCCTCGGTGGCTCAGGTGACCGAGAAGCTTCGCCAGCACGGCGCCATGGACTACACCATCGTGGTGAACGCGTCCTCCGCCGACCCGGCCCCCCTGCAATACATTGCCCCCCTGGCGGGCGCTTCCATTGCCGAGCACTTTATGTGGCAAGGCAAGCATACCCTGGTGGTGTACGACGACCTGTCCAAGCAGGCGGTGGCTTATCGGCAGTTGTCTCTGTTGCTGCGACGCCCCCCCGGCCGCGAAGCCTACCCTGGCGACGTGTTCTACCTGCACTCCCGCTTGCTGGAGCGCGCGGCCAAGCTGTCCGACGCCCTGGGCGCAGGTTCCATGACCGCCCTGCCCATCATTGAAACCCAAGGTGGCGACGTGTCGGCCTATATCCCCACCAACGTGATTTCCATCACCGACGGTCAGATCTTCCTTACCACCGAGTTGTTCAACTCTGGCGTGAAGCCCGCGGTGAACGTGGGGATTTCCGTGTCTCGGGTGGGTGGCGCGGCTCAGGTGAAAGGCATGAAAAAAGTGGCCGGTACCCTGCGCTTGGATTTGGCCCAATACCGTGAAAAGGCCGCCTTCGCCCAGTTTGGTTCCGACCTCGACAAAGCCACCCAGGCCCAGTTGGCCCGGGGCGAGCGGATGGTGGAACTGCTGAAACAGGACCAATACAAGCCCATGGACGTGGTGGATCAGATGATTTCCATCTTTGTGGCCACCCGCGGCGGGCTGGACGATGTGCCCACCCGCTCCGTGCGGAAGTTCGAGGGCGAGTGGCTGACCTACATGCGCACCCAGGGCAAAACCCTGCGCGACAAACTGGAGAAGAGCAAGGCCATCGAGAAAGACGATGAAGCGGCTATTCTCGACGCCATGAAGAAATTTAAGGCCACCTTTAGCGCCTAAACGCGCGTTGAAGCTGAAATCCTAAACAGAAAAACAACGCAGAAATAACGGGAAGAACAACGGAACCATGGCAACCCTACGCGACATCCGGCGCCGTATCGGCTCGGTGAAAAACACCCAGCAGATCACCCGGGCCATGAAGATGGTCTCGGCGGCCAAACTGAACCGCGCCCAAACCGCGGTGAAGGAAGCCCAGCCCTACGCGGCCCAACTGCGGCAGATGGTGACCACACTGTCGAAGGGGACCAGCGGAGACGACCATCCTTTGTTCAACACCCAAAATCAGGGCAAAACCCGGATCATTCTGTTTACCTCGGACAAGGGCTTGTGCGGCACCTTTAACAGCGGTCTGCTGCGCGCCCTGATCCGGGAGATGGAAAAATCCAACGGTCCCATGGCCGACCCAGAACTGGTGGTGATTGGCCGCACCGGCAACGATGCCATGAAGAACAGCGGCTTTCTGGTGAAGGAAGCCCTGGTGAACGTGAAGCCGGTGGACATTCAGGGTGAAGTTAAAATTCGCATTCAACAGGCCGCACAAGACTTTTCTGAAGGCCGGATCGGCCGGGTGTTTTTGGCCTACAACACGTTCTTAAGCCCGTTGAAGCAGAACCCCACCCTGCATCAAATTCTCCCCATTGAGCCTGCGGAGCCCAGCAAAGAGGGCGGGGCAAAAGATGGCGAAGAGCAAACCGCCGAATATATTTACGAGCCCGACCGGGACGAAATTCTGAACCGGCTGCTTCCCCACTACCTGGAAAACCAAGGGTTCACCGCCATGTTGAACACCGTGGCCGGAGAGCACGGCGCCCGGATGGTGGCCATGGAAGCCGCCACCAAGAACGCTGGAGAAATGATCCGCCGCCTGACCCTGCAATACAACCGGGTCCGCCAAGCGGCCATTACCCGTGAACTGATCGAAATTATTAACGGAGCCCAAAGTTTGTAAACCATAGGGCCGCGGGCCAAAACCCCTCGGCCGTAATGTGAAGTGCACAAAACCGGATCACTGTTCAGCCGTTACAACAGGCGTGAAAACCAACAAGGGTTAAACCAAGGGAAAGCCATGAGCCAAAGCAGCGGAAAAATCATTCAGGTGTTGGGTCCTGTGGTCGACGTTTCCTTCGATCAAGGGAAACTGCCGGCCATCCTGAACGCCATCCACATCGAAAGCGAAACGGACGGAAAGAAATCCATCGTGGTGTGCGAGGTGCAGCAGCACCTGGGCGAAAACACCGTGCGGGCCATTTCCATGGGTGCCACCGACGGCTTGAGCCGCGGCATGAAAGTGAATGATACCGGTGCCCCAATTTCCGTGCCCGTGGGCAAAGAAGTGTTGGGCCGGATTTTGAACGTGGTGGGCGAACCCATTGATGAAGCGGGCCCCGTGAACACCAAGCATCAGCGGGCCATTCACCAAGCCCCCCCCTCGTTTGACGAGCAAGACACCACCGCCTCTATGTTCGTGACTGGCATTAAAGTGGTGGATCTGTTGTGCCCCTACGCCAAGGGCGGGAAAATCGGTCTGTTCGGCGGTGCCGGGGTGGGGAAGACCGTGATTATCCAGGAGCTGATCCGCAACATTGCCCAGGAACACGGTGGTTACTCGGTGTTTGCCGGGGTAGGCGAGCGGACCCGCGAAGGGAACGACTTGTACCACGAAATGAAAGACTCTGGGGTGTTGGACAAAACCTCTCTCATCTTTGGTCAGATGAACGAACCCCCCGGCGCCCGTGCCCGGGTGGCCCTGACCGGCCTTACCGTGGCCGAGCACTTCCGTGATGAATTCAACGCCGACGTGCTGATGTTCATCGACAACATCTTCCGCTTCACCCAAGCCGGTTCCGAGGTGTCTGCCCTGCTGGGGCGGATTCCCTCCGCCGTGGGTTACCAGCCCACCCTGGCCACCGAAATGGGCCGTCTGCAAGAGCGCATCACCACCACCAAGAAGGGTTCCATTACTTCCGTGCAGGCGGTGTACGTGCCAGCCGACGACTTGACCGACCCGGCCCCGGCCACCACGTTTGCTCACTTGGATGCTACCACCGTGTTGAACCGCTCCATTGCCGAGTTGGGGATTTACCCAGCGGTGGACCCCCTGGACTCCACCAGCCGCATTCTGACCCCCGACGTGGTGGGCGAAGAGCACTACCGGGTAGCCCGCGAAGTGCAGCGGCTGTTGCAGCGCTACAAAGACCTGCAAGACATCATCGCCATTTTGGGGATGGACGAGCTTTCCGATGAAGACAAAAAGGTGGTGAACCGCGCCCGCAAAATGCAGCGGTTCCTGTCTCAACCCTTCCACGTGGCCGAAGGCTTTACCGGCGTGGCCGGAAAATTTGTGGACGTGAAAGACACCGTGCGCTCCTTCGCCGAAATTCTGGAAGGCAAGCACGATGATCTACCCGAGCAGGCCTTCTACATGGTGGGTTCCATTGATGAAGCCATCGAGAAGGGCAAGAAACTGCTGGACTAAGCTGAGGGGGTTCCCAAACGGCACCCGGCCGCAGAATGGCGGGGGTTCAGCAGAAAAGAGACGGGGCGGTGCTTCATTGCACCGCCCCGTTTTTTTGTTTTGTTTTTTGTGAAATTTTATGAAAGGGCCTCGCCCTTCATGAAGCACAGTTCCTTCCCGGTTATTTTTTCCCAGGCTTTGCCGCCGAGTCCATGAAAGCTTTGATGGTGGGAATGGCTTCCAGGCTTTTGCAGGGAATCACCGCGATTGAATTTCTTTCTTGTATGAAACAGGTGTTGGTGTTGGGGTCTACATGGTAATAGACATTGATGGAATTCTCCCCCGTAAGATCATCACCATCGCCGATTTTTACCCCGTAATAAATATACGTTGCTCTGAATATTCGTGGAGTCACTTTCAATTCTTTGTCGATACTACTATTGCATAGTTCTTTATTTGGGGTGCAATTCACATTCACCTTCAATTCTTTGCCGATGTCGGCGCCACCGTCGGCCAGGACGGTAGAACCAAGGGATACGACAAGCATCAACATCCAGAGGATTTGTTTCATGGGGGCTCCTGGTAGGGGAATAGAAAGAGTTCGAGCGCAATGGTTAACGCTTCCTGCTCTGGTCTGGCCCATATGCTTTATAGGTTAGAAAAACACCCACGGCCAGCAATACAACGATGAACCCCATGGCGGTGGGTTTGTTATGGGCTTCCTTCATGGCCAATTCGGTGGCAAACATGCGGGTCAGGCCTCCGATCATAACAAACCACCCCACGAGGGTGACGGCCAACGTCCAATCCATCACCCAACGGTTGTGGGCGCGGACGATGGCAAACCCGGCGATAAAGAGCAAACTGCCATTGAGATACACAAGAGAAGCCGTGACGTCTTTAAAAACATCTAAATTCATCGCTTCCGATAAACAGACCACTATCAGCACGGGGCCGATAAATCCAGCGAGATTTTTTGAGTTCGTCATGTTTCCCTCCGTGATATTGGGAAAGGCGGATTGAACGGGTATGGGGGCTTCCGAGTCTTCCGTTAAGTTTGCGGAATTCCAGGGTTCCACCGATTCGGGTCCAGTTGTTCTGGCTGAATGGGCAGGTCGCGGGGGGCAAAGGGCAGTTCCACCGGCGGGCGGAATGGATCGGGGCTTTGGTACATGGGGGCTGGGCCGGGCCAGCCCATGGAGCAGCCAGCCAGCCCCCACCCAAGCAGCACCACCCCCGCCATGGCCGCCCCCCGCCGAAGGCGTGTCATCCGATCATTTTTTTGGGGTCTACCCATTGGTCAAAGTCCTCTGGTTTTACGTAGCCCAGTTTGTGGGCCGCGTCTTTCAGGGTTAATTCTTCGTGATAGGCCTTGTGGGCAATCTCGGCGGCTTTGTCGTAGCCAATGTGGGGATTCAGCGCCGTCACCAGGGCCAATGAGTTCCGCATCAGTTCTTCCATGCGCTTGGTGTTGGCGGTCATGTCTTCCACGCAATGCACCCGGAACGATTCGCAAACATCGGCCAGAATCTGGCAAGAGTCCATAAAGGCATCCATCATCACCGGTTTGTACACGTTGAGTTCAAAGTTGCCCTGGCTGGCGGCGAAGGCGATGGCGGCATCGTTGCCATACACCCGCACGGCCACCTGGGTCACCGCCTCTGGCTGGGTGGGGTTCACCTTGCCCGGCATGATGGAACTGCCGGGCTCGTTTTCCGGAATGCGCAGCTCGCCCAGGCCGCAGCGGGGGCCGCTGGCCAGCCAGCGCACGTCGTTGGCTATTTTCATCAGGCTGCCGGCAATGGTTCGCAGGGCCCCAGAGGCGAACGCCAGGGCATCGTTGGCGGCCAGGCCTTCAAATTTATTGGGGGCCTCGCGAAAATCAAAGTTGGCCAGTTCAGAAATGGCACGGGCCATGGCGGGGGCGTAGCCCTTGGGGGCGTTCAGCCCATTGCCCACGGCGGTTCCCCCGATGGGAATCTCGGACAGATGGGCCAGGGCCATGTCAATTTTGTTCATGCCATGGTCCAGCTGCGCCACCCAGCCAGAAATTTCTTGCCCCAGGGTCATGGGCACGGCGTCTTGCAGGTGGGTGCGCCCCAGTTTCACCGTGGTTTGATGGGCCTGGGCGTGGCGGTGAAGTTCATCCCGCAGGCGTTTCAAGGGTGGGGTCAGTTGGTCCCGCAGGGCCAGGGCCGCCGCCACGTTCATGGCGGTGGGGAAGCTGTCGTTGGTGGATTGGGCCTTGTTCACGTCGTCGTTGGGGTGGATGGGGGTTTTGCCTCCCCGCTTGCCGCCGCTGATTTCGTTGGCTCGCCCGGCGATGACCTCGTTCACGTTCATGTTGAACTGGGTCCCTGAACCAGAAATGAAGATGGCCAGAGGGAATTGATCATCCAACTGGCCGTTCATCACTTCACGGGCGGCTTGTTCAATCAGCTCCGCCTTGGCGGCATCCAGCAATTCCAACTGCCGGTTCACCCGTGCGGCGGCCAGTTTAATCAGGCCGTAGGTGTGGATGAACCGGGGGGGGAACAGACGGGTGCCAATGGCAAAATGCCCCAGGGCCCGCTGGGTTTGGGCGCCCCAATACTTCTCCTCCGCCACGTCAATCTTTCCCATGGAATCACTTTCAGTCCGGTAGGTCATAGGTCTCCTTTGTTGGGCAATGGATCATGGTTTGGTCATGGTTGGGTGATGGCTAGGGCCATGGAAGTTCAATCGAAACCTCTGCATACCCTATATTTTCCCATCCCCCTGCCCCCTTCCCTGGGGGAATGCGCTGTCCAGCGGGGCCAATATTCTGGGATCTTGGCCCCGCCTTTCGCACCTGGGGGTTTATATGATTGGGGGCTTCACCCCCCCATTCCCCCTTTTCACGGCAAAAACCCGGATTATGCAGAGGTCTCCAATCATCAATCCTCATAAAAATTTTGAACGGCTCCGGCAAACCGCAAGAGGAGTGGTCTTTGCTTGTTCAAATTCCCCCCCGCGCTATCTTCATGAGGATAAATCTTTCCCCAGGCGGGGTCATCTCGCCACCATGGGGGTCGGGTTGCATCACCCCCATGGGTTCTCATTTCCCAGTCATACTTAATACCGGGTCAAGGCCGTCATGGGGGCATCCATGGAGTGGGGGGCCATCCAGAACACCTTGCCATGGTGGGCCATGGTTTCCCTGGCGGCGGCTTCGATCAGGTCTGTGTCGCCGGTGTGGGGTTCCGCATGGGGCTGAATGGTTCCCGTCGCCGGATCCATGGCCCCCCACAGGGTGGCGCCGCTGTCTACCAGCAGGCTTTCCACCCGGCCCTGTTGGGCGGCCACCAGCACGCTGCGCCCGCCCCGTTTGATGCGCCCTTGGTTTCGCATGTGGCCCATGCGATGGAGGGTTGCTTCGGCCAGTTGGTCCATGTGGGCTTGGGCCATCCGGCGGCCTTTTTCCCAACGGGCCGCCGTGGTCATGGCTCGGGGATTTCCCAGAATGGCTTGGTCGCACAGGCCAGGATAGCGGTTGTGGCGCCGGTACATGGCGGTCAACTCTCGGGACCCGGCCAGCACCAAAGGCATTCCCATCCGGTCCAAGCGGGCCGTCACGGCTTTTTCCACCCGGTGGATGAAGAAGTCGATGGCCTTCACCGGGTTTTCTTCATGGGTGGCGTGGCCATGGAACAGGGTTCCCCCGGCTGCGGGCTGGTGCAGCATGTGCCGCTCGGTGGAGATGAACCGGCGGGTTTCTGCCAGGCTTTCCGGCATGTCGTCCACCAGCTCACGCTGAATGCCCGCCGCGTCGGCCAGATAAAACCCCACCCGATTGCGCGAGAGCGTCAACAGGGCGAAGGCGGGATACTCCTTCAGATAGGTCATCACTGGCCGCAGGTGAAAATGATTTTCCATCACCACTTCGGGCGGGGCCGCTTGGAACATCCAGAAGGCCTCCAACCCTCCGGGGGAGGCAAACAGGCAAACGCCCGGCCAAGGAGAGGATTCCTTCCGCAGGTCCGTCAACACGTTCTCGATTCGGGTGACCATGCGGCGGGCTTCCGCCGGGGTCATCCCCAGCAGGGCCAACCCACGGGTCATCCGGCGGAACAACTCCGCCAGTTTAAGCGGCGTCCAAGCGGGGTCTTGGCCGCCATTGGGGCTGTTCATATACAAAGACACGCAAGGCCCTCCTTCGCGCGCTTCCAACCTGGAAATATCACTGGATTCAATAGGTTTCATGGCCATTCTCCTGGTTTGGTGAGAAGATAGGGAGACGGTTCCATGGCATCTGGGGGCCGGTTGATTCCGTTCGGTGCTTACCTTCCGGCCTACTTTTATCATAGCATAAATAGGCCGGAGGGGGTGCGGATGTTCTGGGTTCCCCCCATTCTTTCTATCCTGAAAATGGCGATGACTCCCTTGGAAAAAGATTCCCTGGAGCAACTGTTGGAAATCATGGCCCGTTTGCGGGGCCCCCAGGGCTGCCCCTGGGACCGGGCGCAGACCCATCGCTCGTTGATCCCCTATTTGGTGGAGGAAACCTACGAGGTGGTGGAGGCCATTGAGCAGAGTGACGCCGCCGCTCTGAAAGAAGAACTGGGGGATTTGCTGTTGCAGGTGGTGTTTCACGCCCAGTTGGGGGCCGAGCGGGGGGTGTTCACGTTTCAAGAAATTGCCCAGGGGTTGAGCGAAAAGCTGGTGGAGCGGCACCCCCATGTGTTCGCCCGGCCCACGGCAGAAACAACCACCCAGGATGAGGCCTCGGCCCAGGCGCGGCATAAGGCTTGGCACGCCCGCAAGATGACCCGGCGGGTCTCTCACATGGACGGCATTCCCTCGGCACTGCCCGCCTTGCAGCGGGCCCACAAGGCGGGCAAGAACGCGGCCCAGTCGGGGTTCGACTGGCATGCCGGGGGAGACATTTTGGATAAAATGGAGGAGGAGTTGGGGGAATTTCGCCGAGAGGTGGAAGCGTTGGAACGGGCGGCCCAGACGGGGGCCGATCGAGAGCGCCTGCAAGGGGCCATGGAAACGGAACTGGGAGACCTGCTGTTTGCCGCAACCCAACTGGCCCGCTGGTATAAAATTGAGCCGGAAGCCGCCCTGCGCAAAGCCACCGCCAAGTTCATGGCCCGCTTTCGGTGGATGGAGCAGGCATTGGCCCCAGGGCAGCCCGATCACCAAGAGGGCCGGACCTCTCAAGATTTGTCTCCCCAGGAATGGGAAGCCCTGTGGGCCCGGTCCAAGCAAGACATTCCCGACTAAAGAGGCGGCTGGGATTCGGCTTCACCGTCCAGCAGGGCCATCAGCCGCCCCAGGCGTTGGGCTGGGGTTTCCCGCAGGGTGTAGCGCCCCTGCTGCATGCCTTCCCAGCAGCGCCGGTAGAACCCGATGGTGGCCTGCTGGGCCCCCATGGCGTTCACCCGCAGCCGGGCCGCCCCCGCGTCTTCCAGCAGCCGCACCCCAAACCCTGGCGAAATCACCCGCCGCACCTGGTCCATCACCCGGAACCGAGCCTGAGATACCAGGGCGGCCAGTTCTGGGTTGGGGGTGTCGTAGCACAACCGCTGCAGAGACAACCGGTCCATGCCGTACACCAGGTGGCTGACCGGCATCCAACGGTCCAGCAGCGCTTGGCGCTCTTGCCACACCCGCTCGGCCAGCAGGGCGGCCCCCTGGGCCATGGGCGAGTCCCAGCCAGAGGGCTCTAACCGGAGTTTCACCAGGGCATGGGCCAGCCGTCCGTAAGCACCAGCCCCGGCATTGGCCACGGTATTAGACAAGGTATTAGACACGGTGCCGGGCTGTTGGGCAGGCTGTGCCGGTTTGCCCGGCAAGACCGCCTTCCAAGCCTGGGCCAGGGGGCTGCCAGGAATGGCTGGCCCCAACCGCTGGGCCAGCCATTCCAAGTCAGACTCCAGCACACCGTTTCCCATCAACAAACGAACCAGTTGGCGGGGGTCTCCCGGGCCGCCCAGGGCGGCCAGGGCCCGCCAAGCGGCGGGGTCGGCGGGGCTGGTGGGGGTTTTGCTGGGGCTCCAGGGGGCGGGCAAAGAATCGGGGCGGCCCCCTTTTTGTGCCGCATTCCACAGGGCGGCTCCCGCGGTCGGGGTTACGCCCACCCACCACGCCAGGTCCCCATCGGCCAGGCGCACCCGCTGCCGCCACCAGCCCCCCCCTTTTAACCGGGGGGCCATGGCGCTTAACCCCTGGGGGGGAATGGTTCGAACGGCCGTGACCCGCCAAGCCAACCGCCCGGCCCCCAGGGCCTCCCACAACTGGGCGGGTTCTTTCAGCAGGGCCCGGAAAAAATCCCCCAAAAACGCAGGCTGGGCCGATTTGCTCAGGCTTAAAATTCCCCGCAAGGATTCTGGCGGAACCACGAAAAACAGATCCTGGTTTTCCTCCAGCGACAACCGCGCCACCCCCACCTGTTGGGCCTGGGCGGTGTCTTGGGTCACGGCGGCCTCCTGGGCGGGCTCCAAGGAGAACGCCGCTGGCTGCCGAAACACCTTGTTGGCCAGGGTGCCGCCGTTCAGGGCCAAAAACGATTGCAGCCACCAAGTCGTCTGGGGAAGGTCTGGGCTGGGAAGGGCGCTGGGGGTTGCGCTGGGCGGGGGGGGATAGGCGGCGGGGGCCCACTGGGGCTGGCAGAGGTATTGGCCCTGCACCACGGCATGAAAGGCCCGCTGCACCGGCTGAGCCTGGGTGCGCTCTTCCACCAGGGTCACGCCCCGTTCTCCCACCAGCAACCCCACCTGGAAGGGCACCAGCCCTGGCCCGCCAAAGCGGCCCACCGCCAGGGTAACATGGGCGTCATCGCCCAAGTGGCGGGGCAGCACCCCTGGGGCCGGGCGGGTGAAGGCCAGAGCGGTGAGTTGAGCCCGAGCGCGGGTGACGTAACTCCAGGGTTCCATGGCGGCCGCGGCGGCCTGTTCCATTAGCCGCTGGGGAGAAACCTTTGGGGCTAGCCTGCCCAGGGCCTGGGGGCCGCCTTTGAACAACACATACAGATAGGGCGGATCGGGGGGAACGGTTTGGCGGGGGAGGAGCAGGGTGTCGAGCCCGGCTTGGTGCAGTTTCAGCAGATTGGTGCCGTGGAGTTCCACGGTTTCCAACGCCACTTTTCGGCCAGTGGAAGAACCCAGGGCCGTGCCCATGGCTGTGAACAGGGTTTGGGCAAAGAAGCCGAAGTAGGTGTTGATCTTCATGCCCCGGCCCCCGGCCGATTATCGTTTGTCTTTTTGTTTGATGTGAGAGAGCAGGTCCAGAACCTTCCGCACCACTCCCCCGGTTTGGAAGGAATATTCCCGCAGGGTGTGGCCCCCCGCCACCCGGTCTCCCACCGCCTCGCCAAAGCCGTCTTCTGGCTGAGAGGCGGCGAACACAAAGTAAGGCGTCAGGTCGTAGGATTCCTTCGACTGATAGCCCATTCCCCGTGGCTTGGTTTTGGCCTCGGCCCCCAACACCACCAGATAGTACACCGGACCCTTGGGGGTGTCATGGATGATCAGGTAAGGCAGGGTCCACTCGTGCTTGGGGGTGCGCCGCCGCACCTGGGCGGTTTCGGGAGAGTTTTCCAAAGTTTGGGTCACGTAATCCCGGAAGTTTCCGTAGGATTCTCCCATGCGAACCCGCAGAATGTTGAGCCCAGAGGTAAAGGCCGAGGTGTTGTTGGTGAAAAACGGATTGGCGATTTGTTCGTGGGTTAACAGCACCACCCGCCATTCCTTGGGCTTTTCTCCGGGGGCGGCAGCCCCCACCGGGGCCACCGGAGCCGATGGTTTGGGGGCCGGGGCAACGGCAGCCTGAGGCTGCTGGCGAATGCTCTTCACCGTTTGGACCACTTGTTCCTTCAACCGCCCGAACAAACCATAGGTTTGGCTTTCCGCTTCGACCTCTAGTTTTTCTCCCTGGGGCAGTTCTTCGTTCACCTGGGCCACCAAGTCGTTGAATTGGGGGGCGGCCAATTCCATCAACAGCTCCCCTTCTTTTTCGGGGTTTTCCACAATGTGGGCCAACAGGCTTTTGTTGCGGATGATATACCGGGCGTAATGGGAATATTTCTGGGGGTTGTTTTTCAACCCCCGGGTCATCCAGTGAATCAAAAATTCTTTTTTCAGCAGTTGAAAGTTCAAAAAGTTGTAGCGGAAATCCCGTTCCTCTTCCCCCATCTTGGCCCGAAACCCTTCTTTGAAATAAATCAAAAAGAAGAACCGGCGGTAGTCATATTTTTTCAACACGTGGGGATAGGCATACAGCACCCCGTCCTTGCGGCGCTTGGCCACGCTTTCTACCGTTAAATGATCGGGAGACAGATTGGAGATCAGTTCGTGGCGGTGATGGGGGGGGAGAATCTGGGTGAACAACAGGTTCAGCACGCCTTCCAGCGAAGTCAGAATTTTCTCTTGCTCGGCCTTGGAAAACCGAGAGGGGAATTCACGGTCTTTCTCGGTAAGGCTGCGCCGCAGGGTGGAAATCACATCCAAGGTTTTCTTGGCTTTGTACAGGTCGTGCAGAATATACACTTCCCGCTCGTAGGGGTCTCGCTCCACCACCTCCAGTTGGTTGCCGTTGATGACATCCACTTGGCAAAAATGCAGCAGAAAATCCCGAATGCCCCCATCGGTATCGAAGGGCACCATCAGGTTTAAGAAGACGGCTTGGTTGATGGGGGGCAGACCCGAAACCCAATCCAGCCGGGGGAGAATCAGCCCATGGAGCAGTTGGCGAATTTGCCCTGCCTCCCAGCGGGCCTGGGAGCCAGCCCCTTGGCCCTCGGCATATTCTTTTTCTTTCACCGCCCAGTAACGGTCCAACTCCTCAATCTCCTGCCGGCGGCGGGAGATGACTTCTCCTGGATTTTCAACCGTTTGGACGCTTTGGATGGCTGGGCTCATGGCCATGATTGGATCAGATGGATTCATCCCCCGTACAGAACGCACATTAGTCTACCCTTTTTATGAAGACGTTTGCCACCCCAAGATCAAGTGCCGGGAGAAAAAACGTCTAGGACAACGGCTAAAGGGGGGGTGATCGGTGTCGTATCTTCATTTTTTCATCTTAATTCCTTCAAAATTGAATGGTAGGATTTAGTAGAGTATAAACGATCTATTTATGAAATCCTCTCGGGGGGGCGGATAACCACCATGAATCAAACCGATATTCAAACGTTGCTCAACGATGCCGGAGACCAACTCCAACAGGCCATCCGCTCCCGCTTTCCAGGTCAAAATCCCCCCGCCGCCATTCAAATGGTTTACGAAAACCTCTGCTTGGATATTTCCCTGCTGAAGGGCCTGTTAGAGGAAAAGGATCACTCGTAGGGACTTTCATCCCAGCCTTTCATCCCTTGGGCTTCCTTCTCTTTCCTATTCCTATTTTCCTACCCTTCTTCCTTGTCTCCGTCCAACACGCCATCTGTCCGTACTGTCCATCCGCGACGGCATAACCCGGGGTTTTGTCGTGAAAAGAGGGAATGGGGATGGGAAAAAAGTTATGCAGAGGTTTCTATCCTTCTATCCCTTCCGTTTGGCTGTGGAAGTTTGCAGCATGAGTAGGCTTATCTTATTGCCTGAAGGGCTCTGTCTTGGCCTCTCCGCGGCCCTATGGTAACGTGGGTTGGCTCACTTATTCTTATCCTCAGGCACAACATCCCCCCCACCCGTTGCTCACCATGGCCCCCTTCGTTCAATCCCTCTGGTGTTTGCAGGCCCCAGGCTTTCTGGCCTGGCGGTGGGTGAGGCGTGGGGTGCCAGGGGCCGTTGTGGCCGTGCTCTTGGTTTTGGCGGGGGGCGCTGGATGCGATACCTCGGCCACCACCAAGAGTTACAATTACAACAATCCCGTGGACCCCACGGCGCCTCCCACCACCATTCCCGCCGGAACGGTGGTGGTGTCCTACGTGGATGTGGCGAACAAAGTAGTGATCCTGGTGAATCGAAGCACCACCACGGCCTATACCCTCACCAGTTGGACTCTTTCCTCCAGCACCACCCCCGCCACCTACACCTTTGGCGCGGTCACCCTGTCCGCCGGGAGTTTCCTGCGGATTCACACGGCGGCGGGAACCAATACCTTGGTGGATTTGTATGGCAGCAACATCACCTGGGGCACCAGTGACATCGCCACCCTGAAAGACAACACCACCGCCACGGTGAACACCTGCACCTACGCCGCCACGGCCCCCGGCTTGTGCCCGTTTTAATGGAAGTATGCTAGGTATTCTGAGGGAACTGATCTGCCTCTCAAAACCAATGGCTTCCCCACTATGTGCCTAAAACGACCGCACGCGAACATTGTTCACCGGATTCAGGTGTTGCGATGAAATCTCTCCTACCGGGTTTGCTGGGTCTCCTTTTGAGCGCGGGCCAGGGGCATGTCCACCGCCACGGGGAATTTTCCCTATTGGGTTTGCTGGCTGTCTTGGCCATACCTATCGTTATCTTGCTGGCGGTGGCGGTATTCTCGCGGAAGCACAGGGACGGGAGTTTAGCGGTGGTTTATCTGCTCGTTTTATCTTTCGTTACCCTTGGGCCCGTCTTCATATTTCCCAAGTATGGTTGGCTGATACTGCTGGGCGAGCTCGCAGCGATGGGTGTTTTGGACTCTATTCTTAATAGAAAGGGAAGGAGCAACCGATGAAATATCCATTCTTGGTTGAAAAAACCCCTGGGGGTTATTGCGGGTACTATCCAGACCTGCCTGGGTGCACCAGCGCTGGAAGCACGTTGGAAGAATTGGCGCAGAACGCCCGCGAGGCCCAGGCGCTGTGGCTAGGCCACGCTCGCGAATGCGGAGAGGAAATCCCCCCCGCCACCGAAGCCGTGGGCATGATTTTGGTGGGGGAAGATGAAAATCAGGTGGATATTCTGGCGGTTGGCGCCCGGGTGTCTACCCGGAAGGCTGGATGAAAGTCTGGATGAGCCGGGCTCTTCATTTTTCTCGCACGTTTCCCTGCTTCCCTGCTTCCCTGCTCCTCCCTCCCTCTTTCTCCCCTTTCCCCTGTTCCTGTCCCCGCTCTTTTCCCCTCCCCAGTTTTTCATGTATGCTGACCAGACACCTGTTTTCCACCAGCCAGGAAGGATTCCATGCGTTCAGACATGATTAAGAAGGGGCCGGAGAAGGCCCCCAACCGCAGCCTGCTGCGGGCGGCCGGGGTGAAGGAGGAAGACTTCGCCAAGCCGTTCATCGGCATTGCCAACTCGTACATTGATTTGATTCCGGGGCATGTGCACCTGCAGGCTTTCGGCCAGTGGGCCAAGCAGGCCATCCGCCAGGCCGGGGGGGTTCCGTTTGAGTTCAACACCATTGGGGTAGACGACGGCATTGCCATGGGCCACAGCGGCATGTTGTATTCGCTGCCCAGCCGCGAGTTGATTGCCGACTCGGTGGAAACGGTGGTGCAGGCCCACCAGCTAGACGGCCTGATTTGCATTGGCAACTGCGACAAAATCGTGCCGGGGATGATGATGGCCATGGCCCGGATCGACATTCCCGCCATTTACGTGAGCGGCGGCCCCATGGAGAAAGGCCGGGGCAAAGACGGCACGCCCATGGACCTGAAAACCGTGTTCGAAGGGGTGGGGGCCTTTCAGTCTGGGAAGATGACCCAGGCGGACCTGACCGACATTGAAACCCACGCCTGCCCCACCTGCGGCAGCTGCTCGGGCATGTTTACCGCCAATTCCATGAACTGCCTGGCGGAGGCCCTGGGGCTGGCCCTGCCCGGCAACGGTAGCATTTTGGCCACCAGCCCCGAGCGGGAGCAGCTGGTGCGCCGCGCCGCCACCCGGGTGGTGGACATGGTGAAGGAAGACCTGCGCCCCAGCCACATTCTCACCCGCAAGGCGTTTGATAACGCGTTTTGCCTAGACATGGCCATGGGGGGCTCGACCAACACGGTGCTGCACACCCTGGCCCTGGCCCACGAGGCGGGGATTGAATACCCCCTGGAGGCGTTGAACGAGTTGTCGGCCCGGGTGCCCTACCTGTGCTCGGTCAGCCCCGCCAAGGCCGACGTGCACATGGAGGACGTGCACAACGCTGGGGGCATTTCGGCCATTCTGGCGGAACTGTCCCGGAAGCCGGGGGTGCTGGACCTGTCGGCCCGCACCGTGACTGGCCAGACCCTGGGGCAGAACATTGCCGGGGCCAAGATTCACATTCCCCAGGTCATTCGCTCGGTGGAAAAACCTTACTCGGCCACGGGGGGCTTGCGGGTGCTGTTCGGCAACCTGGCCCCCCTGGGGGCGGTGGTGAAGGCCGGGGCGGTGTCTCCTGAAATTCAGACGCACGAAGGTCCGGCGGTGATTTTTAACAGCCAAGACGACACCATTGCCGGGCTGAAGGCGGGCCGGGTGAAGGCGGGAGACGTGGTGGTGATTCGCTACGAAGGCCCCCGCGGCGGCCCTGGCATGCAAGAAATGCTGGTGCCCACCAGCCTGTTGATGGGCATGGGCCTGGGCAACAGCGTGTCGCTGGTGACGGACGGGCGGTTCTCCGGGGCCACCCGGGGGGCCTGCATTGGCCATGTGTCTCCCGAGGCGGCGGAGGGCGGCCCCCTGGCGGCCCTGCGCGACGGCGATATCCTGCAGATAGATATCCCCAAGGGGACCTTGAACGTGAAACTGAGCGACCAAGAACTGGCGGCCCGGCTGAAGGCCCTGCCCCCCTTTCAGCCCAAAGTGAAGAAAGGGTATTTGGCCCGTTACGCCGCCCAGGTGACCTCGGCCAACAAGGGGGCGGTGCTGCGCTCCCCCTGGGATTGATGGGGGCGGGAAGGCTCAAAGCAGGGGTCCGTTCAAGACCGTTTCATCACTTATTTGCATAACCTGATTTTTCCCATCCCCCTGCCCCCCTTGGGGGCAGGGCTTTGTTTAGCGGGGCCAAGATTCAGGCATCTTAGCCCCGCCTTTCGCACGGGTTGATTTCAATGGAGGGCTTTGCCCCCCACGCCCCCTATTCATGGTAAAAACCCTGGTGATGCGAATCCTTCATTTCTTTCATTCCTCCGGGCTCTCTATGGCCCCCTCTCGACCCTCACTCGCTGGTTGCGCCTGTAGGGGCTGTGCCAGAGAGAAGGAGCGGGTAAATTCAGGTGGGGGCCAGCGGGGTTTCTTCTCTTATGGGGTTTTGAGTCTGACGCTGCTTGGGGTGCTGTTTCTGGGGGGTTGTTACACGGCGCCCTCCATGTCTCGCACGCCGCCGGATGAATTGGTGGTGCTGATGGAGTCCTTCCCGGCCAGCCTGGACCCCCTGATGGTGGGCGATGCTTACGGGGTGCGGATATCTCACCAGTTGATATATGAAACCCTGGTGGGGCTGAACGACCGGCTGGAGATTTCTCCCGGCGTGGCGGAAAGCTGGGCCAAGATTTCTCCCACCCGTTGGCGGCTGACCCTGCGGCGCGACATTCACTTCTCCGACGGCAAGGCCCTGGACTCTGGCGATGTGGTGGAAACCCTGCGGCGGGTGATGGACCCCAAGGTGGGGTCTCCCTATGGGGCCGTGCTGAGAGAAAAGCTGGCCAGTGTGAAAGCCGCTGGTCCTTATGGGGTGGAACTCACCCTGACCCAACCCTATGGCTCCTTCCTGGCCGATCTTATTTTGCCGGTGCTGCCCCGGCTTCCAGCCTCCGGCCAAATTCCTCCCGGCAGCGGCCCGTTTCAGTTGGCCGCCATGGAGCCCGGCCGCATTACCCTTTCGCGCAATCCCCGCTATCACGGGGTGCCACCCACCCTGGAGCGCATCACCTTTCGGGTGGTGAAGGACGACGCCACCCGCATGTTGAAACTGCGGAAGGGAGACGCGGACCTGGTGATGAACGCCCTGCCCCTGGACAAGCTGGTGTTGTTTCAGCGCAAGCCGTTGAATGAGTGGTTTCAACTGTTAGAGGCCCCTGGGTTGTCTTACCAATACCTGGGGTTCAACATGACCCACCCGGTGTTGAAGAACCCCCAGGTGCGGCTGGCCCTGGCCCATGCGTTGGATGTGGACACGCTGATTCATTACCGGGAAAAGGACCACGCCCGGCGGGCCTGGGGGATGTTCCCACCGGAAAGCCCCTATCATTCTCCCACGCCGCCCCCGGCCTTTGACCCGGCCCTGGCCGAGCGCCTGCTGGACCAGGCCGGTTACCCCCGCCGGGAGGACGGCTTTCGGTTTGAGGTGACCTACAAAACCACCACCAACCGTCACGCCGTGGCCCAGGGCCGCATCATCGCTGGCATGTGGCGGAAGGTGGGGGTGCTGGTGACCGTGCGGGCCTATGAATGGGGCACCTTCTACGAGGACATTCAAAAGGGGAACTTCGATTTGTTTTCTTTGCGCTGGCTGGGGGTGACGGACCCGGATTACCTGTACGAGTTGTTCCATTCTTCGCGCTGGCCGGTGAAGGGCCGCAACCGGGTGCGTTACGCCGATGCCCAAATGGACCGCTGGCTGGAGGAAGGCCGTCTGACCCAAAGCGAATCGGCGCGGAAAGCCGTGTACCTCAAAATTCAGCGCAAGCTGGCCCAGGATCTGCCTTACGTCAGCCTGTGGTTTGGCCACCAAACCGCCGTGGCTTCCAGGCGGTTGAGCGGCCTGCGGTTTCATCCCACCGGGGGGTTTCAGTACCTTCCCTGGGTGAAGAAATCAGCCATGACCCCCTAAATTCCGAACATTCCCCACGGCTTTTCATTTATCGTCCGAAAGGTTAACCTTGTTTTTCATTCCCCCCTTAGGTGAAGAACAAGATCACCCAGCGGGGGAATTCTCCGGACGTTCACCCGTCCCGCACCCAAAAAAACGTACCCAAACATAAAAAAACAAAAAACTTAAGGAGAACATCTTATGCGTGCATGGAAAAAGATGATTGTGCTTGGCGTGGCCCTGGCCCTGGCCCTAGCGGTAATGCCCGCCCTGGCCAAAGAAGAACACAAGGGCGGTCATGCCGGCCCCCATTGGACCTACGAAGGAAACAACGGCCCTGCCCACTGGGGTGACCTGGACAATGCCTTCGAGGCCTGCAAGGTTGGCAAAGAGCAGTCTCCCATTGATGTTCCCGGAACGGCCCCCAAGTCGTCTCGCAAGCTGGAAATTCACTACCAGCCCGCCCCGGTGGACTTGGTGAACAATGGCCACACCCTGCAAATGACCGTGGCCCCGGGCAGTTACATTGTGCTGGACGGCACGCGCTATGATCTGGTGCAGTTCCACTTCCATACCCCCGGCGAGAACGCCGTGGCCGGTAAGACTGGCGACATGGTGGTGCATTTTGTTCACAAGAACGCCAAGGGTGCCCTGGCGGTGATTGACGTGCGGATGACGGCTGGCGCCGCCAACCCGGTGGTGACCGCTCTGTGGAAGTTTTTCCCCAAGAAGGCCGATGAAAAGGCCCTAGACAAGTCCACCGTCAACCCCGCCGGCATGCTGCCGGGCAGCCAAACCTTCTACTCCTTCGCGGGATCCCTCACCACCCCCCCTTGCTCCGAGGGCGTGACCTGGATGGTGATGGATCAGACCATTTCCGTGGATGCCAAGGATTTGAAAACCTTTGGTCAGGTGTTCGGTAAGAATGCCCGGCCCCTGCAACCCATGGGTAGCCGCAAGTTTAATTAGTGAAATGCCCTGGGGAGCGTGAAGGCGCTCCCCAGGTTTTTCCCCTTGCTTGATCGAGATTGTGGGGGATTCAAACAAAATTCTCATCATTTCTTGTGAATCTCCCAACAAACAATTCACGGTTTTCTCATTGGCTATCCATGGGCTTAATCGTTATATTTTCCCCAGGTCGTAACTGGACGTGCCCTGAACCAGCCCCTTTGGGCTGAACCATCCAACCTTCTCGGAAAAAAAAAGATGAAATCCAAACTGATAACCCTGCTGTTGGCGGCTGGCTTGGCCGCCCCGGCCATGGCCCAGGAAGCCGCCCCGGCCCCTGCCGCCAAAGCCCCCGAAACCGCCGTGACGGTGAAGGTGACCGGCTACGGTCAGGCCGATTTTGTGAGCAACCAAAACCCCGGCCAGACCGGTGGGTTTAAGATGCGCCGCATGCGCTTGGCCGCCGAAGGCGACCTGAACCCCGACGTGGGCTACCGCGTGATGGGAGAATTTGCTGGAACCAGCGCCGTGCTGCAAGAGGGCTGGGTGGAGTACAAGCCTTCCACCACCCTTCGCTTGAAGATGGGCCAATACAAGGTGCCCTTCAGTCAGGAAGCCGTGGGCAGTGCCGCCAAGGCCCGCCTGGCCGAAGCCCCCATCGCGGTGGTTTATCTGGCCCCCTACGAAGACCAGGGCGCCATGGTGTACGGCAAACTGGGCGACGGCTGGCTGGAATACGCCCTGGGTGCCTTCAATGACACCGGCAAGAACCAAGACAACAAGAAATCCAGCGAAGATGCCGTGGTTCGTTTGGTGTTGAGCCCCGGCGGTGGGTTGTCGGTGGGGTTCGATTACGTCACCGGCAAGCGGGATGACAAGCTGTTTGCGGTTTCTGCCCCCACCGCGGCTTGTCTCGCTGGTGCCTGTACCTTCACGGCCAAAGGGACGGGGCCCAAGTCTTTCTTGGGCACCACGTTCGCTCAATTTCGAGAGGATGCCACTGGCAAAGGGAATCTTTCCCGCACGGACATTAACCTGCGCTGGTCTTATGAATCCATCTTGTTGATGGCGGAAGCCCTCTCGGCCGACCGCAGCAAGGTTTCTTCTGCTGCCGGTGGTGCTACAGATGTGAACGTGAACTACCTGGGCGATTACGTGCAGGTGTCTTGGGTGATGACCGGCGAAGCCAACGCATACGACAAAACCGTGGAACCCAATAGCCCCACCAGCACCGGCGGTTGGGGTGCCTGGGAACTGAAAGCCCGGATGGAAAATTTCAACGTTGACATCAACACCACCAATACGGGTGCGTTTGTTGCTGGAACCGCCAAGACCATGAGCGGGATGTCCTACGGGGTGAACTGGTGGCTGAACGGCCGCACCCGCATGTCTCTGGACCAATTCACCTACACCTACGACCAAGTACTCCCGGTCACCCCGGCCACCACCGCCAAGAGCGAGTCTGGCATGGTGCTGCGGTTCCAGTTCATCTACTAGGTTGGTTTCAGGTTTTCTTTATCTCATGGGTTCCTCCCCATCTCACGCCCCCCGGAAACACCGGGGGCTTTTTTTTTGTGCTGAGGGGAGATATTCCAAAAGCACCCCCCTTGCTCTATAACACCCCACCCAACACCTCACCCCCCACCCCCTTCTCCCGAAGAGAGGGGGAGTTCAGGTGCGCTGGGGCGTTGCTTGTTTCCGTTCGTCTGTATCATCCGAACGGGTGAAGAGAATCGCCAATGGATTCGAGCATTGTCCCTCTCCGATGGGGAGGGACAGCCGTCCGCAGGACGGCAGGGAGGGGTGTTGTTGGGAGGGACAGCCGCCTGAAGGGCGGCAGGGAGGGGTGAGGTCTATTCACTGCTGATGCGACCTCACCCCCCACCCCCTCTCCCGAAGAGAGGGGGAGTTCAGGTGCGCTGGGGCGTTGCTTGTTTCCATTCGTCTGTATCATCCGAACGGGTGAATAGAATCGCCAATGGATTCGAGCATGGTCCCTCTCCGAATGGGGAGGGACAGCCGTCCGCAGGACGGCAGGGAGGGGTGAGGTCTATCCACTGCTGATGCGACCTCACCCCCCGCCCCCCTCTCCCGAAGAGAGGGGGAGTTCAGGTGCGCTGGGGCGTTGCTTGTTTTCGTTCGCCTGTATCATCCGAACGGGTGAAGAGAATCGCCAATGGATTCGAGCATTGTCCCTCTCCGATGGGGAGGGACAGCCGCCTGAAGGGCGGCAGGGAGGGGTGTTGTTGGGAGGGACGGGCAGCCCGCGCCAGCGGGCGGGGTGAGGTCTATTCACTGCTGATGCGACCTCACCCCCCACCCCCTCTCCCGAAGAGAGGGGGAGTTCAGGTGCGCTGGGGCGTTGCTTGTTTCCGTTCGCCTGTATCATCCGAACGGGTGAAGAGAATCGCCAATGGATTCGAGCATTGTCCCTCTCCGAATGGGGAGGGACAGCCGTCCGCAGGACGGCAGGGAGGGGTGTTTTACGGGAACAGCACCCCTCCCCTGCCCCCTGCGGGGGCATCCCCTCCCCTTCGTGGAGGGGAATTAAATCGAAGCCGGAAAGTGAATCGCTTGCTTCCGTCCAGTCTATGTTTCCCGAACGGATGAATAGAATAACCGGTGGATTCGAGCATTGTCCCTCTCCGATGGGGAGGGACAGCCGTCCGCAGGACGGCAGGGAGGGGTGTTGTTGGGAGGGACAGCCGCCTGAAGGGCGGCAGGGAGGGGTGCTGTTGGCGGATGAATCGAATGACCAATGGCTTCGAGTTATGAAGGGTGTTTTACGGGGGCGGCTTCCATCGGTTATACTTTGGGGGCCATGGCCCGGCTTTGATTTTCACCCGCCCCCTGAGGCCCCGATGCCCTCGATGGAAACCCCCCTGCAACGCCAGTCTTTGGTTCAGCCCCTGGCCCACCTGTTGGCCTGGGCCCAGCCATTGGCCACGGCCCGCCAGATGGCGGCCATGGACCGCCATGCCAGCCTGGCCCTGGGCCTGCCTGCCCGGCTGTTGATGGAGAACGCCGCCCATGCCGCGGCCAACTGGGTGGATGACTTGCTGGCCCGGCCAGGGCAGCCAGGAGGCCCGGTGGTTGTGGTGTGCGGTGCGGGGAACAACGGGGGAGACGGTTACGCCCTGGCCCGGCTGCTGGCCAACCGGGGGCGGGCGGTGACGGTGGTGGCCCTGGGAGAACCCAAGGGTGACGCCCTGGCCAACCGCCAAGCCTGGGGGCACTGGGGGGCGGTGGTGGATGTTGTGGCGGAGGAAGGGAGGGCGCGGGAGGTATTGAGTCATGGGGCGCTGCTGGTCGATGCCCTGTTTGGCACCGGGCTGGACCGGCCCCTGGAGGGCGCCGCCGCCCAACTGGTGGAGGCATTCAATCAGGCCCCAGCGGCGGTCAAGTTGGCCTTGGATCTTCCCTCTGGCGTTCACGCCGACACGGGGGAGGTGTTGGGTGTGGCGGCCCGCTGCAGCCACACCCTGTGTTTCCAGGCGGCCAAGCCGGGGGTGTTTTTGCACCCAGGGGCCCAGCAAGCCGGGGAAGTGCGGACGGCGGATGTGTCCATTCCCCTGAACTTCCCCCAGGGAACCCCCCGCGCTTGGCGGCTGACGGCTCCCTTCTGCCGGGCCCTGCTGCCCCCCCGCCCGCCCGATGGCCACAAGGGAACCTTTGGCCATGTGTTGACCCTGGGAGGGTCGGCGGGCATGGGGGGCGCGGCCTGGTTGGCCGCCCTGGCGGCCTTAAGGAGCGGGGCTGGGTTGGTGACCGCCGGAGTGCCCAAGGTGTTGCAAGACCGCTTTCTGGAGTGGGCGCCGGAGGTGATGACCTGGGCGCCAGGGCCCCTGGGAGAGTGGTTGACTGGGGCGGACGTAGCGAGTGCCCTGCAAGCGGCCCAGGGCAAAGACGCCGTGGTGCTGGGCTGCGGCCTGGGCCGCCGGGAAGACACCGGAAACTTCGTGAGAGAACTTCTGCCCGCCCTGAACACCCCCCTGGTGGTGGATGCCGATGCCCTGTTCTTTCTGGACCCCCCCGTGTTGGCGGGGCGCTCCGTTCCCGCCATTCTCACGCCTCATCCGGGGGAAATGGCCCGGCTGGCGGGGATCACCCCTGAGGAGGTGAACCGCGACCGGGTGGCCTGGGCCCGCCGGTACGCTGCGGAATGGGACGCCGTGTTGGTGCTGAAGGGTGCCCCCACGGTGGTGGCGGAACCAGGTGGGGGGGTGTTTCTCAACGCCACGGGAGACCAGGGGCTGGCCACCGCCGGAACTGGCGATGTGCTGGCGGGGATTCTGGGCGGTCTGCTGGCCCAGGGGCTTTCTCCCCTGGCGGCGGCGTTGCTGGGGGTGTGGCTGCATGGGCTGGCCCGCAACCTGCTGGGGTGGGAGGTCGATGCCGCGTCTTTCACGGCCAAGGACCTGCTGGGGGGGGTCAACCATGCCTTCCAAACTCTGCGGGCGGGTGAGGCCTGAGGCTCTGTCTTTTTGATGCCGAACATGCTATGCTCATTTCATTGTTGTTCCGTTCGATGTAGGCATCATTTCACCCCATTCATGTATACAGCATTGATTTTGAGGGAAGTGGATACGTGTTTGTCAGGTTGTCATATTAACATGCTAAATTAGACGAAACCCTAAATTTATGACATCCGGGAATGGATGAAGGGAGTTGATTCCATCTGTGTTGGGGTGCTTGCGGGTGGGGGATATGGTGATCGCTGAGATTTAGAAGCACGGCGCCTGTATGGGTTTTGGATACGAACAAACAGGTTAGGCGGTATTGGTTTTAAATGAGAGAGAAATATAGGGACAACGCACGCTTATCGCGTGTTTGGGGCAATGGGTCATTTGGGTTGGTTTTTTGGGTGAGAAACTCAATGAGGGCCAGGATTGCGGGGTCTTTGGTGTTCAGCCAAGTGGTGAGGAAAGGGCCTTTGATGGGCCTGATGGGGATGGTGTTGCTTTTTCAAGGCTGTATGGAAAAGGTATATGACGGCCCCGGACAAGCCGATAAATTGTGCAAGTTCTGTCCGGTGGTTTCTTCCGCGACCACCATTCTCACCAACGAGGACACCGCTGGAACCACCACCGTGGTGGTGACGGATACGGATGCCACCGTGGCACCGGTGCTTACCGTGGTGGGGCAGGGCTCTCAAGGTTCGGCGGTCTGCGGGGCAGGGGCTGGGGCAACCCCTATGTTTACCTACGCCTGTACCTACACTCCCTTCGCCAACCGCAATGGCGCCGATACCTTTTCGGTGATGGCCAACGATGGCATGTACAACTCCCCTGCTTCGTTGCCGGTGGGGGTTTCCATCACCCCGGTGAACGATGCCCCTACGGCGGTGACTGGTTTTAGAACCATGGCGGTGAACAGCCCTGCCGGCACGGTTCCCATCACGGTAACCGATGTGGACATTGCCACCAACGGCGATTCCTTCACCTATGCGATTGCCACCCTGCCAGCCAATGGCACGGCGGTGGTGGTGGCCAATGCCGTGCAATACACCCCCAACCTGAATTTCAGCGGAACGGATACCTTCACGGTAACGGCTACGGACGCGGGCGGGTTGGCTGTCACCGGAACGGTGATGGTAACGGTTTCTAGCACCAACAATCCTCCTTCCATTGTCACCGCTCCGGCCCTGACCACGTTGGAGGATAATCCGGGGGTCACCACGGTTCAGGCCACCGACCCAGATGGCCTTCCTCCCACGCTTTCTATATCCACCCAGGGGGCCAAAGGTTCTGCCGTTTGCGGCGCTCCCGCCATGGTCAATCCCATCACCTGGAATTATGTTTGTACCTACACCCCTGGGCTGAACAGAAACGGTGTGGATTCGTTCTCTGTCACCGCATCGGATGGACTGGCAACGTCTGTTGCCTCGGCGGTGGGGGTTACCATCACCCCGGTGAACGATGCCCCCTCGGCGGTGTCGGGCAGCCTCACCATGGCCGAAGACAGTGGCACGGGGAACGTGACCATGAGCGTGACCGACGTGGATATTGCCACCAACGGCGATACCCACACGTTTACCATTGCCACTTTGCCAGCCAATGGCACGGCGGCGGTGGTGGCCAACGTGGTGCAATACACCCCCAACCTGAATTTCAACGGCACCGATTCCTTCACGGTGATGGCTACGGATGCCGGTGGCTTGGCAAATACCGGCACGGTGACGGTGACGGTAACGGCGGTAAACGATGCCCCGGTCATTACGGCCGCCCCAGCCATTTCTACCTTTGAGGACACGGCAGGCGCCACCATCGTGGCGGTGACGGACGTGGACGGCGGCATGGCTCCCGTGGTGAGCGTGATTACAGCCCCCGCCAAGGGAGGGGTTACCTGCGGAACGGCCGCGGTGGTTTCGGCGACGTCTTGGACCTATTCCTGCCCCTTCACCCCCACGGCCAACCTGAACGGCGCAGATAGCTTTATTGTGCAGGCCAACGACGGTTTGGCCCAGGTGACCAGCATTGTAAGCGTGAGCATTACCCCGGTGAACGATGCCCCCTCGGCGGTGTCGGGCAGCCTTACCATGGCTGAAAACAGTGGCATTGGGAATGTGGCCATGAGCGTGACCGATCCGGACATTGCCACCAACGGAGATACCCACACGTTTACCATTGCTATTGGGCCAGCCAATGGCTTGGCGGCGGTGGTGACCAACGTGGTGCAATACACCCCCAACTGGAACTTCAATGGTACCGACACCTTTACGGTGACCGCCACCGATGCCGGGGGCCTGGCCCGGACCGGTATCGTGACGGTGACGGTAACACCGGTGAACACCGCCCCGGTCATTACCTCCGTTACGGCCATCACCACCTTAGAGGATACCGCAGGCACCACCACCGTGGCGGTGACCGATGCGGACGGACCCACCCCCACTTTGGCGGTTACAACACCTGGGGCCAAAGGAGTTGTCGCCTGCGGCACGGCCACGGTGGTTACGGCAACGTCGTGGACCTTTACCTGCACTTACACCCCTACCGCCAACCTGAACGGCACCGATACATTCTCTGTGCAGGCCAATGACGGCGCCCTGACCTCCACCGCTACGGCCGTTGGGGTCACCATTACGGCCGTGAATGATACGCCAGTGCTGGGGGGAACGGCCAGCCCCACGGCGTTCAACAGCGGGGTGCTTACCACCATCTCTGGGGTCACCGTCACCGACCCAGACATAGCTACCAACGCCGATGCCATTACCTGGAGTGCCGCGGGTCTACCCGCGGGCTTCACCATCAACCCCGTCACCGGGGTGATTTCCGGCACGGGAGATGGCCTGGGGCTGACCAGCCCTGAGGGCTACACGGTTACCGTTACGGCAACCGACTTGGCACTGGCCGCGGCCACCATGAACGTCACGCTGTCGATTACTGACGTGACGCCCCCGGCGGCGGTGACCCTTCCCGTTCAGACGGCCTGGACGGCCACCAGCATCACCATGACCTGGGCGGACCCCGCCACCGCCGATTACACCCAGATGCGGCTGTGCGTGGCGGGGGGTGTGTCCGACCCCGTCTGCGGGGCGGGTTACACCTTTGTGGCCACCGTGGCCAAGGGGGTTCAAACCTACACCCACGCTGGCCTGGTGAATCCCTCGGTGAACAATTACCTGTTGGTGGCCCAAGACGAAGCCCCCAACGCCGCCACCGCCACGGCCCTGGTTAACACCCATACTTCCAATATATGGACCTGGAAGGGAGGGCCCAGCACGATCAACGGTGTCGGAGTCTATGGCACCAAGGGGGTGGCGGCCGTGGGGAACCAGCCGGGTTCTCGGTGGGGGTCGGCCACATGGCGGGATTCAGCGGGGAACTTCTGGCTGTTTGGCGGATTTGGACTTGGCTCCGCCGCTACCCCATTGGGGGATTTGAATGATCTTTGGATGTACAACCCCACCACGGGCTTGTGGACCTGGGTGGCGGGCAGCTCCACGGCCTCGGCCTGGGGCATGGCAGGGACCAAGGATTCCATGGGGGTATATGGCACCAAAGGCACGGCGGCGGCGGCGAATACGCCCCCACCGCTGGATAGTGCCACATATTGGACGGATTCCTCCGGCAACTTCTGGTTGTTTGGCGGCATGGACAACGCGCTGAATGACTACCACGATATGTGGAAGTTCTCCGTTGCCACGGGGATGTGGACCTGGATGCATGGGGATGGGGTGGTGAATGGGACCGCGGGGGTGTATGGCACCATCGGCACGGCCGCAGCAACCAACATTCCGGCCGCCCTGGACAGCGCCGTGGGATGGGCGGATACGGCGGGGAATTTGTGGCTGTTCGGCGGTGCTGACAGTATTTTAAACTGGTACTCTGACCTATGGAAATACAACACCACCACCAACCAATGGACGTGCGTAAAAGCTCCTGGAAACTTGGCCAATAACCCCAATGTCAAGGGAACTTATGGGGCCTTGGGTACTGCTGCCGCGGCGAATATTCCCGGCGGAAGATTGGGGTCGGCGGCTTGGACGGATACGGCTGGGAACATGTGGCTGTTTGGCGGCTTGGGCTACGACAGTGGAACGGCAACGATATGGAATAATCTGAATGACCTTTGGAAGTTCGATCCGGCCACGGGTATGTGGACCTGGATGGCGGGCAGTTCATCGGCCTCTACCTGGGCAACCATCGGGACCAAAGACCCCATGGGCATGTATGGCACCAAGGGAACGCCAGCCGCGGGGAACACGCCCCCACCCCTTGCCTCGGCCAAGACTTGGGTGGATGCCACGGGAAACCTGTGGTTGTTTGGAGGATTGGACAACGCGGCGAACGATTACCACGACATGTGGAAATTTGACGTGACCCTGGGGCAGTGGGTTTGGGTAAATGGCGATGGTTTGGTGGGCAATGCCGGGGTATATGGCACCCTAAACACCCATGCCACCACCAACCTGCCAGGTCCCAGGGATTTGACGGCTGGATGGGTGGATAACCAGGGCCAGTTCTGGTTGTTTGGTGGTTTCGGCAATGGGAGCACCATTACCACCGGTCGCTTGAACGACCTGTGGATTTACTACCCATGAAGTAAAAAAAGAAGAGACCTCTGTATAGCCAGGGTTTTTCCGAAAAAAGGAGGAAGGGGGGGACGAAGCGACCATTTAACATCAACCCCTGGTGTGATAGGTGGGGCCAAGACGGATGATTTTTGGCCCCGCTGGACTGTGCGTTCCCCCAGGTTACGTTCCCTGGTGCTCTCGGTCCCTGGTTTTTCTTTCTATATTCCATTTCTCTCCCCATTGACTTTCCTCTGGTTTCTCCCTACCCTGATCTGTTCAGGGACAAAAACCTGAAGAAATTTGCGGTTTTGCCCGGAATTTGCCGGGAGGCCCGTGGTTTACCCCCTGGGCCATGATTTGTTTTGGGTTTGTTTCGTGGGATGGTAGGGAGGAAACCCCTGGGGGCCGTGGGGAACCCCCAGAGAGGCCCAGGGGAAAACCCCATAAAAATCAGGAGCCTGATCGGTGTTTGAAGCCCTGTCTGAAAAAATTTCTGGTGCCATGGGGCGCCTGCAGGGCAAACCTCGGTTAACCGAGGAAAACATCCAGGGGGCCCTGGCCGATGTCCGCACGGCTCTGATAGAAGCCGATGTTCACGTCAAAGTGGTGCGGTCGTTTCTCGACGACGTGCGGGCCAAGTTGGTGGGAATCGAAGTGCCGGGGGGTGTCACCCCCGGGCAGTTTGCCCTGAAGGTGGTCAGCGAAGAACTGGCCGCCTTGATGGGGGGGCTTCACCAGGGTTTGGCGTTAGACGGCAGGCCTCCGGCGGTGATTTTGCTGGTGGGGCTGCAAGGGGCAGGGAAGACCAGCACGGCGGGCAAGCTGGCCCATTGGCTGAAAGCCCAGGGCAAGACCCCCTACTTGGTTCCGGCGGATGTGTACCGCCCCGCTGCCATTGAGCAGTTAACCACCCTGGCCCAGCGGCTGGGGGTGGGGTGCTACCCCTCTACCGCCCTGATGAAGCCGGCGGCCATTTCCCGATCGGGGGTAGAGGAAGCCCGCCGGGCCGGGGCCGACGCGGTGATTGTAGACACCGCCGGGCGGCTGGCCATCGACGAACCCCTGATGGCCGAACTGGAGGCCATCAAGGCCGACACGGCCCCCCGGGAGATTCTGTTCGTGGCCGACGGCATGACTGGCCAAGACGCCGTGAACACGGCCCAGGCCTTTCATCAGCGACTGGGGCTAACGGGTCATATCCTCACCAAAATGGATGGCGATGCCCGGGGTGGGGCCGCCCTGTCCATCCGGGCGGTCACCGGTCAGCCGGTGAAGTTCATGGGGGTGGGGGAAAAAATGGAAAACCTGGAACCCTTCCACCCCGACCGGGTGGCGGGGCGCATTCTGGGGATGGGCGACCTGCTGGGGTTGATTGAAAAAACCCAGGCCGCCTACAGCGAGCGGCAGGCGGCGGAACTTCAGCGCAAAATCGTTCAGTCTGAGTTCTCGCTGGAAGACTTTTTACAGCAGATCCGCACCATGCGGGGCATGGGTTCCATCAAGGACCTGATGGGCATGATGCCGGGGATGAACCCGGCCATGAAGAATGCCGATTTTGATGAAGGAAAACTAAAGAAGATCGAGGCGGTCATATCGTCCATGACCCCCCGGGAGCGGCGGAACCACCAGATCATCAATATGTCTCGCACCAATCGCATCGCCAAGGGTTCTGGCACGCGGGGCAGCGACGTGACCCGGGTGTTGAAGCAGTTTTCGCAAATGCGCAAGATGATGAAGAAGGTCTCCGGAAACCCAGCCCAGATGCTGAAGGGGATGTTTCCGGGAATGTGATGCCCAGACGGGGATGACCCCGCACAAACCCGTAGTTGATCACCACCACACCTACAAGAGAGAAACCAGGATGTTGAGAATTCGCCTGAAACGCTGCGGCACCAAGAAAAAGCCCTACTACCACATTGTGGTGGCCGATAAGAAAGCCTCGCGGGATGGCCGCTTTGTGGAGCAAATTGGCACCTATGCCCCCCTGCTGAAGGAAAACACCACCAGCCTGCAAGACGACCGGGCCAAGTATTGGCTGGGCGTGGGCGCGCAACCCAGCGAGCGGGTGGCCCGGCTGCTGAAGGGCAAGGGCTATGACATGACCATTCCCCTGCGCAAGCCCGTGAAGGCCGAGAAGAAAACCGAGGCGGCGGGCTGACGGCCGAACCATGGCCCTGTTCGATCGGGATCAACTGGTGATCATCGGGCGGGTGTTGCAGGCCCAGGGGCTGAAGGGCGAACTGAAGGCGCTTCCCCTCACCAGCGACCCAGCCTATTACGAGGGGTTGACCCGGATTTTTCTAGATACTGGCCGGGAAGTGTTTGAAAAGAACGTGGCCCGCTGGCAAACCACCCCCACCGGGTGGATCATCGCCCTGGAAGGGGTGGCCAGCCGAACGGATGCGGAAGGGCTGCGGGGGGCGGAACTTTTGGTGGAGCCCGACCGGCTAAAGCCTTTGGCGCCGGAAGAATACTTTCTCCACGACTTAATGGGCTGCCAGGTTGAAACCATGGAGGGGGTGGTGCTGGGGCGGGTGACGGGGCTGATGGAAACCGGTGCCCACGATGTGCTGGTGATTGAAAATGACGATGGCCGAGAGATTCTGCTGCCCATGGCAGCCCAGGTGGTGAAAGACATGGACATGGCCCGCAAGGTCATCCGGGTGGACCCCCACCCCGACTTGCTGACGCTGAACGGGTAAACATGGAAGGGTCTCTCATGGGTTCCCCCCTTCACTTGGATGTGTTGACCCTGTTCCCCGGATTGTTCGGCCCGTTCATGGAGGAAGGGTTGATTGGGCGGGCCAGGGAAGGGGGCCTGATTCAGTTGGAGGCGCTTCCTTTGCGTCCATGGGGCCTGGGGCGCCACCGAAACGTAGACGATGTGCCCTATGGGGGCGGGGCGGGCATGGTGCTGCGGCCTGAACCGGTGTTCGCGGCCGTGCGCGACCGAGAGGCCCAATTAAAAGCCCAGGGCATCGTGACGGCAAGCCGCCCGCTGCGAAAGATTTTGCTTACCCCCCAGGGGCAGCCCTTTCGTCAGCCCACCGCCCGGCGGTTGGCGGCCCTGGACCAGCCGATGGTATTGATCTGCGGGCGCTACGAAGGCTTTGATGAGCGCATCCGCTCTGGGCTGGCCGATGAAGAGATTTCCGGTGGAGATTTCATCTGCCTGGGTGGAGAAGCGGTGGCCATGGCCATCATCGAGGCGGTGGTGAGGCTGGTGCCAGGGGTGCTGGGGAACCCAGACTCCACCGCGGAAGAATCCTTTGCCGGGGAAGGGCTGGAATACCCCCAATACACGCGGCCCCCGGTGTTTGAAGGCATGGAGGTCCCCCCGGTGCTGCTTTCGGGGAATCACCAAGACATTGCCCGGTGGCGGGCCGAACAATCCGCTCGGCGCACGGCCCAACGTAGGCCAGACCTGCTGAAGAACGGCAAAGAACATGACGCGGAGGCTATAACGCAGAAAACATTGCGGCGGGTGGCGGGGCAAGAGAAGGATAGTGATAGATAGAAAAAGACCTTTGCGTAACCCGGATTTTTTCCGTGAAAAGGGGGAATGGGGGCGAGGATAGAGAAAGAGAGAAAGAGAGAAAGAGAGAAAGAAATAGGGGTAGCGAAAACGAAATCGTCACAAAGATGGATCGCCATAAAGAATAGATAAATACAGTGAATCATGAATGTTGGATGTACGATGAACCACCCTTTTTGCCATGACCTTGGAGAACGAAGATGAGCCATCCCCTGCTGCAATGGTTTGAATCCACCCAAATCCGCACCGATCACCCCGATTTTAACGTGGGCGATCAGGTGAAGGTGAACTACCGCATCCGCGAGGGTGAAAAAGAGCGGATCCAGGCCTACGAAGGCGTGGTCATTCGCAAGCACCGGGGCAAAGGCTCCATGAACGCTTCCTTCACCGTTCGCAAGGTGACCCAAGGCTTTGGGGTAGAGCGGGTGTTTCCCCTGCATTCACCCCGCCTGGAAAGCGTGGAACTGGTGCGCAGCGGCCGGGTTCGCCGGGCCAAGCTGTATTTCTTGCGGAACCTGAGCGGCAAGAAGGCCCGCATTCAAGAAAAAGATACCCGCGGCACCCGCGGCGTGGCCCTGGCGGCCCAGGCTGAACCCGCCATGGAAGCCGATCATGCCGAGGCGCCCGCGAATGAAGGCGGAGCTGAAGCTTGATCTGAAGTATTGGGGCCGGGGCATTTCCCGGCTGGCCGGGGTAGATGAAGCCGGCCGCGGCCCCCTGGCGGGGCCGGTGGTGGCGGCGGCGGTGATTCTGCCCATGGGGTGGGAATCGCCGGTGCCCCTGGATGACTCGAAGAAAATGACCCATCAGGCCCGTGAACGGGCCTTTCCGGTCATCCGCCAGCAGGCCCTGGCCTGGGCGGCGGCGGTGGCGGGGCCCCAAGAAATTGACCGGGTGAATATTTTGCAGGCCTCTTTGGGGGCCATGGGTGTGGCGGTGAAACGGCTGCGGCACCCGCCAGATTATGTGCTGGTGGACGGCAACAAAAAACCCCTGGGCCTTCCTGGCGATATGCCCTGGGAGGCCGTCGTGGGGGGAGACGGTCTATCCCAATCCATCGCGGCGGCATCGGTGCTGGCCAAGGTGATCCGGGACAGAATCATGGAGGCCTACGACAGGCGCTACCCCCAGTGGGGGTTTGCCCGCCACAAAGGCTACCCCACCGCGGAGCATCGGCGGGCCGTTCAGCGGCATGGGCCCAGCCCCATTCATCGCAAATCCTTCCGGGTGAAGTAACCCAAAGGAATGGACAAGGGTATGGACAAGGGATAGAGAAGCGGGAAAGTAGGGTGGCTCAGATGGGAAGATAGAAGATAATAGATAGAAGATAGGAAGCGACAGGGGTGACCCGACCCAAGAGATAAGATTAGGGGCCGTATCGCGATAGAGCATCCTCCGGTGTATAGATGCCCTGAGGGAACAAGATGCAAGAGCCGCCATGACCCATGAAAAAGCCCGGATGGGCGGCCAGGGGGAAAACGTAGCGGCCCGGTTTTTAGAAGAACACGGCTACCGAGTGCTGGCCCGGAATGTTCGAACCGGCGGGGGAGAAATAGACCTGGTGGTGGAACAAGGCGAATACCTGGTGTTCGTGGAAGTCAAAAGCCGCAGCGTGAACGCTCCGGTTCACCCCAGCCAGTCGGTCACCAAAGCCAAGCAGGCCCGGCTGAGAAAACTGGGAGAACGCTACATGGTTCATGGGAACATCACCAACCGGCAGCCCAGGTTCGACGTGATCTCGGTGATTTGGGAAAAGGACAACCCCCGGGTGGAACATTTGGTGAATGCGTTTTAAACAGCACCATGGTACAGCAAGCCAGACAAGCAGGCAGGCAAATATAGATGAAGAGCCCAAGACATAAAGGGCTAAAATAAAGAAAAGATAAATAAAAAGAAAAGAAGAATTTTAGTAACAGTTGAAAGAGCGGACGATCAAGATTTAAACCATACAGATTAGAAATACTGAAAAACGGATTCACTGAAAAAATTGTCGCAGCGAATACGCAACTCAAACTTTCCACAGGCCATTTCACAGGAGAACTTTCCATGGCAACCCATAAATCGGCCATCAAACGGGCCCGGCAAAATGAAAAACGGAACGCCCGGAACCGTGGTCTGCGCTCTGCCCTGCGCACCACCATCAAGGCCTTCCGCTCTATGCTGAAAGCCAAAGATATGGATAAAGCCAAAGCCCAATTGCCCTTGGTGCATAAAGCCTTAGACAAAGCCGTGACCAAAGGGGTGATCCACAAGAACACCGCCGGGCGGAACAAGTCTCGCCTGACTGCTGCCCTGAACAAAACCGGCGCGGCTTAACCGCCGTCGTGAACCCTAGCGAACAACCTGGAGACCAGAGAAAATGATTAAAGGAATATTGGGCCGCAAGATCGGCATGACACGCTTGTTCACCGCCGATGGCACCCAGGTGCCCGTGACCGCCGTAGAGGTGGGGCCCGTAACGGTGGTCCAGGTGAAAACCAAAGACAACGATGGGTACGAAAGCGTTCAGGTGGGTTACCTGCCCAAAACCAAAGAAAAACGGGTGACCAAAGCCCTGAAGGGGCACTTTAAAGCCGTGGCCCCCCAGCGGGTGCTGAAAGAATTTCCCGTAGACGACATTGCCCAGGTGCAAGTGGGCCAAACCTTCGACCTGTCTATTTTTTCCGAGGGTGAAACCGTGAGCGTGACGGGTGTGTCGAAAGGGCGTGGGTTTCAGGGCGTCATCAAGCGCCACCACTTTTCCGGCGGCCCCGGTGCCCATGGTTCTCGCTTTCACCGCCAGCCGGGTTCCATCGGGAACCGTACCTTCCCTGGGCGGGTGTTCTTGAACAAGCGGATGCCTGGCCACATGGGTGCCCGTCAAGTGACCGTGAAAAACTTGGTGGTGACCAAAGTCATCCCCGAGAAAAACATGATTCTCATCAAGGGGGCCTTGCCCAGTTTCAACGGTGCCGTGCTCACCATCCGCAAGTCTGGTTGACGACCGGAGTTGACACAGTCAGGCCAAACCGTTTTTGCCCGGCCTTCCTTTCGGAAGGCCGGGTTTTTTGTTTTGTGGAGAAAAAGCGGGTTAATCGGCGGGCAGGGCGGAAATATCGGCTTGGGAAATGCCGAGGAGGAACAGAATGTCGTCGAGCCGGCTTTGGCTGATGCTGTGTTCGGCGGCATCTCTCACCATGGGCTTGGCGTTGAAGGCAATGCCCAAACCCGCCCGCCCCAGCATGGGCAAGTCGTTGGCGCCGTCTCCAATGGCCACCACCTGATCCAGGTGAATGCCCTCTTTGCGGGCGGTTTTTTCCAGCAGGTCCGCCTTGGCTTCGCCGTCAATCACCGGTTCCTTCACCTGACCGGTCAGTTTTCCCCCATGAATTTCCAGGGTGTTGGCGTAGGCGTAGTCTAGCCCCAGGCGGGCTTGCAGCTGTTCGGCAAAACAGGTGAACCCCCCGCTGATGAGGGCGGTTTTGAATCCCAGGCGCTTTAGCACCCGAATCAGGTCTTCTGCGCCGGGGGTGAGGGGCAGAGAGTCCCAGGCTTCTTCCAGCCGTTGAACCGGCAGGCCTTCCAACAGGGCCACCCGTTTTTTCAAAGACTGTTTAAAATCCAATTGGCCGTCCATGGCCTGGTGGGTGATGTGGGCCACTTGGTCTCCCACCCCGGCCAGTTTGGCCAATTCGTCAATGACTTCTCCCTGAATCAGGGTCGAGTCCATGTCGAACACCACCAGCCGCTTCACCCGGCGGAACAGGGTGTCTGGCTGAATGGCGATGTCGAGGTTGTTGACCCGCCCAATGGGCAGCAGCTTTTGCTTGAGTTCTTTGGCCGCTTCCGACCGGGATGTGGAAATGATGAATTCCAAGCAGCGGTTTTCGTTGTTGTCCAACCGTTGAATGCGGTCGATGTTGAATCCGTTGTCGGCCACCAAGCCGGTGACCCGTGAAATTTCGGCGGCGTGCAGCCGGTTGTGGCTAATCAGGGTGAGAAAGTAGCGCCGTCGGGAGGATTTGGCCGGGGCTTGGCCCGGGGGCAGGGAGCGGATGTTGACCTCCAGCCCCATGGTTTTTCCCGTATCGCGCAGGTCTTCCAGGGCTTGGGGAGAAATCTCTCCCTGGGGAGGGGCCATCAGAATGGACAGGCTGAGCAGGTCCTCCACCACCACCTGCTCCATGTCTAGAATGTTTAGGTTCCAGTGGGCAATCCGGGCGGTCAGTCCGGCGGTGATTCCCGGCCGGTCGGTGCCGGTCACGGTAATCAGGGTGGTGGATGGCGTGAAGGGCATGGAGTCGGAGATAAAAAGGGAAGAGTAAGCTTATTGGA
Source organism: Deltaproteobacteria bacterium (assembly GCA_029858505.1). Taxonomy (GTDB): domain Bacteria; phylum SAR324; class SAR324; order SAR324; family JACQKK01; genus JAOUEW01. The sequence continues at coordinate 98,877 of JAOUEW010000002.1, forward strand.
TGGTAAACAAGGGAATGAACCGGGTGGAGCCCGCCTTCAGATCAAATTCTCCCATGTCTTGGGTGGAAATCGTGCCCTGGCCAGATAGATATTCCACCTGGAACCGATGTTTTCCCGGAGGCAGGCTCATTCGCCCCACCAGAATGCGGTCGGGCAGGGTTTGCCAGCCCCTCAGGTCGGCTTTTTCGGTGGCGTTGGCGTAAATGTTGCCCACCAAGAAGGCTAAAAATTGCGCGCCATCGTTGTCTTTGTTCTGCCGTTTTACCTCTTCTTGAAATTTTTTATTGATATTGTATTTCAAAATGGCTCGGGCAATGGCTTTCGCCCGAATGCGCCCGATGCGGCTTTGCAGGTTTTCCACGGCAATGGCCCCCAGGGGCTCTCCGTCATCCAGGGTCAGGGGGGGCAGGCCATCGGTGGTCACCCGAGAGCCCGTGATTTGATAGGGCCGACGGACATAGCGGGGAAAGGCCACCGCCACCTGATCCCCTTCGAGGGTTCGCACATGAATGCGGTCTTCCACCTTCACGGGTCCCCGCCCAACAAAATGAATAAAATACACGGTGGCCGTCTGCTTGCGCTGGGCCGGGGTTTGCAGGGGAACATCGGGGAAAAGTTTTTTCGCCTGAGAGAGTTCGTCTGGGCCCATGAACTGAGCGGTGGACAGCAGGTTCTCCTTCAGGGCGGTGGGGGCCCCCACGCCGTAGCGCTGAATGAAGGCGGTGCGGTAGGTCTGGGCCGCCTGCCGGTTAGAAATGTAGGCGTCGTTCAGGTCGGCGCGGGATCCACCCATTTCAAACACAATTCCGGTAAGCATCCGGGCAAAGGCGTCTTCGGTATAGGCGTTTTTTTCGTTGGGTGAATATTTGGTGTTGAAGTAAACCAACTTGCTGTCTACCTTGCGGGCTTCCACCTGGGCTTCGTCGGGCCGCCCCAGCATGATGTAATTCAAGGCCCGAAAGGTGTTAACGGTTACCTTTTCAAAGTCCTCTCCCTCATAGGGCAAAGACAGGTCGTTGGTCAGCATGGCTCCCGCCTCGGCCGAAATGGACTTGGTGAACATGGCGTCCATCAGCTTTTCGGCTTCATCCAGGGCTTGGTTGCTTTCCTCGTATTTTCCCGCGTAGTGGTAATACACCCCCAGGTCCAACAGGTAAATCACCCGGTTGGCGTTGCCGTATTCTTTGGCGTTGGCTTTGATATACTCGGCACCTTCTTGGAATTGTCCGGAAGCGGCCAGGGATTCCAAACGAGGATAGAGATTTTGGTGGGGGGCGCAGCCGACCAGCGCCAGCAGCAATAAGCCCACGATGATCCCCCGCCCCCCTAACATACGAAGGGAGGCGATATGCGCGTCTTTATGCAGAGAAGGGCTAAAAAATATCATGGGCTTTTGCTCTTAGTTCCGATCATCCAGTGGTTTACAAGCCAACCCTGTTGCGTTTTACCACCTTTTTAATTTTCTTTTCTCCCATCCACACTTTTTCGTTGGTGGTGACGTTAATCAATTGCAGGTTGGCTTGATAAAACACCACTTCTTTGCCGCCTTCCCGCTGGTAAATATCCATCAGCACGCCGGTCAGCACAAAATCAGCGCCCTTTTCTTTGCCAAATTCAGCGGGGGTTTCGGTAAGGCCAGATTGTTGGTCGGCCCGTTCTCCCCGAATTTCTTCACGTTCCTCTTGGCTGGCCACCACGGTTACCTTGCCAGAGCGGATGAAGGCCCGCTCCAGGTCTTTAATGAAGGTCTCGGTGTTGATGTGCTCACGGGTTTTGTTTTTTACCCCATAGGCAATGACCACCGGCTTGCGGCCCTTGGCCTGCTTAAATTCGTCGATCCAGGGAAACGTCATGGCGTCATCAATCGAGGCCTGGGCGACCTCTCGGGAATCGGTGTCGTTCCAGGCACCGGTCAGGTCGGTGGTGGTGTTGGGGTCCACCCGGGACACTTGGGGAGATTGACTGCAGGCGGTCAAGGCGGCCGCGAAGAAAAAAGGCGAAACCTTCCGCACGATGGAAGAATGGAGATTCATGGCGCTCCTGGAGGAAACGGAGTGAACAAGGGATTTATGGGAAAAACGGGTTCAATGTTGGCCTGGCGGGGTGAAATCCCCTTCTCCACAACTACCGGGGGCGGGCCCCAAGGTCAAGGGCAGAGAAAACCCGAGGGATGGGGGGCGGGAAAACGGAACCACAGCGGCAGGCTGTCCAAAGCTACCCGGAACCCGCTGGCCGGGGGGATGGCTTCGCCATCTAGCTGGGCGTGGAAGGGCTGCTCCGCGGTAAGGGTGAGAGAGAGCCCCTGGCCAAAGCCCGCCCCCCAGGCGGCCCGGCGGGCCCCCAGGCCCAGGTTCCAGGCCAGGAAGGGGAACACCCGCCGGGTGACGGCGGTGAAGCCCAGGGTGGGCTGCTCCAGACCCGCGTGGGGATGGATTTTCCAGCGACCGCCATAATGCCCCCCCCTGGCGGCCACCACCCACACCGGGTTGCGGGGGGCCTGGTTCCAGCCTTCCAGGCAGAGCCGGGGCAAGGGCCCGGCCAGGCTGCCCAGGGCAGATGCCACATAGGCCCCCTTTCCAGAAATTCGCTTCAAACCAGGGGAGACCCTGGCCACGGCGGCGCCGTCGAGCCCAAAGCCCGCCATCAGCAGAAACAGGTGGGGGGGGCCTTTTGGTTCCAGGGGGGTCAGCAGGCCGGGGTAGATGGGGCGGTTTTCGCCCCGCGCCAGCCGTTCCACCGCCGCCACCGGCGAAGTTGGCAGCCCCAGTTCGTGGGCCATCACGTTGGCCGTGCCCCCCGGCAAAAAGGCCAGGGGCATGGGGCTGCCGCGCAGCCCGTTGGCGGTTTCGTTCAGGGTGCCGTCTCCCCCAAAGGCCGCCACCAGTTCCACTGGCTCTGTGGCGGGGCTGCCGGGCCGGGCCAGCCCATGGGCTAAGTTTTGGGCCAGTTCACGGGCATGGCCCGCCCTGGCGGTGGGGTACAGCCGGGGGGTGATTCCGGCGGTCTCCAGGGCCAGGCACACCTGTTCCAGCCGCCGGGGAGAAAACCGCCCGGCGGTTGGGTTGTAGATGATCCCCCAAACCGGAGATGGGCTCATGGCGCCTCCGGGGAGGGCGGGGTCCAGGGCAGGCTGAAGGAGGGGGTATTTTCGTCCAGCGCGGTTGTTCCCGTGACCACTACCTTGCGGCGGTCGGGGTCCACGTCTTCCAGCCGAAACCGGAAACGCTGGCCGGGGCGGCTGCCCGCCGGCAGCAGGGCATCGGCAGACAGCCACAGGCCATCCAGCATCACCCGGTCCAGTTTGCGGGGGGCCAGCACCTTTCGCACTTCTCCCGTGAGGGGAAGGGCGGGGTACTGCCGAAGGAATTCTCTTTTCCAATGGTCGTCGACCCGTTTTTCCACGTCGCCATACACGGCAAAGCGCACTTCCGCCTGGCGGGCCCAGGCCTCCAGCATGTCCAAGCCGGGGAAGGGGGGCGTTTCACCCCGCAGACTGGCGGCCAGTTGGCGTTGCATCACCAGGTCGGGGAAGCGGCGGATGGGGGAGGTGGCCTGAATGTAATAATCGCAGGCCAGCCCAGCATGGGGGCCGGGTTCGGTGGAAAACCGGGCCGCGGGCAGGGGATATTTGGCGGGGTTGGGTCCCCGGCCCCTGGGCTGAACACGGTATATGGCGGGCAAGTGGCCGCTGGCGCAGGCCCGCCCCGTGGCTTGGTTGGTGAGGATGGCCAGTTCTTCCACCATGCGGTGGCCCGGTCCTTCTCGGTGAACGGGGGAGAGGATGACTTGTTCTTCCGCCGTCAGTTCAATCATCACTTCAGGGCGGTTGGCCAGCAGAGCCCCTTGGGCTTGCCTAGCCAGAGCCAGCCCCTGGCAGCACTCCGCCACCCGCCCCCAGCCGTTGGGGTCCCGCGCCATCAGGGTTTCGGCTTGGTCATAATCCAGGTTGTCTTGCACCCGAATGATGGATTCCTCGATGCGGGCCAGCCGGGCCCCTGCTGGCCCCAGCCAAAACCGAAAGGTGAGGGCCTCTCGGTCTTCCCCCGCCCGCAGCGAAAACCGCCCGTTGGAAAGAGCCTCTGGAAACATGGGGCAGACTTTCCCTGGGGTGTACACCGACGACATCCGCCGGGCGGCTTCCTGCATCAGGGGGTGTTCCAGGGGCAATTCCGGGGCGGGATGGGCGATATGCACCGCTACTTCGACTTCCTCACCCGACTGGCCTAGCAAAGAGAACGCGTCGTCGAAATCTTTGGTGTTGGGGGAATCCACCGTAAAGGTGGGGTTTCCCCGATAGTCCACCCGTCCGGCTGTGGCCAATGGCTGGGCCGCCAGTTTTTCCGCTTCGGCCAGCAGGTGGGGCGGAAAGTCGGCAGACGCTTCTCCCCACTCCAGCCACAGGGCCTCCCAACCCGGCCAAGCCCCAGCGGCCGACAGCAGCGCCTTCACCTTGGCGCCGTTTTCTTCTGGTTGGTGGGGGTGCAAATCCAGCAGATGAGACAATTCTTTCCAATGAGGAGAAGATTTTCCCCGTAGGGCCAACAAGTGAAGGCGCTCCAGGAAGGCCCGGTGGTCGTCTGGGGTGCCTTCGGCGGGGGGCCAGGCGTTTTCTCGCAATCGGGTGGCCCATCGGGCGGCTTGGTTTTTTTCGTGGGCTTGGCGGTGTTCTTGGCGGGCCCGTTCCTCCCGCTGCTGCCGCTCCACCTGGGTGCGGGCCACGAACCCCCCCCTGGCCCGGCGGAACAGATCGTCGGACTGGGTCATGGCGGCAAACAGGGCGGCTTGGGTCCAACCCCGCTCGCCCCGTGGCTCGCCCCCCACCTCCGCTAGTTCTGCCGCCTGGGCAAAGGGAACGGCCACCCCAGGGGGCAGCCTGCCATGGAGGGTCTCCATGGGAACCGGGGGGAGGGGCTGCCAGGGCTGGCCCGCCGGAACCCGGCTCCCAAAGGGGTCTGTTGGGCTGGGCGGGGTATCTTTCCATTGAAACAACACCTGATGGGGCAGGGCCTCCTCCCGGCGGCCATCGGGAAGCAGCACCTCCTTGCGGCGGTGATGGGGGTCTGGCACCCAACCGGGGGTTAACCCCTGGGGTAGCAGCACCAACACAAACGTACCCCTGGGCCGGGCATCCGGCTGGGGGGGAGATGGGGGAAGGGTTGAGGGCGGAGTATGGAGCATGAAACCAGTTTCAATCAACCCGCGGGGGAAGGGAAGATGGAGAATTGACAAAGATATATTGAAAGTATATATATCATATATACACTCGATAAAAATATGGGTGTTTATTAGTGAATAAAACTCCTGAACTCCTGAACTCCTGAACTCCTGAACTCCGACCATGAAAAAAGTTTTATTTAACCTGACGGAAGATCAATATAAACGGCTGGAGGCTTTGGCGAAAAAACAAGGGGTCACCAAATCGGAGGCCCTGCGGCGTGCGCTGGAGTTGTATCAGCTATTTCGGCAAACTGAAAAAGAGGGCGGTGAATGGCGCAAAAAGTCAAAGGACGGACAGGAAACCATCATGCAGGTTTTGTAAAAAGACAAGTCTCCGTTGAGATCAACGACCAAACATTCAATACCCTTCATGGCATGTCAAGCACGGAAACAAACCGTGCCATGGAAATCATGGAGTTTCTTCTCCACCACCGCTAGCGTGAAGCCGATGGGGTGACCAGGAAATGGGCCAGCCGGGTTGTGGTGGGCTCTTTTGGCATCGTGATCGGAACGACCTTACTGCTGATTGTTAACCAATCGTTGGGTTTTGGCCATTTGGCGGAATCATCGGTGAATGGTCTCATCGCTTCCGTTCTCGCAGAGTCCGCCGGTTTGGTGTATATTGTGTTGAAATATTTTTTCCCCGATGGAAAAAGGTCTTCTTAAACTGACCTCTGACCATGACCGCTCCTTTTCTGAAAAGATCCCTTGACCGACACCAAATTCATCCGCAATTTCTGCATCATCGCCCACATAGACCACGGCAAATCTACCCTGGCCGACCGGCTGATTGAGTTCACCGGGGCCCTGTCCAAGCGAGAAATGGAAGACCAGATCTTGGATACCCTCGACCTGGAGCGGGAACGGGGGATTACCATCAAGGCCCAAAGCGTGAACCTGAATTACAAGGCCGACGATGGGAACACCTATCAGTTGAACTTGATTGACACCCCTGGCCACGTGGACTTTACCTACGAGGTGTCTCGCTCGCTGGCGGCCTGCGAGGGCGCCCTGCTGGTGGTGGACGCCGCCCAGGGGGTGGAGGCCCAGACCCTGGCCAACGTGTATTTGGCCCTGAACCAGAACCTGGAAATTCTGCCGGTGTTGAACAAGTGCGACCTGCCCAACGCCGACCCGGAGCGGGTGGCCAAAGAGGTGGAAACCCTGATTGGGCTGGACGCTAGCCAAGCGGTGCGGGCCAGCGCCAAAACCGGCGTGGGGGTGAAAGACATTCTGGAACAGGTGGTGAAACTGGTGCCCCACCCAGTGGGCAACCCAGAGGCCCCTTTGGCGGCCCTGGTGTTCGACGCCTGGTTCGACTCTTACCTGGGGGTGATGGTGATGATTCGGGTGATGGAGGGCCGGGTGAGGGTGGGAGATGTCATCCGCTTTTTGGGGTCGAGCAAAAGCTTTACCGTGGCCACCCTGGGACGCTTCACCCCGGTGAAACGAGACGTGGCAGAACTGGGCCCGGGCGATGTGGGGTACCTGTCGGCGGCCATTAAGGTGATTCACGATGCCCAGGTGGGCGACACGGTGACCCATGATGCCAATCCCTGCCAAGCCCAGCTGCCCGGTTACACCAAGGTGAAGCCCATGGTGTTCAGCGGCCTTTACCCCGCCGATGGGGAGCAGTTTAAGGACCTGCGCGATGCCCTGGAAAAACTGGCCCTGAACGACGCGGCTCTGAGTTTTGAAATGGAATCCTCCGCCGCCCTGGGGTTTGGGTTTCGCTGCGGGTTTTTGGGGTCGCTGCACCTGGAAATTGTGCAGGAACGGCTGGAGCGGGAGCTGGGGATTTCTCTGGTGACCACCGCCCCCACCGTGGTGTACGAAGTTCAAACCAAGGGCGGCGACCTGCTGATGGTGGACAACCCCAACAAGCTGCCGGACCCCACCAAAATCGAGACCATCTCCGAGCCCTACGTGAAGGGATCGGTGATTACCCCCACCGAATACGTGGGCAACATTATGCGTATTGCCCAGGATCGGCGGGGGGTACAGACCGGCATGAAGTACCTGGACGAAAAACGGGTGATGCTGGACTACGAATTCCCCCTCAACGAGATTGTGTTGGACTTTCACGACAAGTTAAAGACGGCTACCCGTGGGTATGGGTCCTTCGATTACGAACCCATTGGGTTTCGCCCCGGCGACCTGGTGAAGCTGGACGTGCTGCTGAACGGCGAAAAAGTAGACGCCCTGTCTCTCATCGTGGACCGGGACAAGTCTCATGTGCGGGGGCGGTTCTTGGCGGCCAAACTGAAAGAGCACATTCCCCGCCAAATGTTCGAGGTGGCCATTCAGGCCGCCATTGGCAACAAAGTCGTGGCCAGGGAGACCATCTCTGCCATGCGGAAAAACGTGACCGCCAAGTGCTACGGGGGGGATATCTCTCGCAAGCGCAAATTGTTGGAGAAGCAGAAAGAAGGGAAGAAGCGGATGAAGCAAATCGGCAGCGTGGAGGTACCCCAGGAGGCCTTCATGGCCGTGCTGAAAACGGGGGAATAGCCATTGGCGATCCCCCTGTTCCCCTTTTCTATTGCTTCACGGCAAAAACACCGCCATTTAGTTGGGTGGGGTACCCGAGGCTGCTTGGCCCCCCTATGTAGGCCTTGTAGGGAACGGCTCGGTCGTCGATGAACAGCAGGGAGTAATAGGTGGTTCCCAGGGCAGTGGTGGTGGATTGGGTGGCGGTGACCGTGGCAGCTAAACCAGCGGGCTGGGTTCCCGCGGACCAAGTGGTACCAGCCGCGTCGCCGGTTAGGGCGCCGGTTCCGGAAAGCGGGGTGGTGGTGCCGAGGGTTCCAGCACAGGTGGTTGAACCCGTGTAGGTTTTTGTTGTTTGGGTAAAGGTAGACGAAGAAAACGTGTAAGTGATTTGAGTGGAGGTTGTGGCCCCGGTTGCCATACAGGCCACCCAGGTGGTGCCGTTGATGTTGGTGGGCGTGCCAGACACGGTGTTGACCATCAACGGCGTGCTGCCTCCGCCTCCGCCGTTGCTTCCGCAGGATGCCAGCAGGGTGGTGGTGAAAATGGCCAACGCCAGGACAACGGATTTTTGATAAGTTTGCATAAAGCCCCCCTTGAAGGGTGAAATGCTGGAATCGCCTGCCCAGGCAACACCGCCAGCCCACCCTTGATTCTATATAGAAATAACCTCCCTGATGTCAACACAACGGTTTCGCTATAGAAACCCACTTATCCCGCCAACCCCCCGCAACCTGCCATGGCAACAACCCATGGCCGCCCATCCATAGAACTTCAAAATCATTCCCCCACAATTTTAATCTTCTCTTCAGGGAAGCCACAGCAATGTCAAACGTGAGATTGAGTGATATGTCGTCATATGATAGATATTTGGACCAGGTGTGAAGGGACCATGAATTAGGTATTCCTTCACCCAAAGTCGTTCAATCCTAAATTCACGGGGAGGCGCGTATGATGCGGAGAACAGACCGGCAGGTGAGTGAGGCAAAGCTGGGCAAGGGGCTTAGACTGATGTTGGTGGGTTTGGGATTGATTGCCCTGGGAGGGTTAGCGGGCTGTGCCGCGGTGGAAATGGCTTCCCCGATGGAAAACGATGCGGCTCATCATGCGACCCCCTTGCCTGGGAAGGGATTGGTGTATGTGTATCGGTCTGGAGTGTTCGGCGCCGCCATCAAGTTAAGAATTCTGATGGATGGAAGGGATGTTGGCCAAACGGTGGCGAATAGTTTTTTTCTGGTGGATGTAGCCCCAGGAAAACACACCATCATGGGAGACGCTGAGAATACGGCGACCTTGGATATCCAAGTAGAGGAGGGGAAAGTCATGTTTGTATCTCAGGATATCCATATGGGGTTGTTGTCGGCCAGGAATGGTTTGACTCTCAGGGATGAGAAGGAGGCCAGAAAAAAACTGGAGGATTGCAAACTCATCAAACGGGTAAGTTTGTAACCATGGAAGGAGGTTGGGGGCAGCCCCCCAGCCTCTGTTTATTGTGTTTCTGTTTTTCCTTGTCATCTCTCACCCCAGTTCGGTTATTTTTTGATGTGTTTTTTTTACTGGCTCCTTTTTTCCGTTCATTTTTCGCATTCTTTCCTGGCGGCCCACGACTTATCTTATCCCCTCGGCCATCATGGTTCAGCAACCAAATCCTCTAAACAATCTGGGAGCAGATCTGTTCCTGGCGCTGGACTGCGGTTCGGGTTCTAGCCGGGGGGTGGTGTGGGATGGGGGAGGGAACATCTGGGCCAGTGCCACGGTGCCCCTTGCCACCCGGCACCCTAAGCCAGGGTGGGTGGAACATGACCCCCTGGAGGTGGAAGGTTCTCTCCGCCAAGTGCTGGCCCTGACGGCTGAGCAGTTGGGGCCCCAGGCGGGGCGGGTGGTCTCGGTGGGCTTGGCCACGGCCCGCTCCAATTGTTTGTGCTGGCAAGCCCCCGCTGGAACCCCCCTTACGCCCATCTATTCTTGGCAAGACACCCGCGCCGCCGACCAGCTGGCGCCGCTGGCACCTTACGCCGAATCCATCCGCCAAAAAACCGGCCTGCGGTTGTCGGCCCATTATGGGGCCAGCAAGCTGGCCTGGGCGTTGGGCCACGTGCTGGAGGTTGGCCGGGCCCAGGCGGCGGGAACCCTGGGGTTTGGGCCCATGGCGGCCTGGCTGGCCGGGCGGTTGACGGGCGAAGCGAATGCCGCCAGTCCTGACAGTACAAGTCATTACATTGCCGACCCGCAGAATGCCTCCCGCACGCTGTTGTGGAACCTGCACACCATGACCTGGGATCAGGATTTGTTGGCATGGTTTGGTCTGCCCGGGGAGTGCCTGCCCAGGGCGGCGGCCACCCTGGGAGATTGGGGGGCGGTGCCCTGGGCTGGCGGAAAGGCTGGGGGACGGGTGCCCCTGAGGGTGGTGCAGGGCGATCAAGCGGCGGCGCTGTATGGCTTTGGCCGCCCCGACCCGGAAGCGGTGTATGTGAATCTGGGCACTGGGGCCTTCATTCAACGGGTGATGGAAACCCGCCGGGGAGAGAAAACGGGAAGTGCGAAGCTACCGGGGGAGGATTCAGCCAGCGGCTTGCTGGAAAGCATGGTGTGGGCCGGGGCGGGAACCGTGACCCTGGCCCTGGAGGGCACCGTGAACGGCTGCGGGGCGGCCCTGGCCTGGCTGGGGGAAAAACTGCGAGCGAAGGGGGAAGCCCGCCCGGTGGAAACCCTGGCGGCCCTGGGCCTGGCAGCCTGGGACGCTGAGCCAACGGACGGAACAAGGGAGAACATGGGAGGAGAGATGACCAATGGTCTGGTGTTTCTCAACGGGGTGTCGGGGCTGGCGGCCCCCTACTGGCGGCCAGGGTTTCAGTCTCGGTTTGTTGGGGGCGGGGTTATAACAGAACCTTCCCTGCCAAATATGCCGCCTGAACACGCCGCCGCCGTGGCGGAAAGTATTGTGTTCCTGCTGATGGAAAACTTTCGGCGGATGGAATTTGCCCTGCCCCCGGCCCGCCGGATGTGGGTGGGCGGGGGAGTGTCGGCCCTGGACGGCCTGTGCCAGCGGCTGGCGGATCTCTCCGGCCTGCCGGTGGGGCGCCGCGACGACCCCGAAGCCACCGCCCGGGGCCTGGCTTGGCTGCTGGCCAGGGATGCCGGAGGGAGGGACCCGGAATGGCCCGCTCCCCCTCCAGACTTGTTCACCCCCCGGCGGAACCCCGCCCTGGAGGGCAGGTATCGCCTGTGGCAAGCCGCCATGGCGCGGGCCCTGGCCAGTTAGGGCTTGCCGCCAGGGTTTTTAAAATACCGGGTCACGTAAGGCCGCAGGAAATAAACCCCCACCCCAACAGCCAGCAGACCGCCAAGAGCACCGAGAACAATCAGTAAAGATGGATTGATGCCGGATGCCCTGGTGGTTGAGGTTTCAACCGGCGGGAGTTCGCCTGGGGAGAATGTAGATTGAAAGATAGAACTTTCAGCGGACGGGTTGTTGCCAGGGAAGAAACCCACGGCCAAATCTCCACTGGGCGAAAAATTGACAACCTCTGCCATGTAGGTTCCTGGGGCAACCTTTTTCAACCCAGGAAAGCAAGAGGAGACGATATCGCTTTCAATTCGGGGATGGGCGATCAGAGTAAACTCTTTGATTGGGCCCTTCCAGTTGGCTCCCGTACTCAACACATACTCAACCCAACCAAAAGCGTAAGCGTCCTGGGTGCCTGGAGTCTCGGGCAGGGCACCGGCATTGTTCATGCAAAACGCATCCTCTGGGGAGGTCACTCCCATGATATTTTTTTGAGACAAAAGGGATATCGAGGCGGTTTCCGTTTTCTGCAGCCAATTCCACCCATGACTGACCACGTAGGCGTGATGCACCTCAATGGGCTTTCTTGGGGGGAATTCATATTTCCATCGAAACATTCGGGTGAGTTCTATGCCACCCGCCGCTTGAGAGCAATCTTTTTCCCCGGTGGCCTGAAGGATGGCGTTGCATACTGGCGCGCACTTTTCATCCATGGCACTGCAGTTTTCGTAACTCACTCCCGAGAAATTTATTCTGAGTGGGAGCGGTTTGTTTTTGTAGGTGTACATGTCCTCCCAGACTCCGGGAACATCCCGAGTATCCACCGTGAGCTTCATTTCCATCTCGGCATATTCCATGGGCATGTCAAAAAATTCATCAAACAGAATTCTGTCCAATTGGATGCTGGGCAAGGGGAAAGCAATGTCCAGGGTTTTTGCCTTGGTGGAATGGTTCACCATCACATATTTTACATCTACTTTGTACCCCCAGATTTCCAGCACTTCCTTCTCGATGGAGACATCGTTTTCTTGAAGAAATTGCAACTGCTTGCCAGGGCGGCTAACCGAGGTATCGTTTGCCAAGGAAAGAGACGGAAGTATCGCCAGGGCCACCGCCCCGAGAAACCAAGTTTTCATACAGACCCCCAGATGGAAGAGATTCCGACAACATGAGGCCAATATATTGAAATGGGGAGAAAATAAAAACCCCCTCCCAGGGGGTGAGCCCAGAGGAGGGGGTTATGCGAACAAACGAAGCGACGAACCGAAAAGATTACATCCCGTACAAGTCACGGGTGGTTTTGATGGAGCGGTGCCCCAGCAGTTTTTGAACTTCCTTCAGGTCCATGCCCTGGTCCACCATTTTTTTGGCAAAGGTGTGGCGCAGGGTTTGGGGAGTGGTTTTGAATCCCATCCGGGCGTCTTCTCGCAGGTTTTTAATAATGCGCTGCACCTGGCGGGGGGTGATGCGGTAGCTGCCGTCTTTTTTGTTGCGCTGGCGGCTGATGATAAACGGCTCATCGGTTTCCAGGCGGAACCCGTGGCGCCGGTTGAACTCCAAAATCATGGCGGCGGCTTCGCGGGCATCCCGGTCCAGGGGCACCTTGCGGTCGGGTTTGCCCTTTTTGCCCAGAATGTTCAGGCTCTTTTTCACCCTGTTGCCGGTGAATACTTCACCCACCGTCAGGCTTACGAATTCTTGAATTTTCAGGCCGGTGTGCAGCAGGAAAATCAGGATGTGGCGGTCCCGTTCGCCCCAGCGGCCCCAGATGCCTTTCATCAAATTCTGGGCATCTTCTTCGGTGAGTGTTTTCAGCTCTTTTTTCACGGACATCTCCTTCCATGAGGTGGTTAAGTGTTTGGCTTCCGCCGGAGAACAGGTGATTCCTCCTTTGGGATTAACGACCCCGCTCGAAAAAAGGCTCGGCGGGAAATTTTGTAAAAAACTACAGGCAAATTACGGTTGCATCACCCCCAGCTCACATCGCGGCACCGTGAAAGGCCGCTTATCTTTTCCTGAAAAATCGCTTGGTTTTACCACCCCCGTCTAAGTTACCACATCCAACGAACTGATTTTATAAGAACTTTACGTCATCTATCCGGGGTGTCCGCAGGGACCATTTCCCCATGAGGGCAGAAAGGGCGAGAGGGGCGGAGTCTAGGCAAACAGGTCTGGCGGATATCCCGACCGCTGTCCTTCACAATCTTTCATTAAAATTTCACATTTTGAAATAAAAAGCAAATGATGACGAAACTCTCCACTAAAAATATTCCGGCGAATTCCGGCGGTGTGTTTCCAGGTAAATGGGGTGGGTTGAATGTTTTGACAGGGGGGGGGTCCCCCGCCATAATGGGAACCGATTCCACCATCCGCCCCGTTTCCTTCCATGCTTGGTCCATGCGCGCCCTTGATCCCCGCTTTCCCTTGATGACCGAGGTGTACCGGATGGGAGATGCCATCCGCCAAGCGGGGGGGAACCCCCTGCTGGTGGGGGGCTGGGTGCGCGACTGCCTGCTGGAAAACCCCCACAGCAAAGACTTTGACCTGGAGGTGTTTGGCTTGGCCCCGGAGCGGCTGCAGCCCGTGTTGGCCCGGTTTGGCCCGGTGCACACCGTGGGGCGGCACTTTGGGGTGTTGAAGGTCACCACCCCCGAGGCCGAATATGACGTGAGCGTTCCCCGGCGGGAGAGCAAGATTGGCAAGGGCCATAAACACTTTAAGGTTGAGCCGGACCCCACCATGACGTTTGAAGAGGCCGCCGCCCGCCGGGATTTCACCATCAATGCCATGGGCTACGATTTTCTCCACGGCCAGCTGCTGGACCCCCACGGGGGGCTGGCCGACCTGGAACAGGGAGTCTTGCGCCATGTGGGGCCTTCCTTTGGAGAGGACCCCTTGCGGGTGCTGCGGGCCATGCAGTTCGCCGCCCGTTTTGGCTTCACCATTCCAGAAGAAACCCTGGCCATCTGCCGAGAGCAGGACCTGGCGGAACTTCCTCGGGAGAGGCTGTGGGAAGAATTCCGCAAAATGTTGCTGCGGGCGCCCGTGCCCTCCCGGGGGCTGGCCTATGCCGATGCCCTGGGGATTCTGCCGCACTTTCCTGAGCTGGCGGCCCTGGCCGCCGGGGGCACGGGCCCCCAAACCCCCTGGGGGCAAACCCTGGCCGTGGTGGACCGGGCGGCAGAACGGCGGACGCAAGACCCCCACCAGGATATTCAGTTGATGCTGGCGGCCCTGTGCCACCGCATGGGCCCCGGCATGGAGGAGTTTTTAGGCCGCCTGACCCAGGAGGCCGCCCTGGTGAAATCCGTGGCAGCCCTGGCGGCCGACATTCACACCCCCGTCCGGTTGTATGAGCATCAAGACCGCACCGATCCAGACATCCGCCGGCTAGCCCTGCGGGTCAGCATCCCTTTTTTGCTGCGGTTGGCGTCGGCCTTGGGGCAGGGGCCAGACAACGTTGGGGCGGGGGCTTGGCTGGAGGAACAAGCCCGGCGGCTGGAGGTGTGGGATGGCCCCCCCAAGCCTTTGCTCCAGGGGCGCCACCTGCTGGCCCTGGGCATGAAACCAGGGCGGGCCATGGGCAGCCTGGTGGAAGAAATGTATCAATTGCAATTGGACGGCCAGATTGCCACCCACAAGCAAGCCGTGGCGGCGGCCAAAGAAAAACTCATTGGAAGGGAGGAACCATGAAAAAACTTTTCTAATGGAAGTCAGTGACCCGGTGGGTAATTTCTAAGCCCGCGCTGTTGGCGCTGGTGGGTTTGTTTGGGGTTGCGGCATTGGTGTACGCGGCCCAAACGTTCAACCGGAAAGCGGAGTCTAGTATTTCCATAGCCATGGGGGGGAAGGGTGGCGTGGACCAATGGACTATCATGGATTCAAAATTCCACTTGTTGAATGTATCTACAGAAAAACCCATGCTCCTTCAAGAACGATTGGAGGTGACAAGGCGCAGAGGGATTGAGGGAGAGCTTGGCAAACTGGAAGTGACGGCCTGGGGGGCCGGGAAAGAACCCTTCGACAAAAAACTTTGGGTGATTCAAGACCAGGGTGTTTTTGGAGGTACTGCCTGGGGAACATTCTATATCTCCTCGAATTATGGTTGTTGCGGCGCCATGGATATCCACCGGGCCTATGATTTAAAAAACGGGAAATACGCGTTTTCCTATACGGAAGACCCGATTAGGGCGCAGGTGTACGCGGAGTCCTTGAACACAAAAGACACCGCCCACTTAACCCGATACATCTCGTTTATTTCGGTCTGGGCGGGAGAAGGCTATGATTACGAGAAAGAGTTTCCCCAAGGAGTTGGCGAACTGACGCTCTATGATTATGAAGAAGGTACGGTGTCAGACCATCTGATTGTTCTCTACGAATCGGAACAAGGGACCGGCTGGGAGCCGCTGAGTCTGTCGAAGATAGTGTTTGTAAACCCTAATGCAGAAAAAGGCGAAAATTACGTGGGTGTGACGTGTGTTTTCAAAGGCCCCCGAAGTAAAGAAGCGATCAAGGGGTGCGTGAAGGGTTTTTCAGTCACGCTGGACTTTGACGGGTGGAAGGTGGTTCTTCCCGTGGAGGGAGATCGGTTTGATTTGAAGAATGCATCGGTTTCTCATGGACTGACCCTCAAAAGAATTCCGGTCAGGCCTGCCCCAGCCCAGGGGGCCGGGGGAACACGCGGGGGCTAAAGATAAAGTCCAGACGGGGGAAACGAATGCGGTCCAATGAAAAAAAGCGAGAGCAAATGAGTATGGTGTTCATGAATAAGAAGATGGCGCTGTTTCTGGCGTGCTTGGTGGTGCTGTCTGTGGCGGCCTGGGCCAAAGAGCCCCCCGTGTCGGCCAACCCAGAAGCCGAGCGGTTGTTCCGCCAAGGCACGGAAAACACCGTGAAGGGCCGCCTGGAAGAGGCCGAGCATGATCTGACCCAGGCGGCGATTTTGGACCCCACCAACGGGCGGATTCACTGGGAACTGGGATGGGTGTTCTGGAAAAAACAGGACTGGGCCCAGGTGGTGGCTCACTGGGAAAAAACCCGGGCACTTTCTCCACAGCAGAAAGACCTGGACAAATACGACCGATTGGCCCGGCAGTATTTGGCCATGGAAAAAGAATCGGGCACCAAAGCCGCCGTTCCCCCCCCGCCTTTGGAGGGCAGCGCCGATGCCCTGACCTTTGTGGTGGCGGGGGACCTGATGATGGGGAGTGACTTTCCCAACCAGAGCCTGATGCCCATGCGAGACGGTGCCCAGTTGTTCGACGGGGTGCGGGGGCTGCTGGCGGGGGATGTGGTGTTCGCCAACCTGGAGGGCCCCCTGACCAAACATCCGGCTTCCTACAAGTGCGGTGGTGGAAGCCATTGCTTTGCCTTCCGCACGCCCCCCCGGTATGTGAGCCGGTTGAAGGACGCCGGGTTTACCGTTGTGAACTTGGCCAACAACCACCACCTGGATTTTGGCTATGAAGGCAGCGAAGAAACCGTGCGGGTGTTGGATGATGCGGGTGTCGCGGCCTTTGGCCAAACCGGCCGGCCCAGCCGGGTGGTTGTGGTGAAGGGGGTGCGGGTGGGGTTTGTGGGGGCGGCCACCAGCCCCTGCTGCCTGCACATGAACCAAATGGAAAAACTAGAGACGCTGGTGCGCCAACTGCGGGAGCAGGCCGACCTGGTGGTGGTGAGTTTCCATGGCGGGGCCGAGGGGCTGGACGCGGCCCATGTGCCAGCGGGCCCTGAGAAATACCATGGAGAAGACCGGGGCGATGCCAGGCGCTTTGCCCACCGGGCCATAGACGCCGGGGCCGACCTGGTGCTGGGCACGGGGCCCCACACCGTGCGGGGCATGGAGCGCTACAAGGGGCGGTTGATTGTGTACAGCCTGGGGAACTTTATGGGCTATGGCCGCCTGTCGGTGACGGGCCACCTGTCGTATTCGTATTTGCTGCGGTTTAGCCTGAACCGTTCGGGGGAGGTGAGCCAACTGCGGGTGATTCCGCTGAAGCTGGACCCCATGGCCGTTCCGGCCTTCGATCCTCATCACCGGGTGGTGGGGCTGCTGAACCGCCTGGGCCGGGAGGACTTTGGCGAGCAGGCGGTTCAGTTTCTGCCAGACGGCTCGGCAGAGAGATAAAGGAGAGGGAGAGAAAAGAGAAAAGAGAAAAGAAAGAGAGAGAAAAAAATGGGAAATAAAAAAAGAGGGAAATAACGGGGAGAGAGAAAAGGGGGTTAGCGGCAGGCGGTTTGTTTTTCATTGGGGCAGGTTTTTTGTTGCAGCGAACAGGCTTTCTTCAGGTCTTTGCGTTTGGTTTCTAAAAACCCCGCGTAGGTACATTGCAGCAATTTCTTCTTGTCCCTGTTGGTTTCCAGGGATATGCCCCGCAGGTAATAGGGTTCCGCTTCGTCGTTTCTGTCCATGAAGTCGTACAGGCGGCCCAGGTTCCAGGTGTTAATGGGGTCTTTGGGGGCCAACTCCACGGCCCGCTTTACATAGGGCAGGGCTTCTTCGTCTTTCTCCAGGGCCATCAACACCCCGCCGATGTTGGCCACCACCCGGTGGTCGTTGGGGAAGCGCTTCTCCATCACCTTAAAATAATCCAAGGCTGGTTTCAGCCAACCGTCCTCGAACAGCATGAACCCAGGGTTCAACCAGTCGTTCACCGTGTCGGGGTGCTGGCTGCCATACAGGTCCATGCTTTCGTCGAGTTGGGCGGGCAGGACCGAAACCCGTTCCGCCATAATGGCGATTTCCATGCGGGAATGGTGCAGGCACAGGCGCGCGGGGTCCAGGTGGATAGCTTGGGTCACATGGTTCAGGGCTTCATCCACTCCTTCTCCCCGAAAAACTTCTCGGATGAAGGTTTGCCCCCGCCCATTGGTGGCCACCCCTGTTCCGGCAGCCCTGGACAGGGCCACCGAGGCCAGGCAGCCGTGGGCTTCGGCTTGCTCGGAGGGGCTGCCCTGGGTCAGGTGTTTTTCGCACAGCGCCCGGGCGTCCTCCCACTGTTGTTGATTCAGCAGGTTTCTAGATTCTTGCACCCAGGCCTGGGGCATCACCCCGCAAGCCCCCGCTGGCAGGGGAACCCAGGCGGCCAAAAGCAGCGCCATCCAGAACAAGAACCGGGAAGAATCCAAAGAACCCATGGAAGAGCCTGAAAGAGGGTACGTGTTACGGGGTTGGTTTGGGTGGGTCTAGCACCTTGAACACCGTGACGGCGTTGCCCCCCCGCTTCTGCCGCCCCTGGGCGGTAAGCCACACCTGGCGGCCATCGGGAGACACCGCCAAGCCCACCGGAAAAGAATCGGAGGGGATGGTCGCGGCCTGGGCCAGGGTGTTGGCATCCAGCACCAGCAGGCGGCTTTCTTGGTTGATGGCGGCAAACAGCCAGCGGCCGTCGGGAGACAGCGCGATGGTGCGGGTGCTGTCCCCAGTTTTGCCTTCCTTCAGGGGGGGCAGTTGTTTCACCCCCTTGGTGGCGGCGGTGACGAGGTCATCCATGGCATACATCGAAACCGCCCCGCTGAAGCTTGAACTGACGTACAGCCGCCCCCCCGGCGCGGTTGCGAAGTGGCGGGGGGTGGGTTTCATCCCATCCACCGATCCCAGATAGGTTCCCTTTTCCACGTTGATCACGGCAATGCCGCCCCCGCCCATGCGGGCCACCAGCAGGTGGCCGCTGTCTGGGGTGAACACGGCCCCCCGCAGGCACAGGCCGCAGGCGTGGTCCCGGTTGATTTTCCTCCCTGGTTTTACTGTCAGCCGTTTTTCCACCACAATCAGCCGGTCGTGATGGAAGGCGGCGGGGTCATCCCCGTGGATGTCAATCAGCCCCACGGTGTTGTCTCCCCAATGAATCACGGCCATCCAGCGGCCATCGGGCGATGCCGCCAGCACTTTGGGGATGGGGCCGGTGTCCATCACCCGAACCATGGCGCGGGTTTGGGTGTCGATGACGGCCACGGCGGAGGCGTAAGCGCTGGCGCTGTCGAAGCTGCGCCGGTAATAGGGCACCCAAAGATAGCGGCCTTGGTGGCTGAAGGCGAATTCCACCGGGTTGCCGATGAAGGTGTTGAATTGCTCCAGGGGCATGCCTGGGGGAAGATCTCCCCACACCGGGGGGGTAGGGGGGAACAGGGGCAGGGTTTCTGGGCCAAACTCGTGAAGAATGCGCCCCACCCTCCGCGGCTTCTGGGGGTTGAACACCAGGGTGGCGTCGCCCTCCAGGGCGTTCACATAGGCGGCGGTGCCGTCTGGCGAAAACGCCACCGACTTGGGAGAAAACATCAATCCATCGAAGTGATCGGCTGAAGACTCCGGTTGGGGATTGAAATGCTGAAAGCGGGCGGAGACTTCCAGGGTGATGCCCCCCGCTCCCAGGGGGGTGGAGCGGGTGCCGATGGCGGGATGAGACAGGGGGGGAATTTTGCCCGAGGCTTGGTCCCGCGCTTTTTGCAAATAGGCCCCCAGTTCGGGTTCGTCCCACTTTAACTGTTGGGCCACCTCCCAGTGTTGAATCACTTCGTCCCAGCGGCCCAGCACCCAGTAACTCCAGCCGATTTCGTATTGGGCCTGGGCATGGAAGGGGTTCAGGGTCAGGGCTTCCTCGTAGGCGGCCAGGGCCTCTAGGGTGCGATGGTCTTTTTGCAGGGCAAAGCCCCGCTGAAAGGCGGCTTCGGCTAGGCGTTCAGATTCCTCTGGGTTTTGGGGCTTGGGTGTGGGGGCTTCGTCTTCCGGGGGGGCTTTGTTTTCCTTGGGGCTTTTCTGCGGGGCGGGCTTCTTGGCCCAGGCGGTGGCGGCTGGCAGACCGGTGAACCCCAACACCATTCCCCCCCATACGATGCTCCCCAAAACCATGCTCCCCAATACCATGCCCCCCAAGGTTATCCCCACCAGCCTGCCGGAAAAATTTGGGGCAAGGCGAGAAAATCGGAGCCGTGGAACCTGGGGGAATGGGGGAGGAGTCATGGGGTGGCCCGGGTGAGTTCGATGGTCCAGGTGGCCCCGTCCAGGTCATGTTCCATGCGGAAGGCCTGGGGCAGGGGGGCATCGGCCCAGCGGGCGGCCAGGGTTTCGGCCATGATGAATTCCCGGTGGGCGGCCAGGGCATCTTCCATGTCTGCCGAACCCGTGATGCGCAGGGCAATCCGGTCAGAGACCTCCAGCCCGGCGTTCTTACGGGCCTCCTGCACGGTGCGCACCAGTTCCCGGGCCATGCCCTCCCGCAGCAGTTCCGGGGTCAGGCGGGTGTCGAGGGCGCTCAGATAACCGCCGTCCTCTGCCGACACATACCCCTCCGCGCTGGCGGTTTCCACCAGCACGTCCTCCGCCTCAAAGGGCAGGGCCTGCCCCTCCACGGTGAGGGTGAACCCCTGGCCTCCCCGGGCGGCTTGGGCAATGGCGGCCGCATCGGCCGATTCCAGGGCGGCCTTGATGGCGGGAATGTGCTTGCCGTATTTTTTACCCACCTTGGGCAGGTTCGGCTTCAACCGATATGTGATGAGTTTGGCGTCTCCCGCGGCCAGTTCCAGCCGCTTCACGTTTAGTTCTTCCAAAATTTGATCTTGGTGGGCTTCCACCGCGGCCTGGCCCGCCTGGGGAACGCGCACCAACAGCCGGGGCAGGGGCTGGCGCACCCGGTGGCCGCAGGTGGCCCGGGCGGCCCGGCCCAGACTCACCACTTTTTGCACCACGTCCATGGCGGCCACCAGTTCCGGCGCCAGGGCCTGGGGCTGGGCCTGGGGCCAAGTGGTCATGTGCACCGACAGGGGGGCCTCCCCCCGCAGCGAGCGTTCCAGGTTTTGGTAGGCTTCCTCCGCCAGGAAGGGCATGAAGGGGGCCAGCAGCCGGGTCAGGGTGGAAAGGCACTCGTACAGGGTAAGGTAGGCGGCCTGCTTATCGTCTCCCGCTTCGCCCTTCCAGAACCGGCGGCGGTTGCGTCGCACATACCAGTTCGACAACTGCTCGACAAAGGTTTCGATGGCCTGCCCGGCCCCTTGGGCGTCGTAACGGTCCATGGCC
Source organism: Deltaproteobacteria bacterium (assembly GCA_029858505.1). GTDB lineage: Bacteria > SAR324 > SAR324 > SAR324 > JACQKK01 > JAOUEW01. The sequence goes on from JAOUEW010000002.1 coordinate 119,882, forward strand.
TCGGTGGCGGTGGCAACGGTTTGGGCCAGCAGGGCCAGGGCCCAGCGGTCGATTTCGGGCCGTTGTTCCAATGGCACCGGCTGATCCGGGTTGAAGTGGTCCAGGTTGGCGTACATCACAAAGAAGGCGTAGGTGTTCCAGAAGGTGTTGATGAACCCCCCCGCCACGTCGCCCACAATGTCCACGCTCACCCGCTTCTGGGCCTCTGGCGCCAGCCGGGCCAGGAAGTACCAGCGCAGGGGGTCGGCCCCCACTTTGTCGAATACATCGTAGGGATTGATGATGTTGCCCTGCGACTTAGACATCTTGCGGCCGTCTTTGTCTACGATGTGGCTGAGGCACACCACGTTTTTGTAGGCCGCCGAATCGCTGACCAGGGTGGCCACCGCGTGGAGGGTGTAGAACCAGCCCCGGGTTTGGTCAATGGCCTCGCAGATGAAATCCGCCGGGAAGTGCTTCTGGAATTCTTCTTGGTGCTCAAAGGGCCAGTGCCATTGGGCGTAGCTCATGGCGCCGGAGTCGAACCAGCAGTCAATCACTTCTGGCACGCGGCGCATGGTCTTGCCGGTGTCTGGGTGGGGGAAGGTGATGTCGTCCACCGCTGGGCGGTGAAGATCCAGGCCCGTCAGGGACCGTCCGGCCAGTTTTTCCAGTTCCGCCACAGAGCCCACCATCAGGTGGTTTCCCTCGCCATCCGTCCACACGGGCAGGGGGGTTCCCCAAAAACGCTCCCGCGACAGGGCCCAGTCGATGTTGTTTTCCAGCCAGTTGCCAAACCGCCCGTCTTTAATGGTTTCCGGAATCCATTGGATGGACTGGTTCAGTTCCACCATGCGGGCTTTGACCGCCGTGGTGCGGATGTACCAAGCCTCCTTGGCGTAATAAATCAGGGGGTCCCCGGTGCGCCAGCCAAAGGGGTAGTTGTGCAGCAGGGTGCCCTGCCGGAACAGCAATCCCCGCTTCTTCAGGTCGGCGGAAATCACTGGGTCGGCTTTCTTAAAGAACATGCCCGCCGTCAGTTTCATCTGGGGCAGAAAGCAGCCGTCGTCGCCCACCCCGTGCAGCACGGGCAGGTTGTTTTCCCGGCCCACCTTCAGGTCGTCGGCCCCATAGGCCGGGGCAATGTGCACAATGCCCGTGCCGTCTTCCATGCTCACGAAATCGGCTCCCACCACCCGGCAGATGTCTTGGGTTACCGGCAGGTCCTCGAACAGCCGTTGATAGCGCAGACCCAGCAAGTCTTTCCCTTTGACCCTGGATTCCACCCGGTAGGGGGTATCTCCCAGCACGGCCTCTAGCCGGGGGGCGGCCAAAATCAACGTTTCTTCCTCTACCTTCACCCAGGCGTAATCTTGCTCCGGGTGCACCGCCAGGGCCACGTTGGAGGGCAGGGTCCAGGGGGTGGTGGTCCACACCAGAAAACTGGCGTGGGGTTGGTCTGCCAGGCGGAACCGCACGTGAACGGAGGGGTCTTCTACTTCCTTATAGCCCAGGGCTACCTCGTGACTGGACAAGGTGGCCCCGATGCGGGGGTCGTAGGGCACCACTTTGTAGTCTTGGTAAATCAGCCCTTTGTCCCAGATGATTTTCAACAGGTGCCACACGGTTTCAATGTAGCGGTTGTCCAGGGTGGCGTAGGCGTCTTTCAGGTCTACCCAAAAGCCCATCCGCTCGGTCATTTTCTCCCAGTCGGCAATGTAGGCCGTCACCGACTCCCGGCAGCGGCGGGTGAACTCCTCCACCCCCACTTCCCGCTCAATCCGCTTTTTGTCGAAAATCCCCAGGGTCTTTTCCACTTCGTGTTCCACCGGCAGGCCGTGGGTGTCCCAGCCGGCCCGGCGGGGGGCATAAAAGCCCCGCATGGTTTTGTAACGGGGGAAGGCGTCTTTAAAAGCCCGGGCCAGCACATGGTGAATGCCGGGGCGGCCGTTGGCCGTGGGGGGGCCTTCGTTGAACACAAAGCGGGGCCGCCCCTGGGAGGCCTCCAGGGTTTTGTGGAAAATATCGTGCTCCCGCCAAAAACGGAGCATCCGTTCTTCCAGGGCCACGCCATCGTAACGGCCTGGAACAGATTGAAAAACCATGGGATTTGAATCCAAAAGAATGCGCTGCGCCAAAGGTTCGCCTTTCCACTTTACGGCTTATTCCGGCAAAAAGGCAAGCGAATCAAACGCCCATGAAATGTATCAATATGAAGCATCATAATGATACATAATGTTTCATTTATAAACATCATGATTACGTTTTTCTGACCATATTCAAGTATTAAAAAATAATATATTGATAAAACTAATGATTTTAAGATGGCACGGCGCTTGAAGATAGTCATTCCGCTTTACGAAGAAATCCACTCAAACAAGGAGACCGCCATGCTGCATCCTCATGGGTTTGGAAATGGACAGAACGGACAGTCGGAAGGATGGATGGAAGAGCTGGTAACCCAGCACTTTACCCCGGTGTATGTGTTGGTCAATTCGTTTTTGGAAGACCCCGCGGAGTCTTTGGTGCTGTCTCAGGCGTTGTTTTTTAAGGCCCAAGACAACCTGGTTTCCACCGCCCCCCAGTTGTACCGGATGATTTTCCAATTGGTGGATTTTCATGACGCCGACTGTGAGGTGCTGGAAAAAATGAACTTCACCCAGGCCGCTTGCTGGCTGCTGAAGGACCTGACCCCCATGGGGTATGCGGAAATTGGGGAGGTGCTGTCGTTGAGCCGCGAGCAGGTGCGGGTGTATGTGGCCCAGGCCAGAGACATTCTGTTGGCCAAGGTGTGTTGACCTGTTGGGGGCGCCGTTCCCTGGGGGGCTTTGACTGGAAACCTGACCTCACGTTGGCCAGGGTTGCTTGGAAAAACGATCGCTTCGTTCATAGCCGCCGGATGATACCAAACAAAAAACCCCCGTTCTTTTCGAGCGGGGGTTTTTGTTTTTAAGCTGCGGGCGGGGGTTTACTTGGCGCCTTTGCTCACCAAATAGGCCTCCACCTCATCCAATAGGGGGTCTGGTTGTGGGGCTTTCCACATTCTGAATACAGCCAAGGTAGAATTGTTTTGAAATGGTTTGTTGACATTCGCCCCCGCTTCAACCAGTATTTTCACCGTGGCCAACATGCGTTTGTTGGTGTCCTTGTCTTTCACGATCAAGGCCAACAGCAAGGGTGTTTGCCCATTTCCAAACTCCGCGTTGGGGTTGGCGCCTTTTTTTAGTAACAGGGCCAAGATTTCCGGCATTTTATTTTCAGCCGCGTGGTGAATGGGCTGCAGGTTGGCATTTACCCCATTGCTGTAAGACGCGTTGACGTTTGCTCCCTTTTCGATGAGAACCCGAGCGGCGTCGGGGGCGTTGTTAGAAACCGCAACGATCAAAGGGGTTAGGCCGGCCGGAACTCGCGCGTCAATTTTGGCCCCTTTCCCCAGCAAGTATTGGATAGAGGCCACCGCGTTGTATTGGGCGGCGATTTGCAGGGAGTTCCACCCGGTGTTGTTGGTCTGCTCGATGTTTTCCTTGGTGATCTTCAGCAGGGCATCGGCCGTGGCCGGGTGGTTTTTCATCAGGGCCTGCATAAACGGCGTCAGCCCATAGGCGTCTCGCTGGTCGGCCTTCAACCCCTTTTGCGCCAGATACAGCGCGACATCGGTTTTTCCGTACAGGGCGGCGTGATGCAAGGGAGTGTAATTCCCTTGGCTCATCTCATCCAGCTTGGCTCCCTTGCTAACCAAGTATTTCACCACCGCCAGCGATTCGGTGGCGGCGTGCATGACGGGCGTTCTGCCGTCGGTGTCTTTGGCGTGGATGTTGGCTTTATGCTCCACCAGGTATTTCACCACCTCTTCATAGCCGTTGGTAGCCGCGTACATTAACGGAGTGAGCTGCGGTTGGGTGGCTGCGTTGACGTCGGCTCCTTTCTCGATCAACAACTTCACCGAGGGCAGATCGCCGAATTGGGCAGCCCCATGCAGTGCCGTGAATCCGCCTGGAGTATTCACGAACGAAAGACTGATGGTGTCATTTGGGTTGTGCGTGATTTTTAGAAGGTTGGCCTGAGCGGATGGGGATGCGTTGATCTCGGCACCGTGTTGAATTAAGAACAGCGTAATGTTTTTGTGCCCCAGGGCGGCGGCCAGCACCAAAGCGTTGAAGCCTTGATTGTTTTTGATGTTGAGGTTGGCCCCTCGACCCACCAAAAATTCCACCGACTTTGCGGTTCCATTGGAAATAGCCTCCATCAAGGCTGTGTTACCATCGTTGTCGGTGTGGTTGATGTCAGCCTTGCGGTCTAGCAGAAAAGCCATGACGTCCAGGTGTCCGCGCTCAGCGGCGGTGGATAACGGTTGACTGCCCGATTTTGTAACGGCATGGATATCGGCCTTGTTTTCCACCAGGTATTTCACCATTTCCAGGTGGCCTTTTTGGGCGGCCAAATACAAAGGCGTAAGGTAATAGTTGTTCTTCTGGTTCGGGTCGGCCCCCCCTTGAATCATTTTCTTCACGGTGGCTAGGTCGCCTTTAAGAATGGCATCCTGCATGGGGAATTTGGCGGGCAACTCGGCTCCGCCGCCACCGCCACCGGAACAACCCGCTAGGATGAAAGCGAACAAAACGAACCAACGATTGAAGTTAGAAAGAAGCATGGGGGGCTCCTGAAAGGGGGTTGTTTTATGCGCTGCTATGAAGGGTATTCTTGCTTATCGTGTGGGTCTTTGAATGTCAACGTTTGGGGGGTGTTTTTCCTTGGCGGGAAAATGGGGGCCTTCCCCTGGTTCTTTCCCATGCCGCGCGGGGTTTGATATGCTGTGGGGGCGTATTGATTTCAAATCATGTTTCTTCTGGCGTTATGGTGTTCTGAATACTTGGGGTCAAGCATGAAGTTGGAATGGGCGTTGGCGTTTCGTTACTTGCGTTCCCGGCACCGGGAAAGTTCTCTGTCGTTGGCCACGGCCCTGGCGGTGGTGGGGGTGATGCTGGGGGTGGCGGCGTTGTTGGTGGCCATGTCGCTGATGAATGGCTATCGCCACAACGTGGTGCAGGTGATGGCCGGGGCCATGCCCCATTTGTACCTGATTTCCTACAATGTGGATGGCTCTGGGGGGTTTGGCGATGAAGCCTTGGTGCGAGAGCAGATTCAGCAGCGGCTGAACCCCCGGGCCATCACGCCATTTCTCATCATGGATTCCATGCTGACCAACCCGGCCGCCATGGGAACCCCCGTGCGGGGGGTAATGATCCGCGGCGTGGCCACGGCCCAGGAGGCGGAACGGCCAGATTTTTTGCAGTTGCTGCAAGAGGGGGCGGGAGAAGTTCACACCCTGTCTCAAGAGCAACGGCTGGCCTCGGCCCGGCGGGTGGCCGGTTTGCTGGCGGCCCCGCCGGTGGGGCGGGTCTTTCCGGTGCTAATCAGCCCTACTCTCGCGGCTAAGTTGTTGGTGCACCCCGGAGATCAACTGGTGCCTCTGCGCTTCCCCAAAAAAGGGGAGAACTTCAACCCCCGGCCCATGGATGCCCGCCTGGAAGTGGTGGGCTATTTTGAAACGGGCATTCTGTCCTTCGATGAAATGGCGGTGATGATGGATCTGAACGCGGTTCAGGCCATGTTTCATCTGGAATCCAAGGCCCATTCCCTGGGGGTGTTTCTCGATGACCCCATGGCGGCCATGGGGGCGGCGGAAGCGGTGAGCGAGATTAAGGTGGGTAAGGGCGAGGACTTTACGGTGTCTAGCTGGTTGGAAACCAACCGGGGCATGTTTCAACTGATTCAAACCCAAAAGGTGGCCCTGGGGCTGGTGCTGATGGTGATTGTGGTGGTGGCTTTTTTTGGCATGGTAAGCGCCCTGGTGATGCTGGTGGTGGAAAAAACCAGAGAGATTGCCGGGCTGAAGGCCCTGGGAATGAAGGACAGTACGGTGAGAAAAATGTTTTTTTGGCAGGGCGTGTTGATTGGGGTAGGGGGGCTGACCCTGGGCATTGGTTTGGGGTTGGGGGTGCTGTGGGTGTTGGATACCTTTCCCCTGGTCAGCATTCCGGCGGGGGTGTATCCGGGCTCCGACCGCATTCCGGTGCTGGTGGATTGGCGAGACATTGTTGTGGTGGCGGTGGCCACCCTGGGGGTGAGCATGACGGCCACTTGGTACCCGGCCAACAAGGCCATGGCCCTGAAACCCGTAGATGGATTGCGCTCGGAGTAAACCTTATGCGAGGGCCAGGGTCATCAGCCGCAACAAGTCCGATTCGGTGAGAATGCCCACCAGTTGGTTGTTGCCGTTCACCACTGGCACGCAGCCAATCTTGTGCTCAATCATCAAGTCCAGAGCGGCTCCCAGGGTGTCGTCAGGGCCCAGGGTCAGGGGGTCGGGGGTCATGATGGAGGGAATGTCCAAGAACGAATCGAGAAAATCGTGCTGCTCTTGGTTATTCTCCACAAAGAAAAAACTCATCATGTGGCGGAACAGGTCCCGCTGGGAAATTAACCCCTGAAGAACGCCCCCTTTCACCACCGGCAAATGATGGATGGCGTGGTGATTCATCAGGGTGTCGGCCAAGTGGGGTTGGGCGTCTAACTCGATGGTCACTGGCCGGGTGCTCATCACCTGGGCCAGGGGGGTTGTCCGGGAAAGGGTTTGGGGTTCGCTCATGCTTCGCCTCCCTGTTTTGGATTCCTGGTTTTGGATTCCGGCCTCGGTTTGTATCCGGTCCCTGTCTTCACCTCTTTCCTCCCCCTTCTCTCTTTCTCTTTCTCTCTTTTTCTCGGCAAGGTTAAGAGAAACTGGGCAGTGGGCTGGCACCTTCTTTCCCCAACAGGGGAACAAACCGCACGTGTTCAAGCATGGTTTTGTCCAGTTCTCCCCCCGGCCGTCGGGTGATTCGAACCAGCATCTGAGAGAACTCTCCCCCCACTGGCACCACCAACCGCCCGCCAATAGCCAGTTGGGCAATCAGGGTAGGGGGCGGCTTTGGGGCTCGGGCCCCCACCACAATGGCGTCGAAGGGGGCTTCCTCCGGCCAGCCCAAAGAGCCGTCTGCCAGCCGGGTGTAAACGGGGCAGGCCCCGTGGCGCTCCAGGGGTTGCCGGGCGTGAATCAGCAGCCGGGAGTGGATCTCGATGGAAAAGACCTCCGCCGCCAAGTGAGACAACAGGGCGGCCTGATAACCAGACCCGGTGCCCACGTCTAGCACCCGTTCTTCGCCGGTAAGGGCCAGGGCTTGCAGGGCTACCGCCACAATATAAGGCTGAGAGATGGTTTGGCCGCAGCCAATGGGCACGGGGCTGTCCCACTCAGCCAAGTGTTCCTGCCCAGGGGGCAGGAAATCTCCCCGGGGAACCTGCCGGAAGGCTTCCAGCACCCGGTGGTCGGTGATGCCCCGGCGGATCAACTGCCTCTCTATCCATTCCGGCCAAGCTATTTTCTGGCCGGGAACCCGATGCCTTCCCTTGGAATCTGCCCTGTCCATACAGATAGGGTACCAAAAACCGAGGGAAATTTCTCGCCCGGTACCAAGAAAAACCCGGCACCCCTTTGGGAGAGGGCCGGGTTGTTTCTGCGGAACCGGGCAAGATTTTTATTGCACCAAGATGAAAGAATAGTTGGCGCCGGTTTCAAGTCCCGTGATGTGCACGTCTACGCTGGCCGTGGGAGTGCTGACCGTGCAGGACCCTTGGCTCGAAACGTTAAAATCCACCATGCCTGATGAACAAAGCAAGGTTCCATTGTTGGTGTTGATCAGTTCCACCATTGCGGCGGAAGACAAACCGCTTAAGGTGACCGTTAAGGGAAGGCCGGTGTTCACGGTGCCCGCTCGGTAATAGCTCATGGAAATTCCAGAGATCACCTTGCCCGCTTTCGCCGTGTTCACCGTCACCGCCACGGGAGCGGCCAGTGTTCCGTCGTTCGCGGCGGGAACTTGTTGCAGGCTTAGCCAATAATGGCTTCCAGAACCGGCCGGAGGCGCCACGGAGAAATACAGCGTTCCATTGGCGGCTGGCGTTACCCGGCAGGACGAAATTTTAAAATATGTATTCCCGGGGTTCAGTCCAGCCGCGCATGTTCCGGCGGTGGTAAAGGTGGCATCGGTGGTAAATTGGGTAATGGTAAACGCCGTGCCGTTGTAATGCATGGCGAGAATGTCATACGTTACGCCGCTCGTGACCGGAACGCTGTAATAATCGGTTTTCCCGCTAGGAACGGCTTGTACATATACCGTGTTGGCGGCAATGACATTCGGCGCGGCGGTGGTGCTGGCTGCCCCCATGGCCTGAAAGGTTGCGTCTGCCCCCTGGGGGAAGCCGCTTCCCGACAAGTCGGTCATCTGTATCTTCCCCGTTCCGGCCAAATCTAGCACGCACTGGAACGGACCGCCGGTTCCCGTGCAGGTGTTGGCCGAGTTGGCGCCATCGGTCATGGTGATACTTCGTGAGGCGAACGTTGAGGGAAACGTGACCATGTAGCGGCCAGCCGTTCCGCCAGCGTTGGCTTGATAGTGGGTGGTTCCATTGACCGGCGCGTACACCAGAAAATCGGTGGCCGAGGGAAAGGGCACTGGGTCGGCGGCGGTGTCTCCCTTGGCCGTGGTGCTGGTGGAATAGTTGGTGAAAGGGAACCCATAGGTAATGGTTACAACCGCGCTTCCACCGGGGGCATAGGAGGAAACGGTTTCTGTTGTGGTCCCATTGTCTCGATAGCAGGTCATGATGTATGTGGTTACCGTTCCCGGGTTGGTCACGTTAGACAGACATACGTTTAAACCGTAATATCCGCCCGGAAGATTTGGATTGAGCGGAATGTTCAGGGTAACGGTGGTGTTGGGCTGCACGGTTTTGGTCATGGTTCCTCCCACAAAGCCAGAGGAACCCAGTCCCGTTCCAACGCTTACGTATTTTGTTGCGGAATCTACCTGCAAGGAAATCTGCAGGGTGTCCCAATCGGCCAAGGTGGCATTGAGCGCCAGCGGAGTGGCCTTCAGTTCGGGAATGGTGTCGCCCGCGTTGAAGGTGAGCGGTTGACCGCCTGAAACCAGGGAGGGGCCAGGGTTATTGTTACTTTTTCCCCCGCCACACCCCGCTAAAATAAACACCATGAGAATCCAGGCATATTTTCCGTGTTTCAAGGTCATTTGTTCTCTCTCAAGCTGTTTTTGGTGTGAATACGTATATAGAGGGAATATAAAACGCCTTTAACTCCCCTCTTACTCGTATTCTATATCCAATCATATAAGTGAAGCCAATGAAGTGGAAGTCTTGTTTATTTGATAGATTTGAGCGCTTTTTTTAATCATTTTTTGTATCATGTGTTCAGCGTGACTATCTACCTTCACCTTCCTTTGGGAGATTGCGATGAAAGGCAGCAGCACTCAATTTCGCGTGGATCGCCGGGATATTCGATTTGTTCAAAAAGAACTGCTGGCCATGGGAGACTTGGTAAAGTTGAAGGCGTTTTCCGAGTTTTCTCCCGATGATTTTGACATGGCGGTGGAAGAGGGCCTGACCTTTTCCGAAGAGGTGTTTGCCCCCCTGAACCAACCGGGCGACGCAGAGGGCTGCCGCATGGAAAACGGCCGGGTGAAAACCCCCAAGGGCTTCCAGGCGGCCTGGAAAAAAAACGGGGAGGGCGGGTGGCTCGCCATGGCCTCGGGGCAGGATCACGGCGGGGGCGGGTTCCCCTACACGGTGGCCCTGGCGGTGTTGGAAAGCCAGTGGGGGGCCAATCCGTCTTTGTTCATCACCTCCATGCTCACCGAAGGGGCGGCGGGGCTGATTTCTGAATTTGGCACGGAAGATCAAAAGAAACGGTTCGTGGAGAACATGCTCTCTGGCCGCTGGGGGGGCACCATGTGTTTATCCGAACCCCAGGCGGGCAGCGCCGTGGGCGATGCCCTGACCAAGGCCCGCAAGGCCCCCGATGGCGACCACTACCTGATTGAAGGCAACAAGCAGTGGATTTCTGGTGGCGACCACGACCTGACCCCCAACGTGATCCACCTGGTGCTGGCCCGGATGGAGGGTGACCCCGCTGGCACCAAGGGCCTGAGTTTGTTTATCGTGCCCCGCTTTCGGCTGGATGCCGCCGGAAACCCCGCCGAAGACAACGGCATAGCCACCGTGCGGCTGGAGCACAAGCTGGGCATTCGGGCCTCGCCCACCTGCGCCCTGGAATTTGGCGCCAAGGGCCCCTGCCACGGCTATCTGCTGGGCAAGCCCCGGGAAGGCATGAAGATGATGTTCAAAATGATGAACGAAGCCCGGCTGATGGTGGGGCTGCAGGGGTTGGCTTCGTCCGCGGCGGCCTATGGCTATGCCCTGGCCTATGCCAACGAACGCAAGCAGGGAGTGCCCATCGAAAAGTCTCTGCAAGAAGGGGCGGTGAGCGACCTGATTGTTTACCACCCGGATGTGCGCCAAGCCCTGATGACCATCAAGGCCACGGCGGAGGGCACCCGGGCCCTGTTGTATTACGCCGGGTATTGCTACGACCTGTCTCGCTATGGAGACGCCGCCCAGCAGGCCCGTTACCAAAACCTGATTGACCTGTTGACCCCCATGGCCAAGAACGCCGGGGCCGACTTGGGGTATGAGGCGGTGCGGCTGGCCATGCAGGTGCTGGCCGGGGTGGGCTATACCGAGGAATTCCCCGTGGCACAACTGCTGCGAGACACCAAAATCGCCTCGATTTACGAGGGCACCACCGGCATTCAGGCCTTGGATTTGGTGGGGCGGAAACTGGTGATGAAGGGAGACGCCTTGTATGGGGTGCTGCGGGAGGAAATGGCGGGGCTGACCCCGGGGCAGGCCAAAACCCCCAGCCTGGCCAAAGCCATTGAACGATGGCGCCAGGGGGCCGATGCCCTGGAGAAAACCGTGAACCGGGTGCGGGGGGCCTTTGGCGAGGGCATGTTCCGCCAGGGGGCGGCCCAGGCCACCGACCTGGCCAACTTCATGGCCCTCACGGTGATGGGCTGGCTGTTGCTGCGCTCGGCCCTGGTGGCCCAGGAGCGGCTGCTGGAGAAGTCGGCTGGCTGGCCCGATGAAGCCAAAGCGCGGGAGATGGCCCGGAACAACGATGAAGTGCGGTTTTATTTCAACAAAATCAAAACCGCCGAGCACTTGGTGTTTCAAATGCTGCCCAAGGCCCAGGCCACGGCAGACATCATTGCCCAGGGGCAATATCCGGCTTTGGATGCCGTGCTGGAATAAATCTGGCGAGACAGGCGGGGCCAAGAGTCCTGAATTTTTGCCTCGCTAGACAGCACTCTCCCCAACAGCACCCCTCCCTGCCGCCTTTCAGGCGGCTGTCCCTCCCCATCGTGGAGGGACAATACGGCTTAAGCCGAGGGGTGGAGAATAGAATCCGTCTGGATGGTGATGCCGGAAGGAAGCAAGCGCATAACTTTTCGGCTTCGCGTGTTTCCCAACAGCACCCCTCCCTGCCGCCTTTCAGGCGGCTGTCCCTCCCCATCGTGGAGGGACAATACGGCTTCGGCCAATGGATTCTGGTTTTATCTGTTCAGTGGATGAAGCCGGACGGAAACAAATCAATAACCCATCGGATTCAATTCCAGGGGAGGGGTGCTGTTCGGAGAGGTACCCCACGGTCGTATGAAATAGGTGAATCAATATCTTCATGAATTTATGCCAGCCCCAAATTTTTGTGAGGAGGCCTGCCGATGGATGATTTTCTGTTGATTATAGCGAACAAGAAGTATTCGTCTTGGTCCATGCGCCCCTGGCTGCTGATGAAGCAGCTGGGGATTCCGTTCCAGGAAAAATACATTCCGTTGTATCAGCCGGGCTACCAGCAGGCCCTAGCCCCTTATTCTCCCAGCCTGAAGGTGCCAGCCCTGCGCCACGGGCCGCTGACCGTGTGGGATTCTTTGGCCATTTGCGAATATGTGGCGGAACGCCACCCCCAGGCTTGGCCCCAGGACCCGGCCGCCAGGGCCGTGGCCCGTTCCGTCAGCGCGGAAATGCATTCTGGTTTTCAGGCCATGCGTTCGGAGCTTACCTGTAACCTGGGGGCCCGTTATGCTTGGCAGGCCTGCGGCGAGGCGGTGATGGCCGACATGGCCCGGGTGGAGGCCATTTGGGCCGACTGCCGGAAGAAGTATGGCAGCGGCGGCCCCTGGCTGTTTGGGGCCTTCTCCATTGCCGATGCCATGTTTGCCCCGGTGGCCACCCGGTTCGTCACTTACAATGTGCCCATTTCGCCCATCTCTCAGGAATACGTGAACACCGTGTTTCAGTCTCCGGCTTTTCAAGCCTGGCAAGCTGGTGCCCTGGCCGAAAAAGAAGTGATCCCCCAGTATGAATACACCCACTGGAAACGGTTGTAGGGGGCAAGGGGGGGGTGAGGCAAGAGAGGCAGGGGGGCCAGGAGGGGGGAGGGAGGAGAAAAAAATAGGGGCGGCAAGGCGGGCGGGTTATTTCCCCCCCCGCATGATGCCCCAGAACACGTAGTTATATACCCCAATCAGCAGAGAGAACACCGGCACGGCGATTAGGGCAATGAACACCGAAGCCGAGAAGGTGTCGTTCAGCTTCCAAGACACATACAGCAGCCGCCCCACCCAAATAATCACCCCGCTGGCGAACAGCACAAAACTAGACAACAGGGCAATCTGCAGGCGGAACACCAGGGGGGATTCCGGTTCGCCGGGGTTGTGTGGGGGATTCATGAAAAATTCTCCTGTGGGTGTTTCCCGCGGTGATTCTGCCGGGGTTATTCTTTGATGTAACCGTTGCCAATCCGGTAACGGTGAATCCGTTCCAGGGCAATGTCATCGGAGTGCTCCCGGCCTTCCCGCACTTCGTGGATGGACACCAGGGGGAAGAACCGGCTGAACACCAGATAGAACAAAGCAAACAGGGCAAAAGAGCCGGTCATGAGAGAGAACTCCACCCAGGTGGGCCAGTAACTTCCCGTGGGAAGACGGTGCTGGCGGGGGTTGGCCAGGGTGGGCACCACGATGATGAAGCGCTCCAGCCACATACCGATCAAGATGGTGCTGGAGGCGATGACCGTGCCGGTGATGGTGCGGAAGCGGTTGATGGACAGGATGATCACCGGAATGAAGAAGTTGCAGATCACCATGCCCCAGAAGCCCCAGGCCCAGGGGCCGTCCCACTTGGCCCAAAACACCCGCATTTCATCGGGCTCGTTTCCGTAAAACGCCGTCAGGTATTCGGCAAAGGTAAAGTAGGTCCAAAACAAGGTGAACACCAGCAGCAGCAGCCCCAGGTAGTTGAAGTGGATGGGCTGTAGGTAGTCTTCCAGGTGAAACACCTTGCGCAAAATGGCCATGACGATGAGCAGCATGGCCACCCCAGAGAACAACGCCCCGGCCACGAAGTAGGGCCCAAAAATGGACGAGTGCCACATGGGCTGAAGGGTCATGGAAAACACGAAGGCCACCACGGTGTGCACGCTCACCGCGATGGGGATGACCATGATGGCCATGATGGCGGTGGCCCGGTTCAGCACCTTCTCTTGCCGGGGGGTGCCCTGCCAGCCCAGGGCCAGCACTTGGTAGAACACCTTGCGGGGGCCGGGGGGGCACAGGTCCCGCAAAATGGCGATGTCGGGGATCATGGGAATGAACAGATACACCGAGCTGGCGGTAAGGTAAGTAGTGATGGAGGTCATGTCCCACAGCAGGGGCGACTGATAGCGCCCGTAATAAATCATGTTGAGCATCCGGTCCGGGCGCCCCAGGTCCAGCAGGATGTTCATGCCCCCAATGCCCAGCACCGCCACGGTGATGACCTCGGCAATGCGGGTGATGGGCCGCCGCCATTCGGTTTGAGACAACCGCAGAATGGCCGAAATAAGCGTGCCCGCGTGGCTGATGCCGATGAAGAACACGAAGTTGGTGATGTAGAACCCCCAGGTTACCGGTTGGTTCAGGCCGGTTTCGCCCAAGCCCAAGAAAAACTGAAACAGATAGGCCCCAAACCCCAGCACCACCAGGGAGCCCAGAACGGCCACCGCGGGCCAGTACCACGAGGGCGTTTGGAAGATGGAGCGGATCAATACCGCGTCATGCTCGTTTTTTTGAATCTCAGTCATGCCGTTTTCGCTCCGCCAGGTAGATCACTTTGGGTTGGGTGCCCAGTTCGTCCATCAGCCGGAAGGCCCGCAGATTATCGGCCAGCCGGGCCACCTCGGAGTGTGGGTCGTTCAGATCCCCGAAGAAGATGGCCTTAGACGGGCAGTTGTCTTGGCAGGCCACGGTGTATTCCCCCGGTCGAATCTCCCGGTTTTCCAACCGGGCTTGGTCTTTCACCTTCATCAGCCGGTGGTGGCAAAAGGTGCATTTTTCCACCACGCCCTTATCTCGAAGAGAGACATCTGGGTTGGCGTATTGGGTCATGGCCGCCGGCTGGGCTTGCTGAAAATTGTGCCAGTTAAAGTATTTCACCGTGTAGGGGCAGGCGGCCATGCACAACCGGCAGCCAATGCACCGCCAATACACCTGGGCCACAATGCCTTCCGGATTTAAATAGGTGGCATGCACCGGGCAAACCTTGGTGCAGGGGGGGTTGTCGCACTGCATGCAGGGCTGGGGCATGAACTTGGTTCGCACCTCGGGGAAGGTGCCTTCCGTTTCCGGAACCACTTTCATCCAAGAGATGGAGCGGCTGCGCTGGTAGTCGCCCTTTTCCACGAAGGGGATGTTGTTTTCCACCATGCAGGCCACTTCACAGGCCCCGCAGCCCGAACATTTGTCCAGGTCAATCACCATGCCCCAGCGGTGGCCGGTGGATTTTTTTTCGCCGTGTGGTTGTTCCATAGGTTTCTCTTATGCCCGCTCGATGTGGACCCAGGTGTCTCCCCACAGCGGCTGTCGGGTGTGGGGATCAAAGGTGGTGGCCATCAACTGGTTGGGGTTTTCGCCTTCTTGGGCCCAACGGCCCACCCCCTGGTGCCCCGGCCCGTAGGGAATGTGCACCACCCCAGGCCGGGTGCCAGGGTACAGCCGGGCGTTCATCCGAATTTTCCCCCGGGCAGAACTCACCCATACCGGGTCCTGGTCGTCAATGTCCAACCGTTGGGCGTCGTCGGGGTTTATTTCCACCCAGCCGTCCCAGCCTTGCCGCAGGTGATGGGATGCGTTTTGCTGCAACCAGGGTTGGTTGGCCCCCCGGGTGCCAGAGCGGGTGTTGGTTTTAAAGGTGACCAGTTGAAAGGGGAAGTTTCCCGGAGCTTCCGAGGGTGTATTTGTCTTGGCCTTGGTTTCTGCCGCGCCCAATGCGCTTTGACGGCCTGCCAGCAGGGCGTTAACCCAATATTCTTTGCCAGGAACATCCGGCGACAAGTTGAAGGGCCGGGCCAGGGGGTTGCCTGGGCGGTTGTCGGCCCAAGCCCCCCGGGTTTGCAGCGCTTTCCAAAACTCGGCGAAGGAGCCAAAGGCGCCCACCGGGCGGGGACCCTTGGGGTCGGTGACTGCCCCCCGTTTGGCCCCGTATAACCCCTGGGCTTTATGGGCCAGCACATCGCCATAGGTTTTCCAGGGCAGGGCCTGGGCGGTGGTTCCCCCCAACGCGCGGGCCAGTTCAAGAAAAAATTCTTCGGTGGGCAGGCCCCCGGCGGCGGGCAGGGCGGGGGGCGCGGCGGAAAACGAAGCGAACCCCGGCAGGTGGCTGACCGAGTCGTCCTGCCAGCGCTCCAGCCAATGGGCGTCGGGGAGGATGAGATCCGCCTGCCGGGCGGAGTCATCCAGCCAGGGAGAGAAACTGACCACCAGGGGAATGTTTTGGATGGCTTGGTTCCATTCTTCACGGCCGCCCCCCAGGGAAAACGCCGGGTTGGCGTAATACAAAAACAGGGCGTTCACCGGGTAACCCTTGGCGGAGGATTTGCCCGCCTTCAGGGCGGCCAGCAGGGCCCCCATGTCTCGGTTGGCCAGGGGGGGGTGGCTCAGACCCGTTTTGGCCGGGGCGTCTTGGGGCAGGGCAGGCCAGGGGGCCAGGGGCGCCGGGGTTTGCAGCACCACCCCTCCGGCTTTGCCCAGGCTGCCCGACAAGGCATTCAAGGCGTGAATGGCCAGCCGGGTGCGGAGGTCATCGCCGGAATAGGCCGGGCCCCGTTCTCCCAGGGCCACGGCGGGTTTTTCTCCCGGCCGCCCGGTGGGGGCAAAGTCTTGGGCAATCTTCCGGATGGTGTCTTCTGGAATGCCGGTGATCTGGGCGGCAATGGCGGGGGAGTACTGGGCCAGCACCTGCTGGCGGAAGCGCTCGAACCCCTGTACATGGGCCGCCACAAAGGCTTTGTCGTAGCGGTTTTCTTTCAACATCACGTGGGCAATGGCCAGGGCCAACACCCCGTCGGTGCCGGGGCGCACGGGCACCCACAGGTCCGCCTTGGCGGCGCTGACCGACATGCGGGGGTCCACCACCGTGACATGGGCTCCGCCGTCTTGGCGCACCCGCAGGCGCCCAAACTGGGCGGCTTGATGCACCGGTGCCGGGCCGGTTTCCAACAGGTTGCAGCCAAAGGCCAGCACATAGCGGCTTTCCGCCAGGTCGTAGGCCAGGGGAGAGGACACCCCGTTCATGAAGGCGTGGGCGGCGGCGGGTTCATCCGGGGCAACGCAGCGCAGGCGCAGATAATTGGGCGAGCCGTAGGCGCTCCAAAACCGAGAGAACAGCCCGTGGCGCTGGCCCCGGAACTGCCCCCCCAGCATCAAGGCGGTGTGGGCTTTGCCTTCCTGGCGCAGGGTTTTCAGGCGCCCGGCCACCAGGGCGGCGGCGTCTTTCCAAGAAATCGGTTCAAACTCTCCCGAGCCGCGCTTTCCTTTGGCCCGCAGGGGGGTGGTCAACCGGTCGGGGTCGTACAGCCCTTGCAGGCTGGCCAGCCCCTTGGGGCACAGCCCGCCCTGGTTCACCGGGTGCAGGGGGTTTCCTTCAATCCGCACCGCCCGGCCGTCCATCTGGCGCACCATCACCCCGCAGCCGCCCACGCACTGCTGACAGACCGACAGGCTCCATTCTTCCTGATGATTCGTCCAGTCGTCCAGCAGGGTGGCTGAATCGGCGGAGTCTGGTACCAACCCTTTCAGCAGGGTCATCCCCGCCGCCATGGTGCCGCCGCCGACCAGCAGGTGTCTTCGTGAGATTTTCATAGGTGCCTGGTTTCGTTTGCCGCTATTGTGTTGAGTTCCAATGAAATCCTTGCCCCCTGTCTCTTCGCCCTCCCCCCTATCTCTTTCCCTTACCGATGGCAGGCGATGCAGTCGGTGGAGGGATGGGGGGCCGGGTCCAGGTTGTCCCAGACCTGTTCCACGGGATTGGCCTCGGGGTCGTTCTCCATGGTTTTGGCCAGCACCTGCTTCAGGTGCGATTCAGAAAAGAACCGTTTGCCCGAAAGCTGGCCCATGGCCGCCGCCACCGGGGCGGCGAGCTTTCCCCCTTTCGACGCGCTTTGCAGCCGGGCCTGGGATGCCGGGTTGACCCAGCGGGGGTTCGACTCGTGGCAATTCAGGCAGAAGTTCATGTCGATGGTTTTCAGGGCCCGGGGGGGTGGCGTGGTGGTTTGGGCCATGTCTCCGTGGCAAAGTTCGCAGTCGAGCTTGGCCGCCCCCACGTGGCGCATGTGAGAAAACCGCACGTGGGCGGCCACCCGGGTCAACCGGCGCCAGGGGGGGGTGATGCCTTTCTCGGCCAGCTCCCGCACTTTTTGGGCTTCGGGGCGGGCGGTGTCCATGCCGGCGTGGCATCCCGCGCAAATGGAAATATCCGGCCGCCCGGCGTTTTCCTGGGTTTCCACCGTGGTGTGGCAGTGGGCGCAGGGCAGCATGGCGGTGTGCAGCTGATGATTGAACTGAATGGGCTGGTGGATGGGGGCCGGTGCCGCGGCCCAACTGAGCAGGGCCACCACGGTGATGCCCGCGGTGAGGGCGGCGGCAGCCAGGGCCAAGCGGCGATTGGAGGAGAGAAGAAAGGATAATTTGGCCATGGCCCGGTCCCGGATAGGTAAACGCATGAAGTTCAAAAAAAACAAACGAACAACCCATGGGGTACCCATGTCTACCGCAGAAATAACACAATCCGAGAAAAAGACCAAAAGGAAAAAAGAAGGGCAGGAAAAAGGGCGGAATCTAGAGGGGAGACTCCAGGCGGATCTGCTCCACCAGTTGGTGCAGGGTGATGCGCCGCAGGGGGGTGTTCAAAGACAAATTGGCCTGCTCCAGCAGAGACTGAACCGAGGGGGAAGATGAAGGGGGGAGCAGCTGGGCCCCCTCGGCAAAGCCGGGGAGAATGTCTAATCGGGCCAACGCTTCGGCCACGGTGAGATGATCTTTGGGGCGGCGGGGGACGTAATGGTTTTTCAGATCGGGGATGGCCACCAACAGGCGGCCCTTCACCATGGCTTGGAGAATGTCTTGGGTCATGCCCAGGGGAATGCCCAGGGCCTTGGCCAAGGGCTTGGCACCCACCGGTTTCCCGCCGTCTTCGAACCGTATGATGACCCCCGCCAACAGCCGCAAGGCCAAATACGGGCGAATGTCGTGGCCAGACCGCAGCGACAACCGCCCCGCTAGCAGAGAGTAATTCTGCACCACCCAAGACAACTGGGCGCCGCACAAGAAAATCACCCACCCCAGAAACATCCACACCAGCAAAATGGGCAGAAGAATCATGGGGCCGTAAATCGACTGATAGGTGGTCAGATGCACCATCAGGCTGATGTAGAACATTTCAATCCAATAGATAAACGCGGCGGCCACCAACGAGCCCAACAGAGCGGGGAACACTTCTACCCTGGTTTCGGGGAGGAAAAGGTAGGCATACAACAGCATCACCAAAAATACCGGGAATCCGGAATTGGAAAGCATGAAAAAACCGAAGTCTGAAAAAAACGGAATGGGCCCCAGGGGAGAATCTTGAAAGCTCTTCAGATAGGTAGCCGCGCTGAAGGTCATGACCAATAGCAAAGGGGTCACAAACAGCACGGCAATGTATTCCAGCAGCCGTTGTTTGTATTTCCCCCGCACCCAAACCTCCCAAATTTGGTTCAGCGAATTTCTTACCCGCTGCAGCGCCAGAAAGCCCGTGACCAGCAAGCTCACCACCCCCACGCCCCCCAGGGTGGCGGTTTGGGCGGCCTGCACCGACTCGGTCAGTTTTTCAGAGAGTTCTTGATGCCCCGCCGCTAGGGTGCCCAACAACACGGGCTGCAGCATTTGGGCCAGGCCAAACCCCTTTAACAGGGCCAGCACCAGCGCCAGTATGGGAATGATGGCCAGGGAGGAATAGAAAGACAACGCGGCGGCATGGAAAAACAGTTGGTTCTGGCGGATGGCCAGGCCGGTCAACAAGCCAATCTTCACCGCGCGGGCGGGCAGGGAATCCTGCTCTTTTCCCCAGCCGATTTTCCGCGCCCGATGGGTCCAACCGGTGAGCAGTGGAAGCCATTTCTCTTCAAAAGAAGGAGGCAGAGAAATTTCTTCCGGGGTCAGGGTTTGTTTTTTCTTCCGTGGGTTCATGAGAGGGGGAATTCGGTGACATGCTCCATGGCGCAGGGCAAGGTTGCCCTCTGGCAAAGAGAGGGCCTTGTGGGCTGTGTACGATCTGCCACACGATCTGCCCGCAGGGGTACGTTCGTCCTTTGCTCCTTTGGTTTAAATTGGAGGGGATTGGTCGAAAAGGCAAGATAATCTCCGGGGTTGAGCCCAGAAACCGGGGAAATCCAGGCGTATTTTGGGCAGGTGATAGTTTCCTGACAAAAATATAATAGATAATATATATCAATTAGATATCACCCTAAGCGCCCGCTCATCAGGTTGTTTATCTTTCAGCGTTCCCGCTCATTTTTTTTGACACCCTTCCGAGTCTGGGTTAAAAACCATGGGACAGTTGTTGAAAAACCAGGGGTGGGCATAGGTTATGCAGTTTTTAAAATAGAAATATTTTAAGTAGAATCTCATGTTTAATTTTCAGGGATTTCTCGAATTCTAAGGGAATCAGGCCAAAGATCGTTTCAAGGGGCCATGGAAGGGGGGCGTTAGAGACAGGCCGAGAGAGTTAGGGTTTTGGTTTTTCAGGTGGGGGTAGAATTTATCGGTGCGGGCCAGAATTTCGTGGTGGGGCTTGTTGGTAAAGCAAAAGAAAACTCGAATATTCCATTGTTTATACACCGGACATTTTTTTGAAGATTAGCCACTGAGCGACTTGGAGAACATGGCTTTTCATTTGCTGGTCAGAAGTATCGGAGAACATCCAACCGGGCTGCCCGTACCTGCCGACCCATGGGCATCCCTTCAAGGGAACCGGACCATGCTTTGTTACCGAATCAACGATCAGGTAGAGGTTCCTCTGGAGAACCTGGAAGCGGTTCGCACCACCGAAGATGGGCAGGGCTTGCGGATTATTTGGCGGGACAGGCTGGCCCAGGAAATTCGCCCGGTGTCTGCCGACGACCGCAGCCGGTTTTTTAAATACTTGGCCAGTTGCTAAGAGAAAAAGTTGTTCAGGCTTGGGGGGTGTCTGGCGTCTAGCATGTCCAGGCTATTCCGTTTCGATTTGATCTCCTGATTCCATTCCTGTCTGTATTGCTGGAGGCCTTCTTTTGAGCCGTGCGGACTCTTCGCTGCCCCCTTCCCCGGTCGAATCCCCCTGATCTCTCCCTGATCTCCCGGCGCTAAACCACCGGCTCGTATTCTCGCTGTCCGTCTTCCGATAACCGATCCAACCCGTAGTCTCCCGTTTTGCGCAGGTTCATCAGCATTTCCATCACGTGGTTCACCACGTATTGGTCTGCCTCCAGCCCCTCGGGAAGGGCCCCCGCCTGGGCGGCTTGTTGGTGGCGGGCGTATTGATCTTGCAGAAAGGATTTGCAGTCCAAGGGGGCCCCCACCCGAAACACCACCCGGGCCAGCTTGGGGCGCTCTTCTTCCATCCGCTTCCGCACTGGCAGGGTGTTGCCGTCCATGCTCAGCAGATACAGGGAGTCGAAGGCGTCGATGTAACTGGCCACTTCTTTCACTGGGGTGTTGTATTCGTCGGGTTTGTAGCGCCCCCCCATGGGGAATAGCACGAACACATGCCCCTTCTTTTTCAGCTGGTGCAACTGCCGGAAGGCGGCCCGGTTGATGCGGGTGATGTTTTGCTCTTCTTCTTCCCGGGCGAGGCGCTGGGCTTCGGTTTCGGCTTGGCCAGCGACAGGAATGTAGCGCCGGGGAACGATGACCAACCGGGCGTATTTTTCGGAAAACATTTTCACCAAGTCAGAGGATTCGTTGAGCTGGCGTCCGGCGATGTAGATCAACTGATCCTGAATGGCCCGGTAGCGGGGGTCCTCCCGCCGCAGCATGGCGTTGAAGGAGGGCACATCGAAATTTCCCCAGTGTTCCCCCAAGAACAGCACCCGCTTGCCTTGTTCCAGGTCCTTTAGGCAGTGGTCTAGGTTTTCCTTTCCTTCAATGCCAGACCCAGGCAACAACAAATGATAGATGAATTGCTCCACCAGGTCCCGTCCAGCCGTGACGGCGGGCTGGTACACGTTTTCCGCCGTCACCACCCGGTCTTTTCCTGTTTCATACAGCGCGGTTAACGCGGAAATCATGACCATCAATTCCCGCTCCAGATCTTGGGGCGTTGCGAAGAGCGGGGCGTAGGGGCCTGAATTCATTAGGATCAATGCCTTGGTTGAATAAAAGTGGGTTTGGGAGCCCTTGGGGGAATTGCCTCAAGATAGCCTTGGGGCGCGGGAAGGGCAAGCGGGGAACCCCGGTGGGTCAGGAGTGTCGCCGCTGGGGGTCCAGCCAATCGGCCAGCAGGTCGCCCAGGGTGTTGAACCCCAGCACCACCCCCATGATGGCCAGGCCTGGGGCCAGGGAAACATGGGGGGCCTCCCACAAAACTTCCTTTCCTTCCGACAGCATGGCCCCCCAACTGGGGGTGCCGGGGGGGGCACCCAGGCCCAAAAAGCTCAACGACGCTTCGGCCAAAATGGCTCCCGCCACCGCGAACGAAGACTGAACCAACAGGGGGGCCGCCACGTTGGGCAGCAGGTGCCGGGCCATCAGCCGGACGGGGCCCGCTCCCAGGGCCCGGGCCGCCAGCACGTACTCGCGCCCCATGGCGGCCAGCACCTGGGCGCGCACCAGCCGGGCAAAGCCCGTCCACCCCAGCAGGGCCAGGGCCAGCACCACGTTCGAAAGACCCGGCCCCAGCACCGCCACCAGGGCAATGGCCAGCAGCAGCCCCGGAAAGGCCAGAAAGATATCCACCAATCGCATCAGCAGTTGGTCCACCCACCCCCCATAAAACCCCGCCAGCAGCCCCAGGGTCACCCCGATCACCGCCGAGGCCGCCACCGAGGAAAACCCCACCAGCAGAGAAATTCGGGCGCCATGAATCAGCCGGGAGAGGATGTCCGCCCCATTGGCGTCTAGTCCCAGGGGGTGGGCCAGGCTGGGGAGTTCCAGCTCGTGGAGCAGGTCCACCCCCAGGGGGTCGTAGGGGGCCAACCAGGGGGCCAGTACCCCCGGCAGCAGAAACACCACCCCCAGCAGGCCGGATAACATCCACAGTGCGCGGGTTTGACGAGACATGGCTTACCTGTGAAGGCGGATGCGGGGGTCTAACCAGCCATACAGCAGGTCGGTGGCCAGGTTGACCAGAATGTAGGTGATGGAAATGGTGAGGACGCAGCCCTGCACCACCGGGTAATCCCGGGTGTTGATGGCATCCAGCAGCAGGGTGCCCAACCCCGGCCAATCGAAAATGGACTCGGTAATGATGGCTCCAGACAACAGCACCCCAATTTGCAACCCCGCCACCGTCACCACCGGAATGAGGGCGTTGCCCATGGCGTGGCCCCACACCACGGCCCGTTCTCCCAGCCCCTTGGCCCGGGCGGTGCGAATATAGTCTTCTCCCATCACTTCCAGCAGCGAAGCGTGAATCATCCTAGACAACAGGGCCGCCAAGGCCGTGCCCAGGGTCACGGCGGGCAGCACCAGATTGTCCAGCCCTCCCCGTTCGTTCACGGGGAGCCAATCGAGGCGGATGGCGAACAGCAAGATCAGCATGGGGCCCAGCCAAAAACTGGGCATGGCCACCCCAAGCAGGGCAAACAGGCTGGCCAACCGGTCTGGCCAGCGCCCGTGATACAAGGCGGCGGTGACCCCCAGGGGAAAGGCCAGGGCCAGGGCCACGGCCATGGCGCCCACCATCAACTCGGCGGTGGCGGGCAGGCGAGCGGCAATTTCTTGGGCCACGGGCCGCTGGCTGATGAACGACCGACCAACATCTCCCCGCAGCACCCTCCCCAGGAACAGCCCATACTGTTCAGCCAGGGGGCGGTCCAGTTCCAGCCGGCTGCGCAGCGCCGAGACATCCCCCGGCAGGGCGTTTTCTCCCAGCATGATTTGGGCCGGGTCCCCCGGCACCAGGTGCACCAGCAGAAAGACCAGGGTCACGACTCCCCACACCACTGGCAGGGTCCACAGCACGCGATGCAGCAGGTAGGTCATGGGGGGCATTCCACGAAAAAGGGGGTGAATCGTGAGAGTGAGAATACCACTGGTGGGGGGGTCTTACCAAGCCTCGGCGGGCTGGTTTTCCTCGACTTCTTTCAGCAGGCTCAGGTATCGCGCATAGCGGTCGGCGGATTCTGGGCTGGAAAGGCTGGCCCGCACCGCGCAGCGGGGTTCTTGGCGGTGCAGGCAGTCGCGGAAGCCGCAGGCCAGGTCGCTTCCCCCCAACCCGCGAAAATAGCGGGCCAGGTCCTGGGGGGCCACATCGTGCAGGCCGAAGGCCCGCACCCCGGGGGAATCCACCAGAAACCCGCCATCGGGCAGGGGTAACAATCGGGCGGCGGTGGTGGTGTGGCGGCCCTGCCCCTGCTCCCCCACCGTGCCGGTGGCCAGGGCCGCCCCGCACAGTTGATTGGTGAGGGTGGTTTTCCCCACGCCGGAATGGCCCACCAGCACCGCCACCCGACCCGCTAGGGAATCCCTGAGGGCGATCAAAGAGGCGGGGTGTTGATGGGACAGCCCCACCACCTTCACCCCCAGGTGCTGGTAATACGCAGCCCACTGAGGAAAGGCTCCGGTGGTGTCCAGGTCTACCTTGGTCACGGCCAGCAGGGGCTCTAATCCGGTTTTGGCCGCGGCCACCAGCAGCCGTTCCACCAGCCCCTGGTGAAACGGAGGTTGTTGAATGGCGGCCGCGATGACCAACAGCTCCACATTGGCGGCCAAGGGCTGGCCCTGCTCTTGCCCCCGACGGTGAGGGTCTGGGTGGGCCCGGGTCAGCAGGGTGGTGCGGGGCAGCCGGGCCTGCACGGCTCCCTTGCCGCCGGGTTCCGGCATGAACACCACCCGGTCCCCCGCCACCAGGCGCTCTTCTCTCACCACCTGGCCTTTGATAAGGCACAGATATTCCGTTCCCCCGTGCCAGACCAGACACTTATGTGAAAATACCCCGCTGACCCACCCCTCTAGGCTCCCCGCTGCGGTGGGAGAATCTGGAAGGGTCTTGTTTTTTTTGGGGTTGAAGCTGCCAGTGGGGGATTTGCCAAATTTTGCCATGCCCTAGTGTAGCAAACCCGCTGGACGGATGGCCATTTATCCGTAAATTTCCCCAAAATAGAGCCCCCATGGGGTCTACCAGCAGATTTTCCGCCTGGGTTCACATCCGTTTGAATTCGTGCTGGAAATGTTCTTTTCAACGACGCTTCGGGGATGTTGCGTCCTTATTCCAAAGAGATGCGAAAAACGCCTGGGGGGTTTTCTGGTACCGGGATGAATTCATTTCATGTGCGCCACAAAAATAAAAAAAAACAAAAAACCCCTAAAAATCCCTACGGCACCGCGGTTTGATGATTTTTTAAGAGCCTTCGTTGAAAAACGCCCTCTTGGGTAATCCTTGGTTCGCCACATTTAATGTAATTAATAAATAATGAAACATATGAGCAACATCATGATTCATGGTGGCCCCAGGTTGCGGGCTCAGATGAAAACATTTCCATTCGTTGGATTTAAGAAAAAAAAATCGTCTCGTTTGGTCAACCAGATCAAGGGACATAGCGGGATCGATTCTTTTTTGTTTTTTTTGTTTGGAAAGGGCACTTGGATTGTGATGAATTACCCCTGCAGACAACAACAGGGTTTTCAGCGGGTTTTGTAAAACGGCGCATTCGCCGCCGCCCCACACCCAGCATCCATCCAGGAAAGGGCCCATGGGAGGGTCCGGGGAGGGGTGCGTCCAAATATGCTGAACGGTATGCCCAACAGCGGGTTCAGCAAGAGGTATCGGGTGTATTTCATGCGGGTGTATTTCATGTTTGCGCAAGAGTCTCAAGGTTGTAAGAAGATTGGTTTGGTTCACACTGAAGCAACGCAGGGAGCATGATCGTCCTACAAGGGGCCTCTAAGGATGGAGACGCCGTAAAGCACTTTCGCCACACCCTTTCGCTGGGTGGGGCCTTGAAGGAGCTTTACCGGTTGTATGACCAACTGGGCGGGGTGGCGGGCCAGGCAGATCGATTCTCTTGGGGGAGGGAGCCGGGGAGAGAGCCGGGGATTGCTCCGGAGGGCCTGGGCAATCCAGCAGGCACCCCAGCGGGTATTCAGGGCCGCGCGCTGAATCCCGTGGAGCAGGCCATTGAACAACGGATGACCGGCTGCCTGGGAGAAGGGCGCCCCGATCAGCGGGCCAAGGACAAACTGCAAACCCTGCTGCGCATGCGGGACCTGCACCGGTTTATCACCTTGGAAGACGATCTGCGCCAGGTGAAACTGGAATGGGTGGAAATCATGTTGTTCCGCCCATCGCTGACCGAACGCTGGGCGGCCATTCGTCGGCTGCTAACCGACCAAGTGGACCGCATTTGCCAAGCGCCCTTCCCTGGGCGGGCGGTGAATCAGGAATTGTACAAAGAGCAACTTTCCCGCCGAAACAGCCGCCTGGGGAGCCTGCTGGTGGCCACGGCGCTGTTTCACTTTGATGAAGACCCGGAAGAGCCGCCGGAAAACCTGATGCTGAGGCTGAAACGGAACCATTTTCCCGAACATGTGTGGGAACAACTGGGGCCTGCCCAGGGGTCGGCCTGGACGCCCGCAAACCCCCTGTGCCGGTGGGAATACTTGGCGGCCGACCTGATGCACGCCCTGGTGAGGGAGGCCCGGCTGGAGCGGGGAGAAAAACCAAGCCGGGGATGGCTGGGCCAAGCCGCCAGCGGAAGGAACCAAACGGGTCTGGAGCGGGAATCCTCGGAGGAAACGGCCCGGTTGTTTTGCCGATTTCCCGGTGAATCGTTGGGAGGGGCGGACCAAATGGAGCTGCTGCCCACCCAGCCCCAGGCCATTCTGCCCGAGGCTTTTCGGCGGATTCACCAAACTGAAGGCGCCGAGGCGGTGCGGATGGCGGCCCTGCTGATGGAACAGCTGGCCGAAAGCCGCCCGGGAGAACGGGCGCTGGTGGATTACGGAGAGTTGCTGTCTCATCCGGTGTTGTCTTTTCTGCCGCCGGGCCAGCGAAAAGCCCGGGCCAGGAAACTGGGAAAAGTGTTGGGGGTGTTGGCGGGCATTACCTGCCATCGGGTGGTGACCCAGAATGGAGAGTCCACGCTGGCCACCTCTCGGCTGGTGACCATTCTGGACCGGTCGGTGCCATGGGTGGGAGGAAAATTATCGGGAGGAAAAATTGCGGGTGGGGAATTGCCTGGGGGAGAACTGTCTGGCGGGCAATCCCACGCCGGACAATCCCATGATCCTGTACCTCCCCAAGACGAAGAGTCTGGAGAGGACTCGCCCAATCGGCGGGTGAGTTTGTATCTGGACGGGGTGTTCTTTACCGCCCAGGGGACCCTGGCCGAAGGGTTCCGAGAGCTTCCCTCGGCGGTGGCGGGTTGCGACGTGAAGGAACACCCGTTCCTGATGGGCTTGTACGCTTGGCTGCGGAACCGGGGAGGACATTGGGAACAGGCGGTGAGCGCCAGGAACTTGTTGCAAGAAGCCGGGGTGTGGGTGTCTCCCACCAGTCGGTATCGGTCCTTGGAAATCCTTAAGCGAGAGCTGACTTATTTGCGGGAGTTGGGGTTCATCGGGGGGTGGCGAATGGAAAAAAGCCCCACCCGCGATGGCATGGACGACCTGTTTTTGTTGAGCCCGGCTCAGCCAGCCCGGCGGCAGAACCCGGCCTAGGCGGGGGTTCCCGGAGATCGGGGAAAGCAACGGGGGAGCAACGGGGGAGCAACGGGGGAGCAACGGGAACAGGGAACAGGGAACCGGTGACCAACCAGCTCGGAAGCCCCGGAAGGTTGGGGGGGCAGGAGCCCGGTATGTTTTGGGGGCGAAAGCCCTGGATGTTTGGGGGGGGGGGACCCCCATGGAAATTGGGGTGGGATAGACGATTGGGGTTCGCGGGGTCTCGTGCCTAAGGATGGGCCGGGCCTCGCGGCCCTTTTCTTTCAGAGAGAGGTGTCTAAACGGAGATGTTTCTACATGAATGGTTTGACCCACATCAATCTCTTTAACAGATAAGGGTGGGCCCGGATGGGGTGCTAAGGTTCAACGGATGAACAGGCGCTCATGGAGGAGTTGTCCCTATCCGGGCTCACTTTTTCTTTTTCTTCTTCTTCTTCTTCTTCTTCTTCTTCTTCTTCTTCCGCTCTCATTTTCTAAGTGACCCGCTTGTTTGAATCGCACGGTTTCTTCCGGGTGATCTTCTCACTCTCTTACTTCCCCCTGCGTTTTTCCCCCCCTGTGGTCTCCCTGTTTTCGACTGAGGGGATGGTCTTCTGTTTTTCTCTAGGGTCGAATCCAATGGGGTGAAATTTTTGTTCCAGGGATTGGCGCTAAGCCCCTGTGTTTTCCCCTATGTTTTCCCCCCGGGCTTTGATGTTTATTGGCCAGGGGATTATGCTGGAAGAAAGCCTGCTGAACAGGGCTGCAACCCCCTTCGGAGGTTCTTTGAGCACCACAGAATTGCCGCAAACCAAAGCCTTGCTGGTGTCGGTGGCCAGTTCCGGGGTAACGCCGGAAGCCCAGGCGGAGTCTTTGGAAGAGTTGGGGGAGTTGGCCGCCAGCCTGGGCTGGCAGGTGGTGTGCCGCCAAACCCAGTCGGTGGCCCGGATCAACCCCGCCACCTACATGGGGTCTGGCAAGGTGGACCAGGTGAAGGCCCTGGTCGGGCAATTTCAGGCCGATGTGGTGGTGTTCGACAACAACCTGTCGCCCTCTCAGGGAGAAAACCTGGAGAAAGCCTTTCAGGTGATGGTGATGGACCGCACCCAGTTGATCTTGGAGATTTTCCACAAAAACGCCCGCACCCACGAAGCCCGCCTGCAGGTGGAACTGGCCCAGTTGGAATACATGCTGCCCCGGCTGGTGGGCCTGTGGGCCCACTTGGACCGGGAGCGGGGGGGGATCGCGGGGTCCAAGGGGACCGGCGAAAAGCAGATCAACATCGACCGTTCCATGATTCGCCGCCGCATTGCCCGGCTGAAAAAAGACCTGGAGCATGTGTCGCGGGAGCGCAGCACCCAAAAGAAACGCCGGGCCGGGGGCAGCCTGCGGGTGTCGGTGGTGGGGTACACCAACGCGGGGAAGTCTACCTTGATGAACCGGTTGACCGGGGCTGGGGTGCGGGCGGAAAACCGGCTGTTTGCCACCCTCGACTCCACCACCCGGGTGATGGCCTCGGAGAGCCGCCCCCCGGTGCTGCTTTCTGACACGGTGGGGTTTATCAAACATTTGCCCCACCAGCTGGTGGCCTCGTTTCGCTCCACCTTAGAGGTGGTGGCCGATGCCGACTTGCTGCTGCACCTGGTCGACATCTCCCACGACGACTACGAAACCCATATCCACACCACCGAAAGCGTTCTGGAATCCATCGGGGTGCTGACCATTCCCCGGCTGCTGGTGTTTAACAAAGTGGATCGGGTGGAAGATAAGATGCGGCTGCTTCTGGCCCGCCAAACCTATCCCGATGCCCTGTTGATATCGGCCCTCACCGACGACATGGAACCCTTGCGGGAGCGGGTGACGGCGTTCTTTCAGCAGCGCATGATGACCCGGCGGCTGGAACTGGCCCTGGAAGACGCCGATGGCTTGTCTGAGGTGCACAGGCTGGGGCGGGTGGAACGCTGCCTGTATCACCCGGACCGGGTGGAGGTGATCGCCACCCTGACGCCGGAAAACCTGGGCCGGTTACGCTCCCACGTGGCCCTGCGGGCCGACGACCCGGCCCGGGAGGAAGACCAGTTGCCCCAAACCCACACCTCTCCCCTGGCCTCATGACCTCTCGCATCGCTTTGGTGCAGACCACCTCCACCACCCACCAAGACACCAATCTCTCTCAGGCCCTGGCCAGGGTGGAGGAAGCCGCGGGCCTGGGGGCGGGGCTGGTGGCCTTTCCAGAGGTGTTCCTCTACACTGGCGACCGCCAAGGCAAACTGGAGCATGCCGTGACCCTGGACGGACCGGTGATTGAACGGTTTCGCCAGGCAGCTCAACGCCACCGGCTGGCCATTTGCCTGGGCAGCGTGTGCGAGCGGGCCCCGGAGGATCCCCGGCGGGTGTACAACACATCGGTCATCCTGGGGGCCGATGGGGACACCCTGGGGGTGTATCGCAAGCGCAATCTGTTCGACATTGGCCTGCCCCACCTAAGTGTGCGGGAAAGCGAGTTCGTGATTCCGGGGCGGGAGCCGTCTCCCGTGGTGCAGACCCCGGTGGGGCGGGTGGGGGTGGCCATTTGTTTCGACCTGCGGTTCCCGGCGCTGTTTCAGCAAATGCGCCGCGACGGGGCCCAGATTATTCTGGTGCCTTCCAACTTCACCGCCCAAACCGGCGCCGACCATTGGGAGCCGCTGCTGCGGGCCCGGGCCATTGAAAACCAAGTGTACGTGGGCGCCCCCGCCCAGGTGGGGCCCACTGGCGCGGGGTTTCACTCCCATGGCCACACCATGCTGGTGGACCCCTGGGGCACCGTCATTGCCCAGGCCCCCGCCCGGCCCCAACTGCTGGTGGGGGAGATTCACCTGGACCACTTGACTCAAGTGCGGGAAAACATGCCCCTGGGGTTTTAGGCTTTCTTTCCCCCGCTAGCCTCTATTTGTTATCCTCACTCAGACAACGGAAGATTTATTTATAGGTACAAGCCGATTCACCGAGCGGTATGTTTTTATTGAGAGAAAAACTCATCGGCAAGTTGTAAGCATCAGCCCACAGAATAGAGCGCTTACGAGTTTCGGTATAAGGATTGTCACGGGAAACAATTTATGCTAGGGTGATTGCGGATTCGAGTGTTAGGACATCCTCCTGGGATGGGGTGCTGTTGGGAATTGGTTGCTGGAGTGAATATGCAAGGGCGTATGCCATTAAACATGCAAGAACCCGCATCTGGCATTGAGCAAGATCATGTTGAGCTCTTTCATGAAATACATTACTTTCAGGAGTCTCTTCAGGCGGGTCATGGAGTAAGTACGGTGGGCCGCGCGATTCATTGGTTGTTCACCAAGCTGCCCGGTCACTTTCAAGCAGAAGAAGAAATCATGAGGGCCGGAGGATACCCCCTGGCTGACTCCCATCGGAATAGCCATCAAGAGATTCTCCAGGTATTGGAGTCCGTGGTTAAAACCTTTGAAAAAGAGGGCGCGACCCGCGGGGTATGCCAAAAAACGGCCAGTCTGATTGACTTGGTGCATCGTCACACCCACAACGAAGATCAGGCCATGGATCAGTTTTTTACAAAGAAATCCCGGAAGGGAAATTGAGGGGGAGCGCAGGGAAATCACCAAAGGAAGTCATCCCGGAGCGGGGAATCACCGCTCCGGGATTTTTTTTGACCGGTCTGCCATACTGGGTTATCCCATTACCCATACTTGTTATTCCATGATTTCGTTTACTTCTCTTTCTTCTCTTTTTTAATCTCCTCCCCCTCTCCTTTTCTCTCATCCATATGGTGCCTTCCATGAGCCCTCCCAAGCCCAACCTGCCGGAATTGTCAGAATCCTCTCCAGAGACCCGCGCGCCTTCTCGCAAGGAGCAGTTGATGCACGCCCTGCAAGAAGTGCAGGGGATGCAGCTGGCCTTCATAGGGCTGCACAACGGTTTGGTGCAGGCCTTGGCCGGGGGCGGCATGGAGGAACCCGCCGCCCTGGCCCGCAAGACCAACACCGACAAGGGTTATGTGCTGCGCTGGTGCGAGGCGGCCTATGCCTTTGGGCTGCTAGAGGAGGAGGGCGGGGCGTTTATGCTGAGCGATGAGGGCCGGGCCTATCTGCCCGACCAGCCCGGCACCCTGATGCCCCTGGCCGTGCACAGCCTGCTGGGGGGGCACATGACCCTGCGGGCCGCCGAGTTGACCCGCACCGGGGAACGCCCCGGAGAAGTGGTGCTGGGGGAACAGGCGGCCATTCTGCCCTGGTTTGGGCCGATGTTGGCGGCCAATTTTGGCCCGCTGTTCGAGCAGCATATTTTACCTGGGGTGCCGGTGTTCGAGCAGGCCGACCGCAAAGGAGGGCTGGCGGTGGACCTGGGCTGCGGCAACGGCTGGTACCTGCGCAAGCTGGCCCAGCGAATGCCGGGCCTGCGGGGGCTGGGGATTGACGGCATCGGTGAAAACATCCGCCAGGCCGAGAAGCTGGCCCAGGAAGAAAAACTGGACCACCGTTTAACGTTTCAAGAGGGAGACATTTACACGTTTTCTCTGCCCGAGCCCGCGGACCTGATTGCCATGAACCGCGCCCTGCACCATGTGTGGGATGACAAAGAGCGGGTGTTCAAAATCTTGGCCGACCACCTGAAGCCCGGCGGTGCCGCGGTGATTTGGGAGCCCAACTGGCCGGTGGAACTGGCGGCCCTGCGTCAGCCGGGCAAGCGGGGCATGGCCGTGCAGAATCTGGCGGAGCACATCCAGGGCAACCACTTTTTGCAGCCCGATGAAATCTGCCAGCAGATGGAGAAGGCCGGGCTGAAGGCCCATGTGTTTTTGTTTATGAACGGCAACGAACAGGTGGTGGTGGGGCGAAAGTAACCACCGTTCAGGGGTGGGCCGCTGTGGAAAACTCCTCCCAGCCTTTCTTGCGCAGCAGGCAGGCCGGGCAGGCGCCGCAGCCCCGGCCCCAGGGGTTCATGGCGGCGGTGCCCTGGTAACAGGTGTGGGAAAGTTCCAGCACCAGGTCCAGCACCCCTTCGGCCTGGGCCAGGGCAAACACCTGGGCTTTGTTCAGGTGCAGCAGGGGGGCCTCGATGGCGATGTCGGTTTCGGCCCCCAGGTTCAGGGCCCGGCCCATGGCCAGCAGAAAAGGTTCCCGGCAGTCGGGGTAGCCGGAGTAGTCGGTTTGGCTGACCCCCACCACCAGGGATTTGGCCCCCAGGGTTTGAGCCAGGGCATGGGCCAGGGTGATGAACACCGCGTTGCGGTTCGGCACGAACGAGGCTGGCAGACCGGGGTGGTCCGGGTGAGCGGTGGCGATGTCTCCGGCGCCGGTGAGGGCCGAATGCACCAGGCTGCCAAAAAAGCCGATATCCACTACACGGTGCTGAATCCCCGCCCGTTGGGCGATGAGGGCCGCTTGGGTGAGTTCCACCCCGTGGCGCTGGCCGTAGGCAAAACTTACTGCCTCTACCCGGGGGAACCGGTTGAGGGCCCATCCCAGGCAGGCGGTGGAGTCTTGCCCGCCGGAAAACACCACCAGGGCCGGGTCGTGGGGCCGGGTGGGAACCGGGCTGGTAAAAGAAATGGACGAGGGACGGGTCATGGGTGGCAACGGGTTTGGGGTGATGGTTTGTTCTTAGCACGAACCGCCGGTAAAAGAACCGGTTGGGGCCAATCGGGGAGTTCCCTCAACAGAAGGGAATCCCCTCAGGGGGTTGATTCTTCTCCGTCTCCCAGGTATAGCCGCCGGGTGGCCCAGGGCCCCCAATGAAACCGGGCGGCCATGGCTGCCGCCATGAACAGGGAATACAACAAGGCTCCCAGCCAAGCCCCCACCAGGCCCGGCTCCATCCGCTCCGCCAGCCACCAGGCCGAGGGAAAGAACACCGTCAGGTTTCCGAACAGAATGGCCGCCATGGGCAGGCGGGTGTCTCCCGCCCCGTTCAGGGCGTTGCGCAAGATAATGTCGGTGCCGTCGAACAATTCTAGCGGCCCCAGCCATTTGAACAACACCACGCACAGGGCCACCACCGCGGCGTCTTGAATGAACAGCTGGGCAATGGCTTCTCCCCAAAAGAACAGGGGCAAACAGGCGGCCCCCAGGTACACCATGCCCAGGCGCCACATTCTCCAAACCGACTGGCGGGCCAGTTCTGGCTGCCCGGCCCCCAAGAACCGCCCCACGTAAGACGAGGCCGCGATTCCCATGGCCACGGCGGGAAGGAACAGCAGGTGAATCACCGTAAGACCAATGTTGCTGGCCGCCAGAGAGGCCTGCCCCAGGCGCCCCACGATGGTGAAGAACAGGCTGAAGGACCCCAGCAGCACAAACTCTCCCAGGCCTTGGGGCACCCCCACCTTCAGCAGTTCCAGAATTTGCCGCCCGTTGGGCCAGGCCAGGGGCCGCAGGGCCAGGGCGGAGCGCAGGGGGCCGGCGTAGGTGAAGCCGATCATCACTGCCGCGGCGATGGAATTGGCCAGCAACACCCCCAGGGCTCCCCCCCGCACCCCCATGGCGGGCAGCCCCCAATGGCCAAAAATCAGCAGCCAGTTCAGCCCCACGGTCAGCACCACCCCCAGCCATTGGATGAGCATGGGGAAGCGGGCGTTTCCCATGGATTGGTAGAGCGCTCCATACAGCACCATTAGCAGGAAGGGGAAGATGTCCCAGGCCCGGATGGATAGGTAGGCCATGCCCAGGGTGGTGACTTCAGGTCCAAAGTAGCCGATCTGGGCCAACCATGGATACCCGGCCACGCAGGCCAACCCAAACGGAATGGAAGCCAGGGCCAGCCAATGGTATTGGGCCAGCACCGGCCCCATTTTTTGGGGGGTGCCTGCCCCCCAAGCCCTGGCCAGAAAGGCGATGGCGTTTCGCATGATGCCGAGGAACAACACCACCCAGGTGAAAAAAAAGATGGCGGCCGTGCCCACGGCGGCCAATTCCGCGGTTCCCAGGCGGCCCACATAGGCCGTGGTAATCAGGGTTTCCACCGCCGAGGTCATCATGCCCAACACCAGGGGCAGCGAAAACGAGAAGACCTCCCAATAGGTGGGGGGGGTGGCGGTTTGGGGGGGGCGGAGGTTGGCCATGGGGGATTTCAGATCCCCCTTTTTCCGGTGGGGAAGTTTCTGTAAGGTGGTAGGAGAAAGACGTTGAACCATTCTAGACTGGGAAAGCCTTCATGAGTCAAGCGGCAACCGGCTCCTCCAACCTGTATCCGCCCTTTTACGGGCTGACCGGCGGGATAGGGTCCGGAAAATCCACCGTGGCGGCCCATTTGGCGGCCAAGGGGGCCGTGGTGCTGGATGGCGACAAGGTGGCCCATCTGGTCATGGCCCCAGGAACGGAGGGGTTGGAGGCCGTGGTGAACGCCTTTGGCCGGGATATTCTGGGCCCCGATGGGGCTGTTGCCCGGGGGCGGCTGGCCGAACTGGTGTTTTCCAACCGCCACATGTTGAAAAAACTGACGGCCATTACCCATCCCCTGATCGCCGAATACGTATCCGACGAAGTTCGGAAGATTCGGGAGGGGAACCCCAAGCCCCCCCTGGTGGTGTTCGAGGCCGCCGTGCTGCTGGAATCTGGGTGGAATGTCTGGTGCGACCAAGTGTGGACGGTCAGCGTGGAACCCAGGTTAGCCGTGGAGCGGATGATTCAATCTGGCAGGCTGAGCCACGAACAAGTCACCGCCCGCATGCAGTTTCAATTTTCCAACGCGGAACGGGAGCAAAAGTCTCATCAGGTCATCCGCAACAACGGGGACCTGCCTTCGCTGCTGGCCCAGGTAGACGCTCTTTGGCGGTCTTTCTTGGAAAAACATCCTCCGCCCTCTTCTTTGGCTCATTCTTGATGATTCCCATTTCTTCCCGGTTAAACGACGTCACCCCGTTTCAGGCCATGGAGATTTTTCAACTGGCCGGGCGGCTGGAGGCCCAGGGGCGGCACATCGTTCACATGGAATTCGGCGAGCCGGATTTTGATACCCCCCAGGTGGTCCGCCAAGCCGCCGCCACGGCCATTTCCGGCGGCCGCACCCATTACACCCACAGCCTGGGGCTGCCAGAATTTCGGCAAGAAATTTCTGACTATTACCAGAAGCGCTATGGGGTGAAGGTAGACCCCGGCCAGGTGCTGGTGTCTCAGGGCACCAGCATTTTAACGCAGTTGGTGTTGTTGCTGCTGGTGGAACCGGGGGACGAGGTGATCCTCACCGACCCGGCCTATGCCTGTTATGCCAACTATGTGCGGATTGCCGGGGGAACCCCGGTGTTTGTCAGGCTGCGGGAGGAAGACGGCTTTCAGGTGGACCCGGCGGCGGTTCGCCGGGCGGTGACCCCCCGCACCCGGGCGGTGATGATCTGCTCTCCGGCCAACCCCACTGGCAGCGTGCTGGAGCCCGCCGTGCTGAAGGAACTGGGTCAGCTGGAGATTCCCATTCTGTCCGATGAAATTTACCACGGCCTGACCTACGAGGGAGAGGAGCACACCATGCTGGCGTATTCTCCCCGGGCGTTTGTGTTGAACGGATTCTCCAAGTATTTTGCCATGACCGGTTGGCGGCTGGGGTATATGATTTTCCCCCAAGAAGTAACCGGCCCCCTGATGCGCCTGCACCAGAACATCATGATCTCCGCCGCCGAACCGGCTCAACTGGCGGGTCTGGCGGCGTTGCGCCACGCCCTGCCCCAGTGCGAGGCGTTCAAAGAGGAATACGCCCGGCGCCGGGCCTTCATGCTGGGCCGCCTGGGGGAAATCGGCCTGCCCCTCCATTACACCCCGCGGGGGGCTTTTTACGCGTTTGTGAATGCCCGGCGCCTGGGAGAAAATTCCCTGGAATTGGCCAAGCGAATATTGGTGGAGGCGGGGGTGGCGTTGACGCCGGGCATTGACTTTGGGCCGGGGGGCGAAGGCTACCTGCGGCTGAGTTACGCCAATTCCATGGAGAACCTGGCGGAAGGATTAAACCGGTTGGAAACCTTTGTGAAAGACCATGGCTGAAACCGCGCACAGAGAACATTTTCCGGGCTTGCTGGCTTGGCGCCGCCGCCCCACCCGGCAGGTGATGGTGGGAACGGTGGGGGTGGGGGGGAGCAATCCCATTCGGGTACAGTCGATGCTAACCTGCCCCACCCACAACGTGGAAGCGGTGCTGGCCGAGATGGCTTTGTTGCAGGGGGCCGGCTGCGAAATCGTGCGGGTGACGGTGCCCACCCAAAAGGACCTGGATGCCCTGCCCGCCATCCGCCAGGGCATGGCCAGCCGGGGTATCGTCATGCCCCTGGTGGCCGACATCCACTTTAACCCCCGCCTGGCCGAGGAATGCGTGCCGTTTGTAGACAAGGTGCGTATTAACCCAGGAAATTTTGCGGATCAAAAAAAGTTTTCCCAGCGGGAATACACCCAAGCCCAATACGAGGAAGAACTGGCCCGGGTGGAGGAAACCCTGGTGCCCCTCATCCGTCGGTTGAAGCACCATGGGAAGGCCCTGCGGGTGGGGGTGAACCATGGGTCCCTGTCCGATCGGGTGATCAACCGCCATGGAGATTCTCCCCAGGGCATGGTAGAGGCCGCCATGGAATACCTGCGGATTCTCTCTCGGCATGGCTATCACGATATTCTCTTGTCCATGAAGTCCTCCAACCCGCTGGTCATGATTCAGGCTTACCGGCGGCTGGCCCTGGCCCTGGCGGCGGAGGGGATGGACTATCCCCTGCACCTGGGGGTGACCGAGGCGGGAGACGGCTGGGAGGGCATTCTCAAGTCAGCGGCGGGCATTGGGGCCCTGCTGGCCGATGGTTTGGGCGATACCATCCGGGTGTCTCTCACGGGCCCCGCGGTGGAGGAGATCCCAGCGGCCCAGGCCCTGCTGGCCGGGTTGGAGGCCCTGAAGGGGGCACCCGCTTGGCCAGAACACAACCTGCCGGTTCCCCTCACCTACGCCCGCCGGGCCACCCGCCGGGTGATGGCGGGCGATACCCCGGTGGGGGCGGGCCGCCCGGCGGCCCTGCTGGCCCTGGGGGGAACAACCAAAGACAAAACCCCTCCGCTGGGTTTCGATGGGCGGATTCTCCCGGCACCTCCCGATGACCTGGGGAATGTTTCCCCAGTGGCCCTGCATGTGGCGGCGGGTTCTTTGGGCGGGGGAAAGAGTTTTCTCAAGCAGCGACCGGTGGTGATGGTTCAGGAAGACCACATCGACCATTCCTCCCTGGTGGAGTTGCTGGACATGGCCCAGGCTTTGGCGGGCGGTGAGGGTGAGGGAGACCCCTCGTTGCTGGCGGTGAAGGGGGCCAACCCCCTGTATGCCCTGCGAAGGCTGGCCCAGCACATGGCCGCCCGGGGGCTGGAATGGCCCCTGGCCGTGGCGGCCAGCGAAGCGGTATTCGCGGGAGACAGCGCCCTGCTGAATTTCGCGGGGCAGTTGGGGGCCCTGACCGCAGATGGCCTGCTCGATGCCTTGATTCTGCCGGTGGAGGGTCTGCCCGCGGACCAGGACCCGGCCCGGTTTGGCCAGATTTTGCTGCAAGCGACCCGCCTGCGCGCCTATGCCGCCGAGTTTATCTCTTGTCCGTCTTGCGGGCGCACGTTGTTCGACTTGCCAACCACCACGGCCCGGGTGAAAGCCCGTACCCGCCACCTAACCGGGGTGCGCATTGCCGTGATGGGGTGCGTGGTGAACGGCCCGGGAGAAATGGCCGACGCGGATTTTGGGTATGTGGGGGGGGCTCCCGGCAAGGTGAATTTGTATCGGGGGAAAGAATGCGTGGAGCGGGGGGTGGCCGAAGATCAAGCCGTGGAACGGCTGGTGGCCTTGATCAAACAGGATGGGCGCTGGACGGAACCTACCCCCTAGGCTGGTTAGGGCTTCTTCCAGATGTCTGCTTCGGCTTCGGCCAGGAACACTTTTGCCGTGTTTTCTTCCGCGTCTAAAAATTCATTCCGCCCCAAAAACAAGTCTTGGAATGAATACACATACCATTTGGTAAAAAACACAAGTACCAGATTGCAGCTTTCACCATAAATCATGGTGTACTTGTAGGTTCTGATCGGTTTTCCGTCTTTGTATACCTGATAGGTGACGGGGATGTTTGCTCGATATTCAGAACCCCACAGACCACCGGTGAGCGCGCAGGGGAACAAGGCACGGCCTTTTCGCACGGTGCGGGTGTCGGTCACGGCCACCACATGCCAGCCGGAGGGGGGGATATGATCCATGGGGTGAATGGCGGGGGTTCCCGTTTGGCGGGCAAACAGGCGGCTGAACCGTTCTATTCGACCCCGTCGGCGTTCTGGCGGCACCGGATAGGGGCTTTTTTCTTGAACGTCAAACGTGAAAGAAGGAGGGGTAGTATGGGGTTGGTTCATGGCCCCATGAAAGTCTTCCGGGGCCATGACGCCATACTCATACACGCAGCCTTGCGCGGATAGACAAACTCCCAATCCTGCTCCCAGCCATCCAGTTTTAGTCAGAAATTTTATTGCGCGCGGGGCAAAACGAATCATGGTGGTTGGGAGATTGAGAAAGTATGGGAGATGGAGGGAGAATAATGGGAAAAAAGAGAGAGAAATAAGAAAGAGAGAAAAAAGAAACACAGGGAAAAGAAAAAACCAGTGAAGAAATCTTATAGAGAAAAAACAGGGATCTAAAATCTGCCATTAGAAACGTACCACGAGAGTCTTATGTTTGTCACATTCCAGCGAGTGTTGCCATGACCCAATCCTCCGTTTCGTTGGTATCCGATGCCGTGGCCCAAAGCATGGGGGCCTCCTCCGCCATTCGAAAAATGTTCGAGGAAGGGGCCAGGCTGCGGGCCCAGTTCGGGGCGGAGGCGGTGTGCGATTTCTCTCTGGGCAACCCGCTGCTGGAGCCGCCAGAGGTGTTTCACCAAGCCGTGGCCGACCTGATGGCCCATCCCCAGCCCGGCATGCACCGTTACCCCCCCAACGCTGGCCTGCCAGAAACCCGGGCCTACATCGCCCAAAAACTGTCGTCCGACAGCGGCTTGGCGTTCACGGCTGATCAGGTGTTGATGACGGTGGGGGCCGGAGGGGGCCTCAACGTGGTGTTCAAGGCCCTGCTGAACCCCGGCGATGAGGTGCTGGCCCTGACCCCCTACTTTGTGGAGTATGATTTTTACGTGGGGAACCATGGGGGGCGGTTGGTGCGGGTGCCCACGGGAGAAGGTTTCTTGCCAGATATAGAAGCCCTGGAGCGGGCCTTGACCCCCCGCACCAGGGCCTTGATCGTGAACACTCCCAACAACCCCACCGGGGTGGTGTATGGGGCAGACACCTTGAAGTCCCTGGGGGCATGGCTAGGCCGGGCCGAAGCCAAAACCGGGCGGCCCCTGCTGCTGATTTCGGATGAGCCCTATCGCAAGTTATTGTTTGACGGCGTGGAGAGCCCCAGCGTGTTCCCCGCCCATCCCCACACCGTGGTGGTGACCAGCCACAGCAAAGACCTGGGCCTGGCCGGAGAGCGCATTGGCTACGCGGCGGTGTCTCCCCGCATGGCCGATGGAGCGGGGTTTTTCAACGCCATGGTGTTGGCCAACCGAATTTTGGGGTTTGTGAACGCCCCGGTGCTGATGCAGCGGGTGCTGCCCCGGCTGGGGGAAGCCACCGTAGACATGGGCCGCTACCAGCGCCTGCGGGATATGTTGTATGAACCCCTTTCCCAAATGGGCTATCAAATGGTGAAACCCCAGGGGGCGTTCTATGTGTTTCCCCGCACCCCAGGGGGAGACGATGCCCGGTTTATCGAGGCCGCCAGGGCGGAGAAGCTGCTGGTGGTGCCAGGGGGCGGGTTTGGGTGTCCGGGGTACTTTCGGGCGGCTTTCTGCGTGGAGGAGCAGGTCATTCCCCGGGCGCTGCCCCGGTTTGAGAAGTTGATTCAAACCTTCGGCCGGGGCTGAGCCATGCCTCAAACCTTGTTTCAACTGGATGCCAGGTTGGCGGAGGAGTCGGTGTTGGCGGCGGAACTGCCACTGTGCTTGGCCCTGCTGCGGAACGACCGCGCTTACCCCTGGCTGGTGCTGGTTCCCCGGCGGGCGGGGGCGCGGGAGCTGCACGACCTGTCCTCGGCCGACCAAGCCTTGCTGATGGGGGAGGTGACCCTGGCCGGGCGGGTGCTGGCCGGGCTGTTTGCTCCGGATAAAATCAATACTGGTGCCCTGGGGAACATTGTGCCCCAGCTGCATGTGCACGTGGTGGCCCGCACCACAGGGGACCCGGCTTGGCCCGGCCCGGTGTGGGGCCACGCCCCACGGCAGCCCTATGGCCCGGAAGAATTGGAACAGCGCAGAGCGAACATTGGACAAGCCCTGCGCCAAGGAATGGAAGAGAAGTGAATAAATGGAAGAAGGGAAGCAGGGCAAAAGAGAGAGGAAAGAATGAGACGCCGGAAAGAATTGCTTTTATGTTCGTTGGGCTTTCCGCCAAGCCCACAGGGCCGCGATCAACGTGGCCACGAAGCCCCCCAACACATCCATGGCCCAATCCTTCCAGTCCGCGCTGCGATAGGGAATGTAAATCTGGCTTAGCTCATCCAACCCCCCGAACAGGGCGATGGCCCCGAATCCCAACCCCATCCGCCAAGGGGTAACCACCCGAAACCCACGGCTGGCCACCCCATGATAAAGCACGCCCAGCAGGGCGAACAAGACCAGATGGCCTAATTTGTCCAGGTTATGGCGAAAGAAGTGGGAAGGCATCCTCACCAAAGAGAAGGTGAGGATCATTCCGCTGAGGAGCAGCGCCGCCCAAAGGAACCGGCGTGAAGACGCGTGTAGAGCCAAACAAAGCCTGGTTGAGGTTGAACAGCCAAACCGCCGGGGGATTATCCCGCCACGATGTTCACCAAACGATTGTCTTTCCCCCCGATGGGAATGACTTTGCGGACGGTTTTCCCTTCCAGGGCTTCCCGCACCTTGGGGCTGGCCAGGGCCAGGGCCTCCAGGCCCTCGGTGGGGGTGTCGGCGGCAATGTGCAGCTTGTCTTTCACCTTGCCGTTGACCTGAACCACCAGGGATACCACGGTGTTTTGGGCCAGGGTGGCGTCCCAACTGGGCCAAGCTTGCAGGTGAACGCTGGGGCCGGGGTGGCGGCGCTGCCACAACTCTTCGGTGAGGTAGGGGGCCACCGGGGCCAGCATTAAGATCAGGGCGTCCATGGCTTCTTCCCAGGCGGGGGAGCCCGCCAGGGTGGGCCGCATGGTTTTCAGCTCGTTGCGAAAGGCCATCAGCGAGGCCAGCAGCGTGTTGAACTTGAACTGGCCGTAGTCTTCTTCCACCTTGCGAATGGTTTGGTGGGTCAGGCGGCGCAGGGCGGCTTGCTCCTCTTGGCCGGGGGTTTGGGCGGGCGGGGCTTCCACGTTCCGGGCCAGGCTCCACACATCGGCCAGAAAGCGGGTGACCCCCTCGATGCCCTTGGAGTTCCAGGGGGCGCCCTGGTCCCAGGGGCCAATGAACATCAGGAAGGCCCGCATGGCATCGGCCCCGTGGCGCTTCACCAGGGGGTCGGGGGCCACCACGTTGCCCCGAGACTTGGACATCTTTTCGTTGTCTTCCCCCAGAATGATTCCCTGGTTCACCAGCCGCATCACCGGGGCCCGCACCGGCAGGGCCCCCACGTCGGCCAGGGCCATGGCAAAGAACCGCACGTATAACAGGTGCAGAATGGCGTGCTCAATGCCCCCGGTGTATTGATCCACCGGCAGCCACTGCTTCACTCGATTCAGATCCCAGGGGGTGTCTTGTTCCCCCGCGGCCTGGCCTTTTTTCCAATAGGGAGACAGGTAGGCGTACATATACCAGGAAGAGCAAATGAAGGTATCCATGGTATCGGTCTCGCGCTGGGCGGGCTGGCCGCAACGGGGGCAGTTCACATGGAGGAACCCGGCGTGATCTTTAAGGGGGCTTTCGCCGGTGGGCTTGAACACCGCGTCGTCGGGCAGGCGCACCGGCAAATCTTGGTAGGGCACCGGCACCGTGCCGCAGGTTTTGCAGTGAATGATGGGAATGGGGGTGCCCCACATGCGCTGGCGGGAGATCAACCAGTCTCGCAGGCGGTAGTTGACGCTGCGCTTGCCCACCTTCTTGGCTTCCAGGGCCCCGGCCACCCGGTTGAAACTCTCTGGCCAGACCAAGCCGGTGAACTCTCCGCTGTTCACCATGACCGAGCCTTCTTTGGCCGTGTAGGTTTCATCCTCAGGGGGTAGCAGGGGGGCCGGGTCGGGGGAGCCCTGGGGCTTTAGCACCACCGGGCAGGGCAGCCCATAGCGCCGGGCGAAGGCCCGGTCCCGGGTATCGTGGGCGGGCACGGCCATGATGGCCCCCGTGCCGTAGTCCATCAGCACATAGTCGGCCACCCACACCGGAATCTTCTGCCCGGTGAAGGGGTGCAGGGCATAAGCACCGGTGAACACCCCGTCTTTCTCCTTGTTGTCCGCCATCCGCTCAATGTCGGTCTTGCTGGCGGCGGCCTTGCGGTAGGCCTCCACCGCTGGTTTGTTCTCTGGGGTGGTGATTTGCTCCACCAGGGGGTGTTCGGGAGAGATCACGCAGAAGGTGACCCCAAACAGGGTGTCGGGCCGGGTGGTGAACACCCGCAGGGCCGCGCCGTCTCCCTCGGTCAGGGCCATTTTGAACTCCACCCCCTCGCTGCGGCCAATCCAGTTGGTCTGCATGGTGCGCACCGCCTCTGGCCATTCAATGCCAGAAAAATCGAGCAGCTCTTGAGCGTAACGGGTAATGGCCAGCTTCCACTGGTTCAGCGCGCGTTTTTCCACCGGGGTGGAACACCGCTCGCAAACTTTGTCTTCTCCCACCACCTGCTCACGGGCCAGGGTGGTGTTGCACGACGGGCAGAAATCCACCGGCGAAAACTCCCGGTAGGCCAACTCTTTTTCAAACAGCTTCAAAAAAATCCACTGGCTCCAGCGGTAATAGTCGGGCTCGCAGGTAATCACCTCGTGATCCCAGGCGAACATGGCCCCCATCATCTTCAACTGCCCCCGCATCCGCTCGATGTTCTTGTAGGTCCAGTCTTTGGGGTGAATGTTGTTCTTGATGGCGGCGTTTTCGGCCGGCAGCCCAAAGGCGTCGAACCCCATGGGGAAGAACACGTTAAACCCCTTCATCCGCTTGAAGCGGGCTCCGGCGTCCGACGGGGCGATGGCGTACCAATGGCCAATGTGCAGGTCGCCCGAAGGGTAGGGAAACATGGTCAGCCAGTAAAACTTGGGCCGGGGAGAGTTCGGGTCGAACCGGTACAGGCCGTTGGCCTCCCACTGGGCGGCCCATTTGGCTTCTACTTCGGAAGGGGTATAGGTGTTTTGGTCGGTGTCGGTCATGATAAAAAGAGCGGGGGAGGTCGAACAAAACCGGGGAAATCCGGCGGGTCAGGCGATAAAAGAGAGTAACGGATAACCGGGGGCGGTGACAACCGGCCATTTCTGCCCCCGAATCCTCCTACATCTCGTACACGGTTTCCAAGTCTCCCAGCACCATGTCTCGGTAGGCTGGGTCGGGGTTGGCTTCCACCACGTTCCGTTGCTGAATATCCACCGGCTGGCCCAGCACCCCCACCAACTCGTCCACCATGGTCAGCTCCTCGCTCAGCTTCCACTTCACGTTGGGGCGGTAGGCAATCACCATCTGCACCGGCTGGCCCGGCATAAAGCCCGGCTGCAACACCACACCCCAAAACGACATCTCCAGCATCTTCCACCTCTCGCAAAAGGCCGTCAGTTTGTTCTTGTCATAGTGAATTTGCACGCGGCTCATGGGGCGTTCCGTTGGGGGAGAGAGGAAAGGAGAGATAAAACCTTTTTCACGTTTTCAATAACTGTTTTCGTTTGGGTTTCCGTCCAGTTCTCGTGGATTTTATAATCCGCCATAACACGTCTACTCTTTATGGTACTCAACAACTTCCCAATGACCTTGTGCTGTTCTGTGCTGGAGAGTAACTTCTTGATAACCCGATCATGCATCCCTTTAGCGTCTTCCGGTTCCGGAATGGGTTTGGATAGGTCTTCACTCGGTAGAAAGGCCGCGTAATATGCCCGGCTGGCCGCAGCACGCCGGGAAACTTCATCCGGCTGCTCCGCTTGGCGTTCTGCCCACTCCAAAAGATCATGGTGGGTAATCGGCATTATTCCTCCCACACAGAAAAAGACACGTTGAATAAAGATAGAACGCGCGGGGGAATGTCTAGTTTGGCAACGGCTTCTGCCAGTTCAACCTCCATGTCCACCACTTCTTTGATGGATTTTTTCACTCGAATATCGTAACTCACCCAGGTGGAATCTTCGTCGGAAAAAAGACCAACTGTTTGTTCGTGAATGAAAATCCTTTTCTCGCGAAGAATTGCTAACTCCGGTGCGACCATTTGCTGGGTTTCTTCATCGGTCACCCCTTCCTGGGCAAGAAACTCCGCGCAGAGAATTAAACTGGCATATTCTAATTTTTCCTCTTTCGCTCGTTTGGCAGCCGTTTGCAAACGGCCCAATTGCATGTGGATGGCTATAAACTGTTTAATGAAATCTTTTTGCGTTGGGAATTTATCCAGCGATTGACGGCAGAACTCAAGGGCTTCCTGGCCGTGGCCCATCCGGCCAAGCGCGGTAATATAGTTCCCACGGCAAACGAATTCGCCTTCAGAAGAAAGGGGAAATTGAAGGGCTTTATTAAAGTTTTCCCTAACCCCATCAGGGTTGTACTCTACGCTTGCCAGCAGACCCATTAAGTAGAAAGCCATGGGCGGGTCTTTGGGTTTTAGTTTTTC
The DNA here is from genome assembly GCA_029858505.1 of Deltaproteobacteria bacterium. Classification (GTDB taxonomy): domain Bacteria; phylum SAR324; class SAR324; order SAR324; family JACQKK01; genus JAOUEW01. The sequence goes on from JAOUEW010000002.1 coordinate 164,769, forward strand.
GGCTTCTGCCTTCAACCGCCGCAGGGTAAACGGATCCGGCGACGGCGATTCACACAGATCCGCAACCCTCTCTTGCAATTCCTCGGCTTTGGTTTTTGGCACATTCATACCCGCCTCGCTTTCTTGTCTTTCGCTCTGCCAATCCGTTCAAATTCTCTCAAACCCCTGCTGCCCTGGCTCTCTCTACCCATCATCCGTCACTAGGCCATTTGGGGCAACCCCCGCCCCTTACAGCGCCGCTTTCCGCCTGGGGTTCAGCTTGCGATAGGCCAAGCGGTTCAAGGCGGTGGTGAAGGCCATGGCGGAGGCCATCACGATGTCCAGATCGGTGCCGCGGCCAATGGCCGAGAGGCCGTCTTCCTCCACGGTGACGGCCACTTCGCCCTGGGCGTCGGTGCCGCCGGTGATGGCGTTCACCTGGTAGTGGGTGAGTTTACAGGCCGAGCCGGTGATTTCTTTGATGGCGTTGAGGGCGGCGTCTACCGGCCCGGCGCCAAAGGCGGCCTTGCGGATGATTTTGCCGTCCACCTCCAGTTCCACCGTGGCGGTGGGAATAGCGTCGGTGCCAGAGACGGCGTTCAGGTGGTGGATTTTGTAGCGGCCCTGCCAGCCGCCGGTGTTTTGGTTCACCAGGGCTTCGATGTCTTCATCGAAGACGGTCTTCTTCAGGTCGGCCAGCCGCTTGAATTCCCCGAACACCCGGTTCAGGTCTTCATCGCTCAGGGTGTAGCCCATTTCCTCCACCCGTTGGGCCAGGGCGTGGCGGCCAGAGTGCTTGCCCAGCACCAGGTTGCTGGCTTTGATGCCCACCGATTCGGGCGTCATGATTTCGTAGGTGAGGGGGTTTTTCAACATGCCGTCTTGGTGAATGCCCGCCTCGTGGGCGAAGGCGTTGGCCCCCACAATGGCTTTGTTGGGCTGCACGGCCATGCCGGTCAACTGGGTGAGTAGCCGGCTGGTTTGGAAGATGTGCTCGGTGTGAATGCCCGTGGCCACCTGATAGAACTGGTGGCGGGTCTTTAAGGCCATCACGATTTCTTCCAGCGAGGCATTCCCCGCCCGCTCGCCAATGCCGTTGATGGTGCATTCCACTTGCCCGGCCCCGGCCCGCACGGCGGCCAGGGAGTTGGCCACCGCCAGCCCCAGGTCGTTGTGGCAATGCACCGAGAACACCACCTTGTCGGCGCCCTTCACTTCGTTTACCAGCCGGGTGATGAGCTCGTGCATTTCATGGGGGGTGGTGTAGCCCACCGTGTCGGGGATGTTCAGGGTGGTGGCCCCGGCGGCCACGGTTGCGCCGAGCAGCCGCACCAAAAACTCAGGCTCGGCCCGGGTGGCGTCTTCGGGAGAGAACTCCACGTTGTCGGTGAATTTTTTGGCCTGCTCCACCGCCCGCACCGCGTTGGCCACCACTTCGTCTGGGGTCATTTTCAGCTTGTGCTTCATGTGCAGCGGGCTAGAGCCGATGAAGGTGTGAATGCCCCAGCGGGGAGACCCCTTCAGGGCCTCGGCGGCGGCGTTGATGTCTTCGGCCTTGGCCCGGGCCAGGGAGACGATCATGGGCCCCTTCACCGTGCGGGAGATTTCTCGTATGGACTCGAAGTCTCCCGGCGAGGCGGCGGCGAAGCCTGCCTCGATGGTATCCACCCCCAGCCGGGCCAATTGTTGGGCCATCAGCAGCTTCTCCTCGGCGGTCATGGTGCAGCCGGGGGATTGCTCCCCGTCCCGCAGGGTGGTGTCGAATATGCGAATTCTTCGTTCCGTCATGGCGTTCTCCTGTGGTGTCCGTGGTGTGAATCGCTGAAATCGTGTGGTTCTTTCATGTGGGCGGCGGCGCGGCCCAAAAACAAAAAACCGCAGGCTGCCCTGTTCTGTCAGGGGCCCGCGGCTGTGATGTTCTGCTGAATCGCTCCGGGGCCGTGTGTGCCCCGTTTGATCTGCCCGGGGCGGATGACCCTGGGTAACTGGGGCGGGTGTTCACCCGCCGCCCGGGGTCAAGGCATGACACTGGCTAGGCTGCCAAACGGCAGCCCAGCGGGGGATAGGGATAGGATATGCCCGGTGAGTGTCATGGGTTTGCCCGGAAATGGTCTTTAAACCTTTTGTACATACAGATATTCAACGTGTATGCCTGAAAACGGGGCTTGTCAAGGGGGGCCGGTGTTTGCTTCCCTTCTTTGCGTTTCTTCCCGCTTTTTGATGATATTGAGATATTTCACGCTGTTCGCCGGTTCTCACGGTCTTGTTTCAATCACCGCCAAACATAGGGGAGGAACCCATGGGAAATTTCTTCTTAAATATCCGTTTGACCAAGCTTGTCCGTTTGCCGCTGGCCATGGCCCTGACCATGGCACTGCTGGCCGTGGGGCCGGGGGCCGCATGGGCTGATGAGCCCGAAGCGGAACGGGGAGATGATGGGGCCACCGTTGAAGCGGCTCCAAAAGCCACACCAGAAACAGACGGTTGGGTTTCAAAGGGAAAGGCTTTTTTTGTACAGAAAAAATATACCGAGGCGCTCAAGTGGTTTCGCAAAGCCGCGGACCAGGGAAATGCCGAGGCCCAGTTTAACCTGGGGGTGATGTACTCCAAAGGCCAGGGAGTGACCCAGGACTACGCCCAGGCGGCAGAGTGGTATCGCAAGGCCGCGGAACAGGGGAATGCCGAAGCCCAGTTTAACCTAGGAGGGATGTACCACACAGGCCGAGGGGTGACGGAGGATATCGCCCAGGCGGTGGAGTGGTATCGTAAGGCTGCGGAACAGGGGAATGCGTATGCACAATACGCCCTGGGGTTGTTTTATATGTTGCACGATGAGGACTATGCCCAAGCAGCGGAGTGGCTCCGCAAGGCGGCAGTACAGGGGAATGACATTGCCCAGGTGATGATAGGGGGGATGTATGCCAGAGGAGAGGGCGTGGAACAGAACTTTTACCAAGCGGCTTATTGGTTTTCTATGGCGGCGGAGCAGGGAAATGCCAATGCCCAGTTTACCATGGGGGGGATGTATTACGAGGGCAAGGGTGTAGAACAAGACTACGCCCAGGCGGCAAAATGGTATCGCCTAGCTGCGAAACAAGGGAATGCTATTTCGAGTGCCCATGCCCAGAGCATCCTAGGATTGATGTATCTCAATGGTCAAGGGGTGCCGCGGGATTACATCCAGGCAGAAGTGTGGTTGCGCAAGGCGGCGGAACAGGGACATGCCGAGGCCCAGTTTTACCTGGGGGTGATGTACTTCAATGGCCAGGGGGTAAAGAAGAATATGGTTCTGGCCTATATGTGGACCAATCTGGCTCTTTCAAACTCAAATGAAGATGAAGGAGTGGAGTCAATCAAGCATAATTTAGATGCACTTGAAAATCGAATGACCCCCCAACAGGTTTCCGAAGCCCAGAAAATGGCCAGGAACTGGAAACCGAAAACACAGGGGAAGTAGGGAGAATTAGGGAGGGGGGGGCAAATCGGACCTCACCCCGCCCGCTGGCGCGGGCTGCCCCTCTTCCGAAGAGAGGGGCAATGCTCGAATCCGTTGGCTATTCTTTTTATCCGCTCGGATGGGTTGGGCGAACGGAAGCAAGCAACGCCCAAATGCCATTGAACTCCCCCTCTCTTCGGGAGAGGGGGGCGGGGGGTGAGGTTTCATCATGCGGAGAGTGATGATAAAACGCTTTCGGGAAAACTCCCCTTTTAACCTTTGGAAAAAGTTCAAACAGGAAAGTCGTCGGATGCGGGTCGCTCCGACTTTGGCTGAGGATATTCTTTGGCAAAAAATCAGAAACAACCAACTGGGTTTTCGGTTCCGCCGCCAACACGCCATTGATCGTTTCATTGTTGATTTTGTTTGCCTGTCCAAGTGCCTTGTGGTGGAGGTAGATGGTCTTGCGCACCGCCAGCGACAAACGCAGGATCAACAAAGGGATTCAAGTTTACAAAACTTAGGTTTTCAGGTTGTCCGTTTTACCAACGAACAAATCCTCCAGGAACCTGATTGGGTGATTGACCGATTGAAAAAATATTTGCTCGTTGACTAGACCTCACCCCGCCCGCTGGCGCGGGCTGCCCCTCTCCCGAAGAGAGGGGCAATGCTCGAATCCGTTGGCTATTCTTTTTATCCGCTCGGATGGGTTGGGCGAACGGAAGCAAGCAACGCCCAAACGCCATTGAACTCCCCCTCTCTTCGGGAGAGGGGGGCGGGGGGTGAGGTCTCATTAAGCGGTGAGTGATCTTTTCATCCGCTCGGATGGTTCGGGCGAACGGAAGCAAGCAGCGCCCAAACGCCATTGAACTCCCCCTCTCTTCGGGAGAGGGGGGCGGGGGGTGAGGTTTCATTAAGCGGTGAGTGATCTTTTCATCCGCTCGGATGGTTCGGGCGAACGGAAGCAAGCAACGCCCAAATGCCATTGAACTCCCCCTCTCTTCGGGAGAGGGGGGCGGGGGGTGAGGTCTCATCATGCGGAGAGTGATCGTTTCATCCGCTCGGATGGGTTGGGCGAACGGAAGCAAGCAGCGCTCAAACGCCATTGAACTCCCCATCTCTTCGGGAGAGGGGGGCGGGGGGTGAGGTTTCATCATGCGGAGAGAGTGTTGTTGGGCAGCTTAACCCCACCGGCCCGGCAGGGCCAGCCCGCAGGTTGGGCAGCGCCCGTCACGGGCCTTGTTCTCCAGCACATGGAATCCCCGGCGTTCGATCAGCAAGGTTTTACATTCCGGGCAGCAAGTGTGTTCGGTTCCCTGTACCCGACCGGGCAGGTTGCCGGTGTACACATAGCGCAGGCCCGCTTCTCGGCCAATGGCGTGGGCCCGGGCCAGGGTTTGGGGTGGAGTAGCGGGTGTGGTGTCCATTTTGTAGTCGGGGTGAAAGGCGGTGACGTGCCAGGGCATGTCTGGCGAAACTCCCGCCAGCCAGCGGGCCATTTCCGTCAGCTCTTCGGGGGAGTCATTCATGCCTGGAATGACCAGGGTGGTGACTTCCACCCAAATGCCCGCCCGCACCATCCGCTCAATGCCCTGCTTTACACCCTCCAGGGTTCCCCCCAGCTTGCGGTAGGTTTTGTCTTGAAAGCACTTCAGGTCAATGTTGCAGGCGTCCAGCCAGGGGGCCAGGTATTCCACGGCTTCCGGGGTGTTGTTGCCGTTCGACACAAAAGCCGTGTACAGCCCTAGGGTGCGGGCCAATCGGAACACTTCAACCGCCCATTCCAGGGTAATCAGGGGTTCGTTGTAGGTGCTGGCCACCCCCAGGCTGCCATGGGCCAGGGCCTGGGCCACGATGTCTTGGGGGGAGATTTCCCGCAGGTACACCTGGGACTCTGGATCGCGCAGCGTTTGAGACGTGACCCAGTTTTGGCAAAATGGGCAGTGAAAGTCGCACCCCAGCATTCCGAAGGAAAAGATGGAGGTGCCGGGGAACACATGATAGAACGGTTTCTTTTCCACCGGGTCATTGTTCAGCCCAGACACATACCCCCAGGGTCCGTAACCCACTCCATCCCGATTGAAGCGCACCTTGCACACCCCCTGGTGCCCTGGGGGAATGAGGCAGCGGTGGGCGCAGGCCACGCAGCGAACTTTTCCCTCACCACCCTCTCTGCCCATCAGGGCCATGGGGCGGGTCAGGTGCTCCAGCCGGGCCTGGGCGGAATCAAGAGAAGGATGCGCGGAGGGCATGGCGGCACTCCCAACTAAAAGCAAAACATCAAGGTTCAAGTCTGGTTCTACAGATATTATATCATCATTACTTTTCTTCCCCCAGGCGCGCCCAATCGTTTGGATTCGACCGCCAGCCGAGGTGAGTCCTGTTTCTGGTCGGGAGGAATGGGTGATCTATAAAAGAGCGGATGCCATCATGGCCAACCCGCAGATGCCTACTGCCCAGACGAAGGTACGAAGGTATGGGATGCCAATATAATAAACCGCAATATAAAGAAGTCTGGACCAGAAGAATATTTCAGCGCCAAGAAGTACCCTAGTAGATTGGATGCCCGAAACATGCGTAGTGAGCGCCAGCGCGGAAAAGAGAACAAAGCTCTCCAAGGTGTTTTTTGCGGTGCGGTCAGCACGACCTGAAAACGGGGTTTCTTCGGGAAGATTGTCCCTGTTCCCCATGGCGATCTTTGTGCCTTGAAGGGTCCATCCCTTGGCTCGGATGAGGCTGGCCGCAAGCAACAGAAACCAGGTGATGCCAGCCATGTAAACCACTAACATTAGTGGATCGGTCATGCGGTCTCCTTTTCCTTTGGTGCCAGATGGGCGTCTCTCATGACGGGCGCAACCTTGGCTCAGCAGAGAGACTAGATATAGATGATGACCAAGGGAATGTCTATCGCAAAATATAGGTATTCACCTAGACGCACCAACTTATCAAATGGTTAATTTCTGTTACTTTTCTTCTCCCAGCCGCACCCGGAAAGTAAGCAGGTCATTCCCCCGGCGGACTTTCAGTTCCACAATGTCGCCGGGTTTCTGTTGTTCCAGGGCGTTCAGCATGTCATCGTGATTTTGAATGGTGAACGATCCGAATTTAACAATCACGTCTCCCAGCAGCACCTGTCCATCGGCCGATTGGCGGAGGCCCCGCAACCCGGCCTGATCGGCGCCGGACCCTTTCACCACTTTGCCCACCATGACGCCCCTCACTCCCAGCCGCAGGGCAATATGTTCAGGCAGGGGGTAGAGCCCAATGGTGGGGCGGACTTCCCGCCCGTAGCGGTGAAATTGCTCCACCACTTTGCGGATGGTGTTGATGGGGGTAGCAAAGCCAATGCCCACGCTGCCCCCGCCCTGGGGAGACAGGATTGCGGTGTTCATGCCCACCACCTGGCCAGAGATATTCAACAGCGGGCCGCCGGAATTCCCCATGTTGATGGCGGCATCGGTTTGGATCACCCCGCGAATGTGCCGCCCGCTGGGAGAGACGATCTCCCGCCCCATGGCGCTCACCACCCCGGTGGTCAGGGTAAAGTCCAGCCCGAAGGGGTTGCCAATGGCCAGAACCTTGCGGCCAACTTCCAGTTGGCTGGAATCTCCCGCGGGCAGGGGTTCCAGCAGGCTGGCGGGGGCTTTCACCCGCAGCAGGGCAATATCTTTGTCCAACGAGATTCCCTCGATCTTGGCGGGGTAGGTAGACTGATCGTGAAAGGTCACCAGAATGCTGCTGGCCCCCTCCACCACGTGGGCGTTGGTGAGGATCAGCCCCTCCCTGTTCCATATGAACCCGCTGCCCGCCCCCCTGGGAATTTCCATGATGTCTAGGGTGTAGGGGTTGCGGGCCAGTTGCCGGTTGGTGATGTACACCACCGAAGGGGCGGACCGTTTAAACACCTCCACATTGTTTTCCTCATCGGAGGACGTGACATGCCGAATTTCTTCTACCACCCTGCGGTTATCGGGGCTTTCCTGGTCCTCCTGCCCGCCAAACAGGCCACACCCCCCCAGGTTCAGTAGAGAAAGGGACAGCAGCAACCCTAAAGTTTGGGCTTTCCAAGGGACCTGGTTCATCGCGCCTGAATAGTAACCTATTGAAACCGTAGGGGGATTGTATCTCATGGGGGGGTTGGAATGGGGTGATCAGCGAAAAGCCAGTGAAAAAGGGGTATCGTCCATTGATCCCCTTGGGGATTTTCCCTATGATAAAAGTTTATGGGAAAAACCCGCAAGCGGAATTCAGAATGAACGGGTTCGGTGGATGGCTGGTGGTGTTGCTGGCTGTGGTGGTGATGGGGCTTGTCCGGCGGCGGCGGCACAGGCCGATTCCCCAGAGGGAAGACAAACTGGCTGGTCTTGCGCCTCGGATTGAGGGCTGGCGGGTGACCGCCGGGTTGCATCCCCGGATGGGCAATGACTGCCTGCGGGATCATGGTATGACCTTTGGTCCAGGCTTTAAGCGCCAACTGGGGCCCACGCTTCCCCATCCCGGAGATTGCCGCTGTCAACTGGAAGCGGTCTCGTTTTCTGCGGCCGATGCGATGGCCGGGCGACTCCGCGAACCGGCGGTTCCCCAGGGCTTTCCTGGGCTGTCGGGAGCAGAAGCCAAGCGGTTATTGGAAGATCTACGAGGCTGGGTGGGGCAGCCGGTTCCAGCCTCTCCAGATTTGTTTCTCCAGGAAGCCACGAAAAGGGGATGGGGTGAACCCCTGGCGCCGGACTTGGCAGAATTTCTCATGGAACGATACCGTTATCTAACCGAACCCCCAAACACACCCGTGGAAACTGGCCCTCTGCCGGAAGCCCCCACGGGCAGTCTAGACCGATCACCTGAAAAAAGCCCAGACGCACCATCTTCCGATTCACCCACACCTTCTAAGGATGCCCGTTCATGAAACGCCGCCCGACCCGACAACTTCATCCCCTGGTGGAAAAAGCCCTGCGGATTCTGATTTGGTTGGTGGAATTGACCATGGCCCTGGCTTTGAGGGTGTGGGACTGGTTGGAACCCTATCGGCAGAAAGCCCAGCCTTATCTGATCCGCTTTTACCGCTGGCAAGACAAAACCGAAGCCCGGCTGGCGGTGAAATACCAGCGTCAGATCGCCTGGGTTCAGCGCAGGTTTTTCTTTAAATATGTTCGTCGGCTTCAGGCGACCCCTTATTATAAGCGCCACGAGCGGGGGATGCGCCTGTCGGCCTGGGGGGCGGCACTGTTTCCCTTCGTGTATTTTTTTCTGCTGTTGGTCACCCTTCCCAGCGTGGGAATGCTGGAAGATCCGGATTTTTCTCTGCCGACCCAAATATTCGACCGCCACGAACGATTGGTGGGAGAAATTTACGTGAAAAAACGGAAGCTGATTACCTACGAGCAAGTGCCTCCCTACTTAATCAACGCCCTGGTGGCCAAGGAAGATTCCAACTTCTTTCATCATTGGGGGATTTCCCCTGGGCGGATGGCCAAAGCCTTCTGGGTCAACCTGACGCACTTTCGGAATGTGCAGGGGGCTTCCACCCTCACCCAGCAGACGGCCAAACAGTTCTTTCTTTCGCCGGAAAAGTCTTACACCCGGAAAATTCGGGAGGTCATGCTGGCCTTCAAAATCGAACTGTTTTTCAGCAAAGAAGAAATTTTGGAGCTTTACCTGAACAAGGTGAACATGGGCGACGTATGGGGGATTGAAGCCGCCTCGGAATATTACTTTGGAAAAGAGGTGGGCAAACTCACCCTGGGAGAAAGTGCCGTGTTGGTGGGCATGCTGCCCGCCCCCAACCGTTACAAACCCACCCGAAACCCCCACTTGGCCCGCCGCGAACGGGATGTGGTGCTGGAGCGAATGGTGGAGGAGGGATACCTGACCGCGGAGGAGCGGGACCGGGTGAAAGCCGAACCCATCGTGGTGGTGCGCGACGAAGACCAATCGCTGGATGAGGCCACGGCTTATTACAAAGAATTGATTCGGCGCGACATCATGGAACGCTACGGCAGCAAAGACTTGTACGAGGGAGGCCTGCGGGTGTACACCGCCATGGATTTGGAATCCCAGAAAGCCGCCCACCGGGCATTGTACAAGGGGGTGCACGAGATAGACAAACGGATTGGCTACCGGGTGTGGTCCCGCACCCGCAGGCACTTAGATGAAACCGGTGAGGAGCGGGCGGACATTCGGGTGCCCCTGGGCCCCAAGGGGGAACTGCCCTTGGAGGAACTGGTGGATTTGAACCCCCCCGGTATGCTGGGGATCAACCAGACGGTGAAGGGCGTGGTGGAGTCGGTGGATGGATCCACGGTCACGGTGTATTTGGGGGCGGCTGGCCGGGGGAAGATTCAATGGGCGGGCCAAACAGATTGGAGGATTGCCTGCGACCCGGAAAACCTGGAACGCAAATGGCCGGTTTATTCTCCCCGCGATATTTTGGCCAGGGGAGATTTTTTGATGGTGAAGGTAAAGGGAGGGAATACCGAGGAGGGGTATGATCTGGATTTGCACCAGAACCCCCTGGTAAATGGCGCCCTGTATTCCATTGATCCCCGCACCGGTGAATTGCTGGCCATGGTGGGGGGCATTCGGTTCGGGCGCAGCGGTGGGGCCAGCGAGTTCATCCGGGCCACCCAGGCCGAACGCCAGCCTGGATCGGCCTTTAAGCCCATTGTTTATGCCGCCGCCGTGGATGAAGGCTACACCCCCGCCACCATGATGGACGACAGCCCCATCGCCATGATTGTGTTTGGCGGGGGAAAACACAACGTGAAGAACTACGATGGCGAGTTCAAGGGCCGAATGACCCTGCGGGAGGCCCTGTATCAAAGCCGCAACGTGCCAGCCGTGAAACTGGTGGATGAGATGGGCCCGGACAAGGTGATCGAAGTGGCCCGTAGAATGGGCATCACCACCAATATCCCCAGGGAAAATTTGATTGGTTTGGGAACCAACTCGGTGAAACTGAACGAGCTAACCCATGCCTATGGGGTGTTGGCCACCAACGGAAAATTGGCCAAGCCGTTGTTCATCCTGCGGATTGAAGACAGCAAGGGCCATGTGTTGGAGGAAAACCACCCCCAGGTGGAAGCCGTGATGAATGAAGCCACGGCGTTTCTGGTGACCGATATGCTGCGGGATGTGATCCGGATGCCAGGGGGAACGGCCGCGAACGTGATTGTGGGGTTGAACCGGCCAGTGGCGGGAAAAACCGGCACCACCACCAGTTCCACCAACGCTTGGTTCATGGGGTATGTGCCCCAGGTGGTCACGGGGATATACGTGGGCTACGATGACCCCCGGATTTCTTTGGGGCGCGGCGAAACGGGCGGCCACGCGGCAGCACCCATTTGGCTGGAATACATGAAGGTTGCCTTGGAAAATATTCCCCCCGATCCCTTCGTTCAGCCCCCTGGGGTGGTCAGCCTCAAGGTCAATTCGGCGGGAGAAATGATTGGCGACTGCGACGCGGGGGATGACGCCCGGTTTGAGTTTTTCAAAGACAACGCGCGCCCCCCTGAGGCGGCGGGTGGTTGCGGCCAAACCAAATACGGTGGGGGAAGACAGGGGCCCAAGGAAAACGCGTCTCAGGGGGCGGAGGATTCTCAATTGTGAGCGACCTGCGGATTGTGGTGCGTACCCCCAACTGGCTGGGGGACTTGGTGATGAGCCTCCCCTTTCTGCGGGCGGTTCTTCAGCGGTTCCCCCAGGCCGGGGTGGACCTCATCGTCCGTCAGGGGTTCGAGACCCTGCCCCTGCCCCACCGGGGGAAAGTCATCCCTTACGATCGCAAGGCCCTTGGCCCAGGGCGTTATGGCTGGGGGCTGCGAGGGGCAGGTTACACTCACTTTTTTGTTTTGCCCCCCAGCTTGTCCTCGGCCTGGATGGCCTTCACTTCCCGGGTTCCCCAGCGCATTGGGCACCCCGGCGATGGCCGCCGCTGGCTGTTGTCTCCCGCCATTCCCTATACCCGTCCGCCCCGCTCCCGCCCCCTGGCTGAAGAATACTTGGAACTGTTGGCCCCCTGGGGCACCCCGGCCTTGGCCGATTACCCGGCTCGCTTCCCCCTGCCAGAAGGCTGGGCGGTCCATGTGTTGGAACAGGAGGGTCTGACTGGCCTGTTGCCGGAACGGTTCGTGGCCCTGGCCCCTGGGGCCGAGTTTGGCCCGGCCAAACAGTGGCCCGTGGCCCATTACCGGGCCCTGGCGGGGCTGCTGGCCAGTCGGGGTTGGCCAGTGGTGGTGGTGGGGCTGCCCAAAGAACGGGAGGCGGGGGAGGAAATTACGCGGGGGGTACAGGGGAAACCCGCCGGGCTGAACCTGTGCGGCCGCACCCGGCTGGCGGGCATGGCCGCCGTGCTGGCCCGGGCCTCTGGGGTGGTGAGCAACGACTCCGGCGCCATGCACGTGGCGGCGGCCCTGGGGCGGCCCCAGGTGGCTCTGTTTGGTTCCACCAACCCTGGCTGGACGGCCCCCCTCAATCCACAGGCCAAACTGATCCACTTGAATTTGCCCTGCTCCCCCTGCTACCAGCGGGTCTGCCCCCTGGGCCACACCCGCTGCCTCAGCGAAATCACCCCCCAGGCGGCCCTGGAGGCTTTACTGGAAGGAATGGGGGAGGGTTGAGGGAGGGGGCGCTTGAAGAAGAATCCCCGCCTTCCACGATCAGCAGGTCTACTTTTCCGGTTCCGCTGGGTGTTGGCGGAAGATATAGACGATCCAGCCCAGGCCCAGCAGCAGCATGGGCACCGACAATATTTGCCCCATGGTGGCCCAGCCCCAATAGTAGCCCATGTGGGCGTCGGGCAAGCGCACGAACTCCACCACAATCCGAAACGTGGCGAACCCAGTCAGGGCCGCTGCCGGCTGCAACCCCCGCCGGTGGGGGAAATATTTTCGGAGCAGCATTAACACAGACAGCAGCACCAGCCCTTCCATGAACGATTGGTACAACTGGCTGGGGTGCCGGGGCAGGCGCTCAGGGTCGGTGGGGAACACCACCCCCCAGGTTCCATCGGTGGGCTTGCCGTACAACTCAGCGTTGATGAAGTTTCCGATGCGCCCAAAGAACAGCCCGATGGGCGTCCAGGTGACGACATAGTCGCCCAGATTCAGCAGGTCTTTTTGGTTGCGGCGGGCAAAGGCCCACAGCGCCACCGTGACCCCCGCCAGCCCCCCGTGAAACGACATGCCCCCCTGCCATATCATGAAAATCCGCAAAGGATTTTCCAGGTAGCTTCCCTGGCCATAGAACAAAATGTACCCCATCCGTCCCCCCACAATGGTGCCCGCCACCACATAGGTCACCAGGTCAGAGACCTCGACTTCGTTCAGGAAGGCTCCCTTTTGCCGGGCCTGTTTGGCCAGAATGGCGTAGAAGATCATGAAGCTGATGAAGTACATCATGCCATACCAGCCCAGGTGAAACGAACCGAAGCTGGCAATGTAGGGGCTGATATGGTGGTAAAAAATCCATTCGTTCATGACATCTCCTGGGGGTGAGGATGGATGATCAACATTTATGATTTTGCATGGAAATTTCTCAAAACGCCATGCGTGTGGCAATGCGGAGAGGTCCGCTTCGGGCATGAGCCATGATTGCGGGTTGTCTGGCGAACAGGGTTTATGATAAATATGAATTAGAAAACGCACTCCTGCGGTGTTCGATCAGCCGTCACGCTTCTGAGCCTATTCACACTTCGGGGTTTGGTTCTTGAGGGCGGTGTGTCTTCCCCCTTGCGGGGCAAGCCTAAAGCCTTTATACCGGATCCCACCTGCACAAAGCAGGTTCAGAACTCCCCGGCAAACCGGCACAGGCGGGAGTGTTTTTTTTGGCGGGATTTATTTTAGGGTTTGAGTCGGTTCTTAGGGGCGGGGAAGATTCAGGAACTCAGTGAACGAATCCCATTTTTCTCTTCGTTTTTCCCAGTCCGATATTTTCTAGTTCTTATTTTCCAGCCTATTTTTTCAATCCCCTTCAGTCCCCTCCATCCCCTTTCAATACTTTTTCAATTCTGTTTTCTTACAGCCCGCCCAATTGTTTCCCATCCGTTCCGTGTTTGGAAAGGGAGACAGTCTGGGGGATTTTGTTCCTCCCCCAGCGGGCAAATGATAAGGATTCTAAAACGGGTGGGATTGTAAATTCCACGAGATGAATACGCGCTGGCCTAGGCCCGTCGGCTCAAGCCGCAAACAACACAGGCTTAGCGCATGGCCTTCAGGGCGTCGGCCTCGGAGGGGAAAATATCGAGGATTTTATTCAGCCGGGTAATGGTGAAAATCTCCTCGTTTTTCTTGCTCAGGTTGATCAGGCCAAACTTGCCCTCTTTTTGCTGCAGGGTTTTGTAAATCGACACAATCAGCCCAATGCCGGAGGAGTCGATAAAGTTCACCTTTTCAAAGTTCAGCAACACCCCTTTGACATCAGGGCTTTCCAGGTGGGGCTTCAGGTAGCTTTTGGCTTCGTTCACCCCATCCAGGGCGAAGTTGCCTTCAATGGAGACCACGCAAACTTTGTTGTCGATCCGGTGGCTAAGCAGCATAAGGGCCTGTGTCGTTTGAATGGGGTGTATAGATACCGGCTGATTACGGACGTGGTATCAAAATAGGGATATATCGGGAAAAAATCAACCCGGAAAGTGATCGGGGGGGAAATTCCCGATCTCCCATGCCCATGAATCTACGCCACCGAACCATCAACCCCCACCTAACCGTTCTTGTTCCAGGCTAAGGGCCATGGCCCCCAGGGCCCGCTGGGCCCACCAGGCTTTTTTGCCCGTTTTGGCGATGTCTGGGGGCGGGGGGTCCATCAGGCCAAAATTGGCGTTCATGGGCTGAAAACCTTCCCCGGCGGTTTGGGTGACATACCGCCACAGGGCCCCAATCATGGTGTCGGGGGCGGGGGGCGGGGGCCATGGGCATTCCCGCAGGGCCTGGGCCACCCGGCGGCCCACGGCCAGCCCCATGGCGGCCGATTCCATATAGCCCTCCACCCCGGTGATTTGCCCGGCAAAGTGCAGGCGGGGCTCGGTTTTCAGGGCCATTTCCTGGGTGAGCAGGCCGGGGGACTGGAGGAAAGTGTTGCGGTGCATGGAACCCAGCCGGGCGAATTCGGCCTGCTCTAGGCCGGGAATCAGGCGAAGCACCCGCTGCTGTTCAGGCCAGGTCATTTTGGTTTGAAACCCCACCAGCCCCCACAGGGTGGCTTGGCTGTTTTCCTGGCGCAATTGGGCCACGGCAAAGGGCCAGCGGCCAGTGGCCGGGTTGGTGAGCCCGGCCGGTTTCAGGGGGCCGTGGGCCAGGGTCATGGGCCCCCGCCGGGCCAATTCTTCAATGGGCAGGCAGCCCTCAAAATGGCGCAGGTCTTCAAATGTTTGCAGCGGCACGGTTTCGGCGGACAGCAGGGCCTCTACAAAGGCATGGTACTGCTCTTTGTTCAGGGGGCAGTTCAGGTAATCGGCACCGCCTTTGTCCCAGCGGGCCGCCGGGTAGGCCACCTGCCGGTTGATGCTGTCGGCCATGACCACCGGAGCGATGGCATCGTAGAAGTACAAAAACCCCTGCCCCACCATCCGCTGAAGGGCTTGAGACAAGGCCGGAGAGGTGAGGGGGCCGGAGGCCACCACCACCCGGCGGTGCCGGGTGAGCAGCAGAGACAGATCGGAGACTTCTTCTCGCCGCCAGCGGATGGCGGGGTGCTCCTCCAGCCGTTGGGTCACCCGGCGGGAGAACTGCTCCCGATCCACCGCCAGGGCTTGGCCCGCGGGCAGGGCCGCGGCCCGGGCGGCCTCTAAAATCACCGACCCTTGCAGCTCCATTTCGGCCTTCAGCAGGCCATGAGCGTTTTCCTGGTTCAGGGACTTGAAGGAGTTGGAACACACCAACTCGGCGGCCTCCCCCGTGTGGTGGGCCTCGGTGGAACGGCCCGGGCGCATTTCGTACAAATCCACCCCAAACCCCCGTTGGGCAATTTGCCAGGCAGCCTCGCTGCCCGCCAAACCGGCGCCCACCACGCCCACGTCGGCCCATGAATTGGCCAAGTCAATCTCTTTTGGCATGTGGGTTCTTTTTTTGCGGGGTTTAGGATAGGGGTGAGAAGACCACGGAAATCTCGATTGTTGGGGGGTTCGCTCCCCAATGGTTCATCCCCCACAGGAATTGTTTCATGGAATCCCATCCGATGGAACGGGTTGTTTTGGCCAGCTTGGCGGCGCCCCTGCTGGCCGTGGACAAAGAAGGGGTGGTGACCTGGGCCAACGAGGCGGCCGCGCACTTTTGGCGCTCTACCCCCCAGGGGCTGGCAGGGCAGCCAGTGCACCGCCTGTTTGGGGGAAATACCCTGGTGGCCGATAGCGTGACCCGGGCTTGGCAAGAAGAACAACCCATCCAGGTGGATGCCATGCCGTTGTTTCAGGCCGAAGGCATGGACCCGGTATTGCTGCGTATTCATTTTTTCCCGTTGATTCGCCCCAACGGGCCGCCGGAAGGTACCCTGCTGTTGTTTTGGGATGAGACCGCCCGGGAGAACCGGGAGGCCGACAAGCACAGCCGACAATTGGCCGACACGGTGGGGAACATGGTGGCCCGGCTGGCCCACGAGCTGCAAAATCCCCTCAGCGGCATCAAAGGGGCCACCCAGCTGCTGGCCCGGCAGACCTCTCAAGATTCGGCCATTCGGGAGTTTCCCCAGGTGATTTTGCGGGAACTGGACCGCCTGGAGCGGCTGGTGAAAAACCTGCTGTCTCAGGGTGGGGAACCGCCCTTGACCAAAAGCCGGTTCAACCTGCACGAACTGCTCGACACCGTGATCTGGTTCGTGCGCAATTCAGCCCCAGGGCAACGGGTGGAGCGGATCTACGATCCTTCACTGCCCGAGCTGTACGCCGACCGGGACCGGATGCATCAGGTGTTTCTGAACCTGATGAAAAACGGACTGGAGGCCGCGGCCCCTGGGATGCCCCTCACGGTGGGCACCGCCTTTGCCGCCCCCTGGGAGGCCCGGGCGCGGCTGCCCGGCCCCCGCCGGAACTTCCTGCGGGTGGATGTGATGGACCGGGGGCCAGGGGTCGCCGCCAAAGATATGCCCCGGTTGTTCACTCCTTTCTTCACCACCCGCAAACAGGGCAACGGTTTGGGGTTGTCGTTATGCCAGTTGATTGTGCGGGCTCACCAGGGGCATGTGCTCTACGCCCCACGCCATGGCGGGGGCGCGGTGTTTTCCGTGTACCTCCCCATTCTCACGCCAGAAGAAATGGAAGGAAAATAAATCAAACACTTTGGGGTGGATAATAAAGCAATCCCATCTTCCGCAAAACCCCCGTTTTCATAAAAACCCCTGTCATGGCATGACCTTCCAGAAAAAAAAGGATGAATTCTGAGAGCGAAGGGGTTCATTTTTCCGCGGAAGTACCGAAAGGAAGATGGGAACGAGATGATGGTAGTGTCAGGATTGGGGTGAGAGCGTCGGACAATCATCTTGGGCGGTGAATTTGATAAAATGCTGATATGAAAAAATAAATACAAAAATATTTGTGTGATGTCGCAGGAAAAGGTGTGGAAAGAAAATCCATCCTTTTCCAAACGACCACACAAAATGCTTGACTTTGTTGGTGAATTGGTTATGATCCGCATATACATTAGGTGAAGGCAAGGAAGGCACAACGCCCACGGATGCGGCGCACCAACAGTAAAGCGCAACGCCCCTCGAAAGGGAGGGGGGCAACCGTAGGCGGTGGACGAACATCCCGCAGGGGGGATTGGTGAACGGACGCCATGGGAATCCATATCCGTGGGTCTTTCGCCAACACACGTAACCGCCCAACAATCCCTTAATCAACGCCCATCTTTTCCAGGTTTGTTGCTGGTTAGGGGGCCCTAAGCATGTTTGCATCATTATGATGCATCATTGTGCTTGGTGAACATCATTCATGGAAACTGGAGGGTGGCATGAGGATGACGAGGATGTGGAAGGGTTGCGTGGCCGGGATTTTGGGGGCAGGGTTGACGTTCTCTGGGGTTGCCTGGGCCGGAGAAGATGTGGTTCCCCCGCAGAAATTCGCCAGTTTGGTCGATACCTATGGGAAACCCCAGGGAAGAATTTCCGGTCGGATCTTGTTTCCCTCTGAATACAGCCAACGATCGGTGACCTTTAGTTTTTCCGGGCGGTCGTTCGTGACCCTTCCGGATGGACGGTTTGTGATTGAGCGGATTCCCCTGGGGCAGCATGTTTTGGTGGTGCGCACGCTGGGGTATGACCCGGTGGAAATGCACGTCAAGGTCAACTCTGCCAGCCCGCTGGCGCTGAAAGACATTCGCATCAAAATGGCCCGTGGGCAGGTCAGCGGTCGTTTGGTCACGCCAGACGGCTCTTCGGCGGCCAATATTTCTCTCAAATTGACCGAGCATGGGGGGGCCACCACCACGTCTTCCGATGGCCTGTTTACCTTCATGGGGGTGCCCGCGGGCTCCCATACCCTCTTGGTGGAAGATCCCCGCTTTCAAACCCCCGGAGACATTCAGGTGGAAATGGCTCCGAACAGCCGCAGGAACTTAGGGGTCATTCAAGTATCTAAAAAAATGACGACCACGGGGCCAGCCCCCACGGCGGTATTGGTGAAGTAACCCTATCCCCTGATCTTCTTTTCATCCCCCTGATTCTGATTTTTCCCTCCCCCCGGCTTTTGCCGGGGGCGTTGGGTCTTGCCATCCATTTTCCCCTGTTTCCCCTGTTTTTTGGCTGATTTTCTATTGCCCCCAAACCGGCTTGCGGTTACCGTGAACAAATCACCTCTTTGTTTGTTCCAGAGCCCCTTCCCCAGAAGGTTATCCGGTCATGTCTCCCATCCTTGAAACCAACGAAACCCCCGAATTTCTGGTCAACCACATTCGGGAAGCGTTGGAACAGGCTGATTCAGCAGGGTTAAAAGGAATTCTGGAAGAAGCGGAGCCAGCCCAACTGGCCGATGTGTTGTACGGATTTAACTTAGAAGACCAGCTTCATCTCATTCAGGCCATGAGCCCGGCCCTGGCCGCGGAGATTTTGCCCACCCTGAACGAGTCTTATCTGGAAGCCCTGCTGGCGGCCCTTCCCCCCGAACGGTTAACGGCTCTGCTGGCCCTGATGGAGCCCGATGACGCGGCCTTTTTGGTGTCGCTGCTGGAAGAAGACCACCGCCAAGGGGTGATTGGGGCCCTGGGTCAGCGGTTTGGGGCGGAGGTGAAAAACCTGCTGAGCCACGAAGAAGACACCGCCGGGCGGCTGATGGACCCGGACCTGGTGCGGGTGAGGGCCGGACAAACCGTGGGGCAGGCGGTGGAGGACATTCGCCAATATGTGGCCAGGGTGAAACTGGATGACTTTTTTACCGTGTTTGTGGTGAATGACGCGGGGGAATTGGTGGGGGTGGTTCCCACTTGGCGGATGCTGTTGGCTCGG
The DNA here is from genome assembly GCA_029858505.1 of Deltaproteobacteria bacterium. Classification (GTDB taxonomy): domain Bacteria; phylum SAR324; class SAR324; order SAR324; family JACQKK01; genus JAOUEW01. Next base: position 183,604 of record JAOUEW010000002.1, read on the forward strand.
CCCAGCCAAACCATTTCCGAGGTGATGTCGACCGATGTGGTTTCGGTGGGCAGCGAGGAAGACCAGGAAGAAGTGGTGAAACTGGTGAGAGATCACGACTTGGTGACCCTGCCGGTGGTGGACGACAAGCAAAAGTTGATCGGCCGGATTACGGTGGACGACGTGGTGGACGTGATTGAGGAAGAGTTTGAAGAAGACATGGGGCACTTAACCGGTACTCAAGAGGAAGTGCACACGTTTTCGGTGCTGGAATCCATCCGGGTGCGTTCGCCCTGGCTGCTGTTTGCCTTGTGCGGGCTGTTTTTATCGGCGGTGGTGATGACCCGCTATCAGGGCATTATCAACGTTCTGCCACAACTGGCTTTTTTCACCCCATTGGTGATGGCCATGGGGGGCAATGCTGGCATGCAGTCTTCCTCATTGGTCATCCGGGGTTTGGCCACTGGCGAGGTGCAGTTGTCTCACTTTTGGTGGCGGCTGGGAAAGGAACTGATGGTCTCCCTGAACATTGGGGTGTTGAGCGCCCTGCTGCTGCTGGGGGCTGTGTGGATCTTGTCTGGGAATGTTCGAATGGCCATGGTGGTGGGCATTGCCACCAACGTGTCCATTTTAACCGCGGCGTTCATCGGCATTTCTATTCCCATGGGGCTACGGCGGGCGGGCTTTGACCCGGCCTTGGCCACGGGACCGTTTTTAACCACCACCAACGATATTCTGGGAACCATTGTGTACTTGATGGTGGCGTTTCTGTTGCTGGGGTGATTGTGGTAGCATGAGACATTGGCGTAGCCAGGGGTTTCTGCCGAGAAAAAGGGGGAACGGGGGTTGGGGGAAGGGGGATGTAGAAAAATGGATATGCTGAAGTTTTAGAACGTGATGTGAATGACAGGGCAAAGGCAGGGGGCTCACACCAAACAAAGGGACTGAACATGAAGGGGGTTATTCTGGCCGCGGGATATGGCACCCGGTTTCTGCCGGCGTCTAAAACCATTCCCAAAGAAATGTTTCCGCTGATTGACACCCCGGTGATCGAGATGATCATTCAGGAGTTCGAAGAGGCGGGGATTCACGATATTTTGGTGGTCACCTCTCGGCGGAAAAAACCCCTGGAGGATTACTTTGACCGAGAGGTGGAACTGGAAACCACCTTCAACAACGAGGGGAAAAGTGAAAACCTGCGGTTGATTGACCCGCTGGAGCTCCACACGTTTTTCATCCGCCAAAAGCACATGGCGGGCACCGGCGACGCCCTGCTGCTCACCGAGCCCTTTGTGGGCAATTCCCCCTTTGTGGTGGCCTATCCGGATGATCTGCTGATCAACGGCCCGTCCCTCACCGGGCAGTTGATGGAAACCTACCGCAAGACCGGGCGCTCGGTGTTGGCCGTGCAAGAAATCCCCAACGGAGATATCTCACGCTATGGGGTGGTGGACACCCACCAGGTCGACGATTTGGAATTGGTGCGCAGCATGGTGGAAAAACCCCCCACCGGCACCGAACCCAGCCGGCTGGTGTCTTTCGGGCGGTATTTGTACACCCCAGAAATCTTCAAGGCCCTCCACGAAGCCAGGGAACTGTTCCATGGAAATGAAGGAGAGTTCACCCAAACGGTGGCGCTGAACCATTTGTCGACCCAGGGGCGGGTGACCATCCGGCGGATTCAAGGGAAAATGCTAGACGTGGGGGCCCGCTTTGGCTATTTGCAAGCGGTGATCGAAACCGGGCTTAGCCGCAAGGAGTTTCGGCAGGATTTGATGGATTGGATGCGGCTGCGGCTGGAAGAAGAATCCAAACGTTAAGCGCCCTCAATCCTCATCGCCCAGGTCAAAGGCCACCTGGGTAAGGGCTTCCTTTTCGCTTTTCAGCAGAAGTTCCACTTTCTTTTCGGCGTCTACCAGCCGCTGCTGGCACTGGCGGCTCCACTGAATGCCCTCCTCAAAGGCCCCCAGGGCTTCTTCCAGCCCCAAAGAGCCGTCCTCCAACTTCCGCACAGACTCCTCCAACCGTTTCAAGGCGTCCTCGAAGGAAGGTTTTTTCTTGGGGTTTTTTTCAGCCATGGAAAAGACTCTGGGGTTGGGGGTTAGGCGTGATGGATCAGGTTGATGGATGGACGAGGCTCAGAGCCGCCCAGCCTTCTCGCACATGCAGTGGCTCTCCTTGGGGAGAGAAACCCAAGCGGGCGAATTCCCGGGCCACTTCCTCGGCTTCCCCCTCCAGCATCCCCGAAAGGATCAACCTGCCCCCTGGGGCGGTGAGCCGGGCCAAGTGGGGGGCCAAGGCCAGCAACACTGGGGCGGTGATATTGGCCAGCACCAGGGGAAAGGTTCCCTGCAGGGATTCTGGCCCCCCACACACCCGCAGGGGCGGCAGGGCCAACCCGTTCAGCCGAAAGTTGGCGGCCACTTCCTCCATCACCCGGGGGTCAATGTCTACGGTCACGGCCTGGGCCGCCCCCAGCAGGCACCCTCCGGCAGCCAATATACCAGAACCGCACCCCACATCCAAAAGACGGTTGGGGGCGGACTCCGTCAGGGCTTGCTCCAGCAGGGCCAGGGCCAGCCAAGTGGTGGGGTGGTTTCCCGTGCCAAACCCCTGCCCAGGGTCAATCACCAGGGGCAGCCGCCCCTCTGGGTTAAAGTCTGGCTCCGACAAGACCCAGGGGGGGCACACCAACAGTTTGCGGCCCACCGCCACGGGGCGAAAGTGGGCCCGCCATTGAGAGGCCCAGTTTTCCACCGGCTTGCGGGCCGTGGTGAACCTCACCGGGGGTTCGGCGTGGGGCCATTCCAGCCGGAAGGATTCCAGCCAGGCATCCACCGGCGGGGGGGCTTCTCCCACCCAATAGCATACCATCCGCACCCAATCTTCCGATTCTTCCAACCAATGGGCCCCCGCGGCCCCCTGGGCCAAGCAATGGTCTCCCCACAATTCCGCCGAGGCGGTGGGAACTTCGGCCTGGGCCTCCCAATACCATTGGCGCGGGATGCCGTCTGAATTGGAGGGGGGTTGTGGGGGCATGGGGATCTCTTGAAACGCAACGCTGCGGGGTTCAAAAAAAACGGCGGACGGTTTGAACCGCCCGCCGTGCGCTGAAAAAAGTGCGGGTGAAAGGCCGGAAATTACTCTCCGGCGGCTTCGCCCTCTTCTTCCCCTTCGGTTTTCTTCTTGGCTTTCTTCTTGGGCTTGGCTTCACCCTCTTGGAAGTCCTTCAGGGCGCCAGACATGGCGTCGGTGTCGGAGGATTCCACCGGGCGGCCGTCGCCGGTCAGAGACAGACCCAGACGGCGTTCTTCGGGGTCTACCTTGATGACCTTGGCTTCCAGGGTAGAGCCCACCTTGTAGAAGTTGGCCACGTCTTCTTTGGGGATGCTGGCGTCGATTTCGGAGATGTGGATCAATCCCTCCACGCCGTCCTGCACCTCGACAAACACCCCGAAATCGGTGACGTTCACGATTTTTCCGGAAACCACGGTGTTCATGGGGTAGGACTCTTCGACCTGTTTCCAGGGGTCCTCGGTCAGTTGTTTAATCCCCAGCGACAGCCGCTCTTTTTCCGGGTCAATGTGCAGCACCTTCACCTCAATGTCATCGCCCTTCTTGGCGTAAGAAGCGGGTTTGCGCTGCCGGGGGCTCCACGACAGGTCAGAGATATGCACCAGGCCGTCAATGCCTTCTTCCAGCCCCACGAATATCCCGAAGTCGGTGATGTTGCGCACCTTACCGGTGACCACGGAACCCAGGGGGTATTTGTTTTCAATGGTTTGCCAGGGGTTGGGCTCGGCGTCTTTGATGGACAACGAGATGCGCTTGCGCTCCACGTCGAGGTCCTTCACCAGGGCTTCCACCGGCTGGTTCAGAGTAAACAACTTAGACGGATGGCGCACTTTTTTCGTCCACGACATTTCAGACACGTGGATCAAGCCCTCCACGCCTTCCTCCAACTCCACAAAGGCGCCGTAGTCGGTCAGGCTGACGATGCGCCCGTTGACCCGGGTGCCCACCGGGTATTTCCCAGGGACTTGATCCCAGGGGTTGGAGAATTTTTGCTTCAAGCCCAGAGACACCTTTTCGGTTTCTTGGTCGAACTTCAGCACGATCACTTCTACCTCGTCGCCGATGGAGAACATTTCCGAGGGGTGAACAATGCGCCCCCAGGTCATGTCGGTGATGTGCAGCAGGCCGTCTACCCCGCCCAGGTCGATGAACAAACCGTAGTCGGTGATGTTCTTCACGTAACCTTTGATCAGGGTGCCTTCTTTCAGGATGCCCAAAGTCTTCTTGCGGCGCTCTTCCCGGTCCACTTCCAGCAGGGCCCGGCGAGACAGCACGATGTTGCCGCGCTTTTGATTGAACTTGAGAATTTTGAATTCGAACTTTTCGCCGATCAGTTTGTCCAGGTTGCGCACGGGCCGCAGGTCCACCTGAGAGCCGGGGAGGAACGCCTTGATTCCAATATCCACCGACAACCCGCCCTTGATGCGGGAGTTGATGGTACCCATGATGGTGCGGCCTTCTTCGAAGATTTTGCCCACTTCTTCCCACACCCGCAGTTTTTCGGCTTTCTCTTTGGAAAGCACCACCATGCCGTCCTGGTCTTCCAGGGCTTCCAGAAACACCTCCACCTCATCGCCAGCCTTCACGTTCAGGGCTTGGTTTTCATCGAGGAATTCCGAGACCGCGATCTGGCCTTCGGACTTGTACCCGATGTCTACCGTGACGTAGTCTTTGCCCACTTCGATGACCTTGCCGATCACCATGTTGAAGGCTTTGAAGTCTTTGACGGATTGTTCGTACAGTTGGGCGAAGTCGATGTTTTCGTCCAGGAAGATGGTTTTGTCTTCGCTGGAGGCTTGGAGGTTTTGAGTGGCTTCCGACATGGTTTCCTTTGGGGTTGTGGGCCCGGGAGCCGTTGAATCACGGAGCCCGGGGTTGGGGTGAAATAAACAGACTGGCCGTGGCCCGTCTGGTGGTAAAAAAACGCTTACGGAATGACTTTGTTCAGCGGGAACTCCACAATGCCTTGGGCCCCCAGCCGCTTCAATTCAGGAATCAGATCCCGGGCCACCCGTTCTTCCAGAATCACCGTGATGTCTACCCACTCTGGGTCGGTGAGGGTGGAAATGGTGGGGCGGTACAGGCTGGGGAGTTTTTCCAGCACCTGCTGCTGATGCTTTTTGTTCACGTTGACCAGCAGGCCCACCCGGCCTTCGGCCAGAATGGCCCCTTCCAGCAGCATGGCCAAGTGTTCAATCTTCCGCCGCTTGGCCGGGTCGGCCCAGGCTTTGGGGTTGGCGATCAGCTTGGTGTTGGTTTCCAGCAGGGTTTCCACCACCCGCAGTTTGTTGGCCCGCAGGCTAGAGCCCGTTTCGGTGATTTCCACGATGGCATCGGCTAGGTGGGGGGGCTTTACCTCGGTGGCGCCCCAAGAAAACTCCACCTTGGCCGTGACTCCATTGTCTTTCAGCCATTTGTTGGTCAGGCCCACCGCCTCGGTGGCAATGCGCTTGCCCTGCAGGTCTTTCACCGATTGGATGGGGGAATTTTCTGGCACGGCCAGCACCCATTTGGCCTTGCCCGAGCCGGTTTTGGAGTAGATCAGGTCGGCGACAATTTCCACCCCGTCGTGGTATTCCATCACCCAGTCGTAACCGGTCAGGCCGCAGTCGAGCAGCCCTTCCGCCACGTAGCGGGCCATTTCTTGGGCCCGCAGCAGGGTGCACTCAATTTCGGGGTCGTCGATCGAGGGGTAATAAGACCGCCCGCTGATGTTGATTTTGTATCCCGCCTTGCGGAACAACTCGACGGTGGCCTCTTGTAAGCTGCCTTTGGGAATGCCCAACCGCAATTTCATGGTTTCGCTCTATTTTTTATAAACGGTTTCCGGGTCGAACACCCGCTGTTGCTTGATCAGGGTCAGGGAGCCGTTTTTTTCCATCTTACGGAAAAAACAGGAGTTGTATCCTTCGTGGCAGGCGGCGCCCCCCACCTGATGAATCTTGAACACCACCGCGTCCTGATCGCAGTCCACCAGAATTTCCTTCACCTCCTGCACGTGCCCGGAGCTCTCTCCTTTCATCCACAAACGGTTGCGGGAGCGGGAGTAATAATGCATCTTCCCCGTTTCCTGGGTCAGGCGGAACGCTTCCTCGTTCAAATAGGCCACCATCAACACTTCGTGGGTCTGCCAATCTTGAACGATGGCGGGAATCATCCCCCCCCCTTTGGAGAAGTCGAGGGGTTGGGCGGTTTGGGCAGGCGATGACTGGGCAGGCAATGGCATTGTTTCCCGGCCTCTTCAGGGGTGAAGGGATGTTGTAGAGTGCAAACTATCTATGTAACGGGTTTTTCCGGGTTTGGCAAGCCTTCAGCCGCCCGCCAGGGTTTTCAACCGCTGGGCCAGGGGGTGGGTGTCGAGCAGGGGGGGCTGTGAAAAGGGGGGGGTCTCGCCCATTAGAACGGAAACCCTGTGCTGCAGGTTGGAAAGCAGGTGTTTCATGGTGTCCACGCCATCCAACAAAGACTGGTAGTCTTGGGAAGTGGGGGTTTGGGGAGATCGGTGCATGCGCTCCAGCAGGGTTTCCATGCCCAGGCTAAGGTCTCGAAATTCGACCAGCCCTAAAAATCCCGAATTTCCCCGGATGATATGGACCGCCCGGATGGTTTCGTGCAGCATGGCGGGAGAAAGCCCCATGCTTTCCATGGAGAGGACGGCGGTTTCGGCCAGGGCCAGCAAATCCGGCAGGTCGGTGATGAACAGGCTGGTGAGTTCATGGTCGTAGGGCACTTGGTTCCCCAGGTAAGAAAACGTACCGGGATGATCCATTTTTTGGAGCGGGGGTGGAGAGAAGGGGGCCGGAACAATCCCCGGCAGCGGAGAGGCCAGGGTTTTGGCGTTGGCCATAATGGGGGCCATGGGCTTGGATAAATCCATGAAGATGGATTCTTCCTCCCGCCAAGCCTCATCGAGCAGCTCCCGGTGTTGAATAAGGACCGACTGGAATGCGGCAGGTTCCATCTTTCCCTCAGAAATTACCGCCATCAACGCGGCAATTTCGCTGGCCTCCAAACTCAGGTCCATCGCTTTGGCCTGGTAGGCAATTTCTATCAGCCGTTCGGCCACCAGCCGAACCCCGCGGATGACCACGGGGTTGGGCCATGCCAGTTTTTCCGCGCGCCGCAGTTGGGCGGAAAGAATCTGCTTAACCCTTGGCCCCCAGTAACCCAGCCGCGCGGGCGACATGTAAGGCAGGTAAGAAGAAGTGGACACCTGAGGAAAATGAGCGGGTGGGTGGGGAGTCATGCCGTCATATCCTGAGTTTGGGGAGAGCATGTTGAATTCCTGTTTTTGTTAGAAATTGTGTTTGCATCCGCTTTGCTGTGGCGGGGTAATAGGGGGGGCAAATCGAGAAGAAAAAATACGCAGTGGGCCCATGGATTCTTCCCCCGAATGCACAGCAAACCTTAGGCGGCGCTGGCGGCCTGCTGAATGGTATGGATAAGCTTTTCCGCGTCTTGAACGGGGTCCAGATCGGAATGCTGCACGGGCTTGGCCATCACGGCAAAGGCCCCCAGAGACTGGCAAATCCTCTCTTTGGGAGAGTCGGGCTGGGTGATGGAGGAGAGCACCACCACTTTCACCTTGGGGTGGGCGGTTCGCAGGTGCATCATGACCTGCACCCCGTCCATCACCGGCATTTCCATGTCGCAGGTCACCACATGGGGGGAAAAAACCTTCACCTTTTCAATTCCCTCCATGCCGTTTTTGGCTTCTCCCACAATTTCAAACCCGGGTACGGCTTCCAACAGCCGCTTGAGGGCCGTGCGGACCATGAAGGAGTCATCAATGATGAGTATTCGAATCATAGGGCCTCGGATGAGTTGGGGCGCCAGCGGTGTTTTGAAACCCTGCACAGGGCTTCATCCACCAGCGACGCCGCGGATTGAAGGGCAGACTTGAGTTCCCCATCGTCTGCCGCTTGAGAAAGAGTCAGTAAGTCCTGGTACACCATGGCCAGCCGAGTGCTTTGCCCTGGAGACAAGAGGGCCCCTTTGCGGGTGCCTGGGGGTGCCCCCAGAGAGGGAAACAGGTGGAATGAATCCATACAAACATCCCCGTAAAATGGGTGATTTCGGAAACGGATTCCGAATCTTGTTCTGATCTACCCTCCGTAGAGAAAATATTCAGTCCATGCTCTCTTTTGAACGAATGGCAAAGCTGTTTTTCCCGGAAAAACCTTGTGAAGAAAATGTGAAGGGAGGGCTGAAGGCGAGAGAGGTATGGGTGGGGGGACATAAAGCGTCAGAAAACCATTGGAATATCCGATGGAAAACCAAAGGTCCAGGGAGGCCCAGGGAAGGGGAAAATAACTATTGAAAATAAAAGACGTGTTGTTGTAAATTGGCCATTCGGGTGAATGGGTCCTCCCCCACCATTTCCCTTTGTTCACAGGCAGGGGATTTGTTTTTCAACGAAATCCAAAGGAGATTGTTCAATGAACAACGCCATGAAGGCCCTGATGGCCGCCATGATTTTGACCTTTGCTTTGTCCTTGGCTGGTTGCAGCAAAAAAGCCGCTGAGTCCGCTCCTGCTGAAGGTGCTCCCGCCGCTGAAGGCGCTGCTCCTGCCGCTGAAGGTGCCGCCGCTCCCGCTGGCCACTAAAATGGATCTGGGGGAGTGGGTTTATTCCCACTCCCCTGGGTTTTCCCCCTTGTTCTCGTGCTCCTCGCTGGTTCTCTTCTTCCCTATTTTTCCTATTGCGCCCTTACTTCGCTGGATTTAGCTATTTCGATTCGCTCTCTTTTTTCTCTCCTTTACTTCCCATTATATTTTCTTTCTTTCTTTTATCCCCGCCTCGCATTGAGCCAATTCGATAAAATCACGCAATGACAGAGATAGGCCGAGATCGTACGCCTTCTCATGTTGTTTTGGTGAAGGGAGAGATGAGGGGAGTGACGCCAGGGGGTTCACCGGGGGGTTCGCCAGGGGGTGAGCGGGTCAGGCAGAACGAAACAGGGGATTATTGGTACAGGAGGGGGGCTTGGATGGTGAGCCGTTCATCCCGGAGGGAATAGATTAAATTCTTGCCCTGAAAATTCGTTTGATTTTGCTGGAGCCAAACCTTCCCCGGGGCCCGAATTTCTCTTCGTTTATCGTGGTATTCCACCGTGGGGCTGGTAAAAGAAAGGTGATCGGAGTGATGAACCTGGACCTGATTGCGGAGGATAAACAGGCCGTTTTCCAGGGTGGCATACCCGGCCTGCCCCCATACCGAAACGGGTTTGCTGGGGTTGTTTTGGCTGCCAGCAAAGGTAAATCGCACATTCTGAAAGCGGCTTTTTTCGGTCTGCTGATCATACTCGGCCTGGTCGGCGTGAATTTCCATCAACAGCCGCCGGTTTTCGTGCTGTTGCATGGTCACCTGGGTCATGATGACCATGGTGGTGGGGCCGATTTGCCGATTGGGCAAGTCTCTCATTAAATCCTGCTCCACGCCGATCAGGTAATACACCGAGAATCCCGTGGCCATAATGGCGCTGGTGGTGATCAACCGGCGGCGCGTCCAAAACTGGCGGCGGTTCCTTTTGGGGGCACCGGGAAGTTCGGGCTTTTTGAATGGAGACAAAAGATTCACAGGAACCCGTAAATAAAAGAGAACATGCAAAGAATTTTCCGCCTTTGATCTATCCGTATTCTTATCTATACTGGTTTACGCAGGAAACTTCACCTGTTGACCTTCACCCTTCCTCCCATTCAAGACGATCTCCTTCCCCATGAAAACACCTGCTTTTTTTATGCTCACCACCGGCTTGCTGGCCTTGGCCGATCAGGCGATTAAAATTTGGGTGAGAACCCAGGCGGTTCCCCAGCAGGTAAGGCCCTTGGTGCCGAACTTTTTGGACTTCATCTGGGTGGAAAACCGGGGCATTAGCTTTAGTTTTCTGTCTGGCCTGTCGGAGGGCATCCGGGCGCCGGTGCTGGTGGGAATTTCTCTGCTGGCCATGGGGTTTCTGGGGGGGTATTGGTTTCGCCACCGCCATGGCATGTCTGGTCTGGGGGCGGTGGCGCTGTCTCTTATTTTGGCGGGGGCCCTGGGCAACTTGGTGGACCGGGCCCTGTTCGGTTCGGTCACCGACTATTTGCACTTCCGGTTTTACTCCACCAGCCTGTTCGTCAACAACGCCGCCGATATATTTATATCCCTGGGGGCGGTGCTCTTTTTGGCCGACAACTGGCGGGCAGAAAGAAAGGGTTAGGGGTAAGTTTAATCAGAATATGTTTGGATGAGTTCCAGAACTTCTTGTAAATTTTTCAGCCGGGCTTCCGTCAGCCAAGCCTTCCAAACCTCTTCGCTTACCGCTGGGATCAGTTGCCTGATTTGCTCCTCCCTAGGGAATGGTAATCACCACGAACCGGGCGGTGTCTCCCGAACGCACCCGCAGCATGAGTTTTCCGCCATGACCCAGCCGTTCTACTTCACGGCGCAGGTCGGCCACCTGGGCCAGGGGGCGGCGGTTGGCCTCTAGCAGCAGGGAGCGGGGGTTAATGCCGGCTTGATCGGCCGGGGAGTTGGGCATGACCGCCGACACCAGCAGCCCCTTCAGCCCGGCATAGCCCAGGGAGCGGGCCTCGGTGGGCTTCATCACGGTGACCCGCAGGCCCAATAACTCGTGGGGGGAATCGGCCGGGGAGGGGGCCAATCCCGAAGTCATCTGGCCGGGCTGTTTGCCAATGGCCAATTCCATGTCCATCCGTTTTCCATCCCGCCACAATTCCACCGGCACTTTGGTGCCGGGCGCCGTGGAGGCCACCAAGTAGCGAAACGACTGGGCGTCTTTCACCGGCTTGCGGTTGTACTGGGTAATCACATCGCCGTCTTTCAGGCCGGAGCGGCTGGCGGGGGTGTCGTCTCCCACTTGGCCAATGACCACGCCCTGGCTGGCCCGAATGCCCAGGGCCTCAGACAGGTCGGGGGTCATATCCTGGATGGCAATGCCCAAAAACCCGCGGGTGACGTGGCCCTTCTGAATCAGGTCTTCCATGACCTGCTTGGCCATGTTGACGGGAATGGAAAAGCCGATGCCCAGGTTTCGCTCGCCGAAAATGGCGGTGTTGATGCCCACCACCTCGCCTTTCAGGTTCACCAGGGGGCCCCCGCTGTTGCCCGGATTGATGGAGGCATCGGTTTGGATGAAGTCCTCATAGTCGGTCACCCCAATGCCCGAGCGGCCCTTGGCGCTGACGATGCCCATGGTGATGGTTTGGTCAAACCCAAACGGGTTGCCGATGGCCATGACGGACTCGCCCACCTCCAGGTCATCCGAGTCTCCCAGCGATGCCGCGTGCAGCTGGGCGCTGTCTATCTTGATCACGGCCAGGTCCGTCGAGGGATCGGTTCCCACCAGTTTGGCGGGAAGGGTGCGGCCGTCTTTCAGCTTCACGGTGATTTTGCTGGCGTTGGCCACCATGTGACTGTTGGTGAGGATATAGCCTTTGGCGTCTACAATCACCCCGGAACCCGAGGCGGTCTGGGAGCGTTTGCCCCCCTGGGGAAAGGGGATTCCCCGGAAGAACTGGCGAAAGAAATCGTCTTGCAGCAATTCTTGGGGCGGGGCAGCCTGGGTGGCGATGGCTTGCTCGACCTGGATGTTGACCACCGCCCCGCTGACCCGCTTTACGATGGCCGCCCGGGCTTTGGATTCCCGGTTCATGGCTTCAATATCCCGGTTTACGTCTTGGCTCAGACCCAGGCCGGGGAGCACGGCCAGCAGTAAAAATACGCTGAGCAGAGAAAATGCCGAGATAATACGGGGAGATTTCATGGCAGGCCGCAGAAGTGTGTTGGTGAACCCCCCGTTTGTCCAGTTGTCCTGTTGGATCCGCCGCCCCTTGGGAGGGTTCAACTGGGAAGCGGGTTTCATTCCATAGGGCTATTCTCTCCAAAGGGGGCGGAATTGGCAACCCGCCCGTGGGGCTTAGGGCGGCGCCAGTCCATTCATGTTCGTCAAATCAGGCTGGTTTCTCTTCTGGAAAACGGGGTATATTTGTTCCCGGTGAGTTTTGGTTTGTAGGCCTTCATGATTTTGTTGGTGGATGCTTGGTAACCTGAAAGGAACTTCGGCGTGATTGAAACCTTGGCCAAATTAGAGAATACACGGGTGCTGGTGGTGGGGGACCTGATGCTGGACCGGTATTACTGGGGAGAAGTGAACCGGGTGAGCCCAGAGGCCCCCGTGCCGGTGGTAAAAGTGGGGCGGGAGGAAACCCGGCTGGGGGGGGCGGCCAACGTGGCCAACAACCTTGCGGCCCTGGGGTGCAAGGTGTGGGTGTGCGGCCTAACCGGGGTAGACGACATGGGGCGGGAAGTGCGGCGGATGCTGGGAGAAATCGGCGCCGATACCAGCGCGGTACTTTCCGACCCGGCCCGGCCCACCGGAGTGAAACTGCGCATTCTGGCCCAGCACCAGCAAATGCTGCGTTGCGACTGGGAACAGGCCGCCCCCCTGGGGGAAAAACTACTGGGCGACCTGCTGGCCCGGCTAGAGCCCCTGATGGCCAAGGTGGACGGGGTGATCGTATCGGATTACGGCAAGGGGCTGATTACCCGGGGTTTGATGGAGGCCCTGCTGGCCCTGGCGGGCCGCCATGGGCGCAAGGTTACGGTGGACCCCAAGGGCATGGATTATTCTCGCTACAAGGGGGCGGCCTGCCTGACCCCCAACGAGCACGAGGCCTCGATGGTGACCCATCAGCCCATCCTGAACGACCAGGATGCCCTAACGGTAGCCCGGCGTTTGATGGACATGTGTGCCTTGGAGTCGGTGTGCGTGACACGGGGGGCCAAAGGTGTTCTTACGGCCCGGAAATCGGGCGAATGGCGCCAGCTGGCCGCCCAGGCCCGGGAAGTGTACGACGTGACTGGGGCGGGGGATACCTTCATCAGCTTGTTTTCGGCCCTGTTGTTTGCCGGGGTAGAACCGTTTGAATGCGTGCGGCTGGCCAATCTGGGGGCGGGCATTGTGGTGGGCAAGCTGGGCACCGCCACGGTCACCACCGCGGAAATTCTCAGCCAAGACGGCCACCCTTTCCGGTTCCACACCCTGCACGACATTGGCGAAACCGCCGAACGCCTGCGCCAAGAGGGCAAGCGTATTGTGTTTACCAATGGCTGTTTCGACTTGCTGCACGCTGGGCATATTCAATACTTAAAAGACTCCAAAGCCAGGGGCGATGTGTTGATCGTGGGGCTGAACTCGGACGACTCGGTGCGGCGGTTGAAGGGCCCCACCCGCCCGGTGATTGGCGAGGAAGACCGGGCCCATGTGCTGGGGGCCCTGGAGGCGGTGGACCACGTGGTGATCTTTGGCGAAGACACCCCCCTGGAGGTGATCAAGCGGGTGCGGCCCCATGTGCTGACCAAGGGGGCCGACTACACGGTGGATCAAGTGGTGGGGGCCGACCTGATGGCCCAGTGGGGAGGAGTGGTGGAGTTGATTCCGCTCAAAGAAAACCGCTCCACCAGCGGCATCATCCGGAAAATTACCGCCCAAGAGAATACCCCTGCTGACCCGGATCATCCCGCGAAAACCAGTGCCCCAGGCCGCAAGAAACCCAAAGGGTAACTTTGGTCGCGCAGATCACCAAGAAAGCCGGAGAAAGAACCGGAGATAGATGAGCGTTTTCGTAACGGGGAGAAAATACAACAGGAGAGGGAGCAGGGGAGGGAGATGGATAAGAAAGTTAGATAAGAAAGTTAGATAAGAAAGTTAGATAAGAAAGTTAGATAAGAAAGATGGGTAAGAAAGATGGGTAAGAAATGGAGATGGATAAGAGAAATAGGGGGTGGAGAAAGAACGGGTTGCTATTGAAAGCCCCCACGTTCATAGGTATGATCGCAAAGTGCGAATATTTATTTTCTGGCTTTTAAAAAAACGTGAAATGGGAACCCCATGAAAACGCATGAAGGAAAGCTGACCGCCCAAGGGCTGAAAATTGGGCTGGTGGTGGCCCGGTTTAATGAATTTGTGACCCAGCGGCTGCTCGACGGAGCGGTGGATGCCTTTCGCCGCCACGGCGGAGACCCAGACTCCCTGGAAATCGCCTGGGTTCCCGGTGCCTTCGAACTTCCCCTGGCGGCTAACGCCCTGGCCCGCACCAAGCGGTTTCAGGGGCTGGTGGTGCTGGGGGCGGTGATTCGGGGAGACACCCCCCACTTTGATTACGTGGCCGGGGCAGCCGCCCAGGGCCTGGCACGGGTGGGGGCCGATTTTTCCCTCCCGGTGGGGTTTGGGCTGTTGACCACCGAAACCGTGGAGCAGGCCATTGACCGGGCTGGCTCTAAAGCTGGCAATAAAGGAGCGGAGGCCATGGCCACAACCATTGAAATGATTCACCTGTTACGGGAGATTGGCGGATGACGCACATGCAGCGGAGGATGTTTCAGTGGCGGGGCTGGATTTGGGGACTTACCCTGCTGGCGGCGTCTTGCTCTCAGGGGGGGGTGCTGCAGTCGAGCGGGGGGTTCCACGAGGTGCTGTTGATGGGAGAGGGCCCGGATAAAATTTTGATGATTGACATCGACGGGGTGATCTCCAACGAACCCATTGCCTCTCCCTATGGCGGGCTGCCGGGGATGACCGCCCGGATTCGGCAAGAGCTGGAGATTGCCTATCACGATCCCAACATCCGGGGAATTCTGCTGCGGATCAACTCTCCCGGTGGAACCCTGACCGATTCGGATATTATTTATCACTCGCTGATGGAGTTTAAGAAGACCAAGAAGGTGAAGATCGTGGCTGCCATGGGAGACATCACCGCGTCTGGCGGGTATTACATCGCCATGGCCGCCGATGAAATCTACGCCCATCCCTCCACCATCACGGGCTCCATTGGGGTGATTATGCCCCACATGGAGTTCTCTGGTTTAATGAAACAGTTTGGGGTTACGGCCGACCCGGTGACCTCGGGCCGGTTCAAAGATATTGACTCCCCCTACCGCAAGCGCACCCCCGACGAGCAGAAACTGCTGCAAGAAATGGTGAACCAGCAGTATGAACTGTTTATCGGGGCCGTAAAGCAGGGCCGCCCCCGCATGGCCGAGCGGCAGATCCGGGCCATTGCCGATGGGCGCGTCATGACCGCCGCTGATGCCAAACGCTATGGATTGATTGATGAAATCGGCTACCTAGACGACGCCTACAAGCGTTTAAGCGAATTGGCGGGTTTTCCGGAAAACCGGCTGGTGCGCTATGCCAACACCTGGGCCACCGGCAACAACATTTACACCAACGCTTTCCCCATCGAGGGCGGGTTCTAAACCCTTCCGGCGATTCAATCGGTTCATGTCGCACCGGGGCTTCGCCCCGGTTTGCGTCCTTCATCTTACATCTTAAATTTACAGGCGCTCCCTTTCTTGAACCTTTTCCCGGTTCTTCCTTTAGCCTTTATCGTTCCTTCTCTTTTCAGGCTTATCTCAGGTTTGCACCTGAGATTCTGGTTTGTTCGCTTCCTCTACTCGTGCTCCGGCCATGGCAGGTAGCCCGGTGCTCATCAGCCGCAACGGAACGATAGTATTGGCCAGGGGATTGGCTAGGCCCAATGGGTTCTCCTCCGATAAGTTTACTTCTACCCGCACGTAATGGGGAGTATATCCCCCCACCCGGCCAGGGTTGGAAGAACTTTCCAACAACACGGGCAGCACCCGTCCCAGGAAGCGCCGTTGGTAGGCCAGCCGCTTTTGTTCATCCAGGGCTCTTAAGCGGGCCGCCCGGGCTTGCCGCAGGGCGGGGGGGACCTGGTCTTCCCGGCGGGCGGCGGGGGTGCCCTTGCGGGGAGAGTAGGGGAACACATGCAGATAGGCGAAGGGCAGACTTTCCAGAAAGGCCAGGGTTTCCAGAAACCGTTCTTCGGTTTCACCGGGGAATCCGGTCATCACATCGGCCCCCAGGCAAAGGTCGTTTACCCGGGCCAGGGCACTTTGGGCAAAGCGGTGGTAGGCCTGGGGGGTGTAGCGGCGATTCATTTCGGCCAGCACGGTTTCTGAGCCGGATTGCAGGGGCAAGTGCAGGAAGGGCACCAATTTGTGGGCGGGGTCGGCCATCCGGCTGAGCAGGCCCTCCCCCACGGTGGTGAATTCGATGGACCCCACCCGGATGCGTTCTGGTCCATCGATGGCGTTCAAGGCATCGATCAAATCCAGAAAGTTTTTGCCGTTTTCTTCCCAGGTGCCCACGTTAACCCCCGTCACCACCAGTTCGCGGGCCCCGGCCTGGGCGGCTTGGCGGGCTTCTTCCAGCAGGTTATCCAGCAGGCGGGGGCGGGCCCGCCCCCGGGCCAGGGGAATCACGCAAAACGAACACATGAAGTCGCAGCCGTCTTGAACCTTCAGGTGGTGGCGGGTGTGGCCCCCCAGGGCTCCAAAACTCTGCTGGAAAGGCCCCCGGCGAACCGCCGGGCGGATGATTTTGGGGGGGCTATGGGGGGGCAGGTTGGCCAGGTGGGCCGCCACATTCATTTTTTCCTCCGTGCCGATCACCAGATCGGCCAGCCCCGCCAATTCGGCGGATTCCACCTGGGCATGGCAGCCCACCACCGCCAGCCGGGCCTGGGGCCAGCGGCGGCGGATGGCCGAAAGGGCTTGGCGGGTTTTGGCCCCGCTGGGGCCCGTCACCGTGCAGCTGTTCAGCACAAACACCTCGGCCTCTTGGCCCCAGGGCACCATCC
Source organism: Deltaproteobacteria bacterium (assembly GCA_029858505.1). Classification (GTDB taxonomy): domain Bacteria; phylum SAR324; class SAR324; order SAR324; family JACQKK01; genus JAOUEW01. The sequence continues at coordinate 200,325 of JAOUEW010000002.1, forward strand.
GATAGCCCTGGGCCCTGAGGCTTTGGGCAATGGCATCGGCTTCGGCCAGGTTCAGCCGACAGCCGAGGGCGTGAATGGCCGCCCGGGGGCGTTCCGCGTCGGGGCTCAGGGCTCCGCTGGGTGGTGGGGAGGAGGGAAGATTCATGGATCCATTGTACGGGGGAGTGTTCTTTCCTGGCAATACAAGCCCCGGAACCTATTCCCCTGGGGCTTCGTTCAACAAAGGGGGGAGGATGGAACGGCCAGGAACAAATCTTTTCGGCGCTCAATAAGAGACCTCTGCATAAGTCTAAAAATTCTAGAAAAAGGCATCGCATGACCCCTACTCGGTTTCCATCGGTTTCACCATTGGTTTCATCATGGCCTTGGTCCGTGGGGGTCTGGCTGGCCCTAATGGGGGCAGTCTTTTTTTCGGCGCCGCCCCTGAGGGCGGAGGAGCCGCCACCCCAAACGGTGGCCTGGGTGGACCTGAACCGTTACGCCGGGTTGTGGTATGAAATTGCCCGGCTACCCACGCCCTTTCAAAAAAACTGCGTGGGGGTGACAGCGGAATATATTCCGCAGGCAGATGGTGATCTGACGGTGGTAAATCGCTGCCGGAATCTTACTTTGGATGGGAAACGGAGGGAGGTGAAGGGGGTGGCTTGGGTGGCCGACCCTGCCACCCAGGCCAAGCTCAAGGTGCGGTTCTTTTGGCCCTTTTATGGGCATTACTGGGTGCTGGCCCTGGATGACGACTACCAGTGGGCCCTGGTGGGGGACCCCAGCCGAGAGTATTTGTGGATTCTAAGCCGCTCGCCCCGCATGGCGCCGGAGCGCTACCAGGCCCTGGTGGAGCAGGCCCGATTACAGGGCTATCCGGTGGAGCAGATTCTGGTCACTCCACAAGCCCCCCCAGCCCCTACTTTATAGCACGGTATCTTTCTATTCGTATCTTCCTCCCAATCTCCTATCCTCCTTTATCCTCCTTTTTCCTTCCTCCTATTTCCCTCTTCCTCGTCTTGTTTATTTCGAGTCCAACGCATCAACAGAAATTCTGCCGTGAAAAGGGGAATGGGGGGCGAAGCCCCAATCTAATACGCTGTAATTCCGATTTTATCTATCCAACTATTCCATCAAACCAAAAACCCTCCCACGGCAGGGCCGGGGAGGGTTTTGGTGTGACCCACAATGGGGTGTTGGCTTAACGCTTGGAGAACTGGAAGCGGCGGCGGGCTTTGGGCTGGCCGTATTTTTTCCGTTCCACTTCGCGGGCGTCTCGGGTGAGGAACCCGGCTTTTTTCAGAACATCGCGGTATTGAACGGCGGGCACCTGCAACAGGGCCCGGGACACGCCGTGGCGGATGGCCCCGGCTTGACCGTTGACCCCCCCGCCCATCACGTTCACCACCATATCGAACTGACCGGTGGTTTCGGTGGCTTCCAGGGCTTGGCGCACCAGAAACCGTTGGGCGTTGTCGCCAAAGTATTCATCCAGGGGCTTGTTGTTGATGCGGATGATCCCTTTTCCGGGCCGCAGGTACACCCTGGCGACCGAGCGTTTCCGCCGGCCAGTTCCGTAGTATTGAGTCTTGGTGAGGGCCATAATTCGATGGTTTGATGTTGGTTTGAAACGTCGTTGGGATGGTGGGGCCTTGCCCCGATACCCCCTGATTTACAGCATAATCAAGTCTTGCTTTCGTAAAGTGAAAATCTTAGCACCCGCTGGGCGCTGCCCGGCGATTCACCCCGGCCTTACAGTTCCGTGGGCACGGGCTGCTGGGCTTTGTGGGGGTGCTCCGGACCTACGTACAACTTCAGTTTGGTTTCCAGAATGCCCCGGTTCAGGGCGTTCTTGGGGAGCATCCGCTTCACGGCCTGCCGCATCAGTTCAGTGGGTTTTTCGTTGAGCAGTTTTTCAGCATGGATCACCTTGACCCCGCCCGGATACCGGGTGTGGTGAAAGTAAAACTTGTCTTTCAACTTGGCGCCAGTGAGCTTGATTTTCTCGGCATTCACCACCACCACGAAATCGCCGGTGTCCAGGTGGGGGGTGAAGTGGGGCTTGTGTTTGCCCCGCAGCAGGGTGGCAATGCGGGTGGCCGCCCGTCCCAGGGTTTGGCCTTGCACATCCACCAATAGCCATTGGTGGGCAAAGGGTTTGCCAGGGGCCAAGTCTTCTTTATGCAAATTGAACGTCTTCATGACTTCTCGAAACCCTAAAGTTGTGGTGGCGGTGGGTGCTGGTGTCTCTAGCCCCGGGGATAGCGCTGAATTCGTTAACAAATTCAAAGCTGACCATCGCGGAAGGCTGTCCCACGGGCGAAAACCCTGCGCCGGAAGAGGTAAACAACATATTTTTCCAGGAAGATCAGGGAAAGGTCAAGCCTTTTTTCCAGGTCCCTTGATCCCCCCTGGATGAAATGGCAGAGTGAAAGGGTGGTGGGGGATGGTTTTTCTCCACGCTTCGGCTGGTTCTCTCTATCCTACACTCTCGCGGCCTCTTGTGAAACGACCCCCCCGGATGAAACCCATGGCGGCCCTGCTGGCCGGGCTGGCGGCTGGCGCCCTATGGATGACCCCCGCCTGGGGCCAAGACGCTTCCCCAGAAGCCGCGGCGGCGGCCAAATGGGCCCCGGCCATTACTGGCGATAATCCCAAGGAACGGCTGGAAGCCATGCGCCAAATGCGGGCCGACCGAGAGATGGCGCGCAAAGCCTTGGTGTATGCTCTGGCCCAGCGGGGGGGGCGGGGGCATTCTTGGCTGGGGGTGGCCCTGCGGGAGTTCGGTACCATGGGAGACGTCTCCCCTTTGCTGGGCGAGTACTTCAAGGCCGAAGATGAAGAATCCAGGGCTCGCTTTTTGGGGGCGGTGAGAAAACTGTACGTTCCCCCGGCCAAAATCAATGGGAACTACTTGGTGGCGGCGGTGTCTGTGCGGAAAACCGGTGCTGCCGAGGCCTATCAGCCCAACGTGGCCAATACCTTTCTGCTGAGCGATGCCTCCTTTGTGGTGCTCCATCAAGAAGACATTCCCTATGGCACCCTGCGGAAAATCCTGTTTCTGCGGGGGGTGACCCACGACTCTCGCAACGACCTGAACGCCCGGCTGGTGAAATCTCTTTCACCGGGGGAGTGGGCCGCATACCGGGATATCCTCCAGTTGCAAATAGAAAATCCCCCGGCTCGCAAATCTCAAAGCGTTATGGTCACCGCTACGTTGAAAAACCCCCTGGACCGCCCTCTGTTGCTGCTGGTGGCCTACGAGGCTTGGTGGGGGCGGTTCGATGGCGACCCCCGGAACCGGGTGGTGTATCTGGGGGCGAAAGAATCCCGCCCGGTGGAGCGTGAATTGCGGTTGGTGGCCAACCGCCCCGGCCACCCCGTGCGGGTGGATGTGCGGGCCATGGAATTCTCCTCCGGCGAAACCCTGTCGGCCGGTCATGGCTTTATGCCCTAAGGGCTGTGGACCAAGGCCATGTTTTATGGATGCAGTGGGGAAAAGTGTACCCTTGTGGCTAATCGTCAGGGTTGTATCATCAAAATTTTTACCGTGAAAAATTTACCGTAAAAAATCAATCCTCTTCCTCCTCTCGTATTCCTCACCGGATCAGTTTTTTCTGTTCCCTGTTGGCTGCTGGTTTTGCGTTTTCCCCTCCTTGTTCTCCCGCCTGGCGGATTCCCTGCCTTTGGCTTGCCCCTTGCATCTCTCCCTTCCAGAGAACCGGGTCATCCTGGCGATGACCCACGATCCCCATGATTTGTCAGGGAGAATCTTATGGCCGGTTTGTTCGATATCCGCATGACCCTGCTGGAGCGGTCTTTGGACCTGCGGACGAAGCGCAACGAGATTCTTTCCAGCAACATTGCCAACCAAGAAACCCCCGGCTACAAGGCCCGGGACCTGGTGTTTGAGAAAGCCCTGGGAGAAGCCCTGGAGGCCCAAACCCCCGGCCCGATGCGGGTGACCGACCCGCGCCACATGGACGGCCGCCGCCCCCTGCCCCTGGAAATGGTGCGAGGAGAGGTGATTCAGTCGGCCAACCCCAATGCCTCGTTGGATGGCAACACGGTGGACATGGAACGAGAAATGGCCAAGTTGGCGGAAAACCAAGTGGCCTACGCGGCCCTGACCCGGATGGTCAGCCATAAAATCGGCCAGTTGAAGCTGGCCATGCAAAGCGAGCAGTAAACCCTTTGACCAGGTGACCCCATGAGCTTCTTGAAAGCTTTGGAAACCAGTTCTTCCGGCCTGTCGGCCCAGCGTTTTCGGATGAACGTGATTGCCGGAAACATTGCCAACGCCCAAACCACCCGCACCCCGGAAGGGGGCCCCTACCGGCGGCGGGACGTGGTGTTTGGCGCCCTGCCGGCCCAGCGCTCCTTCGAAGAAGAGCTGCGGAGCAAGACAGGCCCGGATGAGTCGCTGCATGTGAAGGTGCTGGGGGTGTCGGTGGATGAGCGCCCCCCCATTCTGAAGTACGATCCGTCTCACCCCGATGCCAACGAGCAAGGATACGTGGCCATGCCCAACATCAACCCCACCGAGGAAATGGTGAACCTGATGATGGCCAGCCGCTCTTACGAGGCCAACGTGGCATCGTTCAACGCCACCAAGACCATGGCCATGAAGGCTTTGGAAATTGGCAAGGCGTAAGATGTGAATAGAAAATGCTGACCCGTGGGTTCGGGTAGTGGGTTGGCAACAAGAAATGAATGACGGGGCGGGGCCAGGGAAGGCGCTTCCGCCGAAAATGTGAGAAAATAACCTTGTCGGATTGCTTTGCCGGGCCATGGATGGCGCGGGCCGACCGAGGGGCAGGAACTTTGCATTCCTTTTCTAAGGGGATATTTTTTCCCCTGAAAAGGGGTTCCTGTCTGCGGAGACCACCTGCGATACAGAAAGGGTCCATCCATGTCAGACGTCAAATTCAGTTCGGTGAACTCTGTTCAGGGCATTCAACAGCCCGGCCAGACCCGCGGAAAACCGGGAGTGGCCGAGGGGAAATTCGACGCCAATCTAGAGGCCGCCATTGCCCAGATGGGCCAGCTGAAAAACCAGGCCGAGGAAGCCACCCGGTCGCTGGAAGGGAAAGACACTTCCATCACCGATGAAATCCGGGCCTCCAACGAGTTGTTTCGGGACATGATGAAAGCCAAGCAGAATCTGTCCAAGCTTTATCATGACATCCACAAACCTGAAGAGACCTGATACCGCCATGAAAATTGACCAAATCCATATCGGTTTGCTGGATGCCAACAAGGCCAAACCCAGCACCCAAAACCTGGTGGAAAACCTGGGGAATTCCTTCGGCTCGATGCTGGAGGACGTGAACCAAGCCCAACTGGCCGCCGATCAAAAAATCGAAGAATTTGCCACCAGCGGGGAAAAAGACATTCATGGCACCATGATCGCCATGGAAAAAGCCGATGTGACTCTGAAAATGATGCTCCAAGTCCGCTCCAAGCTGACCAATGCCTACCACGAATTGATGCGGATGCAGTTCTAAGGGGTTTAGGGGTAGAGGTTTGGGGGGCCTGCCCGCTGGGCACAGTCCTGGTTGGCCCAGGGGTATCGTTCTGCTAAAACGGGGTTTCTCTCCTGCCGTTTCCTGCGTAGTTCCTCGTTGGAATACTCTTTGCATTTCTGTCTTTCAGACTGTCTTTGCCTGGAAAAAAACAGGTGGGGAAAGGGATATGTCCGGGTTATAATGCCGGAAGTCCCGGACACCTGTTTTCCGCTTCCGGGTCTTCCGGCCTCTGCTCCATGGGATGGAACAGGGTGAATGCCGGTTGAACAGTCCGCTGACCTCTCACCTTACGCGAGCCAGAGGCCCCATGAAGGAAGTCTGGGCACAGTTTCAAGTCTTTTTCGAATCTCTCTCCCTGGCCAGGAAGGCCGTCCTGTTCTCCGCCCTGGGGGCGGTATTGATCGGGATGGCGTCGATTATTTATTTGGCCAACCGCGAAAGCTGGGTTCCCCTTTACACCAACATTTCCGCGGAAGACGCCGCGGTGGTGAAGGAAAAACTGGACCAAAACCAGATTGCCGTGCTGGTGGGGGCCGGGGGCCGTTCGCTGATGGTGCATGCCGACAAAGCCGACGACGCCCGCCTGATCTTGGCCAAAGAGCGGGTGGTGCTGGGGGGCGGCTTGGGGTTTGCCGATTTGTTTTTGGGCAAAGCCAGCCTGGGCGAAACCGAATATCAGCAGCAAATCAAATTCAAAATGGCCCTGGAAGGGGAACTGGCCCGGCTGATCCAACGGATCAGCAACATTCGCTCGGCCAAGGTGACCCTGGCCCTGCCCAAGAAAAGCTTGTTTATCGAGGAAGAGCAAAAACCCACCGCTTCGGTGGTGCTGGAAACCCAGGCTGGCCATGAAGTGGGCCGAGACGAAGTGATGACGGTGGCCTACCTGGTGGCCAACTCGGTGGAGGGCATGGACAAGAAGAATGTGGTGGTGGTGGATACCAGCGGCCGTTTGCTCAGCCAGGGAATTTCCGACGACTCGGTGGCGGGCAAGGTGAGCGAGGAGTTTAACTACCGGCACAAGATTGAGAAAGCCCTGGAAGGCAAGGTGCTGAACCAGCTGGAACCGGTGGTGGGGGAAGGCCGGGTGAAGGCCCAGGTCACCGTGGAAATGGACTTTGACAAGGTGACCACCAAAGAGGAAATCTACGACCCGGAAGGGGTGGTGGTTCGCAGCGAGCAGATCAATACCGAAAACTCCACGGGTTCCCGCTCCATTCCGGTGGGGGTGCCAGGGGTGACCAGCAACCTGCCCGAAACCCAGGCCGGGGCGTCGGAAGTGGCCAACGTGTCGCAGCTGAACCGCTCCAGCGAAACCCGAAATTTTGAGACCAGCAAAAAAACCGTGATGAGCGAGCCCTCTCAGGGGAAAGTGCGCCGTCTGTCGGTGTCGGTGCTGGTGGATGGAAAGTACACCCCCATCTTGAATGAAGAGGGGCGCATTGCCACCCACAAATACGAAGAACGCACGGTGGAGGAGATGAACCAGCTGACCCAGTTGATTCGCACCGCCGTGGGGTTTGACGAAAAACGGGGCGATCAGGTGGCCGTGTCGAACCTGCAGTTCAACAAACCGGTCGAGGAAGAGCTTTCCCGCCAGATTGAAGCCACCACCCGCAACCGGGAATTCTTCCTGGATATTTTGCGCTATACCTTCCTGGGCGTGGGGTTGATGCTGCTCATTCTGTTCGTCATCCGGCCCATGGTGCAAAAGCTTTCCGCCAAGCCGGAAGATTTGGATCTGTTGATGGGCCTTCCCGCCACCATTGGCGAGTTGGAGGGCGAAGAGCTGGAAATTCCCACCCCGCGGGAAGCCTCGGGCATTCCGCCCCGGGAAAAAATCATCGAACTGGCCCGGGCCGACCCCCTGTCGACCGCGTCCCTCATCCGCGGCTGGCTGCGGGAGAAACGCTGACGGGCAGGCCTTGTGCCCCGGCATTCGGGGTGAATTCAAGCGAGAGAACAAGCCATGGCAGGCAAAGATTCCGGGCTCCAAGGATGGGTGCCCCCCGCTTTCGATCACGAAGGCGGGGGTTCCCTGCTGCCCGTTCCCCAAGAGGGCGGACGGTTCGTGGCGCTGGTGGAAGACCTGGAAGAAGACGGCGAGAAAGAAGCCTTTCACCAAGCCCATTCCACAACCCGGCCCCCGGGCGCCGCCACCGACTTTGCCAGCCTGAAGGTGAAGCGCGAAACCACCCTGCTCACCAACGCCGAGGCCTACGCCCAAAGCGTGCGCGAAGAAGCCGACTTGTACATGCGGCAGATTCGCTCGGAGATGGACGCCCTGAACGCCCAGGCCGAATTGCGTTATCAAGAGGCCCAGCGGGTGAAAGACGCGGCCGATGCCGATGCCGCCGCTTTGATGGCCAACACCCAAGATATGGTGGATAAAATCCGGGAAGATGCCCGGATGGAAGGGCATGAGATCGGGCGGAAAGAGGCTTTTGAGAAACGCTACCAAGAAGCGGGCGCCCACTTGGCCAACCTGGAAGCCCTGATGCGGGAGATGACCACCTTCCGGCGGCAGGTGGCCTATTGGGCCGAGAAAGATTCTGTGCGGCTGGCGGTGTTGCTGGCCAAAAAAGTGCTGCACCAGGAATTGAAACTGAACCCCAAGGCGGTGTTGATTTTGTTGAGCCGCACCCTGGCAGGGCTGAAGGGGCAGGGCACCTTCAAGGTGTGGGTCAGCCCCGCCGATTACAAGTTTATCCTGGAAGCCCGGCCTCAGTTGAAAAAAGTGCTGCAAGAGGGCCAAAACATTTCCTTCGCCGCCAAAGAAGACCTGCCCCCGGCCAACCTGCTCATCGAAACCGACCGGGATGTGATTGACCTGACCTTTAAGAATCAGTTCCACCACATTGAAAACGCCCTGAACCAAATGCTGGCGGAACGGGAAACCCGGGTGACCAAAGCCCCTGCCTCCTCCCGCCCGGCCATTGGCACGGGCGAAAACGGAACCCCCCATGCCCGACAACAAGCCTAACCCCCAGGGAAAACCGGCCCAACCGGTGAAACCAGCGGCTGGGAAGGCGGGCCAGCCTGCGGCCCCCACGGCGGGCCAGGTCAGCCCGGCGGCCCAAACGCCTCCCTCGTTGTTTTCCAAAAACCCCCTCTACCCAACCCACCTGGAAGCCCTGGGCGAATACGCCCGCACGGTGAAAGACACCCCGGCCGTCCGCCGCCAGGGGAAGATCACCCGCATGATCGGCGGGGTGATCGAGGCCTATAACCCCGGCTCTTCCATGGGCAGTGTGTGCCATGTATATAACCCGGACACCGGCGAGCGGGGCATTGCCGAAGTGGTGGGGTTTCGCGACGACAAGATTCTGCTGATGAGCCTGGGGGAGCTGGCGGGGATCAATCCCCGCTGCGTGGTGATTCCCGAAGACCGTCCCCCGCGGGTCAGGGTGGGAGACGACCTGCTGGGCCGGGTGCTGGACGGCCTGGGGCGGCCCATTGACGACCTGGGCGAGATTCTGTGCCCCTACGAGGTGCCCCTTTACGCCGAACCCATGAACCCCCTGCGGCGCAAGCGCATCAGCCGCTACCTGGATGTGGGGGTGCGGGCCATCAACGGACTGCTGAGCTGCGGCCAGGGGCAGCGCATCGGCATCATGGCCGGTTCTGGGGTGGGGAAAAGCGTGCTGCTGGGCATGATGGCCCGCCACACCACCGCCGACGTGAACGTGATTGCCCTGGTGGGGGAACGGGGCCGGGAGGTGTTGGAATTCATTCAGCGGGATTTGGGAGCAGAAGGCATGGCCCGCACCGTGCTGGTGGTGGCCACCTCGGACCAGCCGCCCCTGGTGCGCACCCGGGCGGCATACCTCGCCACGTCCATTGCCGAATACTTTCGCGATCAGGGCAAGCAGGTGCTGTTCATGATGGATTCGGTGACCCGTTTCGCCATGGCTTTGCGGGAAATTGGCTTGGCGGCGGGGGAGCCCCCCACCACCAAAGGATATCCCCCCACGGTGTTTCACCACCTGCCCCGATTGTTGGAACGCTGCGGCATGAGCGGCGGAGAGGGCTCCATTACCGGGTTTTACACCGTGCTGGTGGAGGGAGACGACCCCAACGAACCCATCGCCGACGCCGTGCGCTCCATTGTGGACGGTCACATTCTGCTGTCACGGGACTTGGCGGCCCGGGGGCAATACCCGGCCATTGATTTGCTGCATTCCACCAGCCGGGTCATGTCTGACGTGGTGCCCAGGGACCATGCCGCCGATGCCACCAAGTTTATTTCTACCCTGGCCACCTATGCCGAGGCCGAAGACCTGATTAACATTGGGGCCTATATCCGCGGCTCCAACCCCCGCATTGATTATGCTATCGGCAAGATTGACCAGATTGTGGATTTCATAAAACAGGGCGTTACCGAGCGGGCCACCATCGAAATGGCCCAAGCCCGTCTGCACCAAATGTTCTCCGACTTTCCCAAGTAATCGGTTTTCTTTCCTCAAACCATTCCGCGCTTGTTCTCCCGTGCCAGCAACGTTGCTGGGCACCCCCTAGGTTTTGGGGGGAGCCAGGGGGGAACCAGGGGGAGGCTTGGGGGCGGGGCGGGGAGTTGGAGAGGGAAAAGCGGGAGAAACGCTAGGGAGGTCGGGGATGCCCTGGCCCAACACCATCTCGATGGCGTCCTCTTGGTTGGGGTAATAGGCGGGCAACTGGCGGTGGAAGCGGAACCCGGCCTGCAGGTAGAGATTCTGGGCGGCCTGGTTGCTGGGGTTGACTTGCAGGGAGTAACGAACGAACCCCTGGCTTTTGGCCTGGGCCAGCCAGTCGGCCACCAGCATGCGGCCCAGGCCCTGCCGGCGGTGGGGGGGGGCCACGGCCACTTGATCCAGGTTGGAGAGGGTGTCTCGGGGGTGAAAGATGGCGTAACCCACCACTTGGCCAGAGATTTCGGCCACCCGCACGGTGAACTTTCCGGTGCGCAGCACCCCCTGGGTCAGTTCTTGGCTCCAGGGGTTGGAAAGGGACGCCCGTTGAACGCGCAGGATGTCTTCCAGGTCTTTGTGGGCGGCGGGTCGGATGGGAGGCGTCATGGAATTCTCCAATTGTTGAATCAGGATTCCAATACCTCGTTTTCTCTTCCTTCTCCCTCTTTCTACTCCCTTTTCTGCTGCTTCTATTTCCTCTTCCCGCTCTCTCCCTCTCCAACAACACCCCTCCCCTGCCCCCTGACGGGGGCATCCCCTCCCCGTCGGAGATGGGAACCGCTCGAAGCCGATGGGTTATTGATTTGCTTCCTTTCGGTTGAATCATCCAGACGGATTCTATTCTCCATCCTTCGGCCTAAGCGTATTGTCCCTCCACGATGGGGAGGGACAGGCACCAAAGGTGCCAGGGAGGGGTGCTGTTGGAAAATCAGTTTTCCGCAGGCATGCCCAAGATTCCCTGGGGTTTTCCCCCAGGGAATGGTTTTTCGTTAGGCTTCAGACAGCACCGCGATGCCGGGGAGGTTTTTGCCTTCCAGGAATTCAAGCGAGGCCCCGCCGCCTGTGGAAATGTGAGAGATGCGGTCGGCATAGCCCGCCTGGTTGGCGGCAGCCACCGAGTCTCCACCGCCCACGATGGTGACGCCCTTGCTTTCGGCCACGGCTTTGGCCACGGCGAAGGTGCCCTCTTGAAACGCGGGGAATTCGAACACGCCCATGGGGCCGTTCCATACGATCATGTTGGCCTTGCCGATTTCTTGGGTATAGCGGGCAATGGTTTTGGGGCCAATGTCTAGCCCCATCATCCCGTCGGCGATATCAATGGCGCACAGTTCCGCTTTGGAGTCGGCGGAAAACTTGGCGGCCACCTTGTGGTCGGTGGGCAACAGAATTTGCTTGCCGCGTTTTTTGGCTTCTTTCAGCAGGTCCTCGGCGGTGCCCAGGTTGGGTTCATCCAGCAGCGAGGTGCCAATGGTATGGCCCATGGTTTTCAAAAAGGTGTAGGCCATGCCGCCGCCCACCAGGATGGTGTCGGCCCGGTCCAGCAGCGAGCGCAGGATGGTAATTTTATCGCCCACCTTGGCGCCCCCCACAATGGCCACGTAGGGGCTTTTGGGGGCGTTCAAGGCCATGCCCAAGAACTCCAGCTCTTTGGCAATGAGAAAGCCCGCGGCGGCCTTGGGGAAGAACTGAGCCACCCCGGCGGTGGAGGCGTGGGCCCGGTGCACCGTGCCGAAGGCATCGGAGACATACAGGTCGGCCAGCGAGGCCAGCGACTTGGCGAAGGCCGGGTCGTTCTTCTCTTCCTCGGCATGGAAGCGCACGTTTTCCAGCAGCAGCACGTCTCCCCCCTTCATGCGGCCCACGGCGTCTTTGGCGCTGTTGTCGATCACGGTGGAACAGAACGCCACTGGCTTGCCCAGCAGTTCTCCCAACCGTTTGGCCACGGGGGCCAGAGAGTATTTGGGCTCAGGTTTGCCCTTGGGCCGCCCCAGGTGAGAGGCCAGAATGACCCTGGCGCCCTGCTTCACCAAGTGCTGAATGGTGGGCAGACCAGCCCGGATGCGGGTGTCATCGGTAATGCGGTCGCCGTCTAGGGGAACGTTGAAGTCTACCCGCACCAGCACTTTTTTATCTTTGGCGTCCAAACGGTCTACGGTCAACTTGGCCATGATGGTTCCTTTGTGTGGAGAAAATTGTTTTGAGAAAAGAATTCCCAGGTGATCGCACTTCAATGGGCTTTCCGAAAACCATCGGGTTCTGGCGGTGAACAACCCCAGGCACCCAGGGTTTCAGCCCCCGTTTCATTGCATTCCAAGGGCCGGGGGGGTACCGTGATAAAGAGAGCAATCGTTATCGGTGCATCGGCGGATTTAGGTTACTTCTTTTCCCACGGGGAATCAAACACAGGGGGCGGCACCAGCCAAACCGCGGCCTATTTGTCGTCTATTTAAAGGGGAATCCCATGGCCACCAAGAAAAGTGCGGGAACGGGTGCGGCTGAAAACAGCCGGGAGGGGATACTGCGGCTGGCGTTTCAGCGCCCGCCAGAAGACGGCGCCCCGGCGGCAGAGGGCAAGGATCCCCACAATTTCATGATCAACAAGCAGTCGGCGGTGCCCATCCACGTGCAGTTGAAAGAGCAGGTGCGTTACGCCATCATGAGCGGGCTGCTGGAGCCGGGCCACCCCCTGCCTTCTATCCGAGAACTGACCGCCCAATTGGGGGTGCACCGCAACACCGTCCACCGGGTGTATTTAGAACTGCAAGCGGCGGGCATTTTAATCAGCCGGCCGGGCAAGGGGGTGTTCGTCAGCGAGTCCCTATCGGAAGTGGTGACGGCCAAAGAAATGAGCGAGGTGGACAACCTGATGGAAGACATCTTCCGTCAGGCCAACCTGAAGGGGGTCAATCCCATCACCCTGGGGCGGCTGATTAGCCAGCGGGCCCCCGCCTACGACAGCCGCTACCCCTCGGTGACGTTTGTGGAGTGCACCAGCCACCAGTCGGCTGAATACGCCAAGGAACTGTCTCGGCAGTTTGGGGTGAACGTGACCCAGTTGCTGCTGGATGACCTGCGGGCCGACCCCCGGTTGCTGGCCCCCCATCAGGTCCACGTGGTGACCAGCCTGTTTCACCTGGATGAAGTGCGGGATCTGTTGCGTAAAGACAGCCGGAAGATTCACGCCGTGACCTATGACCTGCACCCGGTGACCCGCAAGCTGCTGCGGGAACTGCCCACGGGCTCCCGGCTGGGGTTCATCTGCCACGATGCCAACACCGAGGAAATTGTGGGGGCCGAAATTGACGAGTTGGTGCCCCCCGGCGTGCTGGTGGGCTGCGCCAACCTGGAAACCCCCCAAAAGGCTTTGGAACTGATTGCCAAGGTAGACAAGGTTATCCTCACCGAGGCGGCTTCTACCTTTTGTGCCAAAAACTGCACCCCCGACCACGATTTGCTGGAGCTGCATTTCGCTCTGAACCCCAACTCAGCAGAAAAAGTGGCCAAGGCCATTCTGTTGCAAGTGTAAGTTATATTGAAAGCGTAAGTTATATTGAAAGCGTAAGTTTTGTTGAGAGTGTAAGTTTTGTTGAAAGCGTAAGCAGCCTCCGCCATTTCTTCTGTTCTCTTTTATCGCATTCAATCTGCTCCCTTCTCCCCCCACCTTGGGGCGCGTCATTCCATGAAAGATCCAAAGAATTGTTCCCGGTTATGTTATCCCTTCTGCATTTCCCTGTGATTTTCCCCGCGACTTTTCCCCCTCGACCCTTACCCGAAATGTTCACGCAAAGACTTTCACGCAATGACTTACACGCACTGAGCCCTCCGCATCACCAGGGTTTTTGTCGTGAAATGGGGGCCGGGGGATGGGAAAAAATAGGTTATGCAGAGGTCTCACATTTTCTTGCAATGACTTTCACGCAATGACTGTTCTTGCGGAATATCGCACAGAGACTGGAGGGAGCAGAAAAAAATAGAAATCCTAGAGAGAAATGAAAACAGATGGCGGGTAAGATGTAGGAAACAATAAGGGTGGGGAAAGCCACTCACTTCATGGCGTATTGACTGGTGAGGAATTCGTCCAGGGGTTCATCGTAATGGGGCTCATGGATGGAAAGCCATTCACCCACCAGGGCCACCAACCCGGTGCCGACTTCTTGCTTGACCCCATGGGTTTCCAGTTGCGTTTGGATGTCTGCCAACAGGTTAAGGAACCGGTGATGCTCCTGCCGGTGGTTTTCTTGGGAGGGGTAATCCGTATGGTTCATTAACTCTTCTTCCAACTGGAAGTGTCGGATCATATCGAGGTACACAAACCGCACAAATTCAGCCAGATGTTCATTGCGGTTTTTTTTGGGGGCGTCTTTTTGAAGGGTGTGGTATTTGGCTCTCACTTGATCGTGGAACGTTTTGAGGTCCTTCCACAATGTGGGGATTTCAGTAGGACAAAGGTTTGATTTACTGTTCATGGCGCCCCTTAGGTTTTTCCTCACACTTTATACATGGGCAGAACAAGAAGGATTCGTCAAGAATAAATTACGCCAAGAATAAAAAATATTTAGTCGTGAAAAAAGAAACCAAAACACGGCTCACGCCTTTTCGCCAAACATTATTTATTTCCGCTCCCGTTCTAACTTTCTGGTTGTTAGGGGCGGTTATCTACAGGCTGGGGGTCGTTACATCGGGGCTAAAATAGATTGAACGCCAGGGGGTTTTACCGTGAACAGGGGAAGGGGGATGGGAAAAAGTAAGTGACGCGGAGGTTTCATCCAGGAGTTCATCAGACAGGGTTCCCTGCCTGTGCTTTACCGTTATGGCAGTTCAATCCGTGCCCGTTTTTTCGCTTCCATCAGCAGGCTATGGTTTACCGCGATCATGTGTTGCAGCCGATGGGCCAGGTTGTCTTCGTGGGGGTCTAACTTTCCATCGGCAAAGGCCACCCGCCACACCATTTCCAACAAGTGGAGCTTTTGTTCTTCGGTCAGCACCCGCCGGATGGTGTTGGTGAAGGGCCACAGGTCGGGCACATGCCCCCGGCTTTCGGCGGCCAGGGCCATCAGGGTGCCCATTTCTTCCTCGTTTAAGTGATAGGTTTTGGCCAGCATGGTCATCATGGTTTCCACCTCTTTGGGGTGCAGTTCCATGTCCACTTCGGCCACGGTGAGCAGCACCACGGTGGTGGCCACGCGCACCTCAATTTCTTCGGTGGGAAGGCTGTGATATTGGGCGTTGGCAGTGTAAAGGGCTCGCAGCCGGTCCAGGATCACCATGGGAAATCTCTTTAAGGAGGTGGTGGGGAAAAAGGAGGAGGAGGCCGCCACAAAGGCATCCTCAAAAAGGGCACATTTAAGTTATGCAACGAATGGGCCTTCAATCTGTTTCAATTCAAGTTTCTATCTGTTTTCTCAATTCTTCCAATTCTTGGGCAAACCCGGCAGACAGGATGGGAAACCGGCACCAGGTTTTGGGGTCCACGTTTTCCTCATCCAGGTGAAACGAGGGGGCTAGGCGCTCCCGCTTCCATTGGCTGGCGCTCCACAACCGGTAAAACCGTGCCACCCAATCCGCCGCTTGCCGGGGGGTGGGGGCAAACCCCGCCGGGGGATGGGTTAGCAGCCGCTCCCAGGCTTGGCGGGGGCTCATGCGGTGCCGAATGGCCGACTGCTCAATGGCATCCAACACGGGATAGGGCATCAGGTCCGCCTCATCGGTTTGGCCGGCCGCGGGGGGGCGAAGTTCTGCCGTGGGGGCCTGCCGGTTCACGGCGGCCAGGGGGGGCACCGGCCCCAGGGGGGCTGGGGCACTGGTTTCCATCCAGGCCAGCCATTCCCGCAGAAAGGTTTTCCCCACCCCGGCAATGGGGGCCAGCCCCCCGCTGGTGTCTCCATCCATGGTGCAATATCCAGTGGCGGCCTCGCTGCGGTTGCTGGTGGCCAGCACCAGCCGCCCTTCCAGGTTGGCCAGCAGCCACAACCCCGGAGACCGCACCCTGGCCTGAATGTTTTGCAGGGCCAAGTCATCCCCTTGCCAGGCCAGGGGCCGCCCCAGGGCTTGTTCGGCCAAGGCCCGATATTCGCTAGTGATCCGGCCCACGTCCCACTCCAAGTGCCGGGTACCCAGAAACTGGGCCACCCCGGCGGCGGCGGCGCGGGTGGTGGGGGAGGAGTTTTCGGTGGATTGATATACCGTGGTGAGCAGCCGGTTCACCAGGGCGGGGCTGCCTGGATGGGCAGCCAAAAGGTTCGGCAGATCGGGCAGGTGTTCCAGGGCCTGGGCCACGCCCTGGGCTCCCAACTCGGCCAGGGCCAGCTTCAGCGAGAGAGCCGCCAGCACCGCCACGGCGGCAGAGTCCACCCCCCCGCTGAGCGAAACCGCGTAGCCCCCGGATTTGGTTTTGCGCAGGGTATCCCACAGCCCCAGGGCCACGGCACGGGCAAAGGCTTCGTGGGGTTCTGGGGCGGGGGCGGGGGCGGGGGCCGGAATGTCTGGCGATTCCGGCAGGGCCGGCAGCTGCAGAACCCAGGGGCGGGGGGACCCCTGGCCGTCTTTGGCGGATTCGGGTTCCTCCGGGTAGCCCAGGCGGCGGCGCTCCAGACGATTGGCCCGCACATCTACCCAGGCGGTGGTGAGCGTGACCGGTTGAAAAGAAAACGAGGGGCCCCTGGCGGTCAACTTGCCCCCGGAAGCCACCAGCACCGTGCCGTCAAAAATCAGCCGCCCGGCTTCGTTGCCCAGCAGGTTGGCAAACACATAGGCCCCCCGGCTTTGGCGCGAGCCTTCCACCACTATGTTTTCCACGGTGTGGTGTTTGCCCAGGGCAAAGCAACTGGCGCTGGGGTTGAGAATCACGTCCGGCAGGCCATCGTTCTGGGGGCTGGGGGCATGGCCCTGGGGGCTAGGGGCTTGGCCCTTTGAATCAGGGGGTTGTTCTTGGGGGAAGGCCGGGCGCCAGCCCCCCTGGGTCAGGTCTCGTCCCCAGGCTTCTTCGCAAATTTCAAAGGCCACTTGCAGTTCCCCCAGGTTGACCCGTACATCGCCCAGGGGCACCGGGCCAGTGGGCAACTGAATGCGGGTGGTTTTCCCGGCGGGCCAGGGAGAGAACCAGCGGGGCTCGTAATACACCCCCGCCCCGGCCAGCACCTTCTTGGCCGCTAGGGCCGCCACCTGGCCATTCACCACCAGGGCCACCGTGTTATATAGCCGCCCCTGGTGCAGCAACGGCAGCCCCATGGCCACCGCCATGCCCTGGGTGGCGGGGGCCAGGGCCAGCAGGCTGTCCAGAGCCTGGGCGGCCACCCATTCGGCGTGGAAGGCGTCTTCGCAGCCATAGCCCGTCAGGCAAAGCTCTGGCAGGCACAGCACCTGTACCCCTTGTTTCTTGGCCAGGGAAGTGGCTTCCTCTATCCGGCGGCGGTTGCCGGTCCAATCCAGGGGAATTTGGTTCAGGGCGGCTCCCCCCACCCGCACGCGGGACAGGGTCATGGGGAGTCTGGGGGATGGGGGTGCATCCGGGCCCGTTCGGCGCGGATCATGTCTTCCCGGCGGGCATGCAGCCGGGGGCTGAGGCCCACCGGATACAGGTGGGGGTTTTCAAAACGCAGGTGGCTGGGGTCCAGCCCTGCCAGTTGAGTGGTTACTCTGTCCCGCACGCTGTCTAACGGGGGGTGGGGGCGGCACACCCGGCCCTGGACCAACACCGGGGCCAGCAGGGGTTCGGCCTGCCGGTGCCCTTTCAGGGATTTGGCCCGCAGGGGGTCGTTGGGGTCCACGATTTTTTCCACCTGCTTGGGGTCTTCGCCTTCCTCCACAATGGCGTCCGCCATGAAGCGGCCATCGGCATTGAAAAACCGGTATACCTCTTGGGCGCCGGGAATTGAAATTTTGGCGGTCTGCTCGGAGAGCTTCAGTTTGGGCAGCCAGGTTCCCCCTGGGGGGCGGATGGCCGCCAGCTTGTACACCCCCCCCAGGGCCGGGGAGTTTTCTGCCGTGACCAGTTTGGTGCCCACCCCCCAGGCCCCAATGGCCGCCCCCTGGCTTTTCAGCGAGCGGATCAAATATTCGTCCAGTTCGTTGGAGGCCATCACCACCGCGTTTTCAAACCCGGCGGCGTTCAACCGCTTGCGGGTTTCGATGGAAAGCCAGGCCAGGTCGCCAGAGTCTAACCGCACCCCCACCATTTCATGCCCTTGCTGGCGCATCTCTTGGGCCACCACGATGGCCCGGTTTACCCCTTCCAGGGTGTGGTAGGTATCCACCAAAAACACGCAGTTGTTGGGCATGGCCTGGGCAAAGGCCCGGAACGATTCTTCCTCTCCGGAAAAGCTCATGACCCAGCTGTGGGCGTGGGTGCCCCGCACCGGAATGCCGAAGCGCTTGCCCGCCAGGGTGTTGGAGGTTCCGGCGCACCCCCCAATGTACGATGCCCGGCTGGCCGACAGGGCGCCGTCTAGCCCCTGGGCCCGGCGAAAGCCGAACTCGATGACGGGGTCGCCCTGGGCGGCCCAGCACACCCGTGCCGCTTTGGTGGCAATGAGGGTCTGAAAGTTCAGGGTGTTCAACAACAGGGTTTCTATTAGTTGCGCCTGAATAATCGGCCCCCGCACCCGGGCCAGGGGCTCGTTGGGGAACACCACGGTGCCCTCCGGCAGGGCGTCTACGTTCAGGGCCCATTCCATCTCGTCCAAAAACCGCAGGTACTGCGGGTCGAACAACGGTTCCCCTCGGTTGTCTCGCAGGCCCGCCAAGTAGTCCATGTCTTCGGTGGAAAACCGGAACCGCTCCAGGTAACCCAGCAGGGTCTCCAGCCCCGCCCACACGGCGTAGCCCCCGCCAAAGGGCAAGGTGCGGAAGAACATGTGAAATTCCGCTTTGTGCTCCGCCATGCCGTTCTTCCAATAGGCCTGGCCCATGGTCAGCTCGTATTGGTCGGTGGCCAAAGCCAGGGAGGGATCGTGGGGCATGAACGAACCGGATGGGGGTGGACATAAAACCAGTGTTCCCTAGGGTTACATATTCAGGGCACAGGGAAAAGAGAAGGGGGCGGCCAGGGTGGTGCCCCCCAATTGAACCCCTGGAAGTTTGAGGGTACACTTTTGCGGTGGGCATGTTGCCCGCCCGAACCCTGATCTCCATTCCTGATTCCCGCCCGCCCTTGAAGCCCCTTCCGCCCCAGGTTCCCTCCACCGCGTTTGCCTCTCCCGACGGCGCCAACCGCCAGGCGGTGGAGCGTTTGTTGGGCCAAGTGCTGGCCCGGGTGACCGGGGCCATGGCGGGGGCCGGAGAGCGTGCCCCCTATCCGGCGGGCGTCCGCCTGCCGCCGGGAGACGACCTGCCAGAGGAAGGCAGCGGAGAGGACGCCTTGCTGGCGGGGGTGGAGGCCGCCTTGGCGGGTTCCATGAATCCGGCCCATCCGGGGTACATTGGCCACATGGACCCGCTGCCCTCGGTGGCGTCGGTGGCGGGGGGGCTGGTCAGCGCCTCGCTGAACAACAACATGCTCAGCCTGGAACTCTCCCCGTTTTTCTCCCGGCTGGAACAGCGGGTGATGGAGCGGCTGGCGGGGTTGTTTGGGCTGCCCCCAGGGTCTGGCGGGCTGCTGGTGAGCGGCGGCACCCTGGCCAACCTGCAGGCCATGACCGTGGCCCGCAACCATCACTTTCCGGTGATGGCGGATGGGTTGTGGGGGCTGCCCCGGCGGCCGGTGGTGCTGGCCAGCCGGGCGGCCCACACCAGTTTGCAAAAAGCCGCCATGATTTTGGGGCTGGGCAGCGGCGCCGTGCGGCCCCTGGAGGGAGATAGTGACGGCCCCCTGACCGAAGAAACCATGGCCCAGGCCTTGGCCGATGCCAGGGCCCAGGGGTTGGCACCCTTTATGGTGGTGGTCACCGCGGGCACCACGGTGACGGGCAGCATTGAACCCTTGCGAGCCGCCGGGCGGTTGGCCCGCGACAACGGCCTGTGGTTTCACGTAGACGGCGCCCTGGGGGGCACCTTGATGTTTTCCTCCCGCTACCGGGAGCGTTTGGCGGGCATTGAGCTGGCCGATTCCATGACCTTCAACCCCCAAAAGTGGCTGTACGTTACCAAGGTATGCGCCACGGTGATGTTTAGAGACATGAGCCTGCTGCACCGGGCTTTCCGGGTGCAGCTTCCCTACATGCTTCAGCCGCCGGATTTTGTGAACTATGGGGAGATTTCCGTGCAGGGCACCCGCCACCCAGACGTGCTGAAATTGTGGCTGACCCTGCGCCACCTGGGGCGCCGGGGGCTGGAAGCCCTGGTGGACCGCTGCATGGACACCGCGGCCCAAATGGCCGAGGAAGTGTCTCGCCGGCCGGAGTTAACCCTGGCCATGCCGCCCCAAATGAACATCGTGGTGTTCCGGGCCCAGCCCAAATGGGTGGCCCCCGACCAATGGGACGACCTAAACCTGCAACTGCAAAAGCACTTGCTGGACGGCGGGGTGTACCTGGCCGTGTCGGTGTATCAGGGCAAGAAGTGGCTGCGGGGGGTGGTGCTGAATCCCTACACGGGGGAGGAAGAACTGACCCGCCTGTGGGCCGGGGTAGACGGCTTTCTGGCAGAATCGAAAATCGCAGCCGGTGGGTGATGGGCCGATTCTCCGCATGATGAGACCTCACCCCCCGCTCCCCTCTCCCGAAGAGAGGGGGAGTTCAATGGCACTTGGGCGCTGCTTTCTTCCATTCGCCCTAACCATCCGAGCGGATGAAAAGATCACTCACCGCTTAATGAGACCTCACCCCCCGCTCCCCTCTCCCGAAGAGAGGGGGAGTTCAATGGCACTTGGGCGCTGCTTGCTTCCGTTCGCCCGAACCATCCGAGCGGATGAAAAGATCACTCACCGCTTAATGAGACCTCACCCCCCGCCCCCCTCTCCCGAAGAGAGGGGGAGTTCAATGGCACTTGGGCGCTGCTTGCTTCCGTTCGCCCGAACCATCCGAGCGGATGAAAAGATCACTCACCGCTTAATGAGACCTCACCCCCCGCCCTCCTCTCCCGAAGAGAGGGGGAGTTCAATGGCGTTTGGGCGTTGCTTGCTTCCGTTCGCCCGAACCATCCGAGCGGATGAAACGATCACTCTCCGCTTAATGAGACCTCACCCCCCGCCCCCCTCTCCCGAAGAGAGGGGGAGTTCAATGGCGTTTGGGCGTTGCTTGCTTCCGTTCGCCCGAACCATCCGAACGGATGAAACGATCACTCTCCGCTTAATGAGACCTCACCCCCCGGCCCCCTCTCCCGAAGAGAGGGGGAGTTCAATGGCGTTTGGGCGTTGCTTGCTTCCGTTCGCCCGAACCATCCGAGCGGATGAAAAGAATAGCCGTTGGCTTCGAGCATTGCCCCTCTCTTCGGGAGAGGGGCAGCCCGCGCCAGCGGGCGGGGTGAGGTCCGCTTTTCCACCACACACATTCTCACTTCCTCTGTGTTTTCGGTTTCCAGTTCCGGGCCATTTTTTTGGCCTCGGCAATTTGTTGGGGGGTCATCTCTTTTTCCGTTATACTCAAAACCGAATCCGCCATCCTTTTCAATTCTCCATCCCAGTTTGAACGGGCCAAACTGACCCACATATGGGCCAGAACCATATTCTTCTTCACCCCCTGGCCATTGGTATACATCACCCCCAGGTTAAACTGGGCATTTGCATACCCTTGCCCCGCTGACTTGCGTAACCAATTCGCCGCCTCAACTTGGGGCACCCCCTGGTTCATCATCGCGCCTAGCATGAACTGGGCTCTCGCGTCCCCCTGCTCCGCGGCCTTAAGCGACCACTTCATCGCCTGGGCGTCATCCTGCTCCACACCTTGACCAAAGTTGTACATCCAACCCACCATGAGCTGAGCCCTGGCATTCCCTTGCTCTGCGGCCTTACGGCACCATTCCAAGGCCTGGGAATAATCCTGTTTCACCCCATCACCTTTGTGGTACATCAACCCCAAGTTGAGCTGGGCCTTCTCATACCCCTGCTCGGCCGCCTTGCGATACCAAGAGGCGGCCTGTGCGTCATCCTGGAGTACCCCTCGGCCAATGTGGTGCATCACCCCCAGCATGAACTGGGCCTTGGCGTCTCCCTGTTCCGCCGCTTTGCGGACCCATTCCCTATCTTTCGTTTTATCCTGCGCCACCCCCTCACTATGGTCATACATCACGCCCAGGATAAGTTGGGCATCGGCATTCATCCGCGCCTTGCGAGACCAATCAGCCGCCTGTTTGGGGTCTTTATCCACCCCCAGGCCAATATCATATATCATTCCTAGCATTGCCTGGGCCTGGGCATTCCCCTGGTCTGCCGACTTGTGGAACCAAACGACAGCCTGTTTGGGGTCTCTTTCCACCCCAACCCCACTCCGGTAACATACTCCCAGGTACAACTGGCCCACAGCATTCCCCTGTTCCGCCGCCTTGCGGTACCATTCCACCGCCTTTACAAAGTCTTTCTCCATCCCATGGCCATACTGATACATCATCCCCAGGGAAACCATTGCCCAAACGTCTCCGGCTTTGGCCTGAGTGGGCAGCCCCTTGGCGGCCTGATCATAAAGCTTTTGGGCTTTGGCTTTGTCTTCTTTCACCCCCCGACCCGCCCCATACATCACACCCAAGCCGTATTGAACGGCATCATCGCTTTTGTCGGCCAGGGGAGACAGCAGTTTGAATGCTTTTGGAAAGTCGCCACGGAAATAGGCTTGGAAGCCATCTTCCCGGTCATCGGCCCACGCGGCTCCCGGTCCGGCGGCTAGTAGCCCCAGCATCAACAGCGCCATGGTCAGAGCCAAACAGGCAGGCCTGGTTAAGTGAATTTTCGAAAAATGATTTCCCATGGATTCCTCCCCCCTATGGGTGCTGATGGAAACAAAGCGGCATATGCAAGCGGCGGAAAAAGATAATTTAGTCAGAATAGCCAATGGCTGCGAGTAACGGGGTAGCCCTAGCGGAGAGTTTGGCTTTCGGTTGGATGGGGGTCGAACCAAGCCAGCAGGCCCACGGCCAGGGCCAACACCATCAGCCCCGCCGCTCCGGTTAACCCCACCGAGAGATCGCTGCCGCCAGACAACACCACCAGGGGCACGCCACCCATGGCGTTGATGGAGCCATGGAACACCCCTGCCGCGATGGATGACCCTGAGCGCAGGCGGATATAGCCGATGAGAGGGGCCAATAAAATGGTGAACACGGTCATCAACAACACCCCCGAAACCGGATGCTGAGGATAGTTGGCTCCCATCCACAACACCATGGGGGCATGCCACAGCCCCCATACCATCCCGATGGCCGCCTGGGCGTTCCAGAATCCCATGGGGCGCCACAGGTGAAACAGCAACCCCCGCCAGCCTGCCTCTTCAAACCACCCAAACAAGGCGTTTACCGTGGGTCCCGCCACAAGCCCCTGCAACAGGGCCAGCCATAACGGGTGCAGGGGAAGTTCCCGCTGCCGGTGTAACATGGTTTGATAGTCTTCCGGCGACATGCTGGCCCGCATCCGCTCCAAGAAGTGGGTCATCTCCCAATCGAGGGTGACCCCCGGCACCAGCAGCGAGGCCCCCGTGACCGCCAGGGCCAACCCCACAGGGGCCAACCAAGCCACCAGCCACCAACGGTTCAGCCGCCAGGAGAGGGCCAGGGGCCCTTTCAACGGCCCCCGGGCCGCCCAGCGCTGGGCGATCACGGCGGCCATCAGGGGCCCGGCCATGAAACCCACCCCCAGCAGAATGATCCAGGGCGCGCGCAGGGGGCCGCCCAGGCCCAGGTAGGCCCCGGTCATTCCCCAGGAAAGCCCAAAGGCCAACCCAAGAAAAACCAGGGTGGTTTTTTGGTCTATGTTTCGGTTGGTGGGGTGGGGGGCCATAGAGGGTGGGCTGGTTGGGCTATGACTCGGGCAGTGGGTTTGGGCCGCCGTCTGTTCTTTTTAGCGTACTCCCGCTATGAATGGAAAGAGAGTAACGGGGGATGGACGGAGAGAACAGGAAATGGAGAGCGCAGGGAAGGGGAGAACCAGAACTTGCTAGACCACCGGAATCACCTTTTGAACCGATCAGATCCATGGAAACATCCCAGGCGTTAAAGGGGGCTGCGTCGCAAGCGGCCGCCAAACGCCAACGTAAACGACTGGCCATCATTTTGGGGTTGATTGCCCTGGTGATGGTGTTTGGAACCAGCGGGTATACCCTGCTGTTCAACTGGCCGCTGCTAGACGCGGTTTACATGACCCTCATTACCTTGACCACCATCGGTTTTGGAGAGATCCGCCCGATGGACGACCAAACCCGCATCTTCACCATGATGCTGGTGGTGTTTGGGGTGGGGGTGGTGGGGTTTAGCATTACCAGCCTGGGGGAAATGCTGATCGAAGCCGAACTGGGCGACCTGATCTGGAGAAGACGCATGGAAAAGCAAATTCGGGGGATGCACAATCACGTGATCGTGTGCGGGTATGGCCGCACTGGCCGGGCCGTGGTGGAGGGGCTGCAACGGATGAAAACCCCCTTTGTGGTGTTGGAATCCAACCCCGATGGCCTGTCGTTGCTGCGGGAACTGGGGCTGGCCCATGTGGCGGGCGACGCCACCGAGGATGACGTTTTGGTGAGCGCGGGGATTGCCCGGGCGAAATACCTGGTGAGCGCCCTGGGTTCCGACGCGGAGAACGTGTATCTGATCTTATCGGCCCGGCAGATGAACCCTGGGTTGAAGATTGCCTCGTGGGCCTCCAGCCAAGCGGCAGAGGTGAAGGTGACCCGGGCCGGGGCCGACTATGTGGTTTCTCCCTATATGTTGGGGGGGAACCGCCTGGTGCAGCACCTGTTAACCCCCCACGCCATGGGGCTGCTGGACCGGGCCATCAAAGGCGAAGACCCCGGCATGCGGCTGGAGGAAATCGAAATTCCGGCGGGTTCCCGCTTTGTGGGGCAGTCTTTGCACGGGTTGGGCATTGGGCGGGACCTGCGGGTGATTGTGTTTGGCGTGCGCCGGGGAGAAGACCTGCGGTTTAACCCCTCCGCCGATACTCAGTTCGAGGCGGAGGATATTCTGATCGTGGTGGGGGGGGAGGATTCCCTCCACAAACTGCGGCAGCTGTTGTAAATCGCCTAAGGCCGGTCTTCTTGCTGCAGGGTGCCCACCAGGGCGGCGTAGAGCCCCTGTTGGGCCAGCAGCTGCTGGTGGTTCCCCGATTCCATTACCCTTCCCTTATCCATCACCAAAATATTGCCCGCGTGCCGCACGGTAGACAGCCGGTGGGCGATGGCGATGACGGTCTTTCCCTGATACAGGCTGTCCAGCCCCTGGCGGATCCATTGCTCGGTCATGGAATCCACCGAGGCGGTGGCTTCATCGAGCACGATGAGGGGGGCCCCCGCCGCCACCGCCCGGGCAAAGGAAATCAGTTGGGCCTGCCCGGCCGACAAGTTCCCGCCGCCGGGGGCCACCGGGTGGTCGTATCCCAGGGGCAGTTGTTCGATGAAGGGGTGGGCATGCACATAGCGGGCGGCTTGCTCTATTTGCGCTCGGGTTAAGGTGGGGTTGCCCAGGGCAATGTTGTCGGCAATGGTGCCTTTGAACAGGAACACGGTTTGGTGCACCACGCTGATCCAGCGGGCTAGTTCTTGGGCCGATATGGTCGACAACTCCCGGTCGTTCAATCGGATGGAACCGGTGTAGCCCCCATACCCCCGGGTGAGCAGGCGAATGAGGGAGGACTTCCCCGACCCGGTGGCCCCCACCAGGGCCAGCATGCCCCCGGCCCGCAGCGAAAAACTCACTCCAGACAGCACCGGGGGGCCGTCGGGCAAATAGCGGAATCCCACGTTGTCGAACGTCACGGTTTCTAAGGGCTCTTGGGTTAGGCGCGCGGGGCCGCCGCTGGGGATTATCCCGCTGGCGGGCAAACGTTCTGGGACCTGGGCCGGGTCGGGGGGGGTGTTCATCAGGTGGTGGATGTGTTCCAGCCCAGACCAAGCCCGCTGCAACACGGCAATGTCTTGGGAAATTTCTTTCACCGGCAGGAACAGTTTTTGGATGTACTCCATGAAGGCCACCAGCACCCCCAGGGTGATCAACCCGGTCAAAATTTCACCGGCGGCATACCATAACATCAGCCCCAGGGCCAACGAGGTGATTCCCTCCACCAAGGAAAACAACAGGGCGTCGTACCAGTTCGACTTGTTTTGGGCGTGGAGAAACTGGTGGTTCTTCTCGGTGAATTTTTGCAGCACCAGGTTTTCCGCGGCAAACAGTTGCACGGTCTTCATGCCGTTCAGGCATTCCTGCAAATATCCCGTGGCTTCGGACAAGGCGAACCGGGCTTTGAAAAACCAATGCCGCACCCGCTCTTGAAAATACTGAATCAGAAAAACCAACACCGGGGCCAGCAGCAGCACCAGCAGAGTCAACCGCCAGTTGAGAAAGAACATGGCCCCCAGGTAGGCGGCCATTTTCATGGCGTCTAGCACCAGTGACAACACCCCACTGGCCAGTCCTTCAATCAGGGCTTCGAAGTCGCTGGTGACCCGGGTGAGGATGGAGCCGATGGGGTTGCGGTCGAAATGAGAGCGGGGCAGGCGCAGGGTGTGGCGGAACACCTGGCCCCGCAGGTCGGTGAGCATGGCCATGCTGGCCCGTTGCAGGGTGGCGGTGTACAGAGCGTCGATGACGTACTCGGCCAGCACCACCAAGCCTGCCAGGGTGGCAATGACTCCCAGGGGGCCCGAGACCTCTTCCACCCGCCCAGAGCCCGCCGCCGGAACAATGTATTCATCCAGTGCCACCTTGGTGAGGTAGGGCACCAGCATGGCGGTCAGGGCCGATAACGGAATGAGGGCTGCCGCCAGAAACAGGGTTTTGCGGTGGTTTCGCACCAGGGGCCACACCAGGGTTTGCAGCATGGCCCGACGGGTGGATACGTTGGCCTTAGGAGTGACTGCCATGGGCTCCTTCGGCAATAGAGGTTCCGCCTGGGGGGTGTTGCTCGGATTGCAGCCGCCAAGCTTGGCGGTAAGCCCCCTCTTGGGCGATCAATGCTTGGTGGGTGCCCTGGGCGGTCACCCTCCCATCCTCCAGCACCAAAATCCGGTTGGCCCGCTCCAGCACGCTCACCCGATGAGACACAATTAGCAGGGCGCGGGAATGCTGAAACCCGTAAATGGTCGAGATCAGTTTCCGTTCGGTCTCATGGTCCACCGCCGACAGGGGGTCGTCCAGCATCAACAGTTCGCAGGGGCGCATCATGGCCCGGGCCAGGGCAATGCGCTGCTTCTGGCCGCCAGACAGGGAAATTCCCTTTTCACCCACCTGGGTTTCCAAGCCCTGGGGAAACCGTGCCAGGTCGGCCTCCAACTGGGCGGCTCTCACCGCCGCCTGCATCACCTCCTCCGCCACGGGTTCTCCCCCCGCTCCGAACTGAATGTTTTCCCGCACCGTATCACTGAACAGGAAGGGGTCTTGGGTCACGGTGACCACCTTGGCGCGCCACAGGCCCACCGAGATGGATTGGAGGGGCTGCCCTTCCATGGTGATGGTGCCGGGGGGCGGGTCCAGGTAACGGTTTAGCAGGTTCACCAGGGTGGTTTTGCCGCTGCCCACCGGGCCGAACACCCCCACGATTTCCCCCGGCGACAGGTTGAGCGACACATCGTTCAGCACCGGTTTGTCTGGGCGGGAGGGATAAGCAAAGGTGAGATGGTTCACTTGGATTCCCTGGCGGATGCTTCCCCGCAGAGCTTCTTCGGCCTGGGGGGCCCCAGGACCATAGGCCGGGGGGGTGTTCAAAATGGACAGGATGGAGTCGGCGGCGGTGAGCCCCCGTTGCAGCACGAACAGCAGAAAGGTGAGGCCCATCAGGGGGGGGAGCATCATCGACAGATACAGCAGGTAGGCCAAGAAATTCCCCGGAGAAATTTCTCCCCGCACCACCATCAGCCCCCCCACCAACACCAGCATGACCTTCAGGGCGTTCACCATGTTGTTCAGCACCGGCATGAACAACGCCCGCATCTGAAAAATCTTCACCTGGGATTCCATCACATCCCCGTTGTGGCGGTCGAAGCGGTTTTCCACCCAAGAAAACGCCTGGTGGCTTTTCACCGCGTCGATGCCGTTGTACGACTCCACCACAAAGTCAGAGAGTTCTTGAAGAGACTCCATCTGACGGAACTGGTGAGACCGCATCCGGGTCACCCCAATCAGCAAAACCCCTACTCCCACGGCTACCGGCACCAGACTGTACAACGTGAGCCGGGGGGAGATGACATACATGTAATAGGGCGCCAGCGACAACGTGGCCAAGCTGTTGGCCAGGGCCAGCAGGCCAAACCCCATGGTCATGCGAATGCCGTTGATGTCGTTGTTCACCCGGGAAATGATGGAACCGGTGGGGTTGGCGGAGAAGTAATCGGTCCCCAGCAGCGACAAATGCTTCAGCAGCCGGTTTTTCAGGGCAAATTCCACCCGCCGCCCCGGCGTAAAAAACATCATCCGGGAAAACGTGCGGGTGACCATGATGATGACCGCGAAGCCCAGAATCCAGCCGATCAATTCGGCGAAATCTTCTCCCTGGGGGGCGGGGGAGCGGCCCAGCAGGTCAATGGCTTTTTGCAGCAACCGGGGGATGGCCAGCGACATCCACAGGGTGGCCGCCAGCATCATGGACCCGGTGAGGTAGGTTGCCCAATGGCCAGCCAGCAGAGACAGAAAGAATCGTAACCGGCTCATGGGAAGGGGGGTGATCCGTGGGGGTGAACATCAACGCGGGTGTGATTCTATTTTGCATGACTTTTCCCCCCCTTACAAATGGCAGGTGGAGATCTTTGCATAACCTATTTTTCCCCATCCCCCCTGCCCCTTATTCACGGCCAAAACCCGGGTTATGCAGAGGTCTCAGGTTGAGTCATCGGCAGGATTGCTTTTTTTCTAAGATAAAAGGGGCGGAGGGGACCTGGCTACTTTTGGCTGTTTTAGACTATTTGGGGCAAGGAAGGCGTTACAACGTGGCAAGCGTTTCATTGGTGCGTTGGAAAAACAACATATTTATTGTAGGATTCATATAGGGGAACTCAAGACAATGAAAAGGACAATCAAAAGGAGATCCATCCATGAGGTTCAGAAACATCCTGTTGGTTCATCCCGCCCGAACGGTGCGGGAAATGATGCGGTCCTATTGCTATGGCGAGTTGGACGACGTGCGGGTGAAGGAAGCGGAGTCGGCCCAGCAGGCGAAAACCCTGTTGTCTGAGCAGGCGTTTCATTTGGTCATTTCGGCGTTGGAGCTGGACAGCATGGATGCCAGCGGGATATTGGGGGTGCTCCGCCAGACGGCTCTGAATTCCCAAACGCCCCTGCTGGTGGTTTCTGCTAGTTCAGACACGCAAAAATTGGTGCGCCTGCAAGAGAAGGGCATTCACCACATTCAAACGATCCCAGTCTCCCCCTGGGATTTTGCCCACAAAGTGAACCAACTGTGCGACCCGCGGGGGTGGCGGGGCCTGCGCCGCATTCAGGTGGAAGGGGCCACGGCCCGGCTGCATTCTCCCCAGGGTGATTTCTCGACCCACCAAAGCAATGCTTCCCTGGGGGGTGTGGCGCTGGAATCCACCCTGGAGGGCCCCCACCCCGATTACTTTCAGGTGCATTCGGTCACCCTGCGGTTCCCCACCGGGACTGGTGAAGACGTGATTGGCCCCCTGAAGGTGCGCCTGTTGCAGGTGCAATTGTTTTACGGAAAATCAGATGCCCCCGAAATCACCCGAACCTCCTGGGCGTTTACCTCCCTGGCCCAGGGAGACAAAGTGAGGTTAGAGCGGGTGTTTCAAGACATTTCAGCCCAGTGGGGTTGACGGTCCCCTTTGGGCCCAGCACCCCCGTTTCAGCGGAACTTCTCCTGATGGCTTTTTTTTTGCACCTCCTTCCCTGAACCTTTGGAAAGCGTTCTGAGGTGTGGAAAAAAAGCATCAAATCCTTTGGAGAGGGTGGCATGGGAACCTGGCGAACGGTGTTGAGCGTGACTTTGGCGGCCATGCTGGCGGCCTCTTGCGCGGTGAATGCGGGGCAGGGGCGGTATAACCGCGGGCGGGCACCGGTGGTGAAAGACAAGAACCCGGCCCTGTGGAACGTGGACAACGCCAGGGTGGCCAAGTTTAAGGCCTATTACATGAAGACCAACACGGTGGAAAAGGCCCTGGCCAACAGCCGCCCCCATATCCGCCGAATTCTGCCAGAGTTCCGCCGACGGGGGTTGCCCGAACAGCTGGCTTATCTGCCCATGTTGGAGTCTTTGTTTACCCGGCGGGCGGATTCGGGCCATGCAAGGGGGTTGTGGCAGTTTACCCCCACCACCGCCCGGGCCATGGGCCTACGGGTCAGCCGCTATGGCGATGACCGGCTGAATATTCCACGGGCCACCAAGGCGGCAGCCAATTACCTGGACCAACTGGGCGACCAGTTTGACTACGACTGGGCCCTGGCCTTGGCGGCTTACAACGGAGGACCTGGATACGTGGAGCGTTCGGCCAAAAGCCAGAACACCCAAGACTTTTGGGCCCTGGACCTGCGGGAAGAAACCGCCGACTATATTCCCCGCTTTGTGGCCATGCTGCAGGTGGCCAAAGAAAAATACCCCCACTTGGTGGAAGGCCGCTGGTAGGGCGCAGGTTTTCTCTAGCCCATCCTTTTTGCCCCCTTTTCATGCCCGCCGGTTTGCCGCATGATAAGCACAGGTTTGCTTGTCATCGGCTGAACTTCCTTCCCCCATCCCATGCTGAAAACCCTTGAACAATGGATGACCCGTGGGGCCAGCACCACCCGAGCGGCGGGGCTGTTGCTGGCCGCCTGGGTGATGTTGGCCGCCAACCCGTTGGCCTTGCCCTGGGGGCTGCTGTGCCGGGTGGAAATGCCCGGGGGGGTGGGCCAACTGCTGGACAGCCGGTTCTATGCCCCCGATGAGGCCATGTGGGTGTTGAACGGCATTAGCGAGCCCTGCCAGCAGGCTTATATCCGGTTCTTGTTGTCGTGGGATGCCTTGCTGCCCCTGGTGTATGGGCTGGGTTTGGCCATGGCGCTGATTCTGCTGCGGCCCCCCGCCACTGGGGTGTTGAAATATGCCCCCTGGCTGCCGCTGTTGGCGGCGGGGACCGATTATGCTGAAAACGGGTTGTGGCTGTTGATGCTATGGCAATATCCAGACGCATCCGGCTGGGCCTCGGCCCTGTCTCCCTGGGCAACGTTGGTCAAATGGGTTCTGCTGGCGGCGGTGATGGGGTTGGGGGGCTGGCTGGGGTGGCGGCGGTGGGCCGGAAAACCCGCCCCCAGCCCAAAGCAGGGTGCCACGACAACACCCAAGGTTAAGAAAACCATTAAGAAAAGCCCAAAAGCAGCGTTAAAAGAAGCCGTCAAAGAAACAACAGAATAGTCACTAAAAAAATGGGGAAAGTGCATAGGCGCTTGGGGGCGGACCCCCTTTTCATGCTCGTGGGTTTCACGCATCATGGATGTTTAGGCATTCATGCCGTCTGTTTCTAAGCACCCTAGCTGGAACAACCCCGTGCCCGTGAACAAGTCGTCTCAGCCAAGCCAGCCAGGTCACCCCCCCGTGACCCGCAGTTATCAACGGGGGTGGGCCGACCTGCGGCCCCTGGTGATTACCCCCGGCGCCATGCCCCAGGCCGAAGGGTCGGCCCTGGTGGAGATGGGCAACACCCGGGTGATGTGCGTGGCCTCGCTGGAGGCAGGCGTGCCCCCCTTTAAAAAGGGCACCGGCGGGGGGTGGGTCACCGCCGAGTACGGCATGTTGCCCCGCTCGACCTCTACCCGCATGCGGCGGGAGGCCAGCGCCGGCAAGCAAGACGGCCGCACCGTGGAAATCCAACGCCTCATCGGGCGGTCGCTGCGGGCGGTGGTGGACCTGTCGGCCATGGGCGAACACACCATCACTGTGGACTGCGATGTGCTGCGGGCCGATGGTGGCACCCGCACCGCCGCCATCACTGGCGGCTGGGTGGCCCTGGCCATGGCACTCGGCACCCTGCAGGCCCAGACCAACCTGGTGCGCTCGCCCCTGCTGGGGCAGGTGGCCGCGGTAAGCCTGGGGGTGAAGGATGGGCAGGTGCTGCTGGACCTGGATTACGCCGAAGACCGCACCGTGGACGTGGACATGAACGTGATTATGACCGGAAACCTGGACCTGGTGGAAGTGCAGGGCACCGCCGAGGGCGCCCCCTTCCCCAGAAACCTGCTGAATCAAATGCTGGACACCGCCCAGGACGGCATTCAGCAACTGCTGGCCGCCCAGCGGAAAGCTCTGGCGCCGGGGGCCTGACAACACAATCGGGGTGTAGCGCAGTCTGGTAGCGCACCTGCTTTGGGAGCAGGGGGCCGGAGGTTCGAATCCTCTCACCCCGATTATCTATCCGCCGTTTTACCCGCCGCTTGACAAATACTCAGCCCACAACACAGCCCCCCGTGCCAATGCGCGGGGGGCTTTTTTGTTTTGGGGCGGGTGGCGTGAATCCATTTGCCTTCTGGCAGGGGGGGAATTAGATTGGGAAGAACCGATAGATATTTCACGAAAACAGGATGATGGTTATGGGATTAGTAAAAATACTAGACTTGGTGTTGGGATTTTT
Organism: Deltaproteobacteria bacterium; assembly: GCA_029858505.1. Classification (GTDB taxonomy): domain Bacteria; phylum SAR324; class SAR324; order SAR324; family JACQKK01; genus JAOUEW01. Next base: position 232,905 of record JAOUEW010000002.1, read on the forward strand.
TCATTCTCTGCCCACTTCTCGCCGTGCTGTCGAGGAAAAATCGCCAAAACGGATTATCAATCGGGTAGAAATTCCTAGCGAACTGGAACCAGTCCGCCTTAAAGCACTCAAAGCGATTGCCCCGATTCGCCAATGGGACGAATCCACATCTGTACCGGCTGATTTCTGGGATAAAGCAGGGAGAACAATAGCGGGCAGGGAATTACCAAATCCCCAACTGATTTATTTTTTACTGGTCGATTTGTTGGGATTTTCTAATCTCGGTAGGCGGGAAAAAGTGGCTTGGATAGTTCCTGTTGACTTCCATGGGGTCGGATTCGTTATAGAGCATAGAAAACTTGGTGTTGGTGTTTTTATCCCAAACCCAGGTCATAACGAGGAAATGGCCAGGGCCATTGTAGAGTTGATTAAAAAAGGGGTAGCTACAGCGGAACCGTTTTTCGATTGGATGGCGAAAAATGCCATTCAAGAATCAAAAGTGAATGTGTGGAACCATAGCTCCAATCTTTTCGATAGGCTAGAGATGTTCATGCAAATGTATAAATCTTCGGTAGCAGATGTGGAAAAATTTTGCGATAGTTTTGATGAAAATGCACCAAAAAAAGATATGGACGATTTAGTTAAACTTTTAAATCTTCTTCATGAAAAACATATCAAACAACTCGAATCTAGCTGGATTGGGTTGGCGGTAATTGAAGCATTCTTCAGTTGGACAGAGCATGTTTTTGTACTGCTTGCTATCATCGAAGGAAAGATTAAAACCGCCCTGGAGGTTTCGAAACTATCGGAAGCGCCCTGGGGTGAAAAGTACAAAACCGTGTTAAATATCAGTGACCAAAAGAGTAAATTATATTTAGATGAGATGTTAATCATACGAAAGCAACTGCGAAACTTTGTGGCCCATGGAGCATTTGGAAAAAAGGGCGAGGCGTTTTTGTTTCACTCTCCAGTTGGCGCCATACCGGTTCGTTTGCCTCGCATCGTTGAACAACAAATTTTCAAGATATCTGGAGAAAATGAATTTATCGAAGAGAAAGCGATAAAACTTATCGAAGAGTTCATTGATTATTTATGGTCAGGTGACCGCGAACCAGCTAAACTTTACATTCAAGATTCGATGCTCCCCTTGGTTCTGCCATGGGTTTCTAAGGGAAGGTACAAGCGTGCAATGGGCTCCATCGAAGAAATGGAGGCGTTTATCATGGGCGTTAATAGGCACCTAGAAATTGTTGAAAATATGGACTGGTGAATTTGATTGTAACGGGTTGCATATCAGGGCAAAGCGTATTTCTTAAGGGTTCCCATGCTGCCCTGGTTTAACGGGGAAATCTCCATACATTTTTCTTCTCCCCCTCCTCCCTTCCCCCTTAGGCAAACTTTCCGGCGGCGGCGGCGTCGAGAATCAGGTGTACTTCGTGGCCGGGCTGGGGATTGGGGTTACGCAGGAACAACTGCGCCGGGTAGAGCTTGGGGTTGTAGGGGCCGGTCATCATGGCTTCCAGCACGGCGGCTTTTTCTGCCCCGTTGGTGATGAACACCACCTTGCGGGCCTGATGAAAGAACGGGGCGGTGCAGGTGAGTCGGGGGGTTCCGTCGGGCTTGGCGGTGGGCACGCACAGCCGAGAGGTTTCATCCAGGCTGGGCATGCCTGGCAGCAGGGTGGCGCAGTGGCCGTCGCCGCCCATGCCCATGAAGGCGGTGTCGATGCTGCCCTGTTTGCGGATGTGATCGGCCAGCAGGTTGTGATAGGCCTCGGCGGCTTGTTCTGGGGGGAGTTCGCCTTGCATGCGGTGATAGTTCGACTTGGCCAGCTTGGGGCCCAGAATGTCTTGCACCATTTTATGGGTGCTTTCGGCGTGGTCGGGCCCGGCGGCCCGTTCGTCTCCAAAAAAGAAATCCACGCGGGCCCAATCCAGGGCTGTGCCACGGCTGAGCACCTGGTAGAGGTTTTTGGCGGCGGCGCCCCCGGCCAGGGCCATGGAAAATCGCCCGCGCTGGGCCATGGCTTCTCCCGCCCAGGCTTCCAGCAGCCCCTTGGCCAGGTAGCCCGCTTCTTGGGGGGTGGGGGCCGTGTGAAATTGTGGGTGAAGGGTGGTCATGGGGCGTCTCCAGAAAGGTGGGGGGTGCTACCCTGCAGCGGGGTTCTTCCTTCCCAGCAAGGGAAGGACAACAGAAGATACTGTAAGTGGGGGATTTTCTCAACGCCTGGGGCAGGGTTACCGGCACCAGTTTTTGGTTTTGGTGCCGCCGTCGTAGGGCACGGCTAGCCCCTGTTGAATCAGGTGGTCAGAAACGTTTTGGCCATCGGCCAGCACCACGGCGTCCAGCCGAAAGTATTTGTCGCGGGAGGGGTTTTGCAGGTCAATCTTCCGGGCCTGGGAGAGCCTGCGTTCCAATTCGGCCTTGGCCTGCTGGGCCAGGGCTTTTTCTTTGGGGCACTTGCCGTGAATTTCGGGGGTGTCTATCCCAGGTGTGCGCACCAGCAGCTCCCGGCTGAACACCGGGGGCAGGGTTCCGGCGGGGTCGTTCAGGTTCACTTTAATGGTGTCGCCGTCCACCACGTGGATCAGTTCCACCCCCTCAAAGGGGTTGGTGCCGCTGGCGGGCGGGTGGGCCACCATGGCGCCCCCGGCGCCGCTGCCTGCCACCAGGGCAGCCAGCATCAGTTTAGAAATTTGGGGCATAGGGTTAAGTTTAACGAAGAAAGTGGTGAGAAATATTGTTGGTGTGCTCGATCATCCAACCCCTTTCCTACGACCGTCTTCGGGCGTGAAGCCTTCCGGCGTACATCAGAATGAATAGGGTGACCAGGAAGAACCCGGTAAGGATGAGAATTTGCGGCCACGCTTCCCATAGGCGCATGTCTCGCAGAATCATGCCCCGCATGGCCTGGTTGGCGTGGGTCATGGGCAGCACCCACGAAATCCCTCGCAGCACGGCGGGGAAAGAGCGGATGTCCCAGATCATGTCCGAGAGAAACACCTGGGGCAGAATGACCAGGGGGATGAACTGCACGGCCTGGAACTCGTTGTGGGCCAGGAACGAGGCCAGCAGGCCCATCATCAGGGCCACCAGCATCATCAGCAGGGCCATGAACAAAATGGCGCCGATTTGCCCCCACGACACGGGGAACGACAACAGGGCCAGCACATACCCCACCACAATCACCGTTTGTAGCACCGAGAAGAAGAAGAACCCCCCGATGTACCCCAGAACCACCTGAGAGAACCCCATGGGGGCCACCATCAGCCGGTCCAGGGTGCCCCGCACGCGTTCTCGCTGAAAGGTAATGGCCGAGATGATGAACGTGAGGAAGAAGATGATGAACGGGGGGATGACCGGCAGGAAGTAATCCACCGAGCGGTAGTCTTCCGACCCGTACACGTAATGTTTTTTCAGTTCCATGGGCTTGATGTTCACTGAATTGGCGCAGAAGGCCGAGCAGGAGGCGTCAATCACCACCCCCATGTCGTTGGCCAGGTCGTCCATGCTTTCGGCAATGCCCCCCAAAATAATGGCGTTCAGGGTGGGCCGTTCTCCCTGCACGTACACATGCAGGTTGCCCCGCCGCCCGGCGAACCGGTCGACAATCAGTTGCTCGTCCATGTACAGCACGCCTTCCGCCTGGCCCTCCCCCAGGGCCTTGTGAATGGCCTGTTCAATGGCGGCCGGGTCGGTCAGGTCGTCGGGGATGTCGAGAGGAACGATCACCAGATCCTCGGTTTCCTCCAGGGAGCGGATGAGGGTGGCGTCGTACATGCGGGCCAGCCCCCGGGTCACCACCCCCAGCCGGGCGGTTTCATCGCCCAGCATGGCATAGTAAATGAGGGTCATGATGGCGATGGGCACCAGCACGAAGAACGCCACGGTGCGGCGGTCCCGCCGCATTTCTTGAATAATCCGCAAGGCCACCCAGCGCGCGATCATGGGGTGCCTCCTTTCCGGCTGGTGGCTTTCACAAAGGCTTCCTCCAGGTCTTGGCTGCCATAGCGGGCCATCAACTCACGGGGGGGGCCTTCTTCCAGCCGCTTGCCCTCCCGCAGAAACACCACCTTGGCGCAGCGCACCGCCTCTGAAATGTGATGGGTCGTGATGAGGATGGAGGAGCCGCGCTGGACCAGTTGGGCCAGCCAGTCCCAAAACTTCAGCCGCAGTTCGGGGTCCACCCCCACCGTGGGTTCGTCTAGAATCAAAAACCGGGGGCGGTGAATGAGGGCGGTGAGCAGCATGGTGCGCCGCACCATGCCCCCCGACAGGGTTTCGACCACGCTGTCTTTGCGGTGGGTCAGTTCCACCAGTTCCAGGTCTTCCTCCATCCGTTGGGAAATCACGGTTTCGGGCACGCCATAAATGCGGCCAAAGAAGCGGACGTTTTCGGCGATGGTCAGCCCTGGATACAGCGCCGCGTCTTGGGGCATGTAGCCCACCTGGCGGCGGATCTCCATGTCGGTGGGGTCCTTAGAGCCCAGCAGGGTGATGGTGCCAGAGGTGGGGGGCAGCAACCCGGTGATGATGCGAATGAGGGTGGACTTTCCCGCGCCGTTTGGCCCCAGCAGCCCAAAGATTTGCCCTTCCGGCACGGCCAGGGTCAGTTCATCCAGGGCCTTCAGCTTTCCAAACTGTTTGGTCACACGGTCAACTTGCAGCATGGGGCCATTTGGGTTGAAGGAAGGATGGCGGAGGAGGTTGGTGTTTCGATGCTGTCACCACAAAGTCTTTGTCTCAGGATTCTATTCTTGCTTATAGCATTTACATGCCTCAAATAAAAGGCGAGGCCGGGGGCTTCGCTCTGCTTGCTTTCGAAAACACAAAACCTGGGTCACGTCTTAAAGCATGAGTCAACGTATGGGCAGCGTTGTCCCGGAAAACAAAAAGGAGGAATAGAAAATTTAGGGAGGGGGGGGATCACAGCAAAGAAAATAATGAGTAGAGAACAAATAACGGGAATGGAAGAAATCTTAAAAGAACGAATCCACTTCTTTTTGCAGCTCTTTGGGGGAGGCCACCTTGGAGAGGATACGATATTTTCCGTCGGGGCGAATCAACAAAAATCCACCCGGCGGGGGGAGTTCTTCGGTGTTGATCTCCGCTACTTCTCCCACGGGGGTCACCACGGTCATGGGCTCTGGCAGGAAATCCTGCACGGAATATCCTTGGGAGGCCAGGGTTTTCAACAGGTCCTGGTAGCCTTCGGGGAACTTCATTTTGGGGGGTGTGCGAACCGTTCCCCCCACCGTTTGCCGGGGAAACAACACCAACCCCCGCCCCTGGGGGCCCAGCAAAGCCGGGTGGTTCAGAGCCACCTGAACAAAGGGATTCAACACCGGGGGCCGGGTGATGGTTTCAACGGGGGCTTCGACCTCTGGGGCGGGCACCCCATGAAATATTTCCCGATGATGATCCGCTGGCGTGCAGCTCACCAAGCCTGCCAGCAACAAGACTCCAGACCTCAGGCCAAGCCGCCAGGGGGCACGCCGAGCCAAACCCAAAGTGTGGCGTGGAGAAGACGCCATGGGTTCCAACGGGCTGGTCATGGGCTCCATCCCGCTTAGGGGCTAAGAGTGGACAAGTTGAACAACGCGTGAAGCAACGCAGCCGGAACAAACCGAGGTTTGTGGAGAAACATGAGGGATAGAACCGTGCCGCCCAGGCCCGACACCAAAATCATATCTCCCCCCTTGGAAAGGTGCAACAGGCCAAATGCCGTATTTACCGACACCATCCACACGGCCCCATTAAGAAGAAAATATGTTGTTTTAGGCAAGGGATGGGTTTTCCCCCGCAATATCCTTAGCCCGTGGTAAAAAAAACCAGCCCGGAAGATCCACTCTTCAGCGGCGCCACCCCCGGCCCGGTGGAGCCATTCTCCTGGGGAGAGGGAGGCAGATTCCCTTAGGGCTTCCAGGGAGGGCAGGGCCGCCAGGGAATCGGCCCAAGAGGCGGGGGGCCAGGCCCTCAGCAGTTCCGACACCCCCAGCACCGGCAGAAACAGGGCCGCCCCCAGGCTTAGGCTGGAAAGCCAAGCTCTCCTGCCCTGGGGGAACATGTCTCGCAGACTGCCGTTGTGAAACATCAGCCCACAAACCCCCAATCCCCCCACCCCGTATAAGCCGGCCAAATGCCAGCCCAGGGGCATGGCCCCCATTGTTTGCTCCCAGGCCGTTAGGCCAGCCAGCCAAACCGCCAAGACGAGCCAGCCAGCCGAAAGGGGAAACAGCCAGGGGTGAATGATGGCATTCGCTTCAAAATACCCGGTTCTGTTCTGTTCCATCGCTCAAATCCAAAAAGGGATGCGTTTGCTTCCCTCCAGTCTATATCTTTCTGAACGGATGAATCGAGCAATGGATTCGAGTCTTGTTCCGCTCCCACTGTATGGCTCGGGTAGGGGCAAGCGGGATGGTGTGTGGTTGGGGTGCCCGCAGGGCGCTGGGGGGCTGTCCTTTGGGCGGGCGAAGCCTTTTTTGTAAGGTATGAAAAAAAACGGCGCCGCCCCCTGAGGAGCAGCGCCGGTCATCCATGGAACAAAATTGGAGAAACGCGAAATTACAGCAGCCGGGTGGCCACATCCACCATCCGGTTGGAGAATCCCCATTCGTTGTCGTACCAAGACAGCACTTTGATCATCTTGCCATCGCCAATCACGGTGGTGCAGTCGGCATCCACAATGGAAGAGTGGGGGTTGCCCCGGAAATCCACCGACACCAGGGGCTCGTGGGTGATGGACAGCACGCCCTTCATCGGGCCGTTGGCGGCTTTTTCAATGGCGGCGTTGATTTCTTCCTTGGTGGTGCTTTTCTCCACGGTGGCGGTCAGGTCCACCACGCTCACGGTGGGGGTTGGAACGCGGATGGAGAAGCCGTCGAGTTTGCCCTTCAACTCGGGCAGAACCAAGCCAATGGCCTTGGCGGCACCCGTGGTGGTGGGGATCATGGACAAAGCGGCGGCACGGGCCCGGCGCAGGTCGCTGTGGGGCATGTCCAGGGTGCGCTGGTCGTTGGTGTAAGAGTGAATGGTGTTCATCAGCCCGTGAACGATTTTGAAGTTTTCGTTCAGCACTTTCACCAGGGGGGCCAAACAGTTGGTGGTGCAAGAGGCGTTGGAGATCATGTGGTGTTTGGCTTTGTCGTACTTGTCAAAGTTCACGCCGTATACCACGGTAATGTCTTCTCCTTTGGCGGGGGCCGAGAAAATCACTTTTTTGGCGCCAGCGGCCAAGTATTTTTCTCCGCCTTCCCGGGTGTTGAACCGGCCGGTGCATTCCAGGGCAATGTCTACGCCCATTTTGCCCCAGTTCAGTTTGGCGGGGTCCAGTTCGCTCGACACCGGGATGCGTTTGCCGTCCACGATCAGGGCGTTGTCTTCATAGCCTACCTCTCCGGCGTATTGGCCGTAGGTGGAATCGTATTTCAGCAGGTGTGCCAGGGTTTTGGCGTCGGTGACGTCGTTGATGGCCACCACTTCAAAGTCTTTGCGTCCTTTGGCCGCGCGGAACACCATCCGCCCGATCCGTCCAAACCCGTTGATACCGATTTTCGCCATGGTATTGAATCCTCTCATAGGTGATACACAAGGCCGCAGGGAGAATCCTCCAGCCGGGTTGCCTCTTTTTTTCCAATCTATGTTTTTCCAATCGATGTCCGGTCCGTCGGGGGAGCCAGGCGAAAGAAAAACAGATGGGTTTTCCCAGGGCAATTCCTGGAAGAATATCACAGGAAAAGTTTGGTGCAAACCCCCCGCCGGGAGAGCCCTGGGCCGGATGAAAATGCGTCAGGGGTGGGAGGGTTCGTTGGGGTTGGTATCTTCAGAAGGGCGCGCGCGCCGCTGCAGCGAGAATTGGCGCACGCCGGTGGTCTCGGTGTCTTCCGAGGTAGAAGACGTGCCGATCACCCGCCAATAGGCTTCCGTGGCGTTGTAGCGGTCCATCAGGGCAGTCAACATGCCGGGCAATTCCCCAGACAGGGGGGTGATTTCCTGCTCCTCCGCCCATTTGTCTCCCTGGGGAAGATCGAAAAACTTTTCGGGATTTTCAAAGTTTGGGTCTACCCCCACCTGAACCTTGAACCGATCGAATTTTCGGCTTTCCCAGCGGAACAGGAACATGCCGGTTTCCTCGAACCGGTCGTTTTCCTCCGGGTACACCAAATTCAGGTAACTGATTCGGATGGCGTTGGGGGACACGAACCGATTATTTTTTTTGGTCAACTCAAGAATTTTATTGCCCGGGTCCGCCACCAACACCACTTTGTAATCTCCCGTCATGGTGTTTTCCGGAACGGTGAACCCCAATTCCAGCTCGATTTTGTCTCCGGGGGCCAGCACAGAGACCTGCCGGTTGGCCAGGGGCAACATTCGGTTGGGCAGCTTCACGTTGAAGATCATGGCCCGCACCTGAATGTTACGGGCCACGTCTCCCCCAATGTTCACCAAGTCCACTCGCAAAACGCCCTTCCCGCCTTTCAGCCAGCCGTTGGCCTTTAAGGAGGACCGGGACCAAGTGAGGTCTGGTTTTTTAAACCGCAAAGAGGAACGGCCCGCCCAGGGCGCGGTTTCGCCCCCCGCTACCAGAAACCATTCCTGCAGTTCGTCTCCGGGAAGATTCAGGGGCTTTTTGGACCCGTGGGCATACAGGTTCAGGTCTACCTGATAGCTCCCCTCAAAGATCAACTCTTGGGTTTTGAAAAAGACCCGCTGGTGTTCATCAGGGGCCAGCCGTACCTCTCGGCTCATCGTTCCTTCCAGGGGTTCCCCCTGGCTAGACAGCCGGAGGACCAGGCGGACGGTTTGAGCGACGCGGGCAGGGTTGTGCAGGTTCACTTGAATGATCTGTGCCGTTCCGGCGGGCAGCCGCGGCTCCCCGATTTCCAAATGCTCCACCGTGACGGGAGGCTGGGCCATGGCCAAGCCCGCTCCCCACGCCAACGCCCAGGCCATCAACCAGGGCAGGGTCCGGCCCTTGGCGTTCCGTAAAAAACTGGCGCGGTTCAGTGGGCGTTGTTGGGGGGTCATGGGGTTCAGGGTAAGGGTTAAGGATGGGAGTTAGGGGTGAGGGGCTTCTTGAACCTGGGCGTTGGCATCGTTGGGATACAGGTACATGACCCCGCCGTCGGTGCCCACCAGCAGGTCCACGTCACCATCGGCATCCACGTCCACCAAGCGGGGCGAGGTGCCCCTGGGGAAGACCAGTTTCTTCAGCAGGGCATCGTTCTTGGCCCAGCCACCGGGCAGTTTTCCCGTCCCGGTTTTTTGATACAAGGTCAGATTGCCCTGGTCCGACCCGATGATCAAATCGGGTTTGCCATCACGGTCCAGGTCTCCCACAAAGGGTGCCGCCCCCAGCCCCACGTCAATCCCCAAGAAGCGCCGGTCGGCCAGGGAGAACTGGGGCTTTTTGCCGGGCCCCAAGTTTTTGTAGAGGATCAGATTGCCGTTGAAGTTCCCCACCAGCAGGTCGGGCAGGTCGTCTCCGTCCATGTCGGCCACGGCGGGCTGGGCGTTGCGCCCCACGAATATCCCTTGGGTCATCTCGGCGTCTAGGGTAAAGGGCGTCTCCGGGGTTTCTGGGGTGTTTCGGTACACATACACATGGCCGTCTTCGGTGCCCACCACCAGGTCCGGCTTACCGTCGGCGTCCATGTCTGCCAGCACCGGGGAGGGGTTCCGGCCTTTGTCGTATCCGGAAAATTTATCACTCGCTTTCACAAAATTGGCCAGTTGGGGGGTTCCTTCGTTGCGGTAAAAGAGCAACTCTCCCTTGGCCGTTCCCACCACCAGGTCCAAGTCGCCATCGCCATCCAAATCGGCCAAAGCCACTACTATCCGCGATCCCCATTCCAACCCGCCGAATTTCTTTTCCACCCGCTCAAACTCCGGGGGCAGGGGGCCGGTGGGGGGGGGTGCCGCAGCGGCCTGGGTTTCGGCGAAAAACAGTTCTTTCTTGTCTTTGTCTTCCGAGGGGGGCAGGGCTTCCCCTGGGGTCACCTCTTCGGATTCGGTTTTGACCACCGGCGCGCCGGCTTTCGGCCGGAGCGTTTGTTTGGCGCTCAAGTTGTATTGCAGGGTGATGTTTCCCGCTTCATCCCCCATCAGCAAATCGGGGCGCCCATCGCCGTTCAAGTCGGCGAAATGGGGGAAGGCATGGCCGTCTACCCACAGGTCTTCCCAGAAGGGCGTTTTTTCCATCCAATCTCGATAACCCGGAACCTTGCTGTCTGGCTTGTTCAGGTTGAGAAATAGCAGCAACTTGCCTTTGGCCGTGCCCATCATCAGGTCTGGGCGTTTGTCTTGGTCCCAAAAGAAAAACACCGGCACCGAATCCTTCCCGCCTTCTGCCCGGGCAAACCGGGTGGTTTTTAGCACATACCGAAATTCTTCTCGGGTGCCCTGGTTTTCGTAATAGACCACCACCCCTTTATGGTTTCCCACGAACAGGTCCAAGTCGCCGTCAGCGTCAATGTCGAGGAAGGCAGGAACGCTGTCGGCCCCCACATCCACCCCCCCCAGGGCCGAGCTTTCGGGGCGCCAGTCGGGCTTTTTGGCGCTGCCTTGGTTTTTAAAGTAAATCAGGCGGCCGTTGTGGTTACCCACCACCAAGTCCAAATCGCCATCGCTGTCCAGGTCAATCAGCATGGGCACGGCGTTGCGGCGGTTGGGGTCTGGCATCAGGTCTTCCTTTGCCAGGTGCCAGGAAGGTTCTTTTTTGTTGCCCGTGTTTTCCAGCCAATACAACACGCCCTTGGCGTCCCCCAAAATCATGTCCAGGTCCCCATCGCTATCCACGTCACCCGTGGCAATGGCCACCCGGCTGATGGGCCCCCCCAGCCGCTTCACCTCCAGGTAATTGTTGTCCATCTGATACAAATCCATGGGGTTTTGGGTCTCTTTGTAGGTGTAGACATACACTTGGTGAGACCCGCTGCCAGAAATCAACTCTGGCCTGCCATCGCCGTTTAAGTCTAAAAACGCTGGCGTGGCATACCCCCCCGCGTCAATGGCTAAAAACTTCCGCTGCACCAGAATCCAATGAGGAGAGGTCCGGTTGCCGTCATTTTTCAAATAGGCGATGGCGCCGTCTTTTTGCCCCACAAACAAATCCAAAAACCCGTTGCCGTTCCAGTCGGCCATGGCGGGGGCGGCGTTGGGCATGGGCCCCAGGTTGGCCACCACCCGGGGCAGAAATTTGCAGGCCTGAGGGGGGGCGGGGTAGTTTTCGGTGCAAAAAGCCCCCCGGCGCAGGTCGCCCTGGTTGATGACCAAGTACACCTGCCCCCGCTGGTTGCCCACCATAAGATCCAGGTCACGGTCGCCGTCCACATCGGCCAGAAAGGGTACCAGGTCCTTGCCCAGTTCTTTTTGAATGATGGGCTTGGGGTCCAATTCAAACGAAGGCAGGAAGCGGTTGCCAATGTTGCGGTACAGCACCAGCGATCCATCGGCTGCCCCCACCACCAGGTCCAGGTCTTTGTCCTGGTCAATATCCGCCAGGAAGGGCGCTGCGTTTTTTCCGCGGGCCATCACCCGCACCACCCGTTGGTCCTCTTCGCCAGTTTTTTGGGTTTCAATGCCCCGCAGGTTTTCTTCGATCAGCAGCCATTTGGGAACCGAGGCCGTGCCGATATTCCGGAAATAACTGATCCGACCATCGGCTTTGCCCAGCAGCAGGTCTGGCCGTCCGTCGCCGTCCAAATCGCCAAAGGTTAAACGCCCCCGAGACGTGGTGCTGGTGTATAACAGGCCGGGCTTTCCCTCCAATCGTCCGTAATAATGTTTTTCCCAGCGGTAAGCTACTTCGATCCGCTCGGGGTTTTTATCCATCTCTTCGTTTTCGTCGGCGGGGGGTGCCGGGTCCGTGGGCTGGCCCATGGTGGTCAGCGGCATGAGGGCCCCCCACGCCAGACAAATCACCAGCACCGCCCGCCAAGGGAAGGAGAACCATGGGCGCCAAAGGTAGAAAGTGCTGGATGGAATCATGGAGGTGAAGAATACGGGTTGGAAAGAGGGAGGATAGGGATCATCCACCTTTTAATACGTTTCCCCCCATGTTACAAAAAATAGAGAAAAAAAGGGGATTTAGGCTTTGGGGTACACCAATTCGTAATAGGTAAACAGGGCCCCACAAAAAAGGTCAAAGGTTTCCGCCGCGGGGTAGCGGGCAATTTCCTCCAGGGTGGCCATCAAGTGGTCCCAACTGGACAAATACCCATAGGCTTCATACACCTTCACTCGGATGCCGTTTTGGTGCAGATGGCGGGCCAAGTCTTCCACCTCTTGCTTGAAAGAGGCCGGGTTTTCCCGCAGCCGCCCCAAAACCGAGGCAAAAAACTGGTTGACCAACGCGGGCAGACGGCGCAAGTTGGCGGCCAACCCTTCTGGCCGCTGCCAGGGGGTGTGGGGCAGCCCCCCCTTGGCCGATGGCGGGGGGAGGGGGTGGCTTAGGCTTCTGCGGCGGTAAGGGGCCGCCACATTTACTGGCCCAACGCCGTATTGGTTTCCCCCCACCAACAGCCGCAGCAGCTTTAGCTGGCGGTCTGGCTCCGCAGGGGAAATCTGGGGGCTTTCTCCCTGGTGGGCTTCGGGGGGGGGTGCCCCTGGGGAAGGCACCGGGGCCAGCGCCCGGCGCAGGTGGGGGTTGCGGGTGTTTCGGTATAACTTGTACACCGCCGCGTAGGGGTCGTAGTCGGCCCCATAGGCTTGCTGGAACTCCCGTTCCAGCACAAACAACCAAGGAAGGTTCCTGTTGTCCTGTTCATTCTCCGCCATCGGCCCCATCCTGGGAATATTTCGGGTATCACAAGAGGTTTCCTCGGGTGTACCAGGAAACCCGTCCGGTCTCAATGGTTTCCGCAAAGGTCCGCCATTCGGTTGGGGTGCTAGGTCTAAAGGGCCCTGGTGGATGAGGCCGGGACCCTGGGCCGGGATATGGGCCGTGCTGCTGGTGGGGGTCCTGATCGCCTCTGCCTCCCAGGCCCAAGCCCGAAAGCAACGCCGCCACCCCGCCCCGCCCCCAACCGAAGCCCGCAAGCCTCCGGCTGTTTCTCCCGCGGGTGGCTGCTCTGCCACCACGGCCCGCCGGGCTTCTCCCTGGCCAGCCCCCCTGGAACCCAACCTGGAAGACGCCCGGGACCATTACTTTGTGGGGCTGTGCCACCACCAAGCCGGGCGGGAAGACCAAGCCCAGGACGCCTTTCGCCAGGGCATGGCCCGGGAGCCCGCCCTGGCGGAATTGTGGAACCTGCGGCTGTTGGAATCGGCGTTGATTCTGGGCGAGGAAGAAGAAGCCCTGACGTTGGCGGCTAGCTTGGCGCCCACCCTCAACCGGCCGGTCCGTCAAAAGCTGCGGGAATTGCTGACGGGGGTGGCCCTTCCTCCGGCTGGCAGCACGGTCCGGGTGTATTCCCCTGAGTTTCAGTTGCGCCTGCTGACCGCCTATGGGGAACACGCTCCGCTGAATGGGTATGACGGCCCCCTGATGGAGCGGCTGAAAACGCTGGCCGGGCAGCTGGGCCAGGCTTCAAGTGCCAGGCTGGCGGCGGTGGCCCTGTGGGCCAACCCCAAGGACCGCCTTTCCGCCCAAACCAGTTGGCGGGAAATCCCTTCCCAAGGGCCAGGAGGCTCTTTGGCGGAGTTGCCCTGGCTGGATCGGGCTCAACGATTGAAGGTGTTGGGGTTGCACAGCCAGAACGTTTCAGAAATTCCGGCGGCTCCGTTGGAGGCCCTGCCAGAGGAGATGACCCGTGAGCTGGGGCGCATCTATATTTCTGCGCTGATGAGCAGCCGCGCCTACTCCCGGGCCGAAGCCGAAGTGGAGCGCTCGACGATTCTGGGCCGGTTTCGGCTGCCCCAGGCCGATGCCACCGGGCTGATGGCCCGGGGATACCTGGCCCACCGGCGCCTGCCCCAGGCCGAGGCGGCCACCCACCGGCTGGAAAAAATGGCTCCTGGCCATCCAGATCTGGCCGACCTGTATGCCTACTTCATGCGGCAGTCCCAGGACCAAGAAAAATACACCACCATGGCCCGCTGGTCCGAGGCCCTGATCGCGGCGTTTCCGGAAGACCCTGATGTGGCCGATGCCTATTGGTACCAAGTGTGGGCCAAATACAAGCAGGAAGATTTTGAGGGAGCGGCGGTGGTGGTGGAGAAAGCCATTCTGGCCACGGGCCAGTTGGGGGCCGAAAACCACTCGCGGCTGTATTACTGGCAGGGCCGGATTCTCAAACACCTGGGGAAGGAAGCCGAAGCGGCCCAGGCCTGGGAGCAGTTGCGCCAGAAATATCCCTCTACCTTTTATGGTCTGTCGGCGGGGGACCAAACCCTCACCCAGCGGTTGACCCCTCCCCCGGCTTCGGCCTGGGGAGATCCTCCTGTGCCTCGGATTCCCTCTCTGTCGGCGGTTTGGCAGGTGCCCTCGCTGCGGCGGGTGTTGTTTTTATACTCGGTGGGAGAAGAAGAACTGGCCGACGCTGAAATGGACCAGGTGATGGGCAAGGTGCTGCCCCAAAGCGTGCTGGATGAAATGTTTTTGGTGTTTGAATACTTGCACAAGCCGTTTTTTCAGCAGCGGATCGTTTCGGCTTATTACACCGGGCGGCTGAAGGGGACGGTGGTGTCCTCGGCGCCGCTGTGGCGGTATGCCTTTCCCAAGGCCCACTGGAGCTTGGTGACCCGTTACTCACGGGGCACCCGGTTGGATCCGTATTTTGTAATGGGCATCATGCGGGAGGAAAGCCACTTTCGTCACCAAGTGGACTCTGTGGTGGGGGCCCAAGGGCTGATGCAGCTGATGCCAGACACCGGCCGCTGGCTGGGCCGCCAAGCCGGGGTACGGGTGACGGCGGTGAACTTGTACGAGCCAGCGGTGAACATTCGGCTGGGGGTGTTTTACCTGAACCGCCTGATGGATGATTTCGACAGCCGCCCCGTGCTGGTGGCCGCTGCCTACAATGGCGGACCTACCTCTGTGCGTAAATGGGTGCGCAAGTTTGGTCATTTGCCGGCCGATGAGTTTATAGAAAGCATTCCTTTCCCCGAGACCCGCCGCTACGTGATGAAAGTGTATTCTTCCTACATCATCTATCGTAAGTTGTATGGGGGAGCGCAACCTGGGGAGTTGACAGACCCAAAGGGGTTTCAATAGGATTCGTTTAAATAGGATTCTTTGAACCGATCCTCCCTCCCCGTGATCTAAAATAGATCTAAGATATGTTTTAAGATACGGGCGGGCCGTGAATCCCGCCCAACTTTACATCTCAACTCTCTGGAATTTCCCATGATTGACGTTCAAGATTTGGTGAAAACCTTTGGCTCTCACCGGGCGGTAGACGGCGTGTCGTTTCAGGTGAACCGGGGGGAGGTGCTGGGCTTTCTGGGGCCAAACGGGGCGGGGAAATCCACCACCATGCGGGTGATTACCGGCTTTCTGCCGCCAGACGGTGGAACCGTGCGGGTGGGCGGCCACGATGTCCGCTCTGACAGCCTGCGGGCCAGGGAGTTGGTGGGCTATTTGCCGGAAAGCTCTCCCACCTATCCAGAAATGACCGTGGAGGAATTTTTGCGGTTCATGGCGGAAGCAAGAGGGTTTCTGGGGGCCGATGTTTCTCGGCGGGTGGACCGGGTGGTGGAGCAAACCTCCCTGGGAGATGTCCGCCGCCAGATCATTGAAACCCTGTCCAAGGGATACCGCCAGCGCACCTGCCTGGCCCAGGCGTTGATTCACGACCCGCCGGTTCTGATTTTAGATGAGCCCACTGACGGCCTGGACCCCAACCAAAAGCACGAAGTGCGGGATTTGATCCGCGCCATGAGCGCGGAGAAGACCATCATTTTGTCTACCCATATTTTGGAAGAGATGGAAGCCGTGTGCACCCGGGCGGTGGTGATTGCCAAGGGCAAAATTCGGCTGGACGGTACTCCGTCTCAACTGGCCGCCCAAAGCCGCTGGCATCAGGCGGTCACCTTCCTGGCCGCCCAAGACGACGGCGGAAAATGGAAAGAACCCCTGCAGGCCCTGAAAGACGTGGACAGCGTGGCCTACCGCCCGGCGGGAGCGGCTGGCCCCGCCGCCTACACGGTGTTTCCGGCCAAGGGCGCGGTGATTCAGCATCAGGTGGGGGAGTTTCTGCGAGAGAAAAAAATCGCCATCGACCAGTTGTTCGTGGAGCGGGGCCGGATGGACGAAGTGTTCCGCGGTGTGACCGTGGAAGATTAGCCTGGCTGAACCCAACTTTTTCAACCCTAGGATGACAACCCAAGGACAACGTGACCACGGAAAATAAGTCTGCCGAAAAAAAACCTAAAAAGTCCGCTGAAAATAAATCTGCGGGAAAAGAATCGGCCTCCCTGCGGGCCACGGTGACCCGCTGGGTGGGAATACTGGAAGACCGCCTCAACCGATCCGAGCAGTACCGCCACCTGATGCCCATTCTCAAGCGGGAACTGTTCAGCTACTTCCGCTCGCCAGTGGCTTACGTGTTTATCGTGGTGTTTTTAATGGCCACCACCGGGGCGGCTTGGTACCTGGGAGACTTCTTCCAATCCAACGAGGCCGGTCTGGAAATCTTCTTCTTCTTCCACCCCTGGCTGTATTTGTTTCTCATCCCCGCGGTGGGAATGCGGTTGTGGAGCGAGGAGCGGCGGGGCGGAACCATTGAGTTGCTGCTTACCCTGCCGGTGAGCCTGCTGACCGCTGTGCTGGCCAAGTTTCTGGCGGCTTGGCTGTTTGTGGGGGTGGCTTTGTTCCTCACCTTTCCCTGGGTCATCACGGTGTATGTGCTGGGCAGCCCCGACCTGGGGGTGATGGTGACGGGGTATCTGGGCAGTTTCTTGATGGCCGGGGCCTATTTGGCCGTGGCCTCCTTCACCTCGGCTCTTACCAAAAATCAGGTCATCAGTTTCATCACCAGTTTCATGGTGTGCTTGCTGCTGGTGCTGCTGGGGTGGGGCGTGCTGGGAGAAACCCTAACGAGTCTGTTCCCGGTGTGGCTGGTGGATTTCATCACCGGCATGGGGTTTACCACCCACTTCGACGGCATTCGCCGGGGATTGGTGGAGTTCTCCGACTTGGTGTATTTCTTCTCCATCATCACGGTTTTGTTGCTGGCCACGGTGATTGTGTTGGAAAACCGCAAAGCGAATTAAAGACAGGGCATCCAAGATTCTTCACGGGGTTGTGCTGGGCCATGGTCCAGCCATGAAACCGAAGCCCGTGTAACCCAAGCCCGAAAAACCCAACCCCACATTGTCACTTGGGAGCGGGGAATGGGAAAAAGGGGAATTGGGAAAAAACATACCTCCAACGAATACCTCCAACGAAAGAGTCATGACCGATACCCCAAACACTCCCAACACGGAACAACCCCCCAAACCGGGGTTCAACGCCCGGCTTCATGCCGCGGTGGACCGGCTGGCCAAAACCCATGCCGCTCGCCCTGCCGCCGGGCTGGCCCTGTTGCTGTTGATTTTGTTGGCGGTGAACGTGGTGGCAGGGTGGATTCCCTTGCGGTTCGACATGACTCAGGGAAACCAGTACAGCCTGTCGGAGGGCAGTGAGGCCATTCTGGAGGGAATGAAGGAACCGGTGACGGTGAAGCTGTTCTACTCGAAAAGTCTGCCCGATGTGCCGGTACCTCTCAAACAGTTTGCCGGGCGGGTAAAGGAACTGCTGAAGCAATACAAATCGGCCTCTGGGGGTAAAATAACGTTGGAGTTTCTGGACCCCAAGCCGGACAGCGAGGAAGAAGAATGGGCCAAACGCTATGGCCTGCAAGGTCGGCGGCTGGCTCAGGGCGATGCGTTCTATCTGGGCGCGGTGTTGTCTTCCGGGGGGCGAGAGTCCGCCATTCCGGCCTTCGACCCCGGCCGTGAACGGTTTTTGGAGTATGACATATCCGACGCCTTGTCTCGGGTGATTCACCCGGCGAAGAAACGAATTGGCGTGTATGGCACCCTGCCGGGCAGCCAGGGAGGCGGGTTCTCGTTCATGGGCGGGGCACCCCAGGAGTGGGTGATTTTTCAAGAGCTCCGGCGGGCCTACCAGGTGGAACAACTGAACGCCCAAATGACGGAAGTACCGGATGGCATGGCCCTGGTGGTGCTGGTGCATCCCAAGGGGCTGCCAGAAAAAGCCCAATACGCCCTGGATCAGTTTGTGCTGCGGGGCGGGCGCGTCATGGTGTTCCTCGACCCCTATGCCCGGGTGGAGGGCGGCAGTGGCATGCCGGGCGGCCCCCAAGACCGCTCCAGCAATCTCCCCACCCTGTTAACGGCCTGGGGGGTGATGGCCCAGACCAACCAAATCGTGGCCGACCGAAACTTGGCCACCCAAGTGCAAACACCCCAGGGGCCCATGCCGTTTCCCCTGTGGATGTCCATTACCGGCGCAACCTTGAACCACGACGCGGTGATTACCGCCAATTTGGAGCAAATGGTGATCATCGAAGGGGCCGCGCTAGAAAAAATTCCCGGGTCCACCACCACGTTTACCCCCTTGCTGTCCACATCGGACCAATCCGGAACTCTGGAAGGATTCATCGCCCAGTTCTCCCCGTCGCCGTTAGATTTGATCCGCTCGGTGCAGTACGACGGCAAAAAGAGGGTGATGGCGGCGTTGGTTACCGGCCGGTTTAGCAGCGCTTTTCCCCAGGGCGCACCCAAAGAGCCCAAGCCCGCCAAACCCGCTAAGCCTGGCAAGCCCGGCGAAACCATCGCGCCACCCAAAGCACAGCCAGCCCACTTGGCCCAGGCCCAGCAAGATTCTGCCGTGCTGGTGGTGGGTGATGCCGACATGCTGGCCGATATGTTTACCATTCAGGCCGTACCCATGCAGGGGGGGCAGACGGTGTACCGGCCCCGCAACGACAACCTGATCTTTTTCTTGAACGCCGTGGAGTACCTGACTGGCAGCCAGGAGTTGATCCAAATTCGCTCACGGGGAATGGCGAGCCATCCCTTCACCACGCTGCAATCCTTCCTGCGCAGGGCCCAGGAACGATATATGGAGGAAGAGCAAAGCCTGCGAACCGAATTGAACGACGTGCAGCGGCGGTTGCAAGAGTTGCAACAGCAAAACCAGGGCAACGCACTCACCCTAACGCCGGAAGTCATGGCCGAAATTCAACGAATTCGGGATAAAGAAGCACAAACCAAACAGGCCCTGCGGGAGGTCCGCAAGGTGCTTCGCCAAGAAATTGAATGGCTGGATAAAGCGTTGCTGGCCTTTAACCTGTTGCTGGTACCCTCGCTGGTGCTTGGGTTTGGCATGTGGGGCTACCGCCGCCGCACCAGGGAGGGGGGCCGATGAATCTGAAAAAACTTTCTTGGGCCGCCCTGGGGTTGGTGGGGCTGGTGGTTGTGATCATGGGCGGCCGACTGGGGCTGGATTGGTGGAACAGCCACAATGCCGGCCACCTGCTGGACCCTGCCGTGGTGGCCAGGGCCGCGCGGGTGGTGTTGTCTGGCCCCCAGGCCGAGGCCGAGTTTCCACCGGGCTTCCCCCAAAGGCCAGGGCCGAAGCCGATCTCTGACCAACCGAAAACGGTGCTGACCACTACCCTGGTAAACAAAGACGGCATGTGGGTGGTGGCCGACAAAAACGGCTTCCCCGCCGACACCCAGGGTTTAACCCGGCTGCTGTTGGAATTGAGCCAAGAGAAAACAGGCGAAGTGGTGGGGGAAGGGCTGGAAACCCTGGCCGATCTTTCTTTGCTGCTGCCAGAAGAAGCCGTGGGGTCCTACACCCCGGCGGAGGTGGGCACCCAGCTGACGGTGCTGGATGCCGCGGGTAATCCGATATATCGGCTGGTGATGGGCCGGGGGCGGGGGGGAGACACCTCGGGAGAAGCGGGCAGCGCTGGGGGAACCTACATTCGATTTGCTGACGAAAAAACCGCCCGGCTGGTGTTTTCTAACCTGCATTTGGAAACCGACCCCAACCGGTGGCTGGCGGCCTCTCCCTGGAGGTTCAATGGTGACCAGGATGTTATCCGGCTGGAGCTGCGCCCGGCGGGGGGCGGAACCCTGGTGTTTACCCGCAAAGATCCCAAGTCTGAATGGAGTTCTCCTCAGGGTACCCCGGCTGGCGCGGTGGTGAGAAACTCCGCGGGGCAAATGGGACAAACGGCCCTGCGGGGCCTGTGGAGCGGCGCTCCGTTGCCCGCCAAAATCAGCCAGATTGAGGTGGAATTGACCGACGGACGGATTTACCGGATGACCCTGGGGGGCAAGGCCGATGCCCAGGGCCGCATGGCCGCCACCCTAGAGGCCGCCCTGGCCGAACGGGTGAAAGACAACAAAGACATGAAGGCCCAGGCCGATGCGTTTAACCGGGGCTTCAAAGGGCGGCTGGTGGCGGTGGATGCCTACACGCAACAAACGTTGTTCCCCCCCAGCAAAGACTTGCTGAAAGCCAAATAGAGACTTTTGAACAACCCAGGGTTTTGCCGTGAAAAGGGGGAATGGGGGGCTTTGCACCCCAATAAAATCATCCCCCTTCCCCCAGGGAAGGGGGCAGGGGGATGGGAAAACATAGGTGATGCAGAGGTCTCAAATAGTTTTGTGTAACGTGATGAAACTGAGGGCTTGCCTGACAGGACGAAGGCGCACCTGTGCGCTTGATCTTTCCCCCCCATATCAGGTAGAAGCAGGGAGAAGATCACGGTGAATGGTTTTCTGGGCTTGTTGGTTGTTTGGGATCGTTTCTTTAGGATGGCGTATATGTATAAATCTTATCGCGTTACCTGGGGGCAGAGATTCGTGCTCTAAACCCAGGGCTGATTTTCCTAAAACCATCGAAATCGTTTTCTCACCATCTCACTCCATTTCCCCATGAGCAAAACACTTCCCGCCGGAGCCTACCGGTTCGACTTTTCGGCCCCCTACACTCACCTCACCATTCCCCGGTCGTTCCTGGTGTTTTCCTCCCTGCCCGAGCGCGTGTGGGCCAAGGTGGTGGTTTTGGCGGGAGACGTGGACGTGGTGTTTCAAAAAGGACAGCGGGTGAAGGTGACCCCCGCCGCGGAAGCCGTCATCGCGCCGGGAGACATGTTTCAACTGGCGGCCACCGGTCGGGCCGCCCAGTTTTACCTGGAGTATTTCCACGAGGCCAAAGCCGCCGACCCGGCAACCATTTTGGCCGGGCTGCGCAGCGCCTGACGGCTTATAGCAGTTCGGCGATTTGCACGGCGTTCAAGGCGGCGCCCTTCAGCAGTTGGTCCGACACCAGCCACAGATCCAGGGTACGGGGCTGCGATTGATCCCGCCGAATGCGCCCCACCAGCACGGGGTCCTTTCCCGATACGTCCACCGGGGTGGCCCAGCGGTTTTTGCCCCGCTCTTCAAAAATTTCCAATCCAGGGGCTTTCTTCAGCACCGCGTAGGCTTCCTCGGGGGAAGGGTCTCCCTCAAATTCGATGTTCAGCGCCTCGGAATGGGCCCGCAACACCGGCACCCTTACGCAGGTGGCGTTCACCCGCAGGCCGGGCTCGTTCATGATCTTGCGGGTTTCCTTCACCATTTTCATTTCCTCCTCGCAATAGCCATCATCCAGCAGGGGGCTGTTGTGGGGGAACAAATTGAAGGCGTATTGCACCGGAAAGATTTCCCGCTGAAAGGGCCGCCCTTCCAGCACCGCCCGGGTTTCCTCCCGCAGTTCTTCCATGGCGGCGGCACCGGCCCCGCTGGCGGCCTGGTAGGTGGTGGCGTTCACCCGCTTCACCCGGAAAGCCTTGTGCAGGGGGAACAAGGGCACCACCATGGCAATGGTGGAGCAATTCGGGTTGGCAATGATGCCTTGGTGGTTTTTGACCTCCTGGGGGTTGATTTCTGGCACCACCAGGGGGACCTTGGGGTCCATGCGGAAGGCGGAGGAGTTGTCGATCATCACCGCCCCGGCGTCTACGGTGGCCTGGGCGAATTCTTTGGAGCGGCTGCCCCCCGCGCTGAACAAGGCGATGTCTACCCCCTTGAACGAATCGGCCTTTAACTCTTCCACCCGCAGGGTTTCTCCCCGAAAGGTCATGGTTTTTCCCACGCTGCGGCTGGAGGCCAGCAGAGTCAGGTTTTTCACCGGAAAGTTCCGGTGTTCCAGCACGTTCAGCATTTCTTGGCCGACAGCCCCGGTGGCTCCGGCGATGGCAACGTTTTTGGGAGAGGTCATGGGATACGAGGTTCGGGTGGAAAACAGGGGATGATCCGCTCATCGATTCCATCATATTTCCCTCCCGGCGCCTTGCCAAGGGGGTAAGCCCCCGATAACGTAATTTCATGACCCGAAACCCTGCCCCCCCACCCCGACCGCCCGAAAGCACCCCCCCCGCAAGCGCGTCCGGCCCGTTTGTTCACACCCCGGTGCTGCTGGACCAGGTATTGTCGCTGGTGCCCCCCGGCGCCCGGCTGGCGGTGGATGCCACCGCTGGCGGGGGGGGCCATGCCCACGGCTTGCTGACCCGCTTTCCAGGGCTTTCTCTGGCGGCCTTTGACCGGGACCCGGAGGCGGTGGAGGCCGCTCGTGCACGGCTGGTGGCGTTTGGGGAGCGGGTACGGGTGAAGCACGGCAGTTTTACCCAATTGGGCCGCCAAGTGGTGGCCGGAACGGTGGATTTTCTGCTGGCGGACCTGGGGGTGTCGTCTCCCCAGGTCGATCAGGGAGAGCGAGGGTTTTCCTTTACCCGCAGCGGCCCCCTGGACATGCGCATGGACCGCCAAACCCCCGGCCCCACCGCCGAGGAACTGGTGAACCAGTGGGACGAAGCCCGGCTGCGGGATGTGTTCTTTACTCTGGGGGAGGAAAAATTCTCGGCCCGGGTGGCTCGGGAGATCATCCGAGAGAGAAGCCGAGGGGCAATCACCACCACCGGCCAGCTGGCAGAGGTGGTGGCCCGGGCCGTGCCCATGGCCACCCGCCGACCGGGAAAACATCCGGCGACCCGGGTGTTTCAGGCCTTGCGTATGGCGGTGAACCACGAATTGGAACAGTTGGAGAGCCTGCTGGATGCCGCCCTGGGGTTGTTGGCCCCGGGGGGGCGGCTGGCGATCATCACCTTTCATTCGCTGGAGGACCGGCTGGTGAAGGACCGCTTTCGGGATTGGGAGCACCCCTGCCAATGCCCCCCCGATATTCCCTACTGCGTGTGCGGGAAGGTTCCCCTGGGGCGGCGACTGACCAAAAAGCCGCTGACGCCAGAGGAGGAAGAGCAGGCCCAAAACCCCAGGGCTCGCAGCGCCAAACTGCGGGCGTTTGAGAAAACCACGGGACATTCCTCCTCCCAGGAATCCCCCCGCGGCCAGGGTGATTTGCCATGAAAGACCAAAAAATTCATCGCGGCCCGCCCCCACCCCGGCCCACCCAGAGCTTGGTGGTGCTGGTGGCGGTGTTTCTGGGGGTGTTGAGCGCCCTGGGGGCCGTGTTGTTTGTGTGGGAACGGTTTGAATACTTGCAACTGGGCTACGAGGTTTCAGCCCTACGCCAGCAAGAGCGGCGGATGCTGGAGGACCTGCTGCCCCTGGAGGTGGAGGCCCAGTATTTGTCTCGCCCAGAACGCGTTGAGTCCTTGGCCCGGGAACGCTATGGCATGGGGCTGCCCGCCCCCGGTCAGGTAAAGGTGTGGAAGCAGGTTCCCCTGGAGTCGGCCCCCCCGGAACTGCGCTCCCAGCAGCAGGGGGCCCAGCCATGAAAGACCTGAAGAACCTGCTCACCCCAGACTCCGGGCCAGCCGGGGGGAATCCCCCGCTCTCTCCCCCTGGCCAAGTCAACCCCCGCATTCGGCTGGTGGTGACCCTGCTGGCCCTGGCCGGGCTGGTGATGGCCCTCCGGGCCTTTCATCTGATGGTGATTCAGCAGGGCCGGTTGTCGGGTTTGGCCCGCCAACAATACCAACGGGCCATGCAACTGGAGGGGCGCAGGGGCCCCATTCAGGACCGGGAGGGAGGAGCCCTGGCGGTTTCTTTGGCCAGCGAATCCATTTTCATCAATCCCGCGCAGCTGACCGACACCGCGGGTGCGGCCTGGGCCCTGGCCCGGATACTGGGAATGGACCCCCGCCATTTAACCAACGAGCTCAGCCGGGATCGGGCGTTTGTGTGGGTGAAACGCCAAGCGGGGCCGGAGGAAGTTCGGCGGGTCAAAGCCTTGAATTTGGCGGGGGTGGGTTTTCTCACCGAATACCGGCGGGTGTACCCCCGGCGAGAACTGGCTGGGGCCGTGGTGGGGTTCACGGGGGTGGACCACAACGGGCTGGCGGGGGTGGAGTACGCCTTTGATTCGGTGCTGCGGGGCACCCGGGTGGAGCGGCTGGTGGACCGCGATGCCCTGGGCCGCACCGTGGTGGCGGCCGGGGGCGGCGAACCCGACTCGGGGGGCAGCGTGCGGCTGACCCTGCATCCGGCCATTCAGTGGATTGCCGAACAGGAGTTGAACAAGGCCGTGGCCCAGCACGGGGCCCTGGGGGGGGTGGCGGTGGTGATGGATGTGTCCACGGGCGAAATCCTGGCCTTGGCCAACGCCCCAGGCTTCGACGCCAATCGTTTTCAAGAGTACTCCCCCGCCCACCTGGGGAACCGCGCCGTGACCGACGGCTACGAGCCCGGCTCTACCTTTAAGATCATCACCCTGGCCGCGGCCCTGGAAGAAGAGGCGGTGACGCCAGATTTGAAATTGTTTTGCGAAAACGGCACCTTTCCGGTGGCCGACAGTGTGATCCACGATACGTCAGCCCATGGCTGGCTGGGGCTGGAGGACATGCTGGCGGTGTCTTCCAACATTTGCATGGCCAAGGTGGGGATGATGATTCCCAAGCCGGCGTTTCACGATTACATGGAGGCCTTTGGGTTTGGCCAGCGGGCGGGGCTGTTTGTGGGACAAGACGGCCGGGTGTGGTCGGCAGAGGCCACGGGAGACCTGCCGCCGCCCGAGAAGTGGACCCAGGTAGACTGGGCGGCGCTGTCGTTTGGCCATGGGCTGCTGGTGTCGCCGGTGCAAATGACCGCCGCGGTGAACACGGTGGCCGCCGGGGGAGAATGGGTGCGGCCCCGGCTGGTGGCTGAACTGCGCAACCGCCGGGGAGAAGAAATTTCCTTTGGCCAGGTCACCCGCCGCCGGGTGATTTCTCGCCAAACGGCGGCCTGGGTGGGGCACGCCATGACGGTGGTGGTGGAGCGGGGCACCGGCACCCAGGCCCAGGTGTACGGCTACCCCGTGGCGGGGAAAACCGGCACCACGGAAAAATTTGAATTCGAGGCCAAGGGATATTCCAAAACCCGGCAGATTGCTTCGTTCGCGGGGTTCCTGCCGGCCGACCACCCTCGCATCACCATCTTGGTGGTGGTGGAAGAACCCCAGGAGGGACGCTCCGGGGGCGCGGCGGCGGCTCCGGTATTCCGGGAGATCGCCCGCCGAACTCTGCCGCTGTTGGGGGTACCCCCCGTTGGAGCCCGGATGGCGGGCGGAAGGCCCTAAGGCTTACAGCAGCCCGGCGGTTTCTTCCAGCCCCAGCATCAAGTTCATGTTCTGCACCGCCTGCCCCGAAGCCCCCTTCAGCAAGTTGTCAATAGCCGTCAGCACCACCCAGTTTTTCCCCGTGGGATCTCCATGCAGGCTGATCACGCAGCGATTGGTGTGCTGGGCCATGCGCAACTCGGCGCCGTCTCCCTCTGGCAGCAACCGCACAAAGGGCTCTTTCTGGGCAAATGCCTGGTAGCGGGCGCGCAGTTCTTCTTTTGAGACCGCCCTTTGAAACCGCAGGTATATCGTACTTAGAATTCCCCGAAACACCGGCAGCAGGTGGGGGGTGAAAATCACATCCCCCTGCTTTCCGGCCTGGTAGGGGGTCAGGTCGGAGAAATACTGGGCGATTTCGGGCAGGTGCTGGTGGGAAAACACCTTGTAGGCTTTGAAGTTCTCGTACACGGTGTGGAAACTGGTGGAGTCGTCCTCCACCCGCCCTCCCGCGCCAGACACCCCGGATTTGGCGTCGATGATGGGCGGGGAGGCGAGGTCACGGGCCAGTTCCCCCAGGGGCAGCAGCCCCAGCAGGGCGCCGGTGGGGTAACAGCCTGGGTTGGCCACCAACCTGGCCTGGGCCAGCTGGGCGCGGAAGGCCTCTGGCAGGCCAAACACCGCCTGGGCCATCAAAGCCGGGGGCGGGTGGGGCAGCTTGTAAAACGCTTTGAACACCTCTGGGTCCCGCAGGCGGAACACCCCCGACAAATCAATCACCCGCAGCCCTTGTTCCATCAACCGGGGGGCGGCCTCTAGGCTGGCTTGGTTGGGCACCGCCAGAAACACCACCTGGCAGCCGCTCAAGGGGGCATCGTGCCGCTGAAAGGTTAGGGAACAGCCCTCCAGTTCGGGGAATACATCCGCCACCGGCTGCCCGGCGTATTTGCCAGAGGTCACGGTGGTTAGGGCCACTCCGGGGTGCCGGGTGAGCATGCGAATCAGTTCGAGGCCGGACAATCCCGCCGCCCCGATCACGGCGACCTGAGTCATGGGTTTTTCCTGGTGAGGGTGGAGGGTTTTTGTTCTGTTCTGCCTTGGAATCCCAGGGTATCCGGTTTTTTTGGAAAATAAACCTGGCTTCAATGAATCGCCATGGAGCCTCTGGCGCGGGATGAACGTTATAACTGTGTGGGGGAACGAGGAGGGGAAAAGGATTGGTGAGATTTCGTTAACCCCAGGCATCCGGGAGGAACCCATGGCCCATCCCACACCCCCTCCAGGCAACGGTCATCCCGCGCAGCTCCTGACCCTGGCCACCCTGGCGGGGGGGAAAAAAAATATTCCATCACCCGGTGCGTTCACCCCGGAAACCGGTTGGCTGCAAGGGGCCCTGGAATCCCTGGAGCGCCAGACCCGGATGGGGTCGTTTCTGTGGCATATCCCCACCAACATGGTGGACTTAACCCCCCAATCTTTACGGTTGTTTGGCCTGCCCCCCCAATACCGCCAAGTACCGTTTTCTCAATACCTTTCGCAGGTGTACTTGCCGGACCAGGCCCGGGTGCTCGACACCATCCATCAAGTGATTGCCTCCAAGGTTCCCCTTAAGTTGGTGCACCGGATTGTGATGCCGGGGGGGGCGATTAAAACCATCCTGCTGCGGGGAGAGGTGGCCCTGGACCACCAGGGGAAAACCCTGGGCCTGTCCGGCATCATCCAAGACGCCGAGGAATGGCTCCGCACCGAAGGAAAACTGAAACTTTGGGAGAAAGCTTTTCAATCTTGCAAAGAAGGCATTCTGGTGACGGATGCCCGGTCGATTATATTGGACGTGAACACGGCGTTTCTGTGGATTACCGGCTATACCCGGGAGGAAGCCCTGGGAAAAAATCCTTCTTTCATGAAGTCTGGCCTGCACGACAAAGACTTTTACCGCCGCATGTGGCAGTCCATTCAAACCCACGACGGCTGGAGCGGAGAAATTTGGGACCGCAAAAAAAACGGCGAGGTGTTTCCCAAGTGGATCAACATCCAGGCCATCCGAGACATTACCGGAGAGGTGTCGAATTACATCGCGGTGTTTTCCGATTTATCGAAGGCCCGGGAGGCCGAGAAACAACTGATGTTCCTGTCTCAGTTCGACCAGCTGACCAAACTGCCCAATCGGGCGCTGTTCATGGAACGGTTGCGCGACGCCATCCGCCGGGTGGGCGACAGCCAAAAAATGGCCGCGGTGCTGGCAGTGGATTTGGACGACTTCAAGGAAGTGACCGAAGTGATGGGCCACGACACCGGCGACGCGGTGCTGATGGAGGCCGCGAAGCGCGTTCAAGCCGTGGTGGGCGACAAGGGCTTGGTCAGCCGGCCGGGGGGCGATGAATTTTTGGTTCTGCTGGAGGATGGCGTCACGGTGGATTCTGCCACGGGATTGGCCCAGAAGGTGATCGGCGAGTTGTCGCGGCCGGTGTTTTTAGGGGGGCGGGATATTCAAATGGGGGCTTCGGCGGGAATTGGCATGTTTCCGTTTGACGGTGAGGATGAGTCGTCGCTGTTAAGCCATGCCGACGCGGCCTTGGCCCAGGCCAAGCGGGAAGGGGGCGGGGTGTTTCGCCTGTACGCCCCAGAATTGATGAACCGGGTTACCCAGCGAAAAGAACAGGTGGCCTTGCTGCGCCGGGCCCTGGCCAACCAAGAGTTTGAACTGCATTACCAGCCCAAGCTCGATTTAAAATCCAAGGGGATTACCGGCATGGAGGTGCTGGTGCGCTGGAACAACCCGGAGTTTGGTTTGATTGGCCCCGATCAATTTATTCCGCTGGCGGAGGAAACCGGCCTGATTATGCCCCTGGGAGAGTGGATTCTTTCCACCGCCTGCGCTCAGGTGGAATCTTGGCGCCAGGGGGGGATGGGTTCCCTGCGGGTCGCGGTGAATATGTCGAGCCGCCAGTTTGAAACCCTGGACCCCACCGACATCGTTCGCCGGGTGCTGCGAGAAACCGCCCTGCCGCCCGAGGCGTTGGAACTGGAACTGACCGAAAGCGTGGTGATGAGCAACGCCAAGCGCAACGTGGCCACCATGAACGGCTTTCGCCGGATGGGAATTCATTTGTCGATGGATGACTTTGGGACGGGATATTCGTCTCTTAGTTACTTGAAAAAATTCCCGCTGAATTCGTTGAAAATTGACAAGTCCTTTGTCACGGACATTGACTCGAACCCGGATGACCTGGCCATTGCCGAAACCATTATCGCCATTGGTCACACCTTGAACCTGAAGGTGGTGGCCGAGGGGGTGGAAAAACAGGAGCAGTTGGAACTGCTGGAAAGCAAGGGCTGTGATTCGGTGCAGGGGTATTTGGTAAGCCACCCCCTGCCCCCAGAGCGGTTTGAGACGTGGATGGCCGACATGAACGGAAAGGGCTGGCGGGTGAAATAGGGGGGCTGCCAAAGCGTGGGTTAAAACTTGCCGAACAGGGTTTCTAATTTTTTGCGGGCGGCGTCTTGGGCGGGTTGATCTCCTGGCTTTCCTGGGTTGGTCAGCAGGCGGAAATCATCACAAAAGTTGGCCTGTTCTTTTTCCTTCACGGGTTCAATGGAGGGCTCGCGGCAGCTGTTGGCCGCTTTGGGGTCGTACCACTGGCACTGGCGGCAGGAATGCAGGTCCGCCAGGCATGCCGGGCAGCTTTCCCGGCGGCCCAAAGGCAGCGGTGGGGTTAGGGCTTTTCCGCACTTCCAGCAGTGAATGTCCGCGCTCATGGTGATTTCCCTTTGCAGCCGAAAAGTCTCCCTAGCCCCTGCCTAACGTGTTTTTCCTAATCCATGTTTTCCATGGGGGGCGTTCCTCCCTTTTTCTCAATATCACCAATCTTCTCAATTACCCCAACCCCCGTAAAAAAACTTGATGTTGCCAAGGTTTCAATCCGTGTGGGGTACAGTTTCTCATCCAACCCTCACAGAATATCTCCCCAACATCCAGGTGACAGGGCTTTCCGCTCCTCCCCAAAACTCTAGTTCTCCATCTGCCCGGTTTGCTCGCCCAATTGCCGCAGAGAGCGAAACGTATAGAGCCCAGTTCCATGGCCGTCGCTCCAGTGCAGCCGCAGGGCATAGTTCCCCACGTAGTCGGCCCGTTTCAAGTGAATGTCTGGGGGAATGGTGGCGGGGTCCAGGGTTTTCTGGCCGCTCAATTCATCCACGCAGGCGGCGCAGGGGCAGGCATCCCGCAGGGGCAGGTAAGGAATGCGGTGGGTCACCCCGTCTTTCCATTGAATCACCAGCCGGTCATCAAATCGAATGTCGGCTGGTTTGTGGCGTTTGGTGTTTTCCATCACGGTTGTTCTTCCGTTAAGGTGTTGGACTGGGGCTTTTGGTCTCCATTGGTTAAAATTCGGAACACCGCCATACCAGTGGCCAGCAGTTGGTTTTCCATGTCGAGAAATTCCATGCGGCAGGTGGCCAGAGACTTCCCCCGGCGCAGCACCTCCGCGCGGCACACAAAGCGTTCTCCCCGGCCCATCCGCAAAAAGTCGGCCCGCATGTCTACGGTGGTCAGGTCCTTCATGTGGCGGAAGGATTCCATGGAAGACACCACCGCCGCCCCGGCGGCCACGTCCATCATGGTCATGATGACCCCCCCGTGCACGGCCCCCAAAAAGAAATTGCCCATCAGGTCCGGGCGGTTTTCCACCCCCAACTCCACCCGCCCGTGTTCCACCTTCAGCACCTTCACCCCCACCAACCGATTAAAGGGAATCATTTCCTCCAAAATGTTCCGGGCCAAAGCCTCTTCCCGGTTGGGCTGAACTTCCGTCGGGCTTCCCATGCACAGACTCTCTCAAAGGGATGAAAGGGCAGGATCCTGGTCAGGGTGTTTTGCCCGCCAGGGTTTGCCGCATGAAGGCTTCTACGGCATCTGCGTTGGCCGGCATCACATGCTTGCGGGCGGGCAGGTGGTCTAACTGAGCAATGGCCGGCGGCACGGGGGGCGGAAAGCCCACCGCCCGCTGAATGGCTTCGCCAAACTTGGCTGGATGGGCCGTGGCCATGCACATCACCGGCGCTTCCCCAGTTTGGCTTAAATGGTCCAAGGCCGCCCGGAACCCCACGGCGGTGTGAGGGTCCAGCAAGTAACCGTGATCCCGATGAACCTCTCGGATGGTTTCCAGAATGGCCTCATCCTCCACCGAAGAAGACGAAAATTCTCCCCGCATTTTATCCAAGGCCTCAGGGGGCAGGGTAAGCCGACCGGTGCGGTCGAAGTCCTCCAGCCAGCGGCGCAGCAGGGCGCTGTCTCGCCCGGCCAGTTCAAACAAATAGCGCTCAAAATTGCTGGCCACTTGAATATCCATGGAGGGGCTGATGGTGTGAACCGTGGACAGTTTGCGGTATTCGCCCTGGGTTAAAAAACTGTGCAGGTTGTTGTTGGCGTTTACCGCCAGCAGCAACCGGCCCACGGGCAAGCCCATGGCCCTTGCCATGTGACCCGCCAAAATATGGCCAAAGTTTCCGGTGGGAACGGAAAACCAAGCGGGGTCCCCCATCTTCATGCCGGGGTGCATGGCCAACATGCGGAAGTAGCCATGGAAGAAGTACACCGTCTGCACCATCACCCGCACCCAGTTGATGGAATTCACCGCTCCCAGCTGGGCTTCTTCGCGGAAGGCGGGGCGGCTGAACAGGGTTTTCACGATGGCCTGGGCGTCATCGAAGGAACCTTCCAGGGCCAGGTTGTGAACGTTGGGGTCGGTGACGGTGGTCATCTGTCGTTCCTGCACAGGGGTCACCCGCCCGTTGGGGTGCAGAATGAACACCTCAATTCGTTCTTTTCCCCGCAGGGCGTGGATGGCCGCGCTGCCGGTGTCTCCCGAGGTTGCCCCCAGCACGGTTAAGTGCCCGCCGGTTTCTTTCAGCAGGTATTCAAACAGGTTCCCCAGAAACTGCAGGGCCAAGTCTTTGAAGGCCAGGGTGGGTCCATAAAACTGCTCGGCCACGTACACCGGGCCCACCCGGCGCACAGGCAAAATGGCCGGGTCGGTGAACTTCAAATAACTTTTGTCCACCAACTCGCGCAACACATGGGGGGGAATTTCATCCCCCGTAAACAAGGAGAGAATCTCTTTGCATAGTTCTGTGTAGGGCAGGGCGGCCCAGGCCGACAGGCGGTGCTCTACCCGGGGCAGGTGTTCTGGGATGAACAAGCCACCATCTTCGGCCAGACCGGCCAGCACGGTGGAGCGGAATCCGCGGGCAGGGCTTTGGCCCCGCGTGCTCATGTAATTCATCGTTGGAAATGGGCTCCAGTGATATAGGCTTTAGGGTGAAGGGCACAAGCACCCATCATACCGGCGGTGGTCTGCCAAAGCCAACCACCCCTTTGGTGACAAGGTCACAAATAAGACGCTCAAATGGTTGTTTAGGAATGATTATTGTAAAAAGCATTGTAATCATGCTATTTTAGATCGTATTTGTTTATTTCATTGACATTTCAGCCGATTGTAGTAAAACTGAGCAAAGAAGGTTGTTCTTTAAGCATTCAAGTTTCTATTTTTCAACCATTCAAGGACGAGGGCCCCATGATGATGGAACCGGCAGAAATCAATCAAATGATTGAAACCTTCCCTACCCGCTGCCGGGCAGCCGGGCTGAAGGTAACGCCACAACGGGTGGCCGCGTTTTCCATGCTGGCTCATTCCGATGCCCATCCCACGGCGGAAGACGTATACATGGCTATTCGCCACCAAATTCCCGCGGTATCTTTGGGAACGGTTTACAAAATTTTGGACACCCTGCACCAGCGGGGTTTCTTGCGCAAGGTGGCCACCCAGGGCCAAACCGCCCGCTACGATGCCCGCCTGACCCCCCACCAACACGGTGTTTGCACCGAGTGCGGCACCCTGGTGGACCTGCCCGCTGAAACCATGCCCGCGGCCTTATGGGACATCCCCAAAAGCGCGGGGTTCCATGCCGAAGCCTGCGAAGTGTTGTTTCAAGGCACCTGCGCTCATTGTGCCGACGCCAAAGCCAGCAGGGCTTCGTAGCCAGCGGCGGGTGGTTGGCTTATCCAAAAATAAAATCTTCCGTAAAAATTTCGATAAAATTTGCTGTAAAATGATGGACAGTAAAAATAAATCAAACAAAACGGCCCGTGGGGAATCCCGCGGGCCGTTTTTTTGTTTTTTGTGTATCTGGATGGGGTGATCTCCCTAAGGTTTTTTAGTGTTTGTCACGTTGTGTTGCTTTTTTAAGGGCTGGCTGGCTTAAAATCTGGTAATTGTTCTCCATGGACCTGTTCGATCACGCCCGAGAAAAACGATTGGAACAAGCGGGGCCCCTGGCCGCCCGGATGCGCCCCCGCACCCTGGAAGAATACTGCGGTCAGCGGCATATTTTGGGGCCGGGGCGCCTACTGCGCCGGGCCATTCAGGCCGACCAGTTGTCTAGCCTGGTATTTTATGGCCCCCCTGGGGTGGGTAAAACCACCCTGGCTCGCATTATCGCGGGCACCACCAAGGCTCACTTCGCGGCGTTGAACGCGGTGCTGGCTGGCGTGGCCGACATCCGCCGAGAGGTGGAAGGGGCCAGGGAGCGGCTGGGATCCCACGGCCAGCGCACCATATTGTTTGTGGATGAAGTTCACCGGTTCAATAAAGCCCAGCAAGATGCCCTGCTGCCCCATGTGGAAAGCGGCATGGTCATCTTCATTGGGGCCACCACCGAGAACCCCTACTTCGAGGTGAACAAGACCATCCTCAGCCGCTCCCGGGTGTTTCAGCTGCGCCCCCTGGAGGACGCTGACCTGGAAGAATTGATGGCACGGGCCCTGATGGACCCAGAACGGGGATACGGCCGCCTGCGGGTGCGGGCCGACCCCGAGGCCATGAAACACTTGGCCAAGGTGGCCAACGGAGATGCCCGGGCCGCCCTGAACGCCCTGGAACTGGCGGTGGAAACCACGGCCCCAGGGCCTGATGATGTCCGTCAGATCACCCTGGAGGTGGCGGAGGAGTCTATTCAGGCCCGCAGCGTGTTGTATGACAAAGACGGCGACGCCCACTTTGACACCATTTCCGCTTTCATCAAATCGTTGCGGGGGTCGGACCCCGACGCGGCGTTGTATTGGATGGCCCGCATGATTCACGCTGGAGAGGACCCCCGGTTTCTGTTCCGCCGAATGGTGGTGTTCGCCTCGGAGGACGTGGGGCTGGCCGACCCCTCGGCGTTGGGAGCGGTGGTGGCGGCTTCGCAGGCCTATGACTACGTGGGGATGCCCGAGGGGAGATATCACTTGTCTCAGGCCTGCTTGGTGCTGGCCCTGGCCCCCAAAAGCAATTCCACCATGGGGTTCTTTGATGCCCTGGCGGCGGTGGCCCAAGAACGGCACGGCGATGTGCCCGCCCACCTGAAAGATGCCAGCCGAGACGCCGAAGGATTCGGCCACGGCAAGGGCTATCAATATCCCCATGCTTACCGCGACCATTGGGTGGCTCAGCAATATTTGCCCGACAACCTGAAGGGGAGGGTGTTTTATCAGCCGGGGGAATTGGGACACGAGGGCGCCCTGCGAGAGCAAATCACCCGCCTGCGAGAGGCCCAGCTGGCTGCCTGGGAGGAAGGGTTTGACCAACAATGGGGAGATGGGTTTGGCGGAGAGAGTTCTCCGGCAGAGTTGGCGGGTACGCACCGCAGAGAAACTGAATTCCGGCGGAGGGGAGAAACCGCTCTGGGCGCTCACCTGGGGGCGGTGCGGGATCGTCTGTTTGAATGGGCCCGGGTGGAGCGCCACCATTTGCTGCTGGACCTGGCGGCTGGTTCGGGACTGTTGGTGTGGGAGGCCCAGCGCCGGGCGGCGGAGGGAGGCGTTTGGTGCCGGGTGGAATCGGAGCGGGAAGCCCGCTTGTTGGCGGAACAGGCCGCCCGGTTGGATGATCTTTCCCGCCCGGTGGTGCTCACGGGACCGCTGCAGCGGTTGCCTGAAATGATCGCGGCCCATCGTTCCGCCACCGGGTTGGGGCCCAACGAAACCCTGGGCTTTGACCGGATTCTGGGGAGGGGGGTGCTGGGGCGGGAAGACAAACCCCAGCGGCTGGCCGAATGGGCCGAATTGCTGGCGCCCGGTGGCTGGCTGGTGCTGGCGGAACCCATTCCCCGGCTGGGGCAGCCCCCCCTGGCAGGGTTGGACCCCACGGGGTTAGAGACCACCGCCCACCAAGCCCTGCTTCGGGCCGAACAAGAAGCTTGGAACAACCCCCAAGACCCCCGGGTGAATTGGGATGACGAGGACTTGGCTCGCTGGCTGGAAGCCGCCGGGCTGGTGGTAACTGATCGAGAGAGAAAGACCCACCGTGTAGGTTTACCGGTGGACGGTCCCCTGTTAGAACGCTGGTTTGGACCGGGGGGCGATACTCTTGGCACAAGGCTGGGGGAGCACAAGGAAGCCGTAAAGAGATGGCTGGAAACGCATTGGAAGGGGAAAGCGATTCCTCGCAGCCTAGTAACAGCCTTTCTGGTGGCGGTGAAAAAATAGAATGATGTTTGGTGGTTTCTTTTGGATCCAACAGCACCCCTCCCCTGCCCCCTGACGGGGGCATCCCCTCCCCTTCGTGGAGGGGAAATAAATCGAAGCCTATGGTTGATGTGATTGCTTCCTTCAGGCTTCATCAACTGAACGGATTTTATCTTCACTCCTTGGCTTAGCCGTAATTGTCCCTCCACGATGGGGAGGGACGGGGGGCGCAGCCGCCAGGGAGGGGTGATGTTAGGGTGCCCGCACGGCTGGGGGGAGGTGTTGTTGAAGCGGGAAGCAACCACCCAACCCACCGGATGCGAACCCTGGTGATGCAGGGCGAAGCAAGGGAATCGCAGATTTAGAACGGGAGATTTCATGTGACACTCTCCAGGGTTTCGGGTAGGATAAACCACCTGGTTCAACAGGGGAGTTGCTAGGCGTTTTATTCCATACTTTCCACACAATCCAAACATTCCAAACAAGCCGCCATGGGGTTCTTTCTCGGGAAAAACCGTTTTCGGTTACTGGCCGCCCTGGGGGGCGTCACCTTGGCCATGGGCCATCTGATGTTCCTTCCCTTTGAGTTTTCCATGCATGCCCTGGGTACCTGGGGCTTGGTCATGGGCACGGGGGCGGCCATGGGGGCGCTCTTGGTGTGGGCGGGAATTCGCTGGGGGGCCGCCTCCGCCGAAAACAAAGCCCTGGGCAATCTCACCTTTCACCAAACCCTGCTCGACGCCTCCATTGAAGGCATTGTGGTGTATCAGGGCACCAGATATGTGTATGCCAACAAAATGGCTGTTCAAATGTTTGGATACAAATCTCCCCTGGATATTCTTAAGCTTTCCGCCATCACCGACCTGGTGGCCCCGGTGGACCGGGCCTTGATTCTGGAGCGGGCCATGGCCCGCCAGCGGGGTGAAAAAGTCCCGGATCGTTATGACATTCGGGCATTGACCGCGGACGGCAAGGTGTTTTGGCTAGATGCCAAATTCAGCCTAACCCTGTGGGATGGCCAGCCGGCCGTTCAGATCACCGCGGTGGACATTACCAAATATAAACAAGCCGAAGCAGCGCGGGTCTCCAGCGAATCTCAGTTCCATCGAGTGCTGGAGGAATCAGCCATTCCCACCTTGATCCACCGGGATTTCAAACCGTTGTTTGTCAATCAGGCGGCCTGCGATTTGATGGGGGTGGCAACCCCCCAAGACGTATATGCTCTGCCCACTGTGGGGGCACTGGTGGCCCCGGAGTACCGGGAATCGGTGCTGACGGAACACCGGAAGCGCATGGCGGGGATGGTGAAAACCGCGATCTCTGAATTTCAGGCGATAAGTTTTTCTGGCAAGTCACTGTGGCTTTCTGGAACGGCCAGCGTGGTGACCTGGCAGGGGGAGCCTGCCAGCATGGTATTTTTGGTGGACGTGACCCAGCGCAAAGAAGCGGAAGAGGCCCTGCAAGCCAGCGAAGCCCAGTTCCAGCGGATTATCAACGAAGCCTCCACCGGAATTTTGATTCATCAGAACTTCAAGCCGATGTTTGTGAACGAAGCCATCTGCCGGATGGTTGGGTTAGAAACCACGGAAGAGGCCTATGCTCAATCCAGTCTGGTGGAGTTTATCGCCCCAGAATATCGGGCCATGGTGGCCGACTACCACCAGGCACGCTTGCAGGGGCTGTCTGTTCCAGGGACCTATGAATTCAAAGCCATCTCCAAATCTGGCCGGACCATGTGGATTTCGACCACTTCCTCGCTGGTGAATTGGAAAGGCAAGCATGGGGTGTTGTCTACCCTGGTGGATATTACCCAGCGCAAAGAGGCCGAAGAATCGCTGAAAGCCAGCGAGGCTCAGTTCCGAAAAATCATGGAAGACGCCCAAGTAGGGATCGTTATCCATCGGAGGCTAAAACCCTTGTATGCGAACAAGGCCTTCTGTCGGATGCTGGAGTATGACTCTCCAGAGGAGGTGCTGGCGCTCTCTTCCCTTGCGGTGTTCATGCCGCCCCACGAACAAAAACGGATGTTGGGTTATGGAGAAGCCCGGCTGCGTGGAGAAGAAACCCCCAGCCAGTATTCATTCGAGGCCATCACTCGGAAGGGGAAGCATATTGTGATCAGCGCGGCGGGATCTCTGGTGATGTGGGAGGGAGAGCCTGCCCAGTTTGGCAGTTTGGTAGACATTACGGAAATGCAACACATGGAAGCCGTGATGAAACAGCAGCAAGAACAATTCAGCCGCATGGTGGCCAACGTGCCGGGGTGGCTGTATCGGTTTCGCTTCCGTGCCGATGGCACCACCTCGCTGGAGTACATCACCGGGCGCCAGTTGCAAACCATGTCTCCCCATTCTCCCAAAGAGATGGAGCAAAATGGTTTCCTGCTGTTTTCCATGATTCACGCCGAGGACTTCCCCACCCTGGAGGCGATCTTCTCCTCGAAAACCCTGGAAGACCGCCCTTATTACTGGGAGGGACGATACCGCCCCGCCGATGGCAGCCTGCGCTGGACCCAGATTTCGGCCCGGCCCACCCTGCAAGACAATGGCGATGTGGTGTGGGACGGCATGATTCGGGACATCACCCGGCAGAAACACATGGAAGAAGAACTGGTGAGGGCCCGCAAAATGGAGTCTGTGAGCCTGATGGCCCAGGGTCTGGCCCATAACTTCAACAATATTCTCACGGCCATCAGTGGAAACTTGGCCATGGGGGCTTTGGAAGCGGCCGAAGGAAACGTCCAGGAACTTTCCGTGCTGCTTACCGAAGCCGACCGGGCCTGCCACCAAGCCAAGGAGTTGACCCAACAATTGCTCACCTTTGCCAAGGGCGGCGAACCGGCCAAAGAGGCGGCTCCTCTGCAAGACTTGGTGCAGCACGCGGTGACCTACACCCTGCGGGGAACCCGGGTGGTTCCCCATGTGTCGATTCCAGACAACCTGCCTCCGGTGCATGGCAACCCGGCCCAGATTGAGCAGATCGTGAACAACTTGGCGCTAAACGCCGCCCAGGCCATGCCAGAAAAGGGAAATTTGTGGGTGCGGGCAGACACCATCACGGTCGATGGGCGGAATCCGATCGGAGACTTGGCGGATGGAGAATACGTTCGGCTGACCATACGGGATGACGGAGCGGGGATTTCCAAAGAGAACTTGTCCCGTATTTTCGACCCCTACTTCACCACCAAAGCCACGGGCACGGGGCTGGGGCTGACCACCACCCTTTCCATGGTGGCCAAGCACAAGGGGTGGATCATGGCCGAATCGGAACAGGGAAAGGGGGCCATGTTCACGGTCATTTTGCCCATCAGTGACCAGACCCTCCGGGTTAACGCCCATGTCGCGGCTCTTCCTTCCAAACCGGCGCCTTTGGCCATGACTGGAGAAGAACGCCGGGTGTTGCTGATGGAAGACGAGGAGATGGTGGGGCAGGTGCTGGCCCAACTTTTGAACAAACTTGGATACCAGGTGGATCAAACCCGCAGCAGAAAGGAAACCCTGAAGGCTTTTCAGGCGGCCAAGAACGGCGGAACCCCCTACCAAGCCGTTGTTTTGGATTTGTATCTGCAGGGCCAGCGCGACGGCATTGAAACCCTGCTGGAACTGAAAGAGGTGGACCCCGCCATCCGGGCCATTGTCTATTCGGGCGATCCCTCGGATCAAGTCTTTACGAAGTTCAAGGAAATGGGATTTCAGGCGGCCCTGAACAAGCCCTTCCGCGTGGGCGAATTAAAACAAGCCCTGGAAGAAACCATGGTTAAGGCCTAGCAAAATCTGGACGAAAAATGGAGGGAGGGGGGCGATGGGTGGACGTCGCGCGAATGGAAAACGAGAAAGAAAAAAAACTGCGAATTCCAACGATTACACGGCGGAGGCCAGGGGGGTGTTCATGAGCTGGCGAGCGGCCAACTGCCCGCAAGCGGCCTCAATATCCTGCCCCTTCGGCATTCGCAGCGTGGCCACAAACCCCCGGTCGAGCAGCACTTGCTGAAACGCCCGCACCCCTTCCGGGTCGGGAGATTGATACGGGCTACCGGGCACCGCGTTGAAGGGGATCAGGTTTACTTTGCACTTTAACCCGTGCAGCAGCTTCACCAGTTTGCGGGCGTCTTGGGGAGAGTCGTTTACCCCCCTTAGCAGCAAATATTCAATGGTCACCCGGATGCGGTTGTCTTGGGGCATGCCGCGCAGGGTTTCCATCAGGTCGGCGATTTTCCAGCGTTTCCCCACCTTCATCAGTTTTCCCCGGGTGTCATCGTCCACCGCGTGCAGCGACAACGCCAAGTTGGCTTTCACTCCGTCTGCAATAAACCATTTCATGGGGGTCACCAGCCCGCTGGTTGAAACCGTGATCCGCCGCTGAGAGAACCCAAACCCCATGTCTTCCGACAGGGTCTCAATGGCCCGCACGGTGTGGCCGTAGTTGTGTAACGGCTCTCCCATGCCCATGAACACCAAGTTGCGGATGAAATTGCCCTCCTCCACGTCGCGGTAAGCCTCGACCACCTGCTGAACGATTTCTCCCGAGCTTAAATGGCGCGACAGCCCCATGGTGGCCGTGTGGCAAAACGAACAACCCATGGCGCAGCCAGCCTGGGTAGACACGCACAGGGTATAATGATCCGAACTGGGCATGAGCACGCTTTCAATAAGGTGCCCGCCCGCCACCCGCAGGGTGTATTTTCTCGTGCCATCGGCCGACAGCCGACAAGAGGTCCGCTCCAACAGCCCCAGATGAAAGTGCCGAGACAACAGATCGCGCAGGGATTTGGACAGGGTGGTCATGTCTTCCCAGCGGTCGGCCCGCTGGTGATACAGCCAATGGAATACCTGGCGGGCCCGGAAGGGTTTTTCCCCGTGGGCGGCCATCCACTCTTCCAAACCCTTCAGGGGGTAGTCTTTGATGTTTTCCAGTTCGGTCATGGTTTTTCTTTGAGTAACCGCCCAATGCTCTGGCCCATCCGCACCGGGGTTCCCGGTGACAGGGGGTTCAGTGCCGCTTGGCCGGGCTTAAACAACAAGATCACCGTGGAGCCAATCTCGAATCGACCCAATTCTTCTCCCTTGTTTAAAGGATAGGGCCGGGAGAGAACTTCGAATCGGCCGGGTTTGTGTTGCCGGGTGGCAGCCGGGCCGTACACCACTTTCACCCGCCCCACCACGGTGGCCCCCACTTTGACCAGGGCCATTTCGCCGGCGGTGGTGCGCAGGAACGAGATCAGCCGTTCGTTTCGGGCAAACAGGCCCGGAACCCCCCGCACCCCCAGGGGGCTCACCGTCCACAGGGCCCCAGGCACATAGCCCCAGCGGGTCACCTGGCAGGCCAGGGGGGTGTGTATCCGGTGATAATCTCGGGGGCTTAGGTACAGGGTGAGAAACTGCCCGCCCTCGTACTCTCGCCAGGAGGAGTCCCCCCCCAGCAGCTCCTCCAACCGATAATCCATTCCCTTGGCTTGAATCAGCCGCCCTTGGGTAATGGCCCCCCCCATGGAGACCCGCCCATCCACCGGTGACACCACCGATTGGGGAGAGGCATCGACCGGGCGGGCCTGGGGTTTTAACCCCCGGGCAAAAAACTCGTTGAACCGGCGAAAATCCCCCACAGGCTGGGCGCATTCCGCCAAGTCTATGGCAAACCACCAGGCATAAGCCCGAATGCCCCAGCCCAGCAGGGGCTGGGGCCAGGGGGTGTCGGCCACCTTGCCCATCAAACGGGTGAAGGCGTTTTTGGGGAACAGAACAAAAACAAAACGATAAAGGCTTGGAAGCATGGCGGCCAAACGAGAGGGCGGGGATAGGGAGGCCGATCAAGCCGGCTGAGGCTGCACCAGTTGTTTCATTTCTTCGGCGTTGACGGTTTCCTGATCCAGCAGCATTTTGGCCAGCCGCTCCAGCATGTCTCGGTTGGCGGCCAGCAGGGTTTTGGCCTTTTCATAGGCACCCTTCACCAAACCGGCCACTTCTTCGTCAATAATCTCGGCGGTGTTTTCGCTGTATTGGGGCTCTTGGCCCATGTCGCGCCCCAGAAAATGCTGGGTTTCTCCATCCGATAGCATTACCGGCCCCAGCCGTTCGCTCATGCCGAATTGGCACACCATCTGGCGGGCGATGCGCGTGGCGCTTTCGATGTCTCCTTGGGCTCCGGTGGAAACATCGTTGAACACCAGTTCCTCTGCTGCCCGGCCGCCCATGGCCACGGCGATGCGGGTTAGCAGGTATTCTTTGTCGTGGTTGTGCAGTTCTTCCTGGGGCAGGGTGGCCGTCAGCCCCAGGGCCATGCCCCGGGGAATGATGGTGACCTTGTGCACAGGGTCGGCCTTGGGCAGCAGGGCACCCACCAGGGCGTGACCGGCTTCGTGATAGGCGGTGTTGTTTCGTTCCGTGTCGCTCATCATCATGCTGCGGCGTTCGGGACCCATCATCACTTTGTCCCGGGCCCATTCCAGGTCGGACAAGTCCACCTGGATTTTATCGTTGCGGGCGGCCCGCAGGGCGGCTTCGTTCACCAAATTCCGCAGGTCCGCCCCGGAAAATCCGGGGGTTCCGCGGGAAATGGTTTGAAAATTCACATCGGGGCTCATCTTTACCTTGCCCCCGTGGATGCGGAGGATTTGTTCCCGCCCCCGCATGTCGGGCAGGGGCACCACCACTTGGCGGTCGAAACGCCCAGGGCGTAGCAGGGCCGGGTCCAGCACGTCGGGCCGGTTGGTGGCGGCGATCACAATCACCCCATCGCTGGTGTCAAAGCCGTCCATCTCCACCAGCATCTGGTTCAGGGTTTGTTCCCGCTCATCATGGCCAGAGCCTAGACCGGCTCCCCGTTGGCGGCCCACCGCGTCAATCTCATCAATAAACAACAGACAGGGGGCATTCTTGCGGCCTTCCTCGAACAAATCGCGCACCCGGCTGGCCCCCACCCCCACGAACATTTCCACAAAGTCGGAGCCGCTGATGGAAAAGAACGGTACCCCGGCTTCTCCCGCCACGGCCTTGGCCAACAGGGTTTTGCCCGTGCCAGGGGGGCCAACCATCAGCACCCCCTTGGGGATTTTTCCTCCCAGCCGCTTAAACCGGGTGGGGTCTTTGAGAAAATCGATGATTTCCACCAAGTCTTCCTTGGCTTCCTCTACCCCAGCCACCTGGGAGAAGGTCACCCGCACGGCGTCTTCCTCCAACCGCCGGGCCCGGCTGCGCCCCAGGGAGAACAGGCGGTTCCCCCCCTGCATCCGGCGCATCAAGAACACCCAGATCACGATAATGAGAATGATGGGGCCCCAGTGCAAAAGCAGCGAGGCATACCAGGGGGGGCCGGTGTCGGGGCGAATGTGAACAGTGACCCCGCTTTTCATCAGGGTGGCCACTAGGTTGCGGTCTTCCGGTGCCAGGGAGGTAAACCGAGAACCATCATGCCGCTCTCCGCGGATGACATAGCCCTCGAGGATGATGGTTTTAACTTGCCCCTGGCGCACCTGGAGGAGGACATCGGAATAGGGCAGATCCGATGACGGGGTGCGGGGGCCCCCCAGACTGTTCATCATTAGGAGGAACACCAGCAACAACATCATGACGATGAGGAAGTTTTTATTCCGATTGTTCAAGGGGGAACCTCGGTGGGCAAAAAGAGCGGTGCAAGATTACGCTGTTTTTTAGCGTAAATTGGTTTTTCACGTATTTCAACAGTTTACCCCCACACTCCGGCCAAGTCAAAATCGGCGGAACAGGGATACGGCGTTGTGGCCGCCGAAACCGAAGGCGTTGGACATGACCGTATCCACCTTGGCTTCCCTCGGTTTTAACGGCACGTAATCCAGGTCCAGCTCGGGGTCGGGTTCGTGCAGGTTGATGGTGGGGGGAATGACCCCTTTCAGCAGGGTCATGACCGAGGCCACGGCCTCGATGCCTGCGGCGCCCCCCAAACTGTGGCCCACCATGGACTTGATGGAACTGATGGGGGGGGCTTGCCCCGCCCCGCCGAACACCCGCTTCACCGCCAGGGTTTCCACTTGGTCGTTCAATGGGGTAGAGGTGCCATGGGCGTTGATGTAACTCACTTGCTGGGGAGAAATCCCCGCCTCCCGCAGGGCCTCGCTCATGGCCCGGACGGCGCCGTGGCCCTCCGGGTCGGGGGCGGTCAGGTGGTAGGCATCGGAACTCATGCCTACGGCGGCCAGCTCGGCCAATATTTCCACGCCCCGGGCTTTGGCCGAATCCAGGCTTTCCAGCACCACCACCCCGCCGCCTTCGGCCAACACAAAGCCATCGCGCCCCAGGCTGAAGGGACGGCTGGCCCCTGCGGGGTCGTCGTTGCGGGTAGACAGGGCCTTTAACTGAATGTAGCCGTTCAGGGCAAAGGGAGACAGGGTGGATTCCACCCCGCCCGCCAGCACCGCGTCGGCCCGGCCAGCCCGGATCATGTCGAGCCCGGCCCCCAAACTATGGTTGCCAGTGGCGCAAGCCGAGGTAACGCAGTAGTTGGGGCCCTTCAGCCCAAACATCAGGCTCACGTTGGCCGCCGCCATGTTGGCGATGATGATGGGGACGGTGAGGGGGTGAAACTTGCCCGCTCCCCGCTGCAGAAACTTGGCGTGCTCTTCCTCCAACATGGGGAACCCACCGATGCCGGTGCCCACGGTGACTCCTACCCGGTCCGGGGCCAAGCCCCCCTGCCCGGGCTGGGCCAGGGCGTCTTCCCTCAGCAGACCGGCCTGGGCCAGGGCCTGGGCGGCGGCACTGACGGCAAACTGGGAAAACCGCTCCAGCCGTTTAGACTGGTGGGGCGGCAGGGAAAACCCCTGCACATCTCCGGCGATGCGGGTTTTGTAGGGAGAGGCATCGAAGGCGGTGATGGGGCGGATGCCAGAGCGGCCCGCCATCAGGCTGTCCCAGAACGAGGAGACGTCTAGGCCGATGTTGGATACCACGCCCAGGCCGGTGATGACCACCCGTTTTTCATTGAACGACATGACCGGTTTGCTCCATGGGGATGACGCGGTTGTGATTTCGTTTGATCGTGTTTTCTTTTTCTGTTTTCTTTTTACCGATCTCTTTCCAGTTCATTTTTTAACTTATTTTCCTGT
This sequence comes from Deltaproteobacteria bacterium, assembly GCA_029858505.1. Lineage (GTDB taxonomy): Bacteria > SAR324 > SAR324 > SAR324 > JACQKK01 > JAOUEW01. The sequence continues at coordinate 276,909 of JAOUEW010000002.1, forward strand.
TCTCTTGTTTTCCTGATCTCCCCCCTACCATCCGCTCCCATATGGTTTACTTTTCTTTGGGGTGATCCATTCTCTCACAACCGGCTTGGGGGGAGAATCAGCATACAGTCTCCATAACTGAAAAACCGGTATTCCTTCTCCACGGCTTCATGATAAGCCGCCAACAGCCGCTCTTGCCCATGGAACGCCGCCACCAGCATCAACAGGGTACTGCCTGGCAGGTGAAAGTTGGTCAGCAGCCCGTCTGTCAATTGAAACTTGAAGGGCGGGCGGATAAACAGGGTCGTCCAGCCCTGCTGCCGCTCATCCTTGCCGCCCCAGCTTTCCAGGGCCCGCACCGCAGTGGTTCCCACCGCCACCACCGGCCGCCCCTCCCGGCGGGCTGCCAAAATTCGGTGGCTGGCCTCTTCCCCCACCTGGTACCACTCCCGGTGCATGGTATGGTCATCCAGTTGTTCTGCGCGGATGGGCTGAAAGGTGCCCGCCCCCACATGCAGGGTCACCTCCACCCGCTCTATTCCTGCCTGCTCCAATTGGCCCAGCACCTGGGGGGTAAAGTGCAGCCCAGCGGTGGGGGCGGCCACGGCACCGGCTTGCCGGGCGAATACCGTCTGGTAAGCCTTGCGGTCGGCTTCGGCCTGGGCGGTGGTTTCGGGGCTAGGTACGTCCTCCACCACCCGCCGAATGTAGGGAGGCAAGGGGGGGTAGCCGTGGGATTCCAGCACCGGGCGCACTTGACCGGGGTTTTGGAAGACCAGGAACCAAGTTCCCTCTGGCCCCCGGCTTTCGGCCTGGGCCAAAAGCCTGCCCCCCAGGAAGGGAATCTCCATGCCGGGTTTTAGCCGCCGGGCCCCTTTAACCATGGCCTCCCAGCGGCCAGGGGTGGATTCTTCCAGCAGCAAGGCTTCGACCTGGCGGCCATTGGGCAACCGCCCGGCCAACCTGGCGGGCAACACCCGGGTGTTGTTCACCACCAGCAGGGTTCCAGGGGGCAGCAAATCTGGCAGTTGGGTAAACTGCCCGTGATCCCATCCCTCTTTCCCCCGCTGAAGCACCATCATCCGGGCCTGATCCCGCCGGGTCAGGGGCTGTTGCGCAATCAGGCGGCTGGGCAGGGGAAAGTGGTAGTCACCAGGGCCGGACGACATGATCAGTTGGCCAACACAGGGTCTTGGTCGTGGCCGCAGTGGGGGCAAACCTGAGCCGACAGTTCAATGGCCCGCTCGCAATTGGAACAGGTCTTGGAATCCCATCCCTTGTACTCTTTGGGCTTCAGGGCCGCCAGCAGGCGGTGCTCCTCACCCTTGGTGCTTCGGATGGACTGACGGCGGATCAACTCCCGCAGGCGGGTGGTGGCTTCCTGGTAGTAGCGTTGATAGGTGTGGAATTCGGCGATGGTGCGGGAGAACCCCAGCAGCAGCACCCCTTGGGTAATGACCAGCATGGCCGTGAGCCAGGAGGGGGTGGAGGGGTCGGACCAAATGAACAGGCTGAGACTGAGCAGGATGAGGAAGAACGCAGCAAACCCGGCGATGCTGATGCGGTAGATGCCAAGAATCACGCGGTTTTGGGTTTCTTGCAGTTTTAACAGGCCTTCACCCCGTCCCAGGGGCAGGTCGTCCTCGGAGTCGGCGTTCACGTCTACCCGTGGCATGATAAACCCCACCAGCACCGCTTTGACCCTGCCTGGAAGAAGCGTCTTCACCAGGTGAATCAACGGTGGAAGGAAGGGTTGAGACTTCATGGGAGTCCGCGGAAAAATGACTTGAAAAACACGGCGGGGGTGCGGCAGCCGAGTTTGGAAATGGAAAGCAAAACAGAGTGATACTTGAACGAACCCATCTTACCCGATCCAGGTGGGTTGGGCAAGCAGGCGGGCCCACGGAGGAACCATTGACAACCTTTGGCCGCCCGTTCAGGGTTATAGTTCCTGGCGAGTGTTTCGCCTGCCGTTTCACCCGCATCCATGATCCCTTTTGAAGGTTGGCCTCCATTCTCATGACCCGTTCCGCTCCCCCATCCAAAACCAAATCCCGTTCTTCCGTTTCTTCCTCTACTTCTGCCTCTGCCAAGAGTTCGCCCGAACGGGTGGTGGTGATGATTCCCTGCTATAACGAGGAACTGACCGTGGAGAAAGTGGTGACCGATTTTCGGCGGGCGCTCCCCAAGGCCGATATCGTGGTGTTCGACAACAACTCCACCGATCAAACCGCCGAGTTGGCCCGCCGGGCGGGGGCCCGGGTGATTTTTGAGAAACGCCCAGGCAAGGGGTTCGTGGTGGATGCCATGTTCCGCCGCTTGGAGGCCGACTATTACGTGATGGTAGACGGCGACGCCACCTATTCGGCCAAAGACGTGGAGAAACTGTTGGCCCCCCTGCGCGCTGAGCGGGCCGACATGGTGGTGGGCACCCGGCTGAAGCAATACAAAGAAAAATCTTTCCGCCCCCTGCATGTGCTAGGGAACCGCTCGCTGACCGGGCTGGTGAACTGGATCTTTCAAACCCGCCTGGGCGACATGATGTCGGGCTATCGGGCCATGACCCGGGACCTGGTGAAGTCGGTGCCCATTTTATCGGGGGGGTTCGAGGTGGAAACCGAACTGACCATTCGCACCCTGGAGCGGCGGTTCGTGATCCACGAAGTGGCCCTGCCCTATCACGAGCGCCCCGAGGGCAGTTTCTCCAAACTGCGCACCTTCCACGATGGTTTTCGGGTGGCGTTCAGCATTTTGCGCATCACCCGCACCTACAAGCCGTTTTTCTTTTTCGGGGCCATTGGGTTGGGGTTTGCCGGGCTAGGTTTGGGGGCGGGCTGGCTGGTGGTGCAGGAATACCTGGAGACCCAATTCATTACCCACGTGCCTTTGGCGATTCTGGCCACGGGCTGCATGATTCTTTCCTTCGGCTCCGTGGGGATTGGCATCATTCTGAATTCCATCAACCAACGCATTGCCGAAATTACCCACCTGCTGCGGGAGGATGGGCATGTCCGCCCCTGACCGTTCCCGGATGTTCAGCCCGCCGCTATCTCGGCGGGAGCGCCTGGGCTTAGGCCTGGCGGCGGCGGGGACGTTGGTGGCCTTGGCGGCGATGGCCCCCTGGGACAGACCCTGGAGCGATGCCCTGCGGGGCCGTGAGATTCCCGGTGGGTTGGCATGGTTCAATCACTCCCTGGCCAATGGGGAACCCCTGGGGTTTTCCGATGTGGCGACCCTGGCTTTTGTGGGGGTCTGGGGGTTGTATCTCGGCACCTTTTGGATTCCTCGCCTGCCATCTAGCGGGGCTCTTCGCGCTCAAACCGGCATGGTGGTGGCCAGTGGGGTGGTGACCGCCATTTTGGTGCAGGGCTTGAAATTGATTGTCTCCCGCCCCCGGCCCAATCATCTGCTGTCCGATGTGTCTCCCTCTTTCTCTTACTCTCCCTGGTACCTGCCGGGGGATTTGCCCCCCTGGTTCCACGGCCAGACCGGCAGTTTTCCCAGCGGCCACACCGCCACGGTGGCGGTGCTGGCGGCGTTTTGGTTTCTGCTGGCCAAGTCTCGGCGGGCCCCGGTGTGGCTGCTGGGGCTGGCGCTGTTGCTGCTGGCTGGGATGGTGCTGCTGATGGGGTGGGGGCGGCTGGCTGCTGGAGAACACTGGCCCACCGATATTGTGGGGGGGGCGGCCCTGGGATGGGCGGTGCCTTGGGCCTTGCAGCGGGCGGGGGGCGGCAGGGGGGCGGGCGCCTGGAACACCCACCCGGCGGGGCAGGGTTGGTGGGCCATGACCTTGTGCGGAAAATGGCTGGGGGTGTGGCTGCTGGCGGTGGGGGCGGTGGCCGCCCTGCGGTTGGGGGGCAGCGCCCCCTGGGTGGCCAGTGTGGCCGGGATGGGACTGGCTGCCCTGGGATTATGGTGGCTAGTGGGCAAACCGGGCCATAAGTAGACCGGGCGGGTATTCCGATGCAGCCCTTACCCTTATCCAGCCAACGCTTGGCGGGTTTGGGCGCGGAGAACCTTGCGCTCCAGGTCTTCCAATCCGGCTTGGTCCAGTTCTTTTTCTTTGGCCGCCAGCAATTCGCCCATCAGCCGGTTGGCTTCCTCTTCCGACTTCACTGCCCGCTCGCGGTTGATCTGGTCTTTGGCCTCCACGGCCTGGGCCAGAATGGTCACCCGGTTGCGGTCCACCTGAAAGAACCCGTCGTGCACCGCCAGCACGTCTCGTTGGCCCTGCTCGGTTTCAAAAGAAAGCACCCCAGACACGATGGTGGAAAGCACCGGGGCGTGGTCGGGCAGAATGCCCAGTTCGCCCTCGGCACCGGGAATGTTCACCCAAGCGGCGGGGGTGTCTAAAATCACCCGGGCGGGGGTGACGATTTGCAAATGCAGGGCGGAGGAATCAGAGGGAGCTTTGGCCATGGTGAACGCTGTCGGGCGAAGGTTGAAAGGGAGTCAAATACCAATTGCTGAATCCTTCCAGGTTGCCAGAAAGCAACCGCCGGGGCAAGAGGGGCACATGGCCCAACCGGGGGGCGGAAAGGGAACGCGGGGATGGAGGGGGAGGTGGTAGGGCGAGGGGCAGGAGGGGGAACTGGGGGGATGGGGGAAAGTAGGGGGGGGAATTGGGAACCCAGAGGATTGCCAGACAAAAAAACAGGGCTCTCGTTCAGAGAGCCCTGGACGATAGGCAAGGATATCGGACTAAAACGGAATGGCGGGGTCGTTCAGGTAAGCCGCAATATCATTGACCCAGACGGGATTAGCGGCTTGGCAGGAGGCCGACGCACCTTTGCAGGTTGTCAGGTAATAAGTCCCCATGTTGCCTTTGTTGTTGTCAATCCACTGCTCGGTTTTTAAAGCGGTACGGGTAATAACCGGCTGCCCACCCACCGGCATGTGGCACCCAGCGGTGGAACAGGAGATTGAAAGGGTAATCGGGGTCCCAGCGGAATCATTCCCACTACCCTGGTTATACAGGGCACAACCGCTTTGTACCGCAGCGCTGCTCGCGGCGTAATTCGCACAGTTATCTGGCGTTCCGGCAACACCGCCGCCCCCACCGCCACCGCAAGCGGAAAGCAAGACCACCGAACCCGCCGCCAGCAACAACGTCATCATGGACTTGACCATGAAACAATTCTCCTGAAAGGTGAACCGGATTCCGCCCCGCAAGACCGCAGGGGTTCCCCCCTGGCCGGATCCCTCATTCCGGCGGCGGATGTTGGTTAAAACATAAGGGATTGAAAAACCGGTACGGATGCTTTTTGAATCGTTTTGCGTTTGCCCAGGCTGCTCGCCCGGCAGAATCCAACACCCCCAGGAACGGGAATTGTTAGGATATGGTTAGATTTTACCATGCCCAGCCAAGTTGGCAAGAGGGGAACAGGGTTTAAGAATATTTGTCTTGAAGAATCAGCGGGATAAGCGTGGGGGTTGGAACGAAATGCGGGGGTGCCAATTTCCCCTGAGGCTGGGAAGCCAGGGGAAATGGCTGTTTAAGGGATATGTATGATCGAAATTATTACCGTGGCCTGAGGGATTGGGGGGAGAAAGGGGCGAAGCCCCCAAGTCATGAGGCTTCCCCTAGGGAACGGATAAAGAGAAGGGGGCAGGGGGGTGGGTAGAAAACAGGGGAATGGAAAAAAGAAAAAAGAAGGGGTGAGTCAGAGAGTTCTACTTGGCCAGGGCTTTTTCGTCGGATTTTTTCCGCTCGTCTTCTTCCCGTGATTCATCCTCGCGGCGGTCCGCCTTGCGGCGGTTGGAGGGGGCAGACTTAAACAACCCTGGGGCTTTCACCACGTTGTTGCGGCCCTGTTCTTTGGCGATGTACAGGCATTTGTCGGCGGCCTGCAGCAGGCCTTCTCCCGTTTCGGCGTCTTCGTTAAAGGTGGCCACCCCAAAACTGGCCGACACCATGCCTAGGGGCTGCTTCTCGCCGTTGGGGAAGGGGGTTTCCATCAGGGTGCGGCGGACCTTTTCGGCAATCACCACGGCCATGTCTTTGGCGGTTTCTGGCAGCACCACCACGAACTCCTCTCCACCGTAACGGGCGGCCAGGTCAGAGGCCCGCACGGCGTGGTTCAGCACCCTGGCCACCCCCCGCAGCACTTCGTCTCCCAGCTGGTGGCCGTTCGTGTCGTTGTAGTGCTTGAAGTTGTCGATGTCGAGCATGATCAGCGAGCAGGGCTTGTGGGTCTGGCGAGAGTAATTGACCTGGGTTTCCAAAAAGCCGTCGAAGTTTTTGCGGTTGGCCAGTTTGGTCAACCCGTCGGTGAAGGCCTGCTTTTGGGCCTGGTCCATGTTTTGATGCAACGACTCTTGCCGCCGATGAGATTGAATCAGGGAACTGACCTTAAAGCGGATGTCGAAGATGGAATAGGGCTTGGCCAAAAAGTCGGAAACGCCCCGCTCGGCGGCGATGGTGCGCTCGGCAAAATCGGTATACAGGCTGCTCACCGCCAGCACGGGGCACACGTGGCGCCGGTCGGCCACCAGCGAGGCCACCAAGCGGTGGTTGCCCCATCCGGGTTCGTCTAGTTTGGGGTCCATCACCACCAGGTCGGGGCGGAAGTCCTCGTAGTTCTCCAAAAACTCGAAGGGGTCATCGGTTTCCAGCAGCACCGCGTCGTGCCACAGGTGCTCGATCACCCCGCGGATAATCAGCCGATCCATGTCTTGTTGGTCCAAAATCAGCACCCGGTTGGGGCGGTCTTCCCCTTCTTTTTGGGTGCGGGGCAGCAGGATAGACACCCGGGTGTGGTTGCGGTCCCGCAGGAACTGCAGAGAACCCTGGTATTGAGAAATCACTTTGCGGGCCAGGGGCAGGCCAATCAGAATGCCCATTTTGCCGTCTTCCGAGGAATCTCGCCCCACCGAGGTAAGGGCCGGGCCAATGTAGCTGATCTCCAGATGGATCTGCTGGGCTTTTTCCATCAGCGACCCGCGAATTTTCAGGGGGATGCCCGGCTGGGCCGCCACGATGGCCTGCTCGAACAACAGATTGAACATCACCCGAAACCGGTCCGGGTCCCCCACCAGCAACAGGGGCTTTTTGGGGAATTCCACTTCAATCGGCACGCCTTTTTTGGTGGCCCTAGCCCTGGTTTCTTTCAACACATCGGTGACCAGGTCTCCCAGGTTCAACTGGGTTTGGGTGCTGGCGGCATGGTTTACTTGCAGGTCAATCAGGTGGTTGATGTTTTCGGTGATGCTCTTCAGGTATCCCGCTTGTTCTTGGATCACTTCCAGGTGCTGCTGGGCGATGTTGTCGTGGCGCAGGGTGTCGCGCTCGATGAGTTTGTTGACGTTGGAAACGATTTTTCGGATGGGGGAAGAAAGCTCGTCGGAAATAACGGTGAGGCTTTCCATTTTCAATTTGTCCGACCGCTGGAGTTCCTGGTAGGTGGCTTCCAGGTCCATTAGGGCTTTGCGAATTTCTTCGTTCTTGGTGGTGATGGCCTGCTCTTGGGCTTTTTGCAACGAGATATCGTTCAGCAGCAGGGCCACGGCCAAAAGCTCGCCGTCGGTGCCCAAAATGGGAGACACCGTGGTGTAAAAATAGATGGGGTGGTCATCGGTTCCGCGAAAGACCCATTCGCCCTCCCACCCTTCCCCCAGTTTGTGGCGGGCGAAATCTCCCATGTCGAATTCTTTGAACAGCTCCGACAACCGGCGCCCAAGGGGGTTTTTAGAAACCGAATTGAAAAAATGATTGGCCGCGGGGTTGATGCGCTGAACGATACCCACCGGGTCGGTAATCAGCACATAGTTCCGGCTGGTTTCCACTACCTTGGAGTACAGCAGCACTTCGTTCAGCCGTTCGGTGACTTCTCCCTCCAGCCGCATTTTGCTGCTGGACAACTCCTGGGCTTGGCGCACGGCGTCTTCATACAGTTTGGCCCGCAGAGAGGTCTCTTGCAGTTTGGCGGTCATGATGTGGGCGAAGGCCGACAGCAAATGGGCGGCCTGAATCGGCTTTTCGTTGATGGATTTCACCACCAGCGACGAAATGCGGATCAGTTGAGCGGGGCGTTCGGTGACCACATCGGCGGAACGGGGCTTAGAGCTGATCAGCGACAGCTCGCCAATCACGGACCCCAGGGTGTTGATGCGGATGATGAACTTGCCATCGGAGCGGACGGCCAGAGAGCCTTCCAGCAGAAAATAGATATCTTCATCCACCTGACCTTCGCGGATGATGGTGTGCCCTTTGGGCACACTCATCCAAACGCCTTGGGCCAACACGCCTTGCAGCACATCCCGGCCCATGGTGTGGAAATAGGGACTCTGAATCAGGAGGGAGACACACTCCTCCAGCAGAACGGGGTCTTGATTCAGGTTTTGTTCCTGCACGGTCATGTGGTTTTCGCTTGAAGCAGGTGACATAAAGCCAATTATTCAACTTATCATAATGAATAAAAATACTCAATTCTTGAAAGATGTTCCAGGTTTTTCTTTCGTAGTCCTTCCAATCTTCATGCCAATGTTCGTGCCAATCTTCATACCAATGTTCATGCCTATTCCGTTTATATTATATATTCTGACTAACCCTGTTTTTGCGGGTATCCGTGGGGGGGCGCCAGACAGGATTCCAAGGGAAAGTTCTGGATCAGGGGTGGAATTCCGTTGCTGGGGGGGCCTGATCCAACCAAGATTTCCCCCCAACTCGGTTAACGCTCGTCCCAGCCAAAGGTCATCACCTGCCCCACCGTTTGGGCGCCCCCCAACAGCATCACCAGCCGGTCCACCCCCAGCGCCATTCCAGCGGCGGGGGGCAGGCCTTCCTCCAGGGCCGCCAAAAAGCGTTCGTCCAGGGGCAGGGGGGGCATTCCCAGCCGCTGGCGGTGTTCCAGGTCGGCCAGGAAGCGGCGGCGCTGTTCGGTGGGGTCGGTCAGTTCTTCAAACCCATTGGCCAGTTCCACCCCGGCGATCAGCCATTCCATTCGTTGGGCGGTGTGGGGCTGACCGGGGGTCAGTCGGGCCAAGCTGGCCAGGGGGGCGGGCCAATGGGTGACCAGCAGGGGGGCTTCCAGGCCCAGCCGGTGCTCCAAACGGTTCCAAAGCCGGAAGAAAGCCTGCTCAAAGTCCAACGGAAGGTCTTCTGTCATGCCAGCCTGCCGGGCGGCGGCCAGCAGTGCCGGGGCATCTACCGCTCCGTTTAAGGCGATTCCCAGGTGCTGGCGGAACAGGGCGTCCACGGTGACCTGGGCCATGGGGGGGGCAAGGTCTACCTCCACCGGTTGAGAGGACCGGACTCCACCCGCGGGCAGGTGCCAATGGCCGGGCACCACCTTCAGCCAGCGGCCGTCGCGGGCAGCCAGGGCCAGGGGGGCCAGCCTGGTGGTCAGGGCTTCCAGGTCGGCGGCCAGGGCATCCAGCCCCTCCCCGGCCCGGTACCACTCCAGCATGGTGAATTCTGGGTTGTGCAGGGGGCCCATTTCCCCCCCACGGAAAACCGGCCCCAGGCGGTACAGGCGGGGAAATCCCCCCACCAGCATTCGCTTTAGTTGAAACTCAGGGGAAGTGATCAGGTACTCCTGACCGCAGGAAAGGGGGGAAAATTGCGGCTCGGGGCTGGGGGCTTTCACCAGGGCGGGGGTGTCTACTTCCAGAAAACCCTGGCTGTGAAACCAAGCCCGGATCTCTCGGAGGATGTCTCCCCGCAGTTGCAACAGGGTTTGGCGGGTGGGCAGGCCAGCGCCCGCCGGTTGGTTCCAGCGGCGGGCGTCTCCCTGGGGCAAGGGGCGGGGGGGGAGGGAGGATGGCATGGTGCCGGGCAAGGAATGGGGTTATCCCTTCACCCGTTCCACGTATTCTCCGGTGCGGGTGTCGATCTTGAGCTTGTCGCCGGTTTCCACGAACAGGGGCACGCTGATGATGGCGCCGGTTTCTAGGGTGGCGGGCTTCTTGGCGCCGGTCACGGTGTCTCCCTTCACGCCGGGGTCGGTTTGGGTGACCAGTAAATGCACAAAGTTGGGGAAGGACAAACTGACCGGCTGGCCCTTAAACAGCAGCACCATGATGACCATGTTCTCTTGCAAGAACCGGTAGTCTTCATCCACCACTTTTTCCGGAACGGCGTATTGCTCGAAGTTCCCTTGATCCATGAAGTGGAAGCCCTCTTCATTTTTATACAGGAACTGCATTTCCCGTTCTTCCATGTCGGCGGGCTTGAGTTTTTCGCCGGATTTGTAAGTCTTATCAAGCACCGATCCGGTAACCAGGTTTTTGATCCGGGTGCGGGTGAAGGCGTTGCCTTTGCCAGGCTTGACGAATTGGAAGTCCACCACCACATAGGGGTCGCCGTCAATTTCAACTTTCAGCCCTTTGCGGATATCGGAAGTTTCGTACACGGAAGGTCCTTGGGTAGGGGTGTGTTCAAGGGTGACCCTATATTCACCCATAAATTTCACGGGCTTTCAATGGGTATTTTTGCTTGGGGCCAATCTGGGGTTTGCTTGGATTATTGGGGTTGAAAGGCCCCAGACCCGTCGAATCCGTTGCATAATTCCAGGGGTTTTCCCGGCAAGGTGGGCTTCCAGCCCACCTCTACGTCTTGGGCGTTCAACTGCCGCCGGATTTCTCGAAACAGCTCAAAGCTGTCTCCCGTGACCCAGAAAAAGTAGTAAAACCGCTGGCGGGGAAACTCTTTTTGGAAGCGGCTCCAGCGGCTGCCGGGTTGTTGGGCGGCCAGCCAGGTTTCTCCGGCCTGGGGGCGGGGAACCATTTCTAGGCAGTACACATGGTTGGTCACGGGAAAAAAACGGATGGACATTTCGTCTTGGGTGAATTCCAGGGGGTATTGTTCTCCCTTGCCGGTGTGGGCGGCCAGCTTGGTGAACATGGGGCGAAGGTCTAGGGCCAATACGCGGTTCCCCCGAATAAAGAAATACACCGGGCCTTTGTGGGTGGGGTGAGACCAGGGCACATCCACCAGCACTGGGGGGGCCTCTTGGGGAGAGGAGGTGTTTTCTCCGCTGCCAGCTCCCTCGTGCATGGCCAGCAGGGCCATGAACACCGCCAAAATGATGAGAATCCCCACGTTGTTGGTGACAATATCCACCAGGGAATCAAGGCCAATCAGGGTGTGTTTGTCTTTGCGGCGGCGCATGGGTTCAGCCCGATAGGTTGCGGTAGGGGATTTCCCAGCCTTCCAGCATGGGTTCAAGCCCAACCTTCAGGCGGCTGGTGGTTTCCAGCAGATAGGCCGCTAGGTCGTAGGTCTCGGTGCCGTCGGAGAACACCAGCAGAATGGGGTAGGATTCCTTGCCCTGGGACCTCCGCCAGCGGATGTTGTCCAGCTCGATGTCTTGCAGCTGGCGGGTAAACGAGTGATCGAAGGCGCTTTCGTTTTGAATCATGCTTTTCAGCACCAGCCATAGTTGAAAGCGGTCGGCCCCCCGCCCCAGTTGGCGCATGCCTTCGGCTTCCAGGGTTTTCACCAAGCGGGCTTCCCTCCGCAAGGCGTCGAGGCTGAACTGCACGGGCTTTCCCTGGGGAGAGTGGATAACCAGTCGGTCCTTTCGGCATTCCACCAACACTGGCTGCACGTATTCCGGGGCGCCGACCCAGCGCACTTTCACCGGCCTGGGGCGCTCGTGGGCCGAAGACTGGGCCTTGCTGATCATCAAAAAGGTGATGGCCAGGAAGGAAAGAATGCCCATGGTGTTCAGCAGAACACTAAGAAACGGGAACAGGGATACCGGATTCCGGTGGCGCATGGGAGAGCTTATTCCGCCGAGGGGTCGGCGGCTGAACGAGGGGGCCGGGGGTCTCCCAGGCCGTCGGTAAAGTCTTTAATCAGGTGTTGGGCGCCTTCCATTTGGCTGGAGAGCATCTGGGTTTTCAGGGTTAACCCTTGAACCACCGGCTCCATTTGCCCCAGCCAAGTTTGAGAAAGCCGCACCAGGCGCTCCAGGTGGTCGTTGTAGGCTTCGGCCACCGGTTCGGCAGAGGGGTGCAGGTGCAGGTTGGGCATGACCTGCCCCAAGCAAAATTCTTCCGCGGCCATCAGCAGTTCTTCTTCATCGCGTTGCAGCAAAGAAGCCGCCAGCATGACTGGAATGACCAGCACCAGGGCCACGAAGGTGGTGTTGAAGGCCACCGCCAGCCCAGAGGTCACCCCCCCCAGGGCGGTGCGCATTTGGGTGGTAAACTGGGCGCCGCCCTCGGCGGTTTGGATGAAGGAAGAAAACTCAGCCACGGCGTCGGCAATCCCCAGCACGGTGCCAATGAACCCCAAGATGGGAATGGCCCAAATAAACACGTTCACGATGGCATAGGCGCTTTCCATCTTCCGCAGGTCAATTTCTCCCTGATAGCTGAGCAGACCGCTCAGGCCGTCTTTTCCTGGCATGCCCCGGGCATCGTGCACCATGCGGGTCACCCGGCGGAAAAAGACCGAGTCACGGTAGCGGCCGCGCACCGAGGCCCCCAGAATCCGGTCCAGTTCTTCCAATTGGGCATCTAGGGTTTTGGCGTAAATTCCTGGCGCCAGCAGGGCGGTGACTTCCTTGCTTTGAAAGGCTTGGCGCACGGCCACTTCTTGGCGGAAGGCCCGCCACATGAAGAACACGGTGAACAGGCTCCACAGGGTCAGCCACAAAATGGTTTGCGAGACCCAGTTGTCGAACAATCCGAACACCCATTTGCCCTCCAGCAGGGGCATGGGAAACACCTCGAAGATCACGGCGGTGGCCACCAGGGCCAGAAAAAACCCCTTTACCAAGCCCATCCGGTCAAACCCCCGCTCTTCTCCGGGAGAATGCGTGGGGCGGCGGGAGCCGCCCGTCAGACGGCCAAGGCGCCCAAGGGCGGCGGAAAGAAACGAAGCGCGGGAAGTGTTCATGGGCGGTGCGGGATGGTTGGGCTGAAGGTTTGGGCCTGCCAAGCGTTACCGGACGATCTGGGGGATCATCCGAAACACGTTTCGGGTGAAAGTGGTGATGGTATCGAGCAGCCAGGGAAAGGTGACCAAAATGGCCAGCATCACCCCAATCATTTTGGGAATGATGGCCAGGGTCATTTCTTGAATTTGGGTGACGGCCTGAAACAGCGAGACCGCCAGCCCGATCACCAGGGCCGCGGCCAGGGGGGGCAACGACAGCAAGAAGGCCACCCACATGGCCTCTCGCCCAAAGTTGATCACGAATTCTTGGGTCATGGGCGGGTTCGGGTTGAACGGTTGGGTGTAGGGCCGAGTGGTCTACGGGTTGTTTTGCTGGCGGTTGCCTACCCGCCCCGCACCATGAAACTTTCGGCCAAGGATCCAATGATCAGGTTCCAGCCATCCACCAGCACAAACAGCATTAATTTGAGGGGGAGGGATATCATGACCGGCGGCAGCATCATCATCCCCATGCTCATCAACACCGAGGCTACCACAAGATCCACCACCAGAAAAGGAATATACAGAATGAACCCGATTTGGAAGGCGGTTTTCAACTCGCCGATCATGAAGGCTGGCACCATCACGTAAAACGGAACGTCGGACACGTTTTTGGGCCGGGGGATGTTGGCCAGCCGGATAAACAGCGCCAAGTCTTTTTCCCTGGTAAACCGCCCCATGAATTTCTTCATGGGATCGGCGGCTTTGTCTAGCGCTTCGGATTGAGAGATGCGTTTGTCGAGATAGGGCTTCAGGGCGTGTTCGTTCACGTCGTTCCAGGTGGGCTGCATGATGAAGAAGGTGAGGAACAACGCCAACCCGGCCAGCACCTGGTTGGGGGGGGTTTGCTGGGTGCCCAGGGCCTGGCGCAGAAACGCCAGCACAATGATGATGCGGATGAACGAGGTGGTCATGATCATGATGGCCGGTGCCAGGGTGAGCACCGTCAACAGAAACACCACCTGCAGGGTAGAGGCCACCTGATCGGGGGAGTTGGCCTTTCCCACCGAGATGTTGATGCCGGGAATGGGGGTTTGGGCCAGGGCCGCCGGGGTGAACAACCACAACGATAGCAACACGATTCCAGCCAGGGTACCGGTCAGCCAAAGCCAAGGGGGCCCTGCCCGGTGAGGGGGGAACACACGGCTGGTGAAGAAACGGAAAATGGCGGCGATAGAGGATGGGATCATGGGTTATTTCATGGGCTTCAGTCGGCGGATTCGTTCCCGCAGGGCATCGGCAAAGCGTTGGGACCGGTCTTTCCCCGAACGGGTTAGGAGGGGGGAAGAAGGCAAGGGGGTTTCCGGGGCCAGCAGGTTGCCCCCAGAGACATCCTCAGCATGGCCGGAATCCCCCAGGCGGGTCAAGAAGGAGATTTGCTGAGGGGTGACCCCCAGTGCTACCCGTTCTCCGTCGATGTCTAAAATGACCACCCGCTGGCGGGGCCCCAAGGCAAAGGAACCCAGGTAATGGATGGGCACCCGCCCAGAGCGGGGGGTGATTCGCCCGGCCAATACCTTGTTATAAAAAAACACCATGCCATACAACACCCCCAGCACCACCCCCAGGGAAAGCACCATGGTGAACATGGTTTTGGCCCAGGGAATGTCTTCTCGTCCCAAGTGGGGCTCGTCCGTTAAAGCCCCTGGTTCCGTTAGGGGGCTGTCTGAAGGTAGGGGGCTGTCTGAAGGGGGTTGACTGGCGGAGGGGGGCAGTTCCGAGAGCAGACGTTGATTTTCCGGAAGGACCGTTGGTCTGGGGGCATCGGCCTTCACGGTCATCCCTGGGCGCACGGCCACCCGCGCCAAGTCATTCTTCACCTCCACCGACGCTTGGTTTTTCACCGATAGGGTGGGGGGGCGGTCCACGGTTTGGCTAAAACGCAGTTGATACAACTCCCCATCGGGGATGGAGAATCCCTTGATTTCCGTGAGTGGCCGGGTGAACCCCTGCCCCAGGGCTGGATTCTGCCAGGTTCCCATCAGCACCCCCAATACCGTCGATAGGGCTGCGTACCATAAGGCGGCGGGGGGGATGCGGATCGACATGGGGGGGAAAGCCATGGGGGGCCTGGGCAGAATGAAAAGGCCGAGAAAAGGTTTACAGCAGGGCCATTCGGTCGTGGGGGTCAATGACTTCGGTAATTCGTAGGGCGAATTTTTCGTTCACCACCACCACTTCTCCCCGGGCCACCCGCTGGCCGTTGACCAACAGGTCCAGGGGTTCTCCCACCAGCTTGCCTAACTCGATGATGGAACCGTTGTTGTAATTCAGCAGTTCGTCGATGTAGGCATTGCGGCGGCCCACCTCTACGGTGACCTCCAGGTTCACGTCCATCAGATAACTGATGTCCATCCCCTCGCCCCCGGCGTGGGCTTTGGCCGGGGCGGCGCTCCCGCCCATGCCGGGAAACACTTCCTCGGAGGGAGCGGAGGGGGATCCGCCTGCTGGGCTATCGTCTTTGATTTCTCCTTCTAGCTCCGACCAGTCGAGGTCTTGGAGGTTGTCGAAGGAGTCGAAATTGACATCATCGGCCATGGGTTTTTCCTCGCGGTTCTGGTGGGTACTTCTGGGCCCAGATGGGATGACGCAGGAAACGGTGCAAAACCCGTGCAATTCCAGATTATTGAATAATAAATTCTGTCATCAGCACCCGTTTGATGGGCTGCCGGTCCTCCCACTCCACATCCTTGGTGGGCAGCAGGCTTTCAATTTTCTTTTCCAGCTGTTTTCGCAAGACTTCCCGTTCGGCAGGGTCGCGCAATTGCTCGGCGGTTTTCACCTGTAGTTCCGATAGAATCATGTCTTTCACCAGGGGCATTCGCTGGGTGAAGTACTCCACCACCTTCGGCGCGTGCTTTTCGCAGATCATCAGGGAGATTTCGGTTTTCAGGTGGTGCCGGCCATCGGCCAGGTTGACCACAAAGGCGGGGGTGATGGGCAGATAGGCCAGCATTTCGCTGGCGCACATGCGCTCATCCAACACAATGTTCGGTTTGGGGGTATGGCCACCTCCCCCTTTGCCGCCTTCTCCCTCGGCGTCACCGTGAAGGAAATACATGGATGCGGCAATGCCCCCTCCAATCAACACCAGGGCTACCACGGCGATCATGATGATTTTTTTGATGGAGCCGCCCAAATTCATGCCGCCACCTCCTTTGCTGTATTTGACCTCGTTGACTTCGGCCATGGCCTTCCCTGGGAAGTTGTTTGGGAAGAAGTGAAATACTTCCTTTTCGTCACCCCTGCCGGGCGAATAAATTCAGCATAATAGGGTTTCCCCTTGGCCGCAAGCGCCCGGTTTTCGGCCTAGCGTTTCCGCTTGTTTTGGTCCAACTCCCGGCAGCGGATGCGGATGGATTTGGGGGTCACCTCCACCAGTTCCTCGTCGGAGATCCATTCCATGGCTTCTTCCAGGGTTTTGGGCTTCACCGGGGTCAGGCGAATGGCTTCATCGGCAGAAGTGGTGCGGACGTTGGTCAACTGCTTTTCGCGGGTAACGTTCACCATGATTTCCCCCGCTTTGTTGTAATCGCCCACCACCATGCCTTCATACACGGTGTCGCCCGCCTGAATGAACATCCGGCCCCGCTCTTCCAGTTTCCACAGGGCATAGGCCGTGGATTTTCCAGAGCGGTCGCTCACCAGCCGCCCAGTGACCCGGGCCTGAATGGGACCCTTGTAGCTTTCGTAGCCCTCGAACTGGGTGTTCAGCAAACCCGTTCCCCGGGTGTCGGTGAGAAACTCGGAACGGTAGCCGATCAACCCACGGGCGGGAATGCGGAAGGTCATCCGCACGCGGCCCGACCCTTTGTTTTCCATGTGAGACATGATGCCTTTCCGCTCGCCCATTTTTTGGGCCACCACGCCGGTGAAGGACTCGGCCACGTCAACCACCGCCAGTTCCATGGGTTCCAATTTATGGCCCCCTTCTTCGCGGAAGATCACCGTGGGCTTGCTCACCAGCACCTCAAAGCCCTCTCGGCGCATCTGCTCCAGCATCACGCCCAACTGCAACTCTCCGCGGCCCAGGACCTTCCAGGTGTCGGCGTCTTTGGTGTCTTCCACCCGAATGGCCACGTTCACCAGGCGTTCCCGCTCCAGCCGTTCTTTGATGTTGCGGCTGGTGACCATTTTACCTTCTTTGCCCGCCAGGGGGCTGTTGTTCACGCTGACCAAAATGCCCACGGTGGGCTCATCCACCCGCAGCCGGGGCAGGGGGCGGGGGTCCGTCACCGAGGTTAGCGTGTCGCCGATGGAAATCTCTTTCAGCCCCGCCACCACCCCAATGTCTCCGGCGGTCACCTCTTGCACGGCCACCTGCTCGCTGGCTTTGAAGGCAAACAAGGCGGTGACCTTAAACTTCTCGTTGGATTTTTCGTGGGCAATCAGTACTTCGTCGCCCACTTTGATTTTGCCGGAACGCACCCGCCCTACCGCCAGCCGCCCCACGTAATCGTTGTATCCCAGGTTGGCCACCAGCAATTGCAGAGAACCCTCGTGGTCTACCTTGGGCGGGGGGAAGTGGTCCACAATGTAGTCCAACAGGGGCCGCAGGTCCTTGCCTTCAGACAGTTTGTCCGGGTCCATCACGGCAATGCCGTCTCGGGCCACGGTGAAAATGGTGGTAAATTCGGCCTGTTCATCGTTGGCGTCTAAGTCCACGAACAAGCTGAACACTTCGTCCACCACTTCTTTGATCCGCGCGTCGGGGCGGTCAATTTTATTCACGCACACCATGACCTTCAGGTTTTGCTGCAGGGCTTTTTGCAGCACAAAGCGGGTTTGGGGCAGGGGGCCTTCGCTGGCGTCCACCAGCAAAATGGCGCCGTCCACCATGTCCAGAATCCGCTCCACCTCGCCCCCAAAGTCGGAGTGGCCGGGAGTGTCTACGATATTCACCTTCACGCCTTTGTACACAAACGAGGCGTTCTTGGCGGCAATGGTGATCCCCCGCTCTTTTTCCAGGTCCATGGAATCCATGTAGCGCTCCTCCACGTGCTCGTGAGAGCCGAAGGTGCCGGATTGTCTCAGAATGTGATCCACCAGGGTGGTCTTGCCGTGGTCTACGTGGGCAATAATGGCAATGTTGCGGATGGGGGTTTCCATGGATGTGAAAGAGCTTGCAAAAAGGGTTTAGGGCGGAACATTCCGCCAGAACAACGTGAATCATTCATTCTGACGGAAAAAAACAAGAAAGGGAATGGGGGGGTGGGTTCAGGTCTGCCGATTTCCCCGAATTCACCAAGAATTGATATGACAATTCTTTTTGTCCGTCACTTTCGTGTGATTCAAAGCAGGGGAAGACCCCCAGTTTTACCTAGCGGTTTTTGGAAGAACATTGACTCCGAAGGGGGGGGTGTTTACGGTGGGAGAAACCTCCTAAGCGGCCCTCTAGAGCATCTGACTCCCTGTGTCTTCCAAACTCATTCCCTCCGCTCCCCATCCCCTTCCTCCTGGCTTCTTTCAGCAAGACGCCCAGGTGGTGGCCCGTTCGCTGCTGGGCAAGGTACTGGCCCGCCGCTGGCGAGAGCCCGGCTTGGAGGGAGAGCCAGTGCGGGAGATATGGCTGCGGGCGCGGATTGTAGAGACGGAGGCTTATTACCGGGAGGAGAAAGCCAGCCATGCCTCCCTGGGGTACACCCACGCCCGGCGGGCGTTGTTCATGCCGCCGGGGACGATTTACATGTACTATGCCCGCGGGGGCGATTCGTTCAACGTATCGGTGGGGGGAGAGGGCGACGCGGTGCTGGTGAAGGCGGCCGTGCCCGACCCAGACGCGCCGAATATGGGGGAGATGCTGAGGGTGATGACCCGGTTGAACCCGGTGGGGGTGCCGCCCCGGCTTCGGCCCCATCACAAATTATTGGCTGGGCAAACCCTGCTGTGCCGGGGGCTGGCCTTAAGGGTGCCGGAGTGGGACACCCTGCCCCTGCCCCAGCCGGACTTGATGTTCTTAGACATGGGCTATCAACCGGAGAGGATATTCCGTGCCACCCGTTTGGGCATTCCCCCAGGGCGGGATGGCCACCTGCTCTACCGCTTTGTGGATGCCGCCCATGGGGTTTCTGCCACCCGGCACCCCGCCGGGCGGGGGAGGGTGGAAGGGGTGGATTATTGGGTGGAGGGGTAGAAAATCAATACCGGTACGAAACCCGGGCCCAGATTTCATCGCTCCAGCGGCCGCGCTGCCAAGAAATGGCGTTGCGTTCACCATGGAGCGACATGCCGTCATACAGGTTGTAGCCCAGGGTCACAAACCGCCAGCGGATGAGTGTTTCGGCGTTGGTTCCGATGCGGGTGTGGGCCAGGGTGGTGTCTTCCAGCCCAAAGGCGTTGGCCCAACGGGCCCCCAGGGTGTATTCCTCGCCATATCCCCCCAGGTACACCTGCTCGTAGGCGATGGGGAAGCTCCAGTTGCCAAACCGCAGCCCGGTTTTGATTTTATGAGAGAGTCCCCGGGTGGTGAGGTAGGCCTCCAAATCGGGGATGCGGACGGGCCCCCACTCCAGGGGTCGGGCCACCGGGTCCAGCCAGTTGATGTGCCCAGAGCCAGCGTTCATCAGGCTCCAAAAGGTTCCGCTGAGAAATACAGCCCGCAGGTTGGCGGTTTCCAGGTCGCCCATGGAAATGGCGTAGCCCTTGGTTTGCCAAAAATTCATCACGTTCACCACGTCGTTTCCGGGGGAGGGATTGAGCTCCCCCCGGGTGGCCTGCACGTAACTATAGGCCGATAACTTTCCGTAAATATAAGGGTACAGGTAAGTGTAATGGCCGTTGACGTGGTAAATGGTGTCTTCGATGTATTCAGACATGGCCATTTGGTTGTTCATGCCAGCCATGCCTGGGGTTCCATTCAAAATGTCGGCGGGAACACCGGGATAGGGGGTGCCCGTCCAAGACGTCACCCCCCCCTCGTTGGCATGGGAAAACATGGCCAGAAAATACGGGAAGAATCCGTCGTAGGTTTCCGTGGGGTGGTTCAGGGGGGCCAGCGTGAAGGAATAGCCCATGGCATGCACCCGGGTGGCATGGCCCCACTCGTGGATGGACACTTGGTATGGGGCGTTGAGCGGCTGCCAGATGGAAAACCCGAAGGCCACCCACAGCAGGCGCCCGGTGGAGGTGGTGCCCAGCAATGGAATCTTCTCCACGGCCTCATCGGCCAGGGTAAGGGCTTGGTGGTATTCCATCCCAAAGTGCAGCATGGGCCGGTTGGCGATTTCCATATAGCCGCTGTCGAGCGAGGCCGAGCGGATGAATTCATCTTCCTGGGAGTCGTTGGCCCAGGCCATGGGCCCAGCCGCTAGGCAAAACATCACGATCCACCCCAGTATATGCCCGGCGTTTCTCCGGGCTTTCCATGCTTGTTCCCTTTTCCAAGAGCGTGGATCTTCCTGCTGGTTGTCGAACACCATTCCGTGGTCTCTTGTTTGGTGGATAGGAACCCTAACGTTCAGCGAATTTATTTCGACAAGAATTTTCGTTCCCGGACATCTTGGGCATAGCGTCGGGCGGCCTCTTGAAGGGCCTTGCCGCCCTCCATGTATTTCACCGCGTGGCGGGGGGTGAAATCGGGAATCCACCCGGCTAGGTCGTGCAGCACCTGCACTTGGCCGTCGCAGCCAGGCCCCGCCCCAATGCCGATGGTGGGCAGAGAGGACTGCCGGGAGACCTGCTCCGCCAAATCGTGGGGAATGTTCTCCAGCAACAACATGGCGGCCCCGGCTTGTTCCAGGGCGGCGGCATCGCTCAATAGGGTTTGCGCCGCGGCGGAATCCTTCCCTTGCTTTCCATAGCCGATAGCATGAACGGATTGGGGGGTTAGCCCCAGGTGACCCATCACCGGAATGCCGTAGCCCGCCAGGGCGGTGACCTGGGGTACCACCGCCCGCCCGCCCTCCAGTTTGACCATCTGGGCGCCGCCCTCTTTCAGCAGCCGCCCCGCCGACCGCACGGCATCCTCCACCGAGGTTTGATAGGAGAGGAAGGGCAGGTCCGCCAGCAGAAAGGCGTGAGTTGATCCCCTGGCCACCATGCGGGTGTGATAAATCATTTCTTCCAGGGTGACCGGCAGGGTGTTGTCGTGGCCCTGCACCACCATGGCCAGAGAATCTCCCACCAACAATACGTCTACCTCCTGATCTAGCAGCCGAGCCATGGCGGCGTCGTAACAGGTCACCGCGCAAATGGGGGTTTTCCCTTTCATATCGCGCAGGGTTTTCAAGTCCAACCGCATGGGCTTTATCCTCAAGGTTCGGGGGATGGAAGGATCTGGGGGGTGTTGGGTGTAACGTCTGGTGAAGATATCCTACCCGGTTTGGGGAAAAAATTGGAATCAAAGTGAGCCTTGGATGTGGGGAAGGCTTTAGGTAGAGGGTGGGAGGGGTGGGGATTTCCGTTGGGCTTTAGAATGCGTTAGACTATCCTTTGATGTTATTAGTCGGATATATAAAGTTTGCTGGCCTTTTTGGGGTGCAGCATTTCACCGACGGCCCTTCGGCCTCTCACTGAAAAAGGATTTCGAATGGAACGATTTATCACCTGGGTGTTGAAACGCAGAATGTGGGTGCTGGGGGCGGCGGTGTTGGTGACCGTGGGGCTGGCGGCTAACCTGCGGTTGCTGCGCATCGTGATTGATCCAGATGACATGCTGCCCCGCAGCCACCCCTGGGTCGATGTGACCTATCGGGTGGCCGATTTGTTTGGCAACAAATTCACGGTGGTGATTGGGGTGGCGCCCAAGACCGGCGATGTGTTTCAGCCCCTGGTGTTGAATAAAGTGAAAATTCTCACCGACCGCCTGAGCGGGGAGCCGGGGGTGGTGCCATCCAATCTGATGAGTCTCTCGGCGGATAGAGCCAAAGACATTCGGGGCACACGGGAGGGGCTGGACGTGAAACCCCTGATGAAAGAGGTGCCCCAAACCCCCAAAGAAATGGACGCCCTGAAGGCGGCCCTGGCCCGTAACCCCAGCTATACCAACCTGGTGATTTCTCAAGACCAGCAGATGGCCACGGTGGTGGTGGAGTTCCAAAAAGACAAACTGGGCTTTAAGGGCATTCAGGCCAAAGTGGAGAAGATTGTAGCCCCCCTGCGGGATGACCAAGTGGAGATTCATGTGGCCGGGGCCCCGGTTTTTTTGGCCTTGTTGGAAACCTTCTCTGAGCGGATGGGGATTTTGTTTCCCCTGGCCGTGTTGATCATTGGGCTGATTCATTACGAGGCCTTTCGCACCTTTCAGGGGTTGATTTTGCCCCTGGTGACCAGCCTGCTGGCGGTGGTGTGGGCCATGGGCCTGATGGCCGTGATGCGCATTCCCTTCGATGTGTTTAATACCTCTACGCCCATCTTGCTGCTGGCGGTGGCGGCGGGCCACGCCGTGCAGATATTGAAACGGTATTACGAGGAATTTCACCTGCTGGCCGCCGAGAAAAAACATAGCCCCCAAGAGGCCAACAACCTGGCCGTCATCCGCTCCATGACCAAGATTGGCCCGGTGATGCTGGCGGCGGGCATTATCGCGGCGGTGAGCTTTATGTCGCTGGTCACCTTTCAAATCCAAACCATCCGCACCTTTGGTTTGTTCACTGGCCTGGGTATTATGTGCGCCCTGGCGGTGGAACTGATGGTGATCCCCGCCCTGCGGTCGCTGCTGCCGCCCCCCAGCGCCAAGCAGATGGCGCGGGAGCAATCGGAAGCCCTGTGGAACCGCGTGGTAATGAAGCTGGCCGATTGGAATACCTCGGCCCGGCGGAAAAACCTGTATTTGGTGGTGGGCGGGTTTGCCCTGCTGATGGGGGTGGGGGCCAGCCGGGTGGAAATGCACAACTCTCTGCGGGAAGACTTTTACTCCAACCTAGAGGTGCGGAAAACCGAGCGGTTTTTCAATCAGAAAATGGCCGGGACCAACACCCTGTATGTGCTGGTGGAGGGAGACGCCGAGGACGCCATCAAGAACCCCGCCGTGCTGAAGGCCATGGATGATACCCAGCGATTTTTAGAAAAAGACCCCCAGGTGGGGAAAACCGTGTCCATCGCCGACTTCATCAAGCGCATGAACCGGGCCATGCATGAAGACCGCCCAGCCTTTGAAACCATCCCCGACCGGCAGGACCTGGTGGCCCAGTACCTGCTGCTCTATTCCATGTCGGGCGGGGCGGAGGATTTCGACGCCCTGGTGGATACCCCCTACCGCACCGCGCTGATTCAGGTGTTTATTCGGGATGATGACTCGGCCTACATCGAGGATTTGGCCGTCCGCTTGAAAACATTCATGGGCGGGCGGTTCCCCCCAGGGGTGAAGGTGGAAATTGGCGGGGGGGCCACCAGCGGAACGGCCATGAACCAGATCATGGTGGCGGGCAAAATTCGCAACATTGGCCAGATCGCCCTGGCGGTGTTTTTGATCACGGCCCTCATGTTCCGCTCGGTGCTGGCTGGGATGATGGTGCTGGCCCCCCTGGCCATGGCGGTGCTGGCCACCTTTGGCGTGATGGGCTTTCTGGGGATTCCCCTCAACATCGCCACCGCCACCCTGTCGGCCCTGGCCGTGGGGATTGGCGCCGACTACGCCATCTACTTCTCCTACCGCCTGCGAGAGGAACTCCGCCGGGAGCCAGACGAGGCCCTGGCTGTTCGCAACACCTACAACTCGGCGGGCAAGGCCACGCTGTATGTGTCCACCGCCGTGGCGGGGGGGTACGTTCTGCTGGTGACCTCCTACGGGTTTAACATTCACTTGTGGTTCGGCATTTTGGTGTCGCTGGCCATGCTGGTGTCGTCGCTCACCGCTCTTACCCTGTTCCCCGCTCTGCTGCTCACCTTCCGCCCCGCCTTTGTGTTTGGGGCTAAAAAGTAAGGGTTTGCTTCTTGTGGCGCATTTTTATATAGAATGACATAGCCCCCCTTCCCAGGGGGGCATTCTTACAGCGCCCTTCACCGCAACACGTCCAAACGTTTCACTGGTGCCCCTAACGGGTAAGGAGGGCTTCTATTCCTTCTACTTTGACCACATCTCTCCCTCGCATCAAAACCACAAGTTAGAAAATGTAGGCAGTTATAATTTTCGATCAAACCAGAAGAATTAAAAAACTGGGGGGGTGAATAGATGATTATAACAAGTACGTTAGATGGCTGGAAAAAAAACTGGAGAAATGAGTTAGAAATAGCAATAACTTATATTGCGTTATGGTTAATGTTTGTGCCATTTAAAGGGTGGAAAGTAGCGTCTTTTATGTTGCTGGTTGTAATAACAGGCGTTTCAACAATGGCATTGGTGATGGATTTGTTTATTTGTTTGTTTGTAAAAAGAAGAATACCACGAAATAGATACGTAGCCTTATTCTTGTTGTGCGTGTTTTATTTTATTTTGTATATATATCAACCGCATGTGTTCATGGTGTTATTGCTTGGGTTTGTCGGTATTTCTTTGGTTATTGGTGTGGCGAATATAGTTTTGGCGAATATTTTAAAAAAGCCAATGGCTATCATCAGGATACCGATCAACAATCCAATATCTTGGATGCTGTATCGGGTTCAAATTATTGACAAAGAATATTTTATTTTTACAAAAGGCTTATTTAAAAGTTTTTATAACCAAGAAATTGGAGTGGTTGTTCAAGACGAGGAGGACAGAGACAATATAAAAAATATGTTAATAATAATTGTAGATTATATTGGGAAAAGCGAGCATAATATTTTACAAAACCAAACCATGAACTGGGGGATATGGTTAATAAAGTTCATAGAACATGATGACGGCGTGTTGCATATTTATGAATATGATGAAAATTCTAAAAACGAGTATTCGGAGGGAGTTGAGAGATCTGTTGTGTATTGGGCGGATCAAAATTGCACGTGTATTCAATATGGTTCCGAATATGTGGATCCCATGTTTCATCACACGGTAGCGGTTACTTCGGGTGTGATGGAAGGGCAACCCATAGAAGCCTTTCGGCAGAAAATGGATGGTGATTTTTCTGGATGGTTTATCATTACAAAAGATTACATTACGTCTTCGGATCATGAATATATAGATATTCAGAATTTTAAGACTTATCACATTAACCATGTCGTAGATATACAGCCAAGGCTTGTCAAATATTTATCCTTACAACCTGGTTTTAGGGTGAATCTGATCGGCGAAGAAGATGTCGTGGTATTTGATCCAAGATTATTGGAGGATGAATAGGTCGAATTGAAGCGGGGCCGAAGAGAATTTTGAGTAGCCCTCCAACTTCCCCCCCTCACCTCTTATCAGGTCTCGTCAGCCCCATTTAGTGACCTCAAAGGGAAGATGGGGGTGGAGAATGCGAATCGTGGGGCTAAATAATTCTTTTGTCAGATCAGCCGGGAAGAAAAAAAACGCCTGGACAAAAACTTTTTGCTTGCAATTCACCCAAACACTTTTTTATACTCCGAACAGATGGGCTTGGCCCCCAGAGTAGTCGTGGGCCCGGCCAGTGAAGCCAGATCAACAAGCGAATTCAATCGGAGCGAGGAGCCATGGACAAGGAAAAAGCCAAAGCGGTGGAACTGGCGGTGGCCCAGGTGGAGCGGGCCTATGGCAAGGGGTCCATCATGAAGATGGGAGACGTTCGGGCGGCGGAACCGGCGGTGACCAGTGGAGACATTGGCCTGGACATTGCGCTGGGGGCGGGGGGTTACCCCATCGGGCGGATCATCGAGATTTTTGGCCCGGAGGCCTCTGGCAAGACCACCCTGTCGTTGCATGCCGTGGCCGAGGTGCAAAAGCGGGGTGGCGTGGCGGCGTTCATTGACGTGGAGCACGCCCTGGACATGCGGTTTGCCAAGTTGATTGGGGTGAACACCGATGAGTTGCTGATTTCCCAGCCGGACTACGGCGAGCAGGCCCTGGAGATTGTGGAGATTCTGGTGCGCTCCGGCGGGGTGGACATGATCGTGATTGACTCGGTGGCGGCGTTGGTGCCCAAGGGAGAACTGGAGGGCGACATGGGCGATGCCCACATGGCGCTGCAGGCCCGCTTGATGAGCCAAGCCCTGCGCAAGCTGACGGCGGTGGTGAGCAAGAGCAAGACCACCCTGATCTTCATTAACCAGCTGCGGATGAAGATTGGCGTGATGTTTGGAAACCCGGAAACCACCACCGGCGGCAACGCCTTGAAGTTCTACGCCACCATGCGGCTAGACGTTCGCAAGATCAGCTCCATCAAAGACGGCGAGGAGGTGTTGGGCTCTCGGGTGCGTGTGAAGGTGGTGAAAAACAAGGTGGCGGCGCCCTTCCGACAGGTGGAACTGGACATTTTGCATTCTCAGGGCATCAGCCGGGATGCGAGCTTGATTGACACCGCCACCGCCGACGGCATTATTCAGAAGAGCGGAACCTGGTTTGCTTTCCAAGACGAGCGCATTGGCCAGGGCCGCGACAGCGTGAAAAAGTGGCTGGCGGAACACCCGGAAATGTTTACCCGCATTGAAACCCTGGTGCGGGAGAAACACGGCCTTCCCCCGGCGCTGCCGGTGCTGGTGGCCGCCCAACCGCCAGTCAGCGCGGCTCCTCAACCTGCCGCTGGAGGGAAGGGCCGCTCGGCTGCCGCCGCGGGCCAAGCGTCTGGGGGGCAATAACGGTTGAATCTGCCCGCAGCTCAACAGGTGTTCCCCCCAGGTGAGGCCCTGGCCTGGGCCCAGGCGGTGGTGGATGTGCGCTCTCCGGTGGAGTTTGAGCAGGGGGCCATTGCCGGGGCGGTGAACATTCCCCTTTTTTCCAACCATGAGCGGGCGGAGATTGGCACCCTGTACAAGCAGGTCGGCCGAGACCCGGCCCTGTCTTTGGGGATGAACCTGGTGGAGGGGCGCTTGGCGGAGTATGCGGCCCGCTTTGAACCCTATCGGAACCAACGGGTGGTGGTGTGTTGCGCCCGGGGGGGGATGCGCTCCCGGTCAGTGGCCCAGTTGCTGGTGGGTATGGGGTATCAGGCGGCCCAACTGGCGGGCGGTTATAAAGCCTTTCGGAATTACCTGCTGAAGGAACTGGAAACCATGCCCCCCCGGATGGTGGTGATTCATGGCCAAACCGGAGTAGGGAAAACCCGGGTCCTGCGAAAGTTAAACAACGCCGTGGATTTAGAGGGGCTGGCTCAGCACCGTTCCTCTCTGTTTGGGGCGGTCAATCTGTCTCCCCGTTCTCAACAGTGGTTCGAGTCGCTGCTGCTCCAACGGTTGAAAGAGATTGACCCGACAAAACCCGTATGGATAGAGGGTGAGAGCCGCAAGGTGGGAGATATTATCCTTCCCAACCCCTTGTTTCGGGCCATGAAGGGGGCCGTCTGCGTGCTGCTCACGGCCCCCCTGCAGGTACGGGTACAGCGCATCATCGCCGAATACGCGCGGGAAGACCCCGCCACCTTGGAGCAGTTGGCGGCCGCCTTGGGGGCCCTCACCCCCATGCTGGGGAAGGCCCGAGTGGCCGATTTGACCGCCCACCTGCGGCGGGGCGACCTGGAGGCCGTGGTGGCGCCGCTGCTGGAGGAATACTACGACCTGCGTTATGCCCACGCCATGCGGAATTATACCTACGCCCAAACCTTCGATGCCGCTGATGAGGAGCAGACCGCCCGGGCGCTGGAGGCCTGGGCGGTGCCCAGGGAATAAGCCAAACCCGCCCCTCTTTTGTCCCCCCTTGCGTCTGGGGCCGATTGCCCCCATAATTTAAAATTGTTTGCACGGGGTGTAGCGCAGCCTGGTAGCGCGCTTCGTTCGGGACGAAGAAGTCGGAGGTTCGAATCCTCTCACCCCGATTTATAATCCTCAAAATTATTGATTGTTGTGGTCTGGCTGCAAACAGCAAAGCCCGCCGAAAGGCGGGCTTTGTTGTTTGTGCCCTCAGCGAAACCCGTTTAGCGGAAGTTCCACTGAATCCGGCGAACCAGGATGACCTGCAGGGGAACCCACACGACAAACCCCACCGTGCGGACGTAGGGGTGCATGCCCACGCCGAACACGATGAAGGCCAGGGCATAGGCCATGGTGATTCCCATGGGCTGGTGAAATTGCCGGGAGAGCAGCCGGGAAAACAAAAGCACCCCTGCCGAAATCAGCAACCCAGCAAGAACCAAAACCGGGAAAAAGTGAGCTTCCGTTCCAAGAATGGGACCATCCAGGAACAGCAATGCGGGCTGGGTGCGGGCCAACAGCGGCCACAGAAATGTTTCAGAGAATTGAATGGCTATGTACATTGAGATGCCGGCTATGAAGACGACCTGGGTGCTCATGAACAACCCGTCTTTGCGGGGGGCGGCGATCAGCACGTTCATCACGAACAACAAATAAAAAAAAGTGGCCAGCAAGCCCAAAATATTTGGTACCACCAGGATGTTGGACAGATACATTTGGGCCAGCATATCATTGGAAGGACTCTTGGGCATTTCTACCCCAAACCACACCCACCATGTAACGAATAGGATAACAGCCAAATCGGAATACACACGGATGAGACGGCTCATAGATTCTCCAGGTGGATGGTGATTGGCGGGGGAAGAACCGACTCGATTCGATTTCCCGGAAATATTTTATTCAGCAGGTCAGATGAGGTCATGCATCCTCCCGCAAAACGGATTTGTATTGCTTGTGTCATCCGTCACCCTACTCATACCATTTATCCTAGGAATCCATGAAAAAATCCAGAATTTGGTTGAGGGCGGGCCAATGGGCTGGCGTGGAGCAGCCCGTGCGGTACCACGCCGAAAAATTCGTGTCTGGCCTGGGGGGGGTGGTGGGTATTGGCATGATTTCGCTGGTGACGCACTGGTTTGTGCCAGACCTGGGAGCGGTATGGATTGTGGCCTCCATGGGGGCGGCCACCGTGTTGGTGTTTGCCGTGCCCCATGGGCCTCTCAGTCAGCCTTGGCCGCTGGTGGGGGGAAATATCATTTCCGCTGTAATTGGGGTAACGGTGGCGGGGTGGGTGCCAGACCCGGCTTTGGGGGGGCCGCTGGCGGTGGGCTTGGCCATTTTTGCCATGCACTACCTGCGCTGCATTCACCCACCAGGGGGGGCCACGGCGCTGGTGGCCACGGTGGGGGGGCCAAGCATTGCGGCCTTGGGATATCAATATGTATGGACCCCGGTGGCTTTGAATGTGATGATTCTGCTGATCACCGGGGTGGTGTTTAACGCGTTCTTTCCCTGGCGGCGCTACCCGGCGGCGTGGGCGGCTCGTAAGCCCGGCCCCAAGCCAAAGTTGGCGCCTGTCACAACCCCTTTGAAGCCAGCCGACTTAGACTGGGCCCTACAGCAAATGGGATCCTTCATTGACGTTTCGGAAGAAGACCTGGAGGAATTGCTGCGGCTGGCCGGAGAACACGCCCGATTGGCTAAGAACGGTTAGGAAGAAACCGGCTGATCCCGGTTTCTTCCTGGTTCAAGAACCTACGGATTTCGGCAGGTTTTGAAGGGGAAATACACCCGGCACTCGGTAGGGTCTTTGTAATTTCGTGGGCCGTTCGATGCGGTGGTTTGGGCATTGGAAGCGCACCCCGCCAGCAACAACACACCCATCATTCCCATCATCCACACACGAAACGTCATGTCTTTCTCCTTGCGTCTGTTCTGATCATTTCCAGTTGTCTGCGTCATGCGGACAGACTGCGACTTGATTCGTCAGGATTGAATATTTTCCCTCCCATAAGGAATATATACGCAATCCATCAGAAAAAAGGAAGAGGGATGACAAACCCTATGATTTATCAAATAGAATTGGTGGTTCATGAGGGGCTGATTTTCACCGCTTGAATCACCACCACATCGGCCCACCAGGGGCAAACCCTGCCCAACCAAAACGCCCCATTCAAAACCTGGGTTTGCCGGGGTTCCTTGCGGCGCCAAACAAAGCGGGTCCAGGGAGGAAAGCCCCACAGCACCGACAAGCCTTCCACCCGTTTTAGTTGCAGTGGGGGTTGGCTTAGTTGACGAATGGATGCGTAGCCAAACCGGGTAAGGTGGTCGGGAGGGGGACGGTAAAAGGGCTCTTGGGGAGGAACAAACCCCTTTACCCAGCGGCTTTTCAACCGATCCAGGGTTTCTCCCAACCGGCAAGACAAGGAATCGTAGTTGGCCAGGGCCACCACAGCCCGGCCGCCGGGTTTTAGCACCCGGGCAATTTCTTTCATGGCCAGTTCCGGAGACATAAAGTGGTCCATGGCACCCTTGCACAGCACGGCATCAAAGGTGTTCTCGCCAAAGGGAAGTTCTTCTCCTAGGGAGCGCACCAGCCGGGGTGCCAGGGGGGTGACCCAACGCTGGGCAGAGGCATTCTCTGACCCTGGAATTTTCCCCTTCAGTT
This sequence comes from Deltaproteobacteria bacterium, assembly GCA_029858505.1. GTDB lineage: Bacteria > SAR324 > SAR324 > SAR324 > JACQKK01 > JAOUEW01. Next base: position 307,097 of record JAOUEW010000002.1, read on the forward strand.
CCTGGGCCTCGCGGAAGCGTTCTTGTCCAAAGGAAATCATCCTCCCGGAGGGCTCGGCAGACACCACCATGCCTGGCCCCGGCCCCATGGCCCGGCCCAAGGCCGCGGAATCTTGCCCAAACCCCGCCGCCAGGTCCAGCACCCGATGGTGGGGGGCCGCCTCCAGCAGTGCCAGGGAGCGATCGGTCATGGCATCGAACAACCGCCGGGTGTCCGGCCCCCCTTCCGGGGGAATGGTATGCTCGATGTCGTTCTCAATATCGTGGATCAATTTCACGGGTCGAGTTTCAGAAGGAGGAAAGGGTCATCCAACAGAGAGGGTTTCTCTCTTTAGGTATGGGCATCATCGCCTGTTTCTATCTCGCTGGAAATATCCTCCTCACCGGGAATATCCTCGCTGGCCAGATTTTTAGTGTTCGGGGGTTGGGGCTTGTTATTCAGGGCTTGAAAAATCGTATGCGCCGCTGCCTGGGGAAGACCCGGCACCGCCAGCAGATCCTCCAGGCTGGCCTCCGCCACACGCTTCAACGAACCAAACCGGGTCAGCAGCTTCTTCACCCGGCTGGGCCCCACCCCCGGCAGGTCTTCCAGCCCAGATCGTAATTGGGATCGCTTACGCAGGGTGCGGTGGTAGGTCACCGCAAAGCGGTGAGACTCATCCCGGATGCGCTGCAAAAAATGCAGGGTAGAAGAATTGGCTGGCAGGCGAAGTTCTGTTTTGACATGGGGTTTAACCACGTATTCAAACTTGTCTTTGGGACCCCCGCCCCGGCGGTGTTCGGTTCGGCCTTTGGCCAACCCCAGCAGGTCCACCTGGGTGGGAGATATGCCCAGGCGTTCCAGCACCTGGGCGGCCATGTTGACTTGCCCCTTGCCGCCGTCAATTAAAATCAAGTCGGGCAGCGCACCGCCTTCGGCCAGCACCCGCTGGTAACGGCGGGTGAGCACTTCCTCCATGGCGGCAAAGTCATCGGGGCCGCTTACCGTTTGAATGCGGAATTTTCGGTAGTGGGCTTTGTCGGGCTGGTTGTCTCGCCAAGCCACCAGGGAAGCCACCGTGTGGCGCCCCTGAATGTTGGAAATATCAAAGGCCTCTACCCGGCGGGGCAGCCGCCGCAGGTGCAGCCGCCGCCGTGCGTCCTCCACCACGTGCTCGTCATCGGCCACCCGGGCCAGCCGTTGTTCCAGGGCGGTACGGGCGTTTTGCCCGGCCAAGTCTAGCAGGTTCCGCTTTTCTCCCCGTTGGGCCTGGGTGAAGCGGATGGCCCCCCCCCGTACTCGTTCCATGTGTTCGGCCAGGGCTTCCTGTTCGGGCAGGGCCGCCCCCAGCACCACTTCTCGGGGGGGTTGGGCGGTGGGGCTGGTGTACAGCCGGGTCATCACCCGTTGCAGCAATTCGCCGTCTTCCGTGTCTTCGGTGTTGGATAAAAAAAACGCATCGTGACCAATCAGCCGCCCGTGGCGGATAAACAGCACCGCCACCATGGCGTAGTGAGAAACCCTGTGCAGGGCGAACACGTCTTGGTCGCTGTCGCGGGCGGGGTCCACCACCTGCTGGCGCTGCAGGGTGGTTTCCACCGCCCGCAGGGCGTCGCGGGCCACCGCGGCTTCCTCAAAACGTTGCTGTTCGGCCAGGGCTTCCATGTCGGTTTGCAGGGTTTTCACCAGTTCCTTGTCTTTTCCCAAAAAAAACATTCGCACCTTGTCTATCAGCTTTCGGTAGTCGGCGGGTTGCACCTGGCCGGTGCAGGGGGCCAGACAGCGGCCCAGTTGTTTGTTCAGGCAGGGCCGGTAGGTCTTGGTTCCATCCAGGGTCATGCGGCTGGTGCGCAGGGGGAAAAACGTGTGGAGCATACGCAGGGTTTCCCTGGCGGCCTTGACGTTGGTGTAGGGGCCAAAGTATTCGGCTTCTTCCTCACGCTCTTCCCGCGTCAGGGTCAGCCGTGGGAACCGCTCGTTCACGGTAAGCTTAAAAAACGGATAGGACTTGTCGTCTTTCAACTCCACGTTGTAGCGGGGTTGATGACGCTTGATGAGGGAGGCCTCCAGAATCAGGGCCTCGGTTTCGGTGCGGGTAGTGAGAATTTGAATGTCGGCCACTTGGCGCACCATGGCGGCAATGCGGGTGGTGTGGCTGCTCGAGGGTTGAAAATAAGACCGCACCCGGCTGCGCAGGTTCTTGGCTTTCCCCACGTACAACACTTCTCCCTGGGCGTCTTTGTGCAGATACACCCCAGGGGAGTCTGGCAAAGAGGCCAGAATGTCGGGCAAAGACGGCTGATCTTTTGACAGGCGGGTCAAAATCTTTCACACTCCTTGAAGAAGAGGTTGGGACACCATGTGAATCGCTTTGCCTTGCCACCCGTTCTGGGCTTTCCTCGTCATGATGCCTATTCGATGGAGATTCAATCCGGCCCGTGTGCTGCTGATCATTGGGTTGGCACTGTCGCTGCTGGGTCCGGTTTCCCTAGCCCGGGCCGAGGATTTAATGCTGGAATCGGACAATGATCCGGGTTTTATCTCCGGCACATTGTTTTTTGCCATGTCGGCCGGGTTTCTTATTCAGGCCGAGCAGGAATATACCCAATCCAAGGCGGCGTTAAAACTGGCCGATCAGAACTATCAATTATACCTGGCTGCGACCCTTCCGGCTGACGCGTTGTTTTTTCGGAGCGAAACCGAACGCTATCACTCGCTGGCCCGTTGGAAAGAAGCCCGGGCCAACGTGGGGGCCTGGGTGGGGGTCTCGCTGTTCATGGCTGGGTGGTATGCCTGGCTGCCAGAGGATTGGCTGCCCAGCGGGTCCATCATTACCGCCAACGGAAACGGCTTGTTGTATGCCCAGCGGTTTTAGGGGCTGTGTGCATAGCGCGCGTGATGACCCGGCTCATCACAGTTCTGCAACCTTCCCATGATTTCCATCCTTTGAATATCAGCCTCCATGCGAATCCTGCCTGTCACCCTTCCCCACGCGTCATACCGGTTGGTTCTGGGGGCCGATATTTTAGACACAGAATTGCCAGCCCTGGTGCGGCAAACCGCTGAAGACCTGGTGCTGGTGGTGACCAACACCACCCTGGAAAAATTATATCCTGACCGGATAAAAAAGGCGCTGGCGGGTCTTCCTCTGCGGGTAGAAACCTGCGTATTGCCCGATGGGGAAGCCTATAAAAACATGGAACACCTACAAACGGTATGGGACCGACTGATGGGGTTGTCGGCCACCCGCCGAACCCTGGTGGTGGCCTTTGGCGGCGGGGTGGTGGGCGACATGGCGGGGTTTGCCGCGGCTTGTTTCATGCGGGGGGTTCCCCTGGTGCAGGTGCCCACCACCCTGCTGGCCATGGTGGATAGCTCCATTGGGGGGAAAACCGGTGTAAACCACCCCCAGGGGAAAAACACCATCGGGGCCTTTAAGCAGCCCGAGGGAGTGGTGATGGATGTCACCTTTCTGCGCACCCTGCCCCCACGGGAACGAAAGGCGGGGTTGATGGAGCTGGTGAAGCATGGATTGATTCTGGACAGCGATCTGCTGGACTTTTTAGCAATAAATCGAGATCGGTTAGAGGCCCCCACGGAAGAATTGCATTGGCCCTTTTGGGAAGAGGCCGTGGAACGCAGCTGCCGGGTGAAAGCCCGTGTGGTGGAGGAAGACGAAAAGGAGCAGTCCATCCGCGCGTTGTTAAACTTTGGCCACAGCCTGGGCCACCTGATTGAAACCCACACCAGGTACGAGGCTTACTTGCACGGCGAATCCGTGGGGACTGGCATGGCCTTCGCCGCGTTTCTATCCTGGAAATGGGGGATGTTGGATCAGCCCGGTTTTAACCGGGTGCTGGACCTGCTGATGCCCTTGCTGACCCCGGTGGTGCTGCCGCCTTTGGATCAGGAAGGATTTTCTCAGCTGCTGCTGCACGATAAAAAATCCGCCAAGGGGGGATTGACCTATGTGCTGCTGGAAAAACCCGGACGGGCGGTTCTGCGGAAAAACACCACCCCAGACGAAGTCTGGCCTGTGTTCCTAGAGTTCTGCCATTCTTTTCCTGGCCTGTGCCGCCTGGGAGAGTGAGCAGACCTGTCCATGGTTGGCCAGATATCAGCGGGAATTAAAGTGAGGGAAATTAGAGGGGGGGGGCGGAATCAGGGGTCAAGGAAAGTCGGTGGGGGAAAGTCGGTGGGGGAAAGTCGGTGGAGGAAAATCAGGTAGGGAAATGCAAGGGATGGTGAGACGCCACGAACCGGGCCACCTGTAACAGAAAGGCTTCGGGACGTTCCACGTGGGGCAGATGCACGGCGTGGGGAATCAACTCCACCGCCGCCCCAGGGATGGCACCGGCCATCTGCCCGGCCAGCGACACGTAGGGGCTGTCTTCCATTCCAGCCAGCAGCAGGGTGGGGACCCGAATTTCTGGCAGACGGTCCCACAAAGGGAGCATGGCCCCGGTGCCCATTCCCCGTAAAGAGGCCGCCAGCCCCACCGGATTTTGAGCCAGCCGTCTGTTCCGTTCTGCCGTCCAAATTTGGGGGGCCAGCCGCTTTAACCCCCGAAACATGGGGTTGCTCAACCATTCCTCCACAAACGACTCCATCCCCCGTTCCAAAATCACTCGGGCCATGGCTTCGTCCAATTCCCGCCGGGCCTGCCGCTCCGCCAGATCTTGAATGCCGGGGGAGCCAGATTCCACCACCAGCCCGTTCACCCAGGTCGGGCGGTGAATGGCCGTGTACAGGGCCAGTCGGCCCCCCATGGAATACCCCATCCACCACAGGGGCACTCCGCCCCCCAGCAGCTTTTCCCGGATCAACATATCCTCCAGCCCCCCCAGGCAGGCTTCCATGGTGCAGTCTTCCGGCCCACCAGGGAGGTGATTTTCTCCATGCCCTGGCAGGTCCACCAGCAGCACAGAACCCATTCGTCTCAATCCCTCGGCCACTGGTTCCCAAGCCGATCCGTCTCCGGCAAAGCCGTGCAACATGACGAACACCGGCGGGGATGTTCCGGGGGCCAGGGACGAAAGCCGTTGGTAGTGAAACCGGGGAGTGTTCATGGGTTTAGGCATCGGCCAGGTGGTGTTTCACTAGGGCCTGGGCGGCGGCGCTCCAGGCCAGCTTCCGCCGCCGGTGGCTGTCTTGGCGATCGGTGGAAATCTCGATGATTCGGGTGCCGCCTTCTCCCTGCTGGTTCAGGCGGACGGATGTTTCCACTTCTCGGCGGAAATCCTCCCAATGGGTGGGGTGGGCGTGTGGGGACCCATAGGCTTTGGCCAGGGCAGAAAAATCCAACCCATGGGGGGTGGTGAACAGGTGTTGAAAGACCTGGGCTCGGCCCGGCAGCTCGGCCACGGGCAGCATGTCGAAAATTCCCCCGCCGTCATTGTTCACCAGCACCACGGTGAGGGGAATGTGATACCGCTTGGCGGCCAGCAGCCCCCCCGCGTCATGGAGAAAGGCCAAGTCGCCAGTCACCAGCACCACGGGCTGCCGGTCGGAAGACAACCGGGCGGCCGCTCCCAGGGCGGTGGACAGGGTGCCGTCGATTCCGTTGGCCCCCCGGCTGACCATGTGCCGCAGGGGCTGGGCCGTTTTGGGGGTGAAGGCGTCCAGATCTCGAACCGGCATGCTGTTGGCGGTGAACACCACGGCCCCCTTGGGCAGAACCTGGGTGAGTTCCCGAAACACCCGCCCTTCAAACCAGCCATCGGCCAAGCCGTCTGGCCCAGGCTGGTGCCACAGGCGGTTCAGGGCATCTTCCACGGTACGGTCGGCCTGAACAAACCCGTCCAGCCAAGCCGGGTCCCGGGTGATGGTGTCGGCCATGTCCTCCAACTGTTCGGCCACCCGCAGACAGAACAGGGCGGGGTCGGCCTGGATCATCACCATGGGGTGGTGGGTGGGTTCTGGCCAGCCCCCTTGGTTGTTCACCACCACCAGTTGGGTTTGGGGGTTGGCTGTCAACCAGCGCTCCAGGTGGGGGGCGGTGGGTGGCGGCCCAATGCGCAGCACCACCTGGGGCACCCAGCGAGAGCGAAAACCGGGCTGCCGCAACAGGGCTTCCGGGTGGGCCAGAATTTCGGTGCCCATGGCCCAGGGGCCATGGCGCAGCCCCGCGGGGGGTTCCGCCGCCACCGGCCAGCGGGCCAGACGGGCCATGCGGGCCACCGCCTGGGCGGTTTCTCCATGGCCGTTCAGTTCCATCAGGGGGCCGCACAACACCACGCCTCGGGGGTTGTTGGCCATCCCCTGGGCGGTCAGCTGAACGGCGTTTCGGTCGGGCTCTGGCCCGGCGGGATGCACCACGGCCCAGGGGGTGCGGTGGGGCTTTCCGTGGAAGGCCAGGGGGTCCTGGGGCTCCAGGTCCAGCGGCAGGGCCGCCGGGTGGCCGGGGGGAGGCGCCATGGGTTCCAGGGGTTTGCGGAAGGGAAGGTTTAAGTGAACGGGGCCCGCGGGGGTTTCTGCCGCCAGGGCGGCGGCCCGGGCAGCGGTGGCCCGCAGGTGACGAATCAAGTGGGGTTGGGGTCGGGGGGCGTCCAGGTCAAACCGCCCTTTCACCGCCGTGCCGAACATCCGGGGCTGGTCAATGGTCTGCTCGGCACCGGTGTCTCGCAGTTCGTAGGGGCGGTCGGCGGTCAAGACGATCAGGGGAACCCTGGCGTGGTAGGCTTCGATCACGGCGGGGTAGTAATTGGCCGCCGCCGTGCCCGAGGTGCACACCAACACCACCGGCTGCCCACCAGCCTTGGCGTGGCCCAGGGCAAAAAATCCCCCGGAACGTTCATCGACTTGGCTGTATACTTGAAACCCAGGGTGGGCCCCCAGGGCCAAGGCCAGGGGGGTGGAGCGGGAACCAGGGGACACCACCGCCGTCCGGGCCCCGGCCCGGAACAATTCTTCCATCAAAATTTCGGCCCACAGGGTGTTTTCATTCATGGCAAGAGATAAAATAAGAACGTGAGATTTGAAGACGATCTGGACTTGAAGACTATCTGTTCTTAGGCCGGGGGACAAATTGATTCAGCCGTTGGATGGAGAGAAAACAGGGGAAACAAGAATCCAGGAGAAAATGGGGGTGAAATACGATAAAAAGATACGTTTTTCGGAAGTGCCGCTAAAAAATTCTTTGAATACAATCATTGCCCTAACATTTATTTTTTGACAGACTGGGAAATCTTAACGGGGAATCTGTACGGGGGAGGTTGACGGTCACTATACCCAAGGGAGGGTTGCCGTGGTGTCGATCGATCAGATTAAAAAAGTATTTCCTGCCTTAGAGCAGCCCTTTGCCGATATGCTGGCCAAGCATGGCATGCTTCGTAAAGCCACCAAGGGCACCATCTTGTACGAGCAGGGCTTCCCCTGCGACATCGTTCCGTTTTTCCTCCATGGATCCGTGCGGGTGTTTAAGCTGGGAGAATCCGGCCGGGAAATCACGCTGTTTCGGGCGGGGCCTGGAGAAAGCTGCATTTTGTCTACCTCTTGCGGCATTTCCGGCGCCAGCTATCCGGCCATTGCCGAGGCGGAGGATGACGTGGATTATGTGGCCGTTCCGGTGATGGTGTTTCGGGAGCACATGAAAAACCACCCCAGTCTGCAAAATTTTATGTGCGAAATGCTGTCTTCCCGCCTGGCAGACATGATGCTGGTGGTGGAAGAAGTGGCCTTCCGGCGGGTGGACCTGCGGCTGGCGGAGCGGTTGTTGTCTGGCACGGCCCCGGGCCGGTCTCAAGACGTGGAAACCACCCACGCCCAACTGGCGGTGGACCTGGGCACCGCCCGGGAAGTCATCAGCCGCATCCTTAAAGATTTTGAGCGGGAAGGCTACGTGACCCTGGGGCGGGGGCATATTCAAGTCACCGACCGCCAGGGGCTGCTGGAATTTTGCAGCCGTTTGTCTCCCAACGTGGCCTAAGGCTGTGCAGTCCTTCTAGATGGCTTCCAGGGCGCGGGTCAGCCGCTGGCGGGCTTCCACCGCCACCTCCTTCAAAGCCATATTCCCAGTCATTTCCACCATGCTGTCGGGGTTCAGAATTCCCACGATGGTGTTTCCCGCCGCGTCTTCTCTCACCACCACGTTGCAGGGCAGCAGCAGCCCAATGGCCGGTTCTCCCTCCATGGCCCGAAAAGCCAGGTTGGGGTTGCAGGCCCCCAGAATCACCTGGGCGGGCACGTCCTTGTCGATTTTCTTCTTCATGGTGGCTTTCACGTCGATCTCGGTCAAAATGCCGAACCCTTGCTCCTTCAGGGTTTCCGTAATGCGGGTGACAGCCTGGGCATAGGGCAGGTTCACTTGCCGAAACATGCCATAGGCGGGAGATGGGTTGCTCATGGGGTTCCTAAGATAAAAGGGGGATTGGGGGGTGAAGCCACGCCCTGCTCGAACGATCCAAGCATGGATGCAGCAAATATTTTGAACATAAAGATACTGGAAATAAATCACTTGAAAATCATTGCAACACGGCAGGTTGCCCCTGCCTGTGAGAGAGTCACCAAAGGTTCACGGGGCCAGGGCCTTGCGCAACGCCTGGGCCGTCTGCTGAATTTTTTGGGGGTTCCCCGGCACCAATCGCCAGCCAAAGCCAATGCCGTCGCCCTCCCGCCGGGGGATCAGGTGAAAGTGAACGTGCGGCACGCTTTGAAAGGCCATCTTGCCGTTGTTTTGCAGAATGTTCATGTGCTCGGTTCCAGCCGCCTGGGGAAGGGCCAGGGCCATTTTTTTCACCACGGAAATGACCTGATGAAGCACCTTCTCGGGGGTTTCGGCCAGGGTTTCGTGGTGGCTTTTAGGAATGACCAACAGGTGGCCGTCGGCCACGGGGTTGATGTCCATCAAGGCCAGGGTGTGGTCATCTTCGTAAACTTTCTCAGCGGGGATCTCTCCCGCGACGATTCGGCAGAAAATGCAACTCATGGGGGCGGCTCGGATGGGGGTTTCTGGGGGCAGGTCATGAAAAATTCTTTCTTGTTTTCGCCCGCCAGAGGAGAAAACTCAAGTCACCCCCTTGCCTGACACCGGGGAAACCGGATACAGATGGATTCATGCCTCCACTCTCTCACCCGTTGGATTTTTCTTCCCTCCCGGCCTACCTGGACTCCGCCGCCCGTTGGGTGGGCGATGAATTGTTGGCGCGCATCCCCCGGCAGGAACCCGCCCGTTGGCTGTATGAACCTGCCCGGGATTATCCCTCTCGGGGGGGCAAGCGCTTTCGGCCGGCCCTGCTGCTGCTCAGTGCCGCTCAGGCCGGGGGAGACCCGGCCCTGGCCCTGCCCTCGGCCCTGGCCCTGGAGGCTTTTCAAAATTTCGCCCTGGTGCATGATGACATTCAGGACGGCTCTTTGCTGCGCCGGGGGAAACCCACCCTGCACCGCCAGGTGGGCATTCCCCTGGCCATCAACGTGGGGGATTACCTGTTTGGGTTGGTGTACCGGTTGTTGGCAGAAAACGAGCAGCGATTGGGGGCCGCCCCGGCTTGGCGGGTATTGACCCAGTTTAATCAGGTATTCGGAGAGACCTTCGAGGGCCAGGCCATGGATATTGGGTGGATCGCGGAAAATATTGTTCCCGACCGGGAGCAGTATGAAACCATGATCCGAAAAAAAACCGGGTGGTACACCGGCCGAGGTCCCTGCCAGATCGGTGCCCTCATCGCCGGGGCCGCCCCGGACCTGGTTGCCCGCCTGGGAGATTTTGGGGAAACCCTGGGCATTGGCTTTCAAATGCAGGATGACCTGTTAAATCTTGCGCCCGATTCCTCCGGCCAGGGGCCCCAGGGAATGCAGGGGGGGTATGGCAAGGAACGGGGGGGAGACATTGCCGAAGGCAAGCGCACGCTGATCGTGATTGAACTGATGGAGCGGCTGCCAGCCCCTGAAAAAAAACGGCTGACCGGCATTTTGCTGAAACCACCAGCGGAGACTCTTCCGCAGGAAATTGAGTGGGTGATTGACCAAGCCACCACCACAGGATCGTTGGACGCGGTGCGTTTGCGCTGCCGTGAAATGGGAAACCGAGCCCTGGATTTGCTGGCGGGTATCCCCCCCACGCCCCAGCGGCAGATTCTGGAAGGCCTAACCCGCCACTTAATTTTCGATCGTACTGCGTAAAAATTTGGTTTTTTCCGCGATTTGTATTATGAATTTGAAGGGCTTTGGTTTCACAAAACCCGCTGATCGTTTGGTCAGCGGCGGCATGGCAGCGGGGGGGCTGCCATCGGTCAGCCGTTGGGGCTGCTCCCAGGGTCCGTTCTATTCTCACCCGACATCACAAAAGGTCTCCCCCATGGACGATACAACAAAACAAATCAATACGTTAAAGAAAATTACCTATGCCTCCATCGCCATTTCCTTGGGGTGCGTGGTGGCGCTGATTGTGTTGAGCGGGCGCCAACCCCAGGAAATTCCCCTGGAGGTGAGCGATCAGTTGATCAGCAAGATGATGGAAAAAATGCCGGTGCCCGCGGCGGGGTCTTCAGCCAAGGCGGTTTCCGTGAAGGGAGAAGTGACCGATTCTCTTCAAACCAAAAAAGTTGTGATTGTGGATGGCAGCGGCAATGCCGTGATGACCCTGGAAGGCTCTAAAAACGGCGGGTCCATCACCCTGCGCAACAGCAAGGGCCAGGAAGTGTTCCGGGTGTATCCCACCGGGGCGGGCAACGGAACCTTTGCGATTTATAACAACGGCGGCACCCAAATCATGGCCGCGGGTGGTTCAGAGCGGGGTGACGGTTTGATGGTCTTGAACAGCGCTGGCAAGAAGAAACTGTTTTACCTGGGGGCCTCGGGTGATGGCGACGGGTCCCTGAAGGTGTTTTCGGCCAAAGGCGGCGAGGTATTCACCGCCGATTCCACCCCCTCTGGCAATGGGCGGGTTAACGTGATGAGCTCTGGCGGACGCCCCGTGGTGACCCTGGCCGCTTCGGATTCTGGCAATGGCGGGGTGGATGTGCGCAACAGCAGTGAGAAGCAGGTGGTGGCCTTGGGCACGGCCAAAGGCGGCCATGGCTTGGTGCGGGTTAGTGGAGGCGGTGGACAAGACGTGGTGAAACTGGGCGCCTCGGATGATGGCAAGGATGGGACGATGAATGTCCAATCCGGTGGAGAATGGAAGGCGGCCAAAGTCGATACCAAAAAATAACACGCCAGAATAGTTTTTCATGTACCATGGGGAGCACCTTCCGTCCGGCAGCAAGGGCGGAGCGGAGGCTCCCCGTTTTTTTATGGGTGTTGGGTCAAAGCGAAGAGATAAGGTTTCATTGTCATCGTTCCTACCCCTGATATTCCTGATCCACGTCTCGTAAGCCTGCAATGAACCCTTTGGCCGTCGTGGCCCTTCCAATGGATTCGGTTTCCCCATGGATATGTCGATTTTAGAGCGCCTGGAAACCCGGCTGGGGGATATTACCACCCTGCGGGTAGATGCCATTGTGAACGCGGCCAACAACAGTTTGCAGGGCGGGGGCGGGGTAGACGGCGCCATTCACCAGGCGGCGGGTCCAGAATTGCTGGAAGAATGCCGTACCCTGGGGGGCTGCCCCACCGGGGAAGCTAGGGTGACCCGTGGATACCGTTTGCCCGTCCGCTGGGTGATTCATACCGTGGGACCAGTGTGGCAGGGGGGCGACAACGGAGAAGACCAGTTGTTGGTGCGGGCTTATCTGGCTTGTTTGTCGCTGGCGGCCCTGCGGGGGGTGGATACCCTGGCTTTCCCCGCCATCAGCACCGGTGCCTATGGGTTCCCCGTGGACCGGGCCGCCCGCATTGCCATCACCGAATCCATCCGCCATCTGACCCATCACCCCCTGCCTCAGCGGGTGATTTTTGTCTGTCACGATCAAACCACCCTGGATGCCTATCAACGGGCCTTTGGGGAGTTAACCAACGGATGACGCCATGTCTGCCCCCAAACCCCCGCTGCTGATCCTGTTGGAAACCCTGGCGGGTCAAGCCTTGGGGCAAAACTCCTCGCAGAAAATTCCCCGCATCACCGGTGTGCGGTTAGAGCCAGACGGCCTGCGCCTGCAGGTGACCGCCAAGCTGCCCGGTGCCCTCAAGGCCTCTCATTTAACTCTCCACTTGGTCATTCGTTACGCGGACGCACGGGAAACCCGGTTTTGGGTGGACCCTCAGATTGACGGGTTGGGGGGGTGGGTGGCCAAGGCCGGATTGACCCTGATGCCCGAATTTTTGCTGAAGGAATTGGTTGAAAGGTTGGGCGGAGGGGGATTTTCGTGGGAGGGAGATGTTTTGATTCTGAATCACGAAGATTTTCTTGCCAGGATTACAAAAAATAACAAATAATATCATATGACTAAAAGAATTCAGGGTTCCTCCCATTCGATTTTTCTCGCCTCTTGACTTTTCTTCTGTCACACTGTTATATGACACTATTGGCACAGGACAGTTGGTTCGGTCCGTGCATGGTATATCCATTTAGATGAATTGGTTACCGTTCAACCGGGTGATGGGGGCGAAACCCTATGATCCCATTCGTTCTCACCACGGAACCCATGCCGACCAAAGCCATGCACGCTCATCCTTCTACCGCCGAAGTGGACCTCCGCCCGGCCCGTCAAACCATGACCGATTCTCCCTGCTGCTTTCTGGAATTGTCTCCCAACGAATTCAACGCCATGAAGCAGGCGCTGGTGGCGGTGTTTAAACACGCCCAGGCCGTGGCGGAGTTTCATGGGTTTTACAAAGTGGTGGCGGTAGATACCTGCCAAGAATTAGAGATGCTGCTGGCCAAGGAACCCACCGGAACCCCCGTGGCCCTGGTGTGCGCCGACGGCGAATACAGTGCACGGGTGGCCTTGCGGCTGGCCCAGCAGGGCCGCCGGCCCATTCACCTGTCTGGCGGCCTGCTGGAATGGCGCCGCGGCGGGGGCAGTGGCGGGCACGGCTGAAGGCTTACAGTTGAATGTTCAATGTTGCAAGGTCACGGTTGAAGACATATCGTTGAAGGGTCTCGTTGTAAATTCCCCCATCCCATCTGAAGGTATGCTAGGCTTTAACCAGGGAACGGGTTGAAGCCCGAAGCATGGCCGCTGCGTGCCTTTGGGCGCGTGGAGGAAAGTCCGGGCTCCGCAGAGCAGGATGCTGGCTAACGGCCAGTGGGGGCAACCCCAAGGAAAGTGCCACAGAAAACAAACCGCCGATGGGGCGACCTGTGGCAACGCAGGCGCCCACAGGTAAGGGTGAAAAGGTGGGGGCCATTTCGGCCTTAATGTAAGAGCCCACCGCGGGCGTGGCGACACGACCGGCACGGCAAACCCCATCCGGAGCAAGTCCAAGTAAGGCGGCGCTAAGGGTTGCTCGCCCAGCCGCCGGGTAGGACGCTCGAGGCGGCCGGCAACGGTCGTCCCAGATAAATGGCCATGGCTCCCCCTGGGGAGAACAGAACCCGGCTTACCGACGGCTTCAACCCCCCCCCTTCTTCCTCCTTCTTTCGTCTCTTTATCCTTCCGGTTCCTCGTATGTCTCCCCCCGGTTTTCCCTGCCCGGTGGTGTTGGATTTTCGTGTGGCGTGATCTATTTTCTAGGCTCTCTAATCCGTTGTATGTCTTGAACATCCACGCAATAGGTTTTTTATTGGCATGGGGGCGAAGCCCCCCCATCCAATCATCTCCATTCCCCTAAATTCATCCCTCAAGTTTTCTCTGACCCAGCCGACAATTCTTCCAGGATGAGCAACATCCATGCTCAACAGATTTCTTCTTGGGAGAACCGGCGATGAAAACGAGCATTGACGAATACGCAGAGATTTTTGGCGTGCACGAAACCGAGGACTTTGAGATGCGGGTCAACCGGGCGGCGGAGCGGGCCATTGCCGAGTTAGACCGGCTGGTGGCCGATGAGGTCAAACTGCGCTTTGTGACCCACGTGTTTGCCCGGTCGATTGACCATATTTCGGACGTGTTGAAGGGGGCCCGGACGGTGAATTAATTCGCCCCGTTTCTCTGGTTCAACCCGCCCCTTCCCCTCCCGCGTTCGCGGTGCCGGGGGAAGGGGCTTTTTCTTGTGCTGGGGTTGATTCCAACCGTGTTTATTTCATCCGTTTTTCTTCGGCGTTCAACTCGGCGGCCAGCCGTTGGCGGCGCTGCCCTTCCTTCATGCCAATGTTGTACCCCACCGAGCCAGCAATGGCCGCCAACACGCTGATTCCAACAATATGAATGGCCGCGATCATCATGACAATCTTCTCCAAGAAAAGGGTGGACGATTCCCTAGGTTACCGTGTGGCGGGGTGGTCGATCAATGCTTGTTCGCGTTTTCCAAGTATATCAACAATGGGTGGGAGGGAAGATAAATAGCTCACCGGAAATAGATGTTCAGGAAGATAGGTGGGATTGGGAATATCATTCAGGGAAAAAAACAGACCGGATCAGCAGGTGGAATAAGAAAGCAGAGACTTCTGCATCACCCAGTTTTTTTCCGTGAAAAGGGGAAATGGGGGACGAAGCCCCCAATAAAAACATCTCCCTTCCCTGGGGGAAGGGGGATGGGAAAAAATAGGTGATGCAGGGGTCTCAAGAAAAGAGTCTAAGACAAAAAAACCCGGCCTGGGCCGGGTTTTTTTCACTTGCAGTGGCTTCCGGATGTGTACTTTCCGTAGGCGGGGTTGACGGGACTCGAACCCGCGGCCTCCGCTGTGACAGAGCGGCGTTATAACCAGCTTAACTACAACCCCGTGTAAACCAGCCCCACCCCATGTTCGCTGGGAATGTCGTTCGCCGGAAATCATTCCGAGAATCCATCTTCCGGCGCTTGAGGAACAGGCATTCCACAATTAAACCCTGGCGTTGTTTTTTTGTCAATCTGTCGGTGGAAAGTCTTCCGTGGCATCGCTGCGCCGGGCCGCCGCCTTCAGGGCCCCCCGGTTGGCCTTGCCGCTGGTGGTGCGGGGGAAGTGTTCGGGGAAGACCCAGCGGGTGGGGCATTTGTAATGGGCCAGCCGGTCGCGGCAATGGTGCTCCAATTCTTGGGCGGGGTGGTCCATTTTACCGGGGATGACCAGCAGGAAAGCCACAGGGGTTTCTCCCCATTGCTCATCCGGGGCCCCCACCACCACAACCTCGAGCACGGCTGGGTGATCCAGCAGAACCCGCTCTACCTCGGCGGGGTACACGTTCATGCCGCCCGAGATGATGAGATCGGTTTTGCGGCCCGCCAGGGTGTAAGAGCCGTCTGGTTCCCGTCGGGCCAGGTCCCCAGTGCGGCCCCACCCCCTGCCAAAGGCGAAATACTCCCCGGTGGCTTCCGGGTTGCCATGATATCCGTTCATCAAGTAGGGGGTGCGGGCCGTGATTTCCCCGGCCTGCCCAGGGGGAACTTCCTTTCCGGTGGAATCCACCAGCCGGATGTCTACCCGTGGGTCTGGCCAGCCCAGGGAGTGGGGATTGGCGGCCATTTGTTCGTGGTGCAGGCCCAGCAAAAAGCCGGTTTCGGTCTGCCCGAACCCCTGAAACATGCGGGCCCGGGGAAAGGCCGCCGCCAGCCGGTGAGCCAGTCCAGCGGGTGAGGGTTCTCCCCCGAACACGATCATTCTTAATTCTGGGGCTTTCAGGGTCAGGCCCTGTGCTGCCGATTCATCCAGCAGCCGCCGTAGCTGGGTGGGTACCATGGGCAGATGGGTGATGCCGTCTTGGGCCAGGGCGGCGGCCACGGCCTGGGCTTGGAACCCCTCTTGCTGCTGCACCACCCCCCCCACCAGCGGCACGGCGGTGAGGTTGAGCCATTGCCCAAAATGGTGGCATAGAGCCAGGGAACTGAGGACCCGGTCTCCCATTCGCAGCCCCAGGTTGAGGGCATGGGTTTGGGCTAGGTTGAATTTGGACTGATGGCTGACCCGCACCCCTTTGGGCCGGCCCGTGGTGCCGCTGGTGAACAGCAGTTGAAACACATCGGTGGGTACCCCAAAGGAAGGCAGGGGAAAGGGCCGGTCTGGGGTGTTGGCCACAAAGGTTTCCCAGGGAGTGGCCCAGGGGGGGGCTTGCCGCCGGTCCAGCCATATCCAGGATGTTTGGGGAAACCCCTCCCGAACCTTGGCGGCGGCTTCGGCCCCGTGGTGGTCCACGAACATCACGCCAGCGCCAGACAACCGTATTCCCCAGGCGGTTTCATCGGGGCTCCAGCGGGGGTTCAGGTGGGCCAGCACCAAACCCGCCTTGGCGGCGGCAAAGTGCAGGGCGGCATACCGGGCCGAGGGCATGGCCATCACCCCGATCATGGTTCCTGGCGGGTTGGCTCCCTGCCGGGTAAGGGCAAAGGCCGCCCGCCGGGCCAGGGACTCCATCTCTCCGTATAGGGTTTCCTCTCCTCCCTGCCGCCAGTAGGGCGCGTGGGGATGGGTTTGGGCACGGTGGGCCAACAGGTCGCCAATCAACATGGGGGTACCCTGAGGAAGAGGAAACCATGAAACGCCTTCTACTCCCATCGTAATGGAAATCAGGGAAGGGGAAAAGGGCTAGACAATCCTGTGACACGGCGGGCGGTATGGTGCAGCTTCAGTTTTTTAATGTCAGTCAGCCATTGCTCCAGGCTGACCGGCGGGTGGCTCAACCCGGCGATGTGTTGGCGGACGACTTCCAGGAACGGTTCTGGGTGAGACTCCAACAGTTCCGTTAGAAACCGGTCCGGGGTTTGGGCGGTCAACCCCAGGGGGGCCAAACGTTTCTTGGGAAAATCCCTCAGGTTGTAGGTCAGAATGATCCCGTGGGTGGCGGGTGAAGAGAAAAGACTATGCCAAGCCGCCGCGACCACGTGCCGGTCCTGCCGGTCGGGGAGGGTAATGCCCTCCACCCGGCTGGCATATCCGCTCACCAGGCCCTCCGGAACGCTGTCGTTCATGGCTTCCCGGGCGGCGTCTAGCTCCCGGCGGTCCGGCTCTTTGCCCGTGTTCAGCCGCGCCAGAATCCACTCCTCCTGCACTTCCCGGCTCCAGCGGGGGCGGCACAGACCGGCCTTCCCCAACCGCACCAGCAAATCCCGCAGCAGGGGAGAAAACAGAACGCAGGCGTCGAGAAAAACCAGGGGAGGGGGATTCATGAGCTTTCGGGTAAAAAAATACCCGCCGGAGAAAACCGGCGGGTGATTCAAGCCAAGAAACCGCGGGCTTGTGAATTAATACCGGTAGTATTCCGGTTTATAGGGGCCGTTCACGTCAATTCCCAGGTAATCGGCCTGGGCTTTGGTGAGGGTATCCAGTTCCACTCCCAGTTTTTTCAAGTGCAGCCGGGCCACTTTTTCGTCCAAGAATTTCGGCAGCACATACACTTTGTTTTCGTACTTGGCGTGGTTGTTCCACAGTTCAATCTGGGCCAGCACCTGGTTGGTGAAACTGGTCGACATCACAAAACTGGGGTGACCCGTGGCGCAGCCCAGGTTCACCAAGCGGCCTTCCGCCAGCACGGTGATGCACTTGCCGTTCGGCCAGATGTATTGATCGACCTGAGGCTTGATGGTCACCTTCTTCAGGGTTTCATCGTGGTTCAAGGCGCCCACTTCAATTTCAGAGTCGAAGTGTCCAATGTTGCACACGATGGCCTGGTTTTTCATGGAGTCCATCTGCTTTTTGGTAATGGCACTGACGCACCCGGTGGCGGTGACGAAGATGTCGCCGATTTTGGCGGCGTCATCCATTTTCATCACGGTGTAGCCTTCCATGGCGGCTTGCAGGGCGCAAATGGGGTCCACCTCGGTAATGATGACCTTGCCCCCCAGCCCCTTAAAGGCCTGGGCCGAGCCCTTGCCCACGTCGCCATAACCAGCCACCACGCACACCTTGCCGGCGATCATCACGTCGGTGGCCCGCTTGATGCCGTCCATCAGCGATTCGCGGATGCCGTAGAGGTTATCGAACTTGCTCTTGGTCACCGAGTCGTTCACGTTGAAGGCGGGCACTTTCAACTCGCCTTTTTCCACCATTTGGTACAGGCGGTGAACGCCGGTGGTGGTTTCTTCGGAAATGCCTTTGATGTGGGCCAGCAGGTCTTTGCGCTTTTCGTGAACCACCAGGGTCAGGTCGCCCCCGTCATCCAGAATCATGTTGGGGGGTTCGTTGGCCGGCCATTCCAGGGTGCGGTCGATGCACCACCAGTATTCCTCTTCGGTTTCACCCTTCCAGGCAAACACGGGAATGCCCGCGGCGGCGATGGCGGCGGCGGCGTGGTCTTGGGTAGAGAAAATGTTGCAGGAAGACCAGCGCACTTTGGCGCCCAGGGCGGTCAGGGTTTCAATCAGCACGGCGGTTTGGATGGTCATGTGCAGACAACCCAAAATGCGGGCACCCTTCAGGGGCTGCTTGTTCTTGTATTCTTCCCGCAGGGCCATCAGGCCGGGCATTTCGGTTTCAGCAATTTCAATTTCTTTGCGGCCCCATTCGGCCAGCCCGATGTCTTTGACTTTGTAATCCGCCATGAATGCTTTGCTCCAAACGTGTGGGGGGAACCCTCCCGGAAGAGGGCCGGATGAGGGATGGTTCGTTTTGTCCCGCAAATGGCGGGAAACTTACAGTGTTATAGTGTATGGGCTGGGGCCGGGGCTGTCAAACCCATCCCGTGGGGGTGCCCACTGGTTTTGGCCCCTTAGCCGATGATTTTCCCCAACAGGGGAATGCCCAGAAAGGTGCCTAAACTGGCCCCAATGTTGGTGAGGGTCACCACCAGCAGCACCCGCACAATGCCGTTGCGCCAGAACCCCCGAAAAGTGGTGACATCGGTGGGGAGGGTTTCAAAGTCGGCCACCCGGGGCTTATGCACCAGGGCCTCGACCAGCCCCGCCACCCAGCCCGCGGCCAGCAAGGGGTGCAGGGTGGTGATGGGGGCGGCCAAAAAGGCCGACACAATGGTGAGGGGGTGGGCCAGGGCGGCAGCGGCCCCCAGGGCTCCCAGGGTGCCGGTGACCAGCACCCAGGTTTTCACCATTTCCCAACCGGCTTCGGGGCGGATGCCCAGGAAGCCGTAGGCAATCATGCCCAACACCATGGCGGGCAGCCCCCAGGTAAACAGTTTCCCCCAGTGAGAAGGCGGAGGATTTTTTTCCAACTCGGCCATTTCTTCCGCCGAGGCCGGGTGGTGCAGCCGCGGCAGAATGCCCGCCATGTGCCCGGCCCCCACCACCCCCACCACCCGTCGGCCGGGGGTGTGGGCGATTTTGTGGGCCAGGTAAGCGTCGCGCTCGTCAATCAGGGTGCGCTTGGCGGCGGGGAAGTGGGCGGCGAATTCCTCCATCACCTGGGAAAGCAGATCCGCTCCCTTCATGGCTTCCACTTCTTCTGCCGACAACTGTGGGGTGCCCACTAGGCTAGACACCAACTCTAGGGTCAACCGCCATTTGTCGCGCCAGCCCAGGGCCCGCCAAGTGCGCCGCAGGGTGATCTGCACGTCGCGGTCGGCTAGCTCTAAATGGGCTTTGTGTTTTTTGGCTTCCTCCATGGCCCGGATCATTTCGGCTCCGGGGCGGATGTGCAGTTGCTCTCCCAGCCGCCGTTGGAAAGCCGAGAGCACCAAGTGGGCCAGCAGCAGCCCGGCTTGGCCCCGCCGCACCACCTGGAACAAATCGGTTTGCCGCCATTTGTCGGGGTTGGTCAGGGATTCATGGCGAGAGGCGCACAGCTCCACGGCCACGCCATCGGGTTTCAGGGCGGCAATCACCCGGCTGACTTCTTCCTCGCTGGCCCGAGAGACATGGGCGGTGCCAAGCAGGTAGATGGTCTTCCCCTTTAGCTCGATGGTTTTCAGGTGGGGTGAAAGGGGCACTGGCCCTCGACTCGTTTTTTTGCGGGCGGGTTGGGGAGTTTCTTTGGCTTTAGCCGATGTTTTTGACGCTATTTTATTTACTGCTTTTTTCCCGGTAGTTTTTAGAGCCGTTGTTTTAGCAAGGGCTTTTTTCGCGGGTATTTTTTTCGCGGGTATTATTTTCACCGGGGATTTCCCGGCGGGTTTTTTCTGCACGGCCATCAGCGTGTTCCTCCCTGGGTGTTTCGTTGAGCCAGCCTATCCAGCAGCCGCTGGTGAATGTTGTCGAACCCGCCGTTGGACATCACCAACACGGTGTCGCCGGGGGTGGTTTCTTGTTCCAGCACGGCCAAGATTTCATCGGTAGAACCCAGGGCCCGCGCGGGGGTGCCCCCGGCTTGGGTGTCCTCGGCCACCCGGCGGGTGTCGAGCAGTTGGTTGGCCGACGCGTTGGCCGGGCGGAACGGGGGCGCCAGCAGCACCTGCCCGGCCCCCCAAAAGGCCTGGCCCCATTCGGTTTGGAACCGGCTGGAACGGGCGGTGAAACTTCTGGGTTCAAACACGGCCCACAGGGTCCCCTCTGGGTAGCGCTGCCGCACCCCTTTTAGGGTCAACCGCACGGCGGTGGGGTGGTGGGCAAAGTCGTCCAGCACCCGCACGCCTCCGGCCACCCCCCGCAGTTCCTGGCGGCGCTTGACCCCCTGAAAGCTGGCCAGGGCGGCGGCCACCTGGGCCGGGGCATGGCCCAACCGGATCAGGGCGATCATCACCGCGGCGGCGTTGAGGGCGTTGTAGTCTCCCCCCAGGGGGAAGAACCAGGAATCCTCTCGGCCTTCCCAGCGGGTGGTGAAGCGCACCCCATCGGGGCCGGTTTGGGTGTGGGTCAGGCGGCAGCCAGCGCCTTCCTCCAGGCCATAGGTCACCACCGGGCAGGGCAGGGCCCCCTGGGCAGACAGTTCCGCCACCAGTTCCCGGGCGCCGGGGTCATCATGGCAGGCCACGATCAGGCCGTCGGCGGGCAGGCCCGTCAGCAGTTTGGCGAAATGCCCCCGGATGGTGTCCAGGCTGTCATAAATATCGGCGTGGTCAAATTCCAAACTGGTGAACAACACCACCTTGGGGTGGTATTTGAAAAACTTGGGGGTTTTGTCGAAGAAGGCGGTGTCATACTCGTCGCCTTCAATCACAAACCAGTCTCCACCCCCCACCCGGAAGTTGTCGGGGAAGTTTTTGGGAATGCCCCCGGTGAGAAAACCAGGGTCGGCCCCCAGTTCGACCAGGGCATGGGCGGCCAGGGTGGTGGTGGTGGTTTTGCCGTGGGTGCCCACCACCGCCAGGGTGTTTCGCCCGGCGATGGCGAACCGGTACACCGCCTCGGCCATGGAAAGGTAGGGCAGCCCTTGGCTCATCACCGCCTGCACTTCGGGGTTGTCTCGGCGGATGACATTGCCCACTACCACCAGTTCCACTCCGGGGGGGATGTTTTCCGCCCGGTAGCCCCGGTTGTAGGCAATGCCCAGGCGGTCCAGTTGGTCGCTGATGGGGGGGTACACGTTTTCGTCGGTGCCGGTGACCACCGAGCCCTGGGCTTTCAGGGCCCCGGCCAGGGCCGCCATGGCCGTGCCGCAAATGCCCAGCAAATGAACATGTTTGGGTGGAGAGACAGTCATGAGCGGCGGGGGTAGGTTCGTTGGGGTAGAGAATGATAAAATTCATGGATGACGTGCCCCCAGGGTATGCCATAAGATGGGGGTTCGGCAATCATGCCTTTCATCTCAGGTGCCCATGACTCAGACATCCATGCTGTCCACCGACACGGTCTCTCATTCGAATACCCCTTCCGCTCAGGCTGGGATGCCGCCGGGGGTGCCGGTGTTTCAGTTGGAGCGGGTGGTGAAGAAATTTGGCCATCAGGCGGCCCTGCGGGGGGTTTCTCTGGCGGTGCGGCCGGGGGAGTTTGTGTTGGTGCTGGGCAACAACGGGGCGGGCAAGAGCACCCTGTTTAAATTGCTGTCTACCCTGATGCGCCCCACCACCGGGCAAATTTTTTGGGGGGGCCTGCCCCTGCACCAGGCCGCCAGCGCGGCCCGCCGAGAGTTGGGGGTGATTTCCCACGACAGCCGTTTGTATGGGGACCTGACGGCGGAGGAAAACCTGCGGGTGTTTGGCACCCTGTATGGGGTGGACCGGCTGACCCAGCGGATTGGAGAGGCCCTGGAACAGGTGGGTCTTTCTCACGTGGCCGGGTTCGCGGCCGGGGGGTTCTCCAGTGGGATGACCAAGCGGCTGGCCATTGCCCGGCTGCTGTTGTACCGTCCCCGGGTGTTGCTGCTGGATGAACCCCATTCTGGGCTGGACTTAAACTCCATCCGCCTGCTAGACGACTACCTGGCCCGCTTCAAGCAAGAAGGCGGCACCACCCTGTTGATTACCCACCAGTTCACCAAGGGGGTGAACTTGGCGGAGCGGGTGGTGATTCTGCGAGACGGCCGGGTGGCCCATGACGCGGAGGAACGGGGTCCCTCCCCGGCCCGGTTGGCGGACCTGCTGCTAACCCACGGATAATCAAGCAACTGGGGGGCGGAGAAAAAAGGGAGGGGGTAAAAATACGAGTGAACCTAGTCTGAATCCTCTGCATCACCCGGGATTTTGCCGTGAAAGGGGGGAATGGGGGCGAAGCCCCCAATTAAAAGTTATGCCGAGGTCACAGTCTGATTAAAAAAAATAGAAAAAACATAAAAAAACATAAAGCGCGAATAAGAACAAAGAATAAAATAACAAAAGAGAAAAAAATTGAACCTCCCCAGGGCTGCTGTTCTCTTGTAGGTTAGCTTGGCGGTGTTTGTGAGTGAGTTTGTGATTTAGCGGGCTTTGGGATGGGCGCAAAACCGGCGGGGCAGGTTTCTTTGACTTGTGCCGGGGCTTTCCATGGCCTATTCTGGATGGGAAAGTTTGTTGATATTCACCTGCGAGAGACACGCGAATGAAATGGCTGGGATGGAGTTCCCTGGCGGCCATGGCCGGGGTAGGGGTGTGGGTGTTTGGATTCACCCCCGAAGATACGAACATGGGGTTTGTGCAAAAAATTTTCTACATTCACATCCCTTCGGTGGTGGCGGCCTACTTGGCGGCCTTTCTGGTGGCCCTGGGCAGCCTGGGGTATTTGTGGAAGCGTGAGGCCCCCTACGACCGGCTGGCCCGCTCCTCTGGTGAACTGGCCACCCTGTTCTTTGGAATGGTGCTGGCCACCGGGGCCATTTGGGGCCGCCCCACCTGGGGCACCTATTGGACCTGGGACCCCCGTTTAACCTCGGCCCTGATGGCCTTTTTGCTATACGCCGGATATGGCCTGCTGAGGGCCTTTGCCCCTCCTGGAGAAAAGCAGGCCCGGCTGGCGGCGGTGCTGGGGCTGGTGGCCTTTCTCGACATCCCCCTTATCCATTTGTCGGTGCAATGGTGGCGCACCCTGCACCAGCCCACCACGTTCTTCAAGGTGGACCAGCAGGGCCGTCCCACCCCGGCGGCCGATCCTGAAATTTACCTTCCTTTGTTTGGCGCCATCGGCGCAGCCCTGCTGTTGTTCGCCTTTTTGCTGGTGTTTCGCATGAAGATTCAGGCCCGGGAAGAAGACCTGGCCGAACGGCTGGCGGGCCACGAAACCCTTTCCTAAAGACATCCATCATGAGTCGTCAAATTCAATATCTCATCGCGGCCCTGGCGGTCGTGGCCATTTTGGGCGGCGTGGTGTACATGGGCACCCGCACCACGGTCTACTTCCGCACGCCTTCCGAAATTTTGGCCGAACCAGAAGCCTTCCGCCACAAGCCCATCCGGGTGGGGGCGCTGGTGGAAAAAGGCTCGGCCCACTGGGACGCCCAAAAAGTGCGGCTGACCTTTCGGGTGACCGAAGACATGGAGCATTTTATTCCGGTGGTGTTTGATGGCGTGAAGCCCGATATGTTCAAAGACGGCCAGGGGGTGGTGGTGGAAGGCCGCCTGGGAGACGACGGCGTGCTGGTGGCCAGCCAAGTGCTGGTGAAACACAGCGAAGAATACCGGGCGGAAAAATCCTCCAAAAGCAAGGGCCGCTCTGCCATGGAAACCCTGGGGCAGTAAGGGCGTTTCCGCAGAACCGTTTGCCGTTGGTGATCATCCTTATCATTGCTCATACATCCAGGCAGGGAGTGGATGCTGTTCAATCATCTATAAATGGTTCAGTCAATCGGCATTGAAATACGCGTAAAAAAGACGATGATGGGCCGGCTTAGGCATAATGGGTTAGAAATTAAGATTGGAAAAAAGTTGAGATACACAAACAGACAAACAGCATAGATAAACACCATAGATAAACAGAATAGAAAAAAAATTCTCCTGCCATTTCCTCTCTATACACGGGTGCCATGATCAATACTTTGGGATACGCCGCCATGACCGCCGCCTTGGCCGCGGTGATGGTGGGCATGGGAACCGCTTGGCTGTCGGTGCGGCGGAACGATTGGAACTTGGCCCGCACCACTCGGGCGGCGGCGGGGGTGCAGTTTGTCATGGTGCTGGTGGCAAGCTTGGTGCTGGAGCGGGCTTTCTTGGCCAACGATTTTTCCGTTCGGTTTGTGTACGAGACATCCTCCACCGATCTTCCCCTGCTGTATAAAATCACGGCGTTTTGGGGGGGCATGGACGGCTCGCTGCTGTTTTGGGAACTGGTGTTGTCGGCCTATACCCTGTTTATCGTGTTTCGCCACCCCGCCAATAGCCGGGAGACCCTCCCCTACGTGTTGTTTACCCTGGGGCTGATTCATCTGTTTCTGCTGGGGCTCTTGGTCAGCTATTCCAACCCCTTGAAGCCCATGCTGCCCGTGCCGATGGAAGGGCGCGGCTTAAACCCCCTGTTGCAGCACCCGGCCATGGCCTTCCATCCTCCGGCGCTGTACCTGGGGTACATCGGGTTGGCCGTTCCGTTTGCCTACGCCATGTCTTCTTTGGCCATGCGCCGGTTGGACAACGACTGGGTTACCACCACCCGCCGCTGGACCCTGACCTCTTGGTATTTCTTGTCGGTGGGGCAGATGCTGGGGGGCGAATGGGCTTACGAAGAATTGGGCTGGGGGGGCTTCTGGGCCTGGGACCCGGTGGAAAACGCCGCCTTCATGCCCTGGACCATGGCCACCGCCTTTTTGCACTCCATCATGATCCAAGAAAAGCGGAACATGATGAAAGTGTGGAACATGGTGCTCATCATCATGGCTTTCGCCCTGTCCATCCTGGGCACCTTCATCGTCCGCTCTGGGGTAATTAACTCGGTTCATGCCTTTGCCCAATCCGAGGTGGGGCCGTGGTTTCTGGTGTTCCTGGCGGTGATGATGACCGGTGCCTTCCTGCTGATGTTCAACCGCATCCAGTTGCTGTCTAGCCGCCACACCGCCGAGCATTTGCTGAGCAAAGAAAGCACCTTTCTGTTGAACAATCTGTTGTTCGTGGGCATTGGCTTCTCGGTGTTTTTGGGAACGGTGTTCCCCTTACTGGCCGAGGCGGTGCGGGGCACCAAGTTGTCCATCCAGGCGCCGTTCTTCAACACCCTGGTTACCCCCATGGGGGTGTTGTTGCTGCTGCTGGTGGGCGTTTGCACCCTCATCGCCTGGCGGATGTCGAGCTGGGAATCCATGGTGAAAAATTTCCGCTGGCCCACCCTGGCCGGGGTGGCGGTGCTGGTTTTGCTGCTGGCGCTGGGCATGCGTAAGGGATGGGGGCTGGCCATCTTTGCTTCCGCGGCCTTTACCACCGCGGCCCTGGGGATGGATTACGCCCGGGCGGTTCGTGTGAGGAAAAGCCAGCAGGGCATGGGTTGGGGGCAGGCGGCAATCACCACCATTGGCCGCAACCGCCAACGCTACGGCGGGATGATTGTTCACCTGGCGGTGGTGCTGATGTTCATCGGATTCGCCGGGAAAATGTTCTCCACCGATACCGCCATAAGCATGGCCCAGGGAGAATCGACTCAGGTGGGTGCTTACAAACTGCACTTTAAAGAATTGGCCGAACGCCAGGAACGAAACGTGAACCTGCAAGGGGCCGTGGTGGAAGTCTATAAAAACGACCGGCTGGTGGAGGTGATGTTTCCGGCCAAGAGTTTCTACCCCGGCCGACCGGAACCTTTGACCGAGGTGGCCATTTACCGCAATTTGTGGGAAGACCTATACTTGGTGCTGTCTGGGGTGAACGAAAACGGTTCGGTGACCCTGAAAATCATGATCAATCCGTTGATTATGGGAGCCTGGATGGGCTTGCCCTTGTTTACCCTGGGGTTTCTGGTGGCGGTGAGTTACCGGCCCAAAACCCTGGGGGCGGGCGGTAAGGAGAAAACGTCATGATGAAATCTTGGAAACTATGGGTGGTGTTGGGGCTGATCGCCGGGATGGTGGGGCTGTTTGCCTTTGGGTTTACCACCGACCCCTACAAGGTGCAATCGCCCCTGCTGGGCAAGCCCGCCCCGGATTTCACGGTGAAAACGCTAGACGGCCAGACCATTCAGCTCAGTGCTCTGCGGGGGAAAGTGGTGGTTCTCAACTTTTGGGGTTCGTGGTGTGCCGCCTGCCGAGAGGAAGCCCGCCTGCTGCAAGAAACCCATGTGCGCTACGAGCAGAAAGCGAAAACCGCCATGGTGTTGGGCATTGCCATGAACGACACCCCGGAACAGGCGCGTAAGTTTGCCGAGATCTTTGGGAAAACGTTTTCTCTGGCCCTAGACAACAAAACGGGAGACGTGGCCTTTCAGTATGGGGTGTACGGGGCGCCGGAAACGTTTTTTATCGATCGGCAAGGGATGATTCGCCACAAGGTCATCGGCGCCATGACGGCGGAGGAAGTGGCAAAACAGATGGAACAGTTGACCGGGGAGAATTAAACCATGACCAAAATGGGCCAAACACAAAACAGGTCGGTAAGGTTTCCCCGGAATGTTCTGGGGGCACTGGTGGGCATTGGCCTGGTGCTGATGGCTTTGCCCCTGGCGGCCCAGGCCCAGGGGGTCATTCCATCGGTAGACGAAGCGCGGGTGATGCGGCTGGCCGACCAACTGCGCTGCCCCATTTGCCAGGGGCAGTCGGTGAAGGAATCCGATGTGTTTTTGTCGAAGCAAATGCGCGATCAAATCCGGATATTGATTGCCCAGGGAAAGACCGACCAGGAAGTGTTGGACGACTTTGAGGCCCGCTACGGCGAGTTCATTCTGCGCTCTCCCAAACCCACGGGCATGGGGCTGTTGGCCTGGATTCTGCCCGTGGCGGCGTTGGTTGGCGGGGTGGTGTGGCTGGGGCTGGTGTTGATGAGGGCCCAGCGGCGTTCCCGGCTGGAAAGCCCAGACGCCGGGGGAGGTGAAACCCCCGACCCCCAAACCGAGGCCCGCATTGCCCGGGACTTGAAACGTTTTGAGGAGGGCTTATGACGCTCATGTGGCTGGTGTCTCTGATCTTGTTTTTGCTGGCTGGAACGGTGATGGCTTGGCCCTTGTTCCACCCCGCGGCCAAGCCTTTTCTGGACCATCCGGAAGGGTGGGACGGATTCAACGAACAAGACGCTCTGCTGGAAGCCATGAGTGAACTGGACCTGGACCGGGCCACCGGAAAAATTTCCGAAGAGGCCTATCAGGCTCGCAAACGGGCCTATCACTTTGCCTACCAACGGTTCACGGGAAAACCCACCGGCGGCCGCTAAACGGTTTCTATGGCCCTGTATCCCCTCATTCGTCCGTTGTTGTTCTCTTTAGAGGCTGAGCAAGCCCACCGGCTGGTGTTTGCCCTGGCCCGGGCCGGGGGGTTCATCCCCGGCTTCCACAGGGCCCAAGCCGCGTTTCTGCGCTACGATTCTCCCCGGCTGCGCACCCGGGTGTGGGGCTCGGACCTGACCAACCCCATTGGGGTGGCGGCCGGGTTCGACAAAGACGGCCTGATTCTGCCCGCCTTGTTTGGGTTGGGCGCTGGCTTTGTGGAGGTGGGCACGGTAACCCCCCGCCCCCAGCCTGGGAATCCCTCCCCCCGCATGTTTCGCCTGCCCGAAGACCACGCTCTGATCAACCGCATGGGCTTTAACAACCAGGGGGCCTATGCCCTGGGCCGCCGCCTGGGCAAACGGCCGCCCCCCGCTGGTTTGCTGGGGATCAACCTGGGGAAAAACCGAGACACCCCCCTCACCGCGGCGGCGGAAGATTACCTGGTGGCCATGCACGCCTTGTATGCCCACGCGGGTTACTTGGTGGTGAACATTTCTTCCCCCAATACCCCCGGCCTGCGAAGCCTGCAAGAGAAACACACCTTGTCTCAGTTGATCTCCCTGCTGAAAGGAGAGCGGGAAAAATTGGCAGAAGTGACCGGACGGCGGGTTCCGCTGCTGGTGAAGCTTTCTCCCGATATGTCTTTGGAAGCGGTGGGAGACGTGGTGGAAACAGCCTTGGAATATGGGCTGGATGGCCTGGTGGCCGCCAACACCACCACGTCTAGAGAAGGGCTGACCAGCCCCCATAAAGTTCGGGATGGCGGATTGAGCGGCAAGCCGTTGCTGCCCCACACCCTGCGGCTGGTGGCCCGTCTGCACCGGTTGGCCCAGGGAAAGCTGGTCATCGTGGGGGTGGGGGGGGTGTTTTCCGGGGAAGATGCCTACGCCATGATCAAGGCGGGGGCCTCTCTGGTGCAGTTGTATACCGGGTTGATTTACCAGGGGCCGGGGGTGATCCGCCGCATCAAGCGCGACCTGGACCGAGCCCTGGCCGCCGACGGCTTGGATTCGGTGGAAAAAGCCGTGGGGTTGGAAGCCCACCAAGTGGAGAAACCCGGATGAGGCTGGCCAAAGAGGCCGCCCTGGCCCAACGGGCGGCGGTGGAAAGCGGCAAGATGATTCTTCGGTATTTCGGGCCGGGCACCCGCATCGCGGACCCGGCGGTGGAAGCCAAAGCCGATGACACGCCGGTCACCCGGGCCGACCGGGAAGCCGAGGATTTTATTCGGCGGGAAATTATGCGGGAATTTCCGGGCCACCAAGTGTTGGGCGAAGAAGCCGGGCTGGGCAAAGACGCCGGAGTGCGCCCGCCGGGGGACACCCGCTTCCAATGGATTGTGGACCCCATTGATGGCACCAAGTCTTTCGTGATGGGGGTGCCCCTGTTCGGCACACTCATCGCTCTGCTGGACGAGGGGCGCCCCGTGCTGGGGGTAGTGCATCTGCCCGCCCTGGGGCAGTTGCTGCTGGGCATCGAGGGCCTGCCCACCACCCTGAACGGCCAGGAAGTCCGGGTGTCTCCGGCAGACAAACTGGAAGACGCTACTTTGCTGTTTACCAGCCCGTCAACTTTGTTTGAGAAGGGCCATGGCGAGGCCTTTCATCGGCTGCGAAAACGGGTGCGGCTGGTGCGCTCGTGGGGAGATTGTTACGGCCATTATCTGGTGGCGGCTGGCCGGGCCGAAATCATGATGGATCCCATCTTGAATCTGTGGGACGTGGCACCCCTCAAACCGATTCTGGAGGGGGCGGGGGGCACTCTCACCACCGTGGAGGGAGAGCCTTCTGGCACGGGCACCAGCGCGCTGTCTACCAATACACGCTTGCACCAAGAAGTGCTGGAGATTCTGCGGGGAGAATAAAAAAAGGGGGCAGGTTCTCCCCGCTGGACAGCACCCCTTCCCATCGTGGAGGGATAATACGGTTTAAGACGAAGGGTGGAGATAGAATTCGTTCGGTGGGTGAATCCAGAAGGAAGAAACGATTCACTTCCCGGCTTCAAGTGCTTGCCCGTCTCCGACGGGGAGGCGTGCTGTTGAGAGAGGGGGCCATCGGGCAAATCATTGGTTTATTATCAACAACAGGGATGATCTGGGACAGCCTTTAAAAAACTTACTTGGCGAGAGAGTCACACGGCCAGCAGATCATCCCAGGGAGTGCTGGGGTCCACCAGCTTTTCCACCGAAATGCCCATCAGCAGCCGTTGAATTTCCCGGTCAACAAACGTAAGGGGAGCCACGATGTTGCAGGATTCGGTAAGTTTGCAGCGACGGTTGGGGTTTCGCAGGCAGTCTACAAAGGCCAGGTCGCCGTCTACCATGGCAATGAACTCCCCCAGGTGAATTTGACTCAGGTCTCCGGCCAGCCGATAGCCGCCCTGAGAGCCTTGCTCAGATCGGATGACCCCTTTGGCGTTGAGGGTTCTCATTACGTTGGCGACCGGGTCGAAGGGCGTGCCGAACTTTTGGCAAATTTCCCGCACGGTGGTCAATTCAGCGGGGGGCTTGCCCCGCATGTATTTAATGGCCACCAGGCCGTATTCGACTTGACGGTTGATTTTTAGCACGGGCCTGGTTCCATGAAGATGGGAAGACCAAACGCCATCAGGGTTAGTACGGCCAAAGAACAAGGGAAAACAAGCGTGGAATCTATTCCCACACAAATAACACGTGCCGCAGATGAAGTAAAAGCCAAGGTTCCGCAATCGCCCCTGGGAAAAGCATTAAGGTGTAGAGCGTTGGATGTATTCCGGCACAGGCGAGGGAAAATCATGATTCATGAACGGGTACTATGGGGGCTTTTCGTTTCCCTGGGATTGGGGCTTGCGGGGTGTTCCCAAAACCCAACCAACGAACCCACGCCGGGAGAATGGCCCGCCACGCGCTATGTGGAGCCAGGGCAGTTTACTTACCAAATGGAGGAAGGAATGCCCCTTTCGGCCACGGGAACGGGCTGCGGAGAAACCCGCGAAAAAGCCCTGGATCACGCCGAAGCCGCCGCATTGTATAACCTGAGGAGCCTGACTGGGCAAAAACGCTATCGGGTCCGCTATCATTTTTTGAGAGACATCCCAGACCCACGCCGGGTTTGCTTGGAAATGGAGGCCATCATGGAGAAATGTCAGATTCCGCCCTGCCCCGTTCGTTGACCCCCGGGCCTTCCATGGTTACACTACATTTGATCATCGATCCTGCCGGACGGCAGGTCCTTCATCCTTCTTGAGAGAAAAACCGCGTAATGGGACGGGGAAAACGAAAAAAGAAAGCGCATCGTTCTTTGCTTCAAAAGCGCGTTCAAGCCCCTTCTGGTTCTCCTCCTTCGGCGGCACCTGCCCCCTATCCACCCAGGCCATCCACCCCCCAGCCGGCCCAGAATGGGGCCCCCGCGTCCTATTCACGGGATGCGGGCACGCCGGGGTGGGAATTGTTTCTGATGGCTGTGGTACGGGTGACCTGGGATTTGATCCGAGGATTGCTGGAATCGGTGATCGTGGCCCTGATCCGTTTAGCGGAGGTGTTGTGGCAGATCTTGTCTTGGGTGGCCTGGCAGCTCAACTTGTTATGGATGCGCTTTGACCTGTGGTGGGCACCGCGTTGGCCCAGGATTTGGGTGACGCTTCGCCCCACGGTTTCCGTGCTGGCGGTGATGCACTTGGTGGGCGTGGCCTGGCTGCCCGGGGGTGAGAACAAACTGTTCAATTGGTCCGTTCGGGACAAACTGGGGTACACCACTCTCTATCCGATGATTGATACTTTTGGCTTTTGGGTGAGGCCCCAGGAGGATATTCAACTCCGCTATCAAATTTACACCCAAGAAGGCACCACCCATAAGGGATTGTTTCCAGACCCGGCCATTGGCTTGCAGGTGAGATACGACCGTTGGGCCTTGGCCACCCAATACACGGCGGGGGCCAGTGCCTTAAACCACGCCGCCATGGGCCGGTTTTTGGCCAGCCAAACCCCATCCACTCCGTTTAAAGTGGCCCTGTCCTCGGTGACATGGCGTTGGCATTGGCGGCCGGTGGCCTTTCCCCCTTCGTTTGCCTGGGAGGGTGAGCAGCCCCAAGAACGCTCGCTGGGGGCCTACAACGGGCTGACCAAACAGTGGGAGTCGGGAGACAAAACGCCATGAGAAGTTTTGAAATGTGGATGGACCATGCCGGACGGCAATGGAGTCAGTTTTGGTTTCGCCGCCCCTGCTTGGCCAACTTGGCCTTTTTACGGATGGCCACGGGGTTGATGTGGTTTTACGCCCTGTCGGCCTATACCTTGGACCTATCGGCCCATTTGGGGTCCCATGGGTGGGCGAACCCTGAGGATTTGGCGGGGTCGAGCCCCTTTGTGTGGTCCTTCAGCGCGTTTCACTGGGTGAACAGTCTGTGGTGGTGGTGGTTTGTTCATTTGTCCGCGTTGCTCACGGCTTCGGCTTTGATTTTGGGAATCCATCCCACGATTTCCGGATTGTTGAGCCTGTTTTTCCATTTGTCTTACATGCACCGCAACCCGGTGGTGGTGCTGGAAATGGACCACCTCATCACGTTTGCTTTGGTGTACACCACCCTGGCCCCCACGGCCCGCCAGTTTGCCATCGATCCCCTCTTCCGTACCGGGCAGTTCCGCTATAGCTGGGAGGATGTCAACCCGATTCAGGATTCGGAATGGGGAAGCCTGATCTTGAGATTAATGCAGATTCATCTCTGTCTGCTGTATGTTCACGCGGCCCTGGCGAAAATGGATCCCAGTTGGTTGTCGGGTGCTTCCTTAACCCATCCCCGGCTGGAGCAACGGGGTTTTCCCCTGGGGTGGGAATGGATGACGGCCTCGCCGGAATGGACGGTACTATTTTCTTATGGCTTGGTCATTTGGATGCTGCTCTATCCGGTCTTGATCTGGGTGCCCCGGCTGCGTACCCCTCTGGTGACTTTTTCCATTTTGTTGCACGTGGTGGTGGGGGTGGTTTGGGGGCAGTTGGCTTTTAATCTGATGATGGCCGCCCTGAACACCATGTTCTTCCCCCCCGAGTGGGTGGTCCGGGCCAAAAATGAGGTTCGAGAAGCCTTGGGGATGCCCTGGTTTCCCTCAGGGCACCCCTAGAAGGGATTATTTTCGCATTCTCTTCATTTGGCTATTGACAACCCCCCCCATGTTGCAGGCAAAATAATGTTTTCACCACCGCCCGTGTCCTCTTCTGCCGGGTTTTTGCCGGAACAATGAGGGGGTGGCGTAGCCTGCCGGGCCCAATAAGAGATTCGCCAGCGATTTAAACCAGTTGGGGAAACGGATAGACGAACACCGGGCAGTAAGAAAGCCAGGCCAAAAGCGACTAGGCTTAAAGCGATGAGGCCAACAGCGATCTAGTACAGTACCTAGGCCACCAAACTAGCAGCGGCCACGGGGAGATTCCCGAGCGGTCAAAGGGATCAGACTGTAAATCTGACGGCGACGCCTTCGAAGGTTCGAATCCTTCTCTCCCCATATTCCCTTTCTCTTCCCAGCGGTGTTGGCTGAGCCGGCGGGAAAGTCAGGGTCGAAAGGCCGGAAGGGCCGGCAAAGGAAAGCCCGGGTAGCTCAGTGGTAGAGCGCTTCCTTGGTAAGGAAGAGGTCGGCAGTTCAATCCTGCTCCCGGGCTCCATCCCCAGGTTTTTTTTTAACGGGCGGCCCCGGGCTGCGGAAACCAAACTTTAGACACCCTAGCGCGGGAACGACGATGGCGGAAATCATTATGCTGCAATGCGTGGAATGCAAGCGGGAGAACTATATTTCAGCCCGCAATAAAAAGAAGAACCCCAACAAGCTGGAAAAAAAGAAGTACTGCCGGTTTGAACGCAAACACACCGTGCATAAAGAGGCCAAGTAAGGCCCACCCAGGCCAGTAGCTCAACTGGTAGAGTATCGGTCTCCAAAACCGGCGGTTGGGGGTTCAAGTCCCTCCTGGCCTGCTGCACCACCCGGCGGGTTTCTGCCGGGCGGGTTGTTCAAGCAGAAAGCAATTTGAAAGTCATGTTTGAACGTAAAGACAATATTCATGCGATTTCGAATTTGGTTTTAAACGATAAATCCAGGTCACTCTTTGCCTGGGCTGTAAGCTGAGAAGTGAGGGGCATTGCTCCATAAAATACCGGGGCAAAGTCTTAAGATTTTCATGTGGGAGGCCTGATAGGCCCCCCGTGAGATGAATCCCTGATCCGAACGAACCGTATCACCTAAACCACTGGGGCCATGTCGTGGGATTATTTAAGTCTATTCAAAACTTCTTCCGAGACGTCCAGGGAGAATTGAAGCGGGTCACTTGGCCGACCTGGGAGGAAACCCGCAACTTTACGGGCGTGGTGGTGACGGTGGCTTTGGCGCTGGCCATGTTTTTAGGCAGCGCCGACATGGGCTTGTCGTGGGTGGTAAAACAGGTGATCCGATAACCCGGCGATGGGCGGCCGGGAGAATGCCCCGGCTTCGGTAAAGCCGATGCTCCAGGGGCTGCAACGACCCCGAATCACAAAGAATGACGGCCGGAAAGATGAAGACGCATGACTGACGAAACCGGAAAAGATACCTTCATCACGGGATCCGGCAAGGAGCTCCCCAAGGAACCGCGCTGGTATATCCTCCAAACTTACTCCGGCTTTGAAAACCGGGTGAAAAAAACGTTGGAGGAAAAGCTCCGCATTGAAAACCTGGCCGACTTGGTGGAAGACGTACTGGTGCCGGGAGAAGACGTAACCCGGGTAAAGAACGGCAAGAAGCGTAAACAGCACGTGGTGTATTTTCCGGGGTATGTGCTGATTAAAATGCGGTTGACGGACCAACTGTGGCACATGCTGATGGAAATTCCACGGGTATCGGGCTTTGTGGGCGGGAAAAGCCGCAACGAACCCCAGCCGCTGGAAGACAACGAGTTGGAGTTCATTCGCTCGCAGATGGATGAGGGCATTGCCCAAACCGCCATCAAGCAGGAATTCGAAGTAGGCCAGCAGGTGGTGGTGATTGACGGTCCCTTCGCGAACTTCGCCGGTAAAATTGACGAAGTGAGCATGGACAAGCACAAGCTCAGGGTGATGATTTCCATTTTGGGTCGGTCTACCCCGGTGGAATTAGACTTTGACAAGGTGAAGCCCCAGACCAAAGAATAATGAATGATTAACGGATGGACGAGGTTGGCGGTGGGGCAGGAAAAATATGCCCGCCAGAGTTAGGGGAACCCGGCAGGATGACTGGCAGACCGGCAGAAATAATAAACCCGCCAGAAAAAATGAGTTGGTTAAAAAATAGCCCAGTGTAAATTTGGTAGATGTTCCAGTAAAACAACCTGTTCAAAGATCGAGAGAAAGCGAGAAGATTCATGGCCAAGAAAATTACCGCCCTGATTAAACTGCAAATCCCCGGCGGAAAAGCCAACCCCTCCCCCCCAGTCGGCCCGGCCCTGGGGCCCCACGGGTTGAACATCATGGAGTTCTGCAAGAGCTTCAATGCCCAGACTCAGGCCATGGAAGGCACCACCATTCCGGTGGTGATTACCGTCTATCAAGACCGCTCGTTTACGTTCATCACCAAAACGCCTCCGGCTTCGGTGCTGATCAAAAAAGCGTTGGGTATTGAATCCGGCTCGAAGGAACCCAACAAAATTAAAGTGGGCAAAATCACCAAGGCCCAGGTGAAGGAAATCGCCAAGAAAAAAATGGTGGACATGAACTGCTTTGACCTGGAACCGGCCATGCGCACCATCGAGGGCACCGCCCGCAGCATGGGCGTAGACGTGGTGGAGTAACCTCCTCCTTATCGTCTCTGGCAAACGGCATCGGTTCATGTTGAACGATGTACCTGACCACAACGGCATTCATAGAAACATTCGGAAACGACCATGGCCAAATTAACCAAACGGCAAAAAGTACAAAAACAGGCCCTGACCAGAAAAGGCCTGTATCCCCTGCAAGAGGCCGTTCAGATTGTGAAAAAAACGGCCACCGCTAAGTTTGACGAAAGCGTGGACCTGGCGGTGAAACTTGGCTTGGACCCCCGCAAGGCCGATCAAAACGTGCGCGGAACCTGCGCCCTGCCGAACGGCACGGGCAAAAAAGTGCGGGTGCTGGCACTGGCCACTGGGGCCAAAG
Organism: Deltaproteobacteria bacterium; assembly: GCA_029858505.1. Classification (GTDB taxonomy): domain Bacteria; phylum SAR324; class SAR324; order SAR324; family JACQKK01; genus JAOUEW01. The sequence continues at coordinate 342,695 of JAOUEW010000002.1, forward strand.
CGGCGGAAGCCCAAGCCGCTGGCGCCGACATGGTGGGGTCCGATGATTACATTGCCAAGATTGAAGGCGGCTGGTTTGACTTTGACCTGATGGTGGTAACCCCCGACATGATGGGCAAGGTGGGAAAAATCGGGAAGATTCTGGGCCCCCGCGGGCTGATGCCCAACCCTAAGTCGGGAACGGTGACCCCCGACATCGGCGGTGCGGTGAAAAACATCAAGGCGGGTCAGGTGGCTTTCCGGTTAGACAAGGCCGGAATTGTTCATGTGCCGGTAGGCCGTGCTTCTTTCGACGCGGCCAAACTGGAAGAAAACGTGAACGCCCTCATCGAAGCCCTGAAACGGGCCAAGCCTTCCACGGCCAAGGGGGTGTTCTTGAAATCGATGACGTTAAACTCGACCATGGGACCGGGGCTGCGGTTGGACCCCACCCCTTACATGTCGTAAGCGTTTGTTGTGATGTCGAAGACCGCAGGGGCCCCCAGCCGTTGGGTTGGGGCGCTTAAACGGGGAAACCCTGCCGAGGCATCGGAATCCGGATCAGACGGCCCACAAGTGGGCGGTGTCCGGGATGTTCATTCCGCGGCAGACATCCGTCTGCCATCCTCGCCGGTTTCCCCCATTGCTATCCCCGCGGTATTCTACGAGTTTCCCAAACCATGGGGGCTTTGTTACAGGTGTCATTTTAGTTGTGGCATAACGTTATCTCATTCGAATTCTGGGTTTGGGCTTGGCCCTGCCCCGATCACCCCGGCATAGGAGGACCCTTGCAAAAACAACAAAAAGAAGAATTGGCCGGACAACTGGCCCATATTTTTCAGCAGGCCAAAATGGGCATTCTGCTGGACTACCGGGGCATGAAGGTGGAGGAAATCTCCGAGCTTCGGTCGAAACTTCGGCAGAAGGCTGGTTACATTCGGGTGTTGAAAAACCGAGTGGCCAAGCGGGCGGTGAAGGGAACCCCCTTCGAGCCCATCGCCGAGAAAATGACCGATACCCGGGCCCTGGTGTATGGCCAAGATCCCGTGGGGCAGTCGAAGGTGGTGAACGACTACCTGGCCACCCATGAAAAGGTCAAAATGATCGCCGCCCTGTTGGTGAAAGACAGCGGCGGGGAATTGCTGGATGCTTCCAGCGTGAAAAGGCTGGCTACCCTGCCCTCTCGCGAGGAACTGGTGGCCAAGCTGCTGTTCCTGATGAACGCCCCCGTTACCCGGCTGGCCCGCACCTTGAACGAGGTGCCGGCCGGACTGGTGAGGGCGCTGGATGCCATTGCCAAACAAAAAAGCGCCTAACCGGCTCTTGGTTTTTAATCTTCCGGCGGAAGGGTTTCGCCGGGTTCACACAAGCCAGACCACTCATAACCGAATAGAAGGGAAATTCACATGGCTATTTCTAAAGATCAAATGATTGAACACATTTCTTCCATGTCTGTGCTGGAGCTTTCCGACCTGGTGAAGGCTTTGGAAGAAAAATTTGGCGTGTCTGCCGCCGCCGCCGTGGCCGTGGCCCCTGCCGCTGGTGGGGCTGCCGCTGGTGCCGCCGCCGAAGAGAAAACCCAATTCAACGTGGTGCTGACCGATGGTGGCGCCAACAAAATCAACGTGATTAAAGAAATCCGCACCGTCATGGGTCTGGGGCTGAAAGAAGCCAAAGACTTCGTGGAAGGCGCCCCCAACACCGTGAAAGAAGGCGTGAACAAGGACGAAGCGGACAAAATCAAAAAAGCCCTGGAAGCCGCTGGCGCCAAAGTGGAAATCAAGTAGTTTTCTTATCGGAACCGCTCTCTCTCTTTCTCCGTTCAACGGAGAATGAGAGAGAGGATTTTTGTTTCCCCCCTCTCCACCCTCATTCCAACCGCACAACCATGGCCGAAGAAGAAAAGGGAAAAGGAAAGGAGGAAGACAAAAGCCTGATGAATAGGCTGCTGTCTTCCCGCACCGTCATTATTTCTGGCCCGGTGGATTCGGATCTGGCCAACAAGGTGATTCAGCAGTTGCTGGTGCTGGAGCAGGACGATCCCAAGAAACAAATCATGGTGATGGTGAACTCTCCTGGTGGAGAAGTGTTTTCCGGGTTCGCGATATTCGACTGCATTCGGTTTGTCCGCCCACCAGTCATTTCGGTGGTGGTGGGGCTGGCGGCCAGCATGGGGTCAATCATTCCTTTGGCGGCCCCCAAGGGCAGCCGGTATTGCTTGCCCAACGCCAAGTTTCTCATTCACCAGCCCTTGTTGATGGGCTATTCCGGACGGGCCACCGACCTGGAAATTCAGGCCAAAGAAATTTTAAAAGACCGGGAACGGATTGTGGATCTGTACGCTGAGGTCACCGGAAAGTCGAAAGATGTGGTGGCCAAAGACATTGACCGCGACAAATGGATGGACCCGGCAGAGGCCAAAGCCTATAACTTGGTGGATCACATTGTGACCAAGCGGGCGGACCTTAAAACCAAGGATTAAGAAACGAGGTGGAGTGTAGGAAGGAGCACAGTGCAGGAAAGGTAAAAAGCTTAGCCAACAAGCCTAAATATCATTGAAAACCGGGAGCCCAGGCCCCCGGTTTTTTTGTTTTTTAGCCGAACATTTCTTTCAGTTTTTCCATGAACTTCCCCAGCAACGGATAGTTGGCGGTTTCCGGGTTGCGGGGGTTGGCCTTTTGCCCTTCCTTGGCAAACTCTTCCAGCAGTTCTTTTTGCCGGGGGGTGAGGTTGGTGGGGGTTTCCAGCATGATCTGCACGTATTGGTCTCCCCGGCCGTTCCCCCGCATGTGGGTAATGCCCTTGCCCCGCAGCCTAAAATGCTTTCCGCTTTGGGTGCCAGCAGGAATCTTCAGCTCCACTTTTCCCCCCAGGGTGGGCACCAGAATATCGGCCCCCAGGGCGGCCTGGGCCAAAGACACCGGAACCTCGCAGTACAAGTCGTGGTCTTCCCGGCGGAAGAAGGGGTGGGGCTGCACCGCGATGGCGATGTATAGGTCGCCATGGGGTCCCCCGTTGGCCCCAGCTTCGCCCTCGCCGGTGAGTTTGAGTTTGGCGCCGGTATCCACCCCCGCCGGAATGTTCACCTTTAATTTGCGGAAGTTTCTGAGCAGCCCCTGGCCAGAGCATTTGGGGCAGGGATTGCGAACGGTGCGGCCCTGGCCATGGCAGCGAGAACAGGTGGTGGACACCGAAAAGAACCCCTGCTGAATGCGCTGTTGCCCAGAACCGTTGCACACCTGGCAGACTTCAATGTCTTTGGAGGAGCGGGCGCCCGTGCCGCCGCAAGTGGGGCATTCTTCCATGCGGGGGATGGAAATTTCGGTGGCATAGCCAAAGGCGGCCTGCTCAAAGGAGATTTCCAAGTTGTATTGCAGGTCGGCCCCCCGCATGCCGCGGGGGCGTCCGCCGCCCCTGGCCTGCCCCTGGCCAAAGAAGTCGGAGAAGATATCGCCGAAAATATCGCTGAATCCCCCAAATCCAGAAAAGCCCGCCCCTTCGCCCATGCCTTCGCTCACCTGGCCGAATTGGTCGAATTGGGCCCGCTTGACCGGATCGGAAAGTACCGCGTAGGCCTCGGAGCATTCTTTGAACATCCGCTCCGATTCTTTATCCCCCGGGTTTTTATCGGGGTGATATTTCATGGCCAGCTTGCGATAGGCCTTTTTCAGGTCGTCCGTGGTGGCCGTGCGGGGAACCCCCAGGATTTCGTAATAATCCTTCTTTGCCAACGCGCGCCTGCTCCTTGGGGCGATATAGGATTCATCGGGTGAAGACTGCCATCTGGTTCAGGATACCCGTGGAAGGCCCGGAACGAAAGACCGAACGTTCCACGGGTATTTTAGGTTACTTTTTGTTGTCGTTCACTTCTTCAAATTCGGCATCCACCACGTTGTCTTTGTCTTGCCCGGCGCTGGGGCCATGGCCCGCTTCGGCGCCTGGGGCGGCACCCGCCCCGGCCTGGGCATACAGGGCCTGGGCCAGCACGTGAGAGGCCTTGGCCAGCTTTTCGGTTTCGGCCTGAATGGTGGTGGCATCGCCCTTGCTCAGGGCTTCTTTCACCTGGGCAATATGCTTGCGCACGTTTTCTTTGTCGGTGTCGGATACCTTGGTGCCGACGTCTTCCAGGGTTTTCTCGGTGGAGTAGACCAGGGACTCGGCGTGGTTCACCGCCTCGGCCAGGTTTTTCTTGGCCTGGTCCTGTCCAGCGAACTGTTCGGCTTCCCGCACCATCCGTTGAATTTCTTCCTCGGAAAGACCGCTGGAGGCCGTGATGCGGATATCCTGGGTGCGGCCAGTGCCCATGTCTTTGGCCGTGACGTGCACAATCCCGTTGGCGTCAATGTCGAAGGTCACCTCGATTTGTGGAACACCCCGGGGGGCCGGGGGCAGCCCGGTTAACTCAAACCGCCCCAGGGTTTTGTTGTCTCCGGCCATGGGGCGCTCGCCTTGCAGCACATGCACGCTCACCGCCGGTTGATTGTCGGAGGCGGTGGAGAAAATCTGGCTCTTCTTGGTGGGAATGGTGGTGTTGCGGGTAATCAGGGCGGTCATAACCCCGCCCAGGGTTTCAATCCCCAGCGACAGGGGGGTAACGTCCAGCAGCAGCACGTCTTTCACCTCGCCCTTTAGCACGGCCCCTTGAATGGCGGCCCCGATGGCCACCACTTCATCGGGGTTCACCCCCTTGTGGGGCACCTTGCCAAAGAAGTCTTCCACGATTTTCTGGATGCGGGGCATGCGGGTCATCCCCCCCACCAAAATCACTTCGTCGATGTCGTTGGCGGTGAGGTTGGCGTCTTTCAGGGCGGCTTTCACCGGACCCAGGGTGTTTTGCACCAAGTCTTCCACCAGTTGCTCAAACCGCGAGCGCGACAGCTTCATGTTCAGGTGTTTGGGGCCGCTTTGGTCGGCGGTGATGAACGGCAGGTTGATTTCGGTCTCCATGGAGGAGGAAAGTTCGTGCTTGGCTTTCTCGGCGGCCTCTTTCAGGCGCTGCAGGGCCATTTTGTCGTTTCGCAGGTCAATCCCGGCTTCTTTTTTAAACTCATCGGCCAAGAAGTGGATGATGCGGTTGTCGAAGTCTTCACCGCCCAGGAAGGTGTCACCGTTGGTGGATTTCACCTCGAACACCCCGTCTCCCAGTTCCAGGATGGAAATGTCGAAGGTTCCGCCCCCCAGGTCGTACACGGCAATTTTCTCTTCCTTCTTTTTATCCAACCCATAGGCCAGGGCGGCGGCGGTGGGCTCGTTGATGATCCGCAGCACGTCCAGCCCGGCAATGCGCCCGGCGTCTTTGGTGGCTTGCCGCTGGGAATCGTTGAAATAGGCCGGCACGGTGATGACCGCTTCTTTGACCTCTTCGCCCAGGTAGTCCTCGGCGGTTTGCTTCATTTTTTGCAGAATGAAGGCCGAAATTTCGGAAGGGGAATATTGCTTGTCGGCGATTTTCACCTGAGCCTGATCGTGGGGCCCCTTCACGATTTTGAACGGAGAGGTGGTGATGGCTTTTTGCACCTCGCCCGCGTCATATCGGCGGCCGATCAGCCGTTTGATGGCGTAAATGGTGCGTTCCGGGTTGGTGATGGCCTGCCGTTTGGCCACCTGACCCACCAGGCGCTCGTTGGAGTTGGTGAAGGCCACCATGGAGGGGGTGGTTCGCATGCCTTCGGCGTTGGTGAGCACTTTGGGCTCTCCGCCTTCCATCACGGCCACGCAAGAGTTGGTGGTTCCCAGGTCAATTCCGATGACTTTTGCCATGTGTTTGTTCCTTCTTGTTTCCGTTGAATGATGGGGGTTCTGTGAACCCGGTTGTTTAAAATGGTTATGTTGGAACGAGGGTTATTTCTCTGGTTCAGAAGATTCTGGCCCGGGGGGCTCGCCAGCCGGGGGTTTTCCCGCCGGGGGCCGGGCTACGGTGACCATGGCCGGGCGGACGACCCGGTCGTGAAGCTGAAACCCCGGGCGGAATTCTTCGACCACGGCGTGTTCTGGGTGTTGGTCGGTTTCCACCAGGGCCATGGCCTCGTGCAGGGCGGGGTCGAAGGGTTTTCCCTTGGCTTCAATGCGGGTCATGCCGTTGCGGGTAAAAATATCATTCAATTCTTTAATGACCATATCCATCCCCTGGCGCATGGAGGCCAACTCGGGGGAGGGATCGGCCGACTTGCGGGCGTGGTCCACGGCCCGTTCCAGGTTGTCCAACACCCCGGTCAAGTCTTTCAGCAGGGGAAGCTTGGCGTATTTCAGCAGTTCAGACTGCTCCTTCTGGGTGCGTTTTTTGTAGTTGTCAAACTCAGCCTGCATACGCAGGTATTTATCATAGTTTTCCGCGGCTTGGGCTTTGGCCATGCGCAGCTCCGTTTCGGCAGAAGGCGTGGGGGCCGAATCGGCGGATTCAGGCTTTTTGGGGGCCTCAGGGCTTTGGGCCACAGTTCCTTGAGCCGCGGTGGGCTCTTTGCTGTCAGGCGAAGCGGGTTGCTCGTTCGGTTTGTTGTCTTGCGTCATTCCATCCGTTGGAGAATAGGGGTCTGGTCAAAAACGAATATGTGATCTTTAAGAATGGGAGATGGCCTGGCTTAATATTTTGGCCGTGTAGTCCACAATGGGGATCACCCGAGGATAATCCATGCGGGTGGGGCCAATCACCCCCAAGGCGCCCAGAATATGGCTGCCTTCGCCATATTGAGAGGTAATGATGGAGCAATCTTGCAATTCTTTGGGGCCGTTTTCTGCGCCAATATAAATTTGCACCCCGTTGGCTTGCAGGGTTTTGTCCAGCAATTGAACGATGGAGATTTTCTCCTCCAGGGCTTTCAGCAGCAGACTCAGGGTGTCTCCCTCTTGAAATTCTCGCACCAAGTTCGACTGCCCATCCACGTACAACGCGGCGCTTTCGGGCAGCTCGAAGGCTTTTTTCCCCAGGCGAACCACTTGCGCCAGCATTTGGTCGTAGCGGGATTTCTCTTCCATCAACCGCGCCATCACGTCCGAGCGGATGTCCATCAGGGAGCGGTTGCCGAACTCACCGTTCAGGTAAGAGGTAATGGTGTTCAACTGCTCCTGGTTCAGTTCTTCGCCGGTTTCGATGATTTTGTTGTGCACCATGTTGGAGCGGGTGATGAGCACCACGAACACCTGGCGGGCCCCCACCTTGATGAACTCGATTCGTTTCAGGCGGGCCCTGTCGGCCCGGGGGGCGGCCACGATGCCGGTGAACCGGGTGAGGTCCGCCAGCAGACGGGTGGTGTTGCCCAGCAGAGTTTCCAGGTCTTGAGAGGATTCTCCCAAGGTCCGTTCAATCATCTCCTTGATTTCTTCCGGAATGGAATTGGCCGTGACCATGGATTCGGCGTAGAACCGATAGGCTTTGTGGGTGGGCACCCGCCCGGCAGAGGTGTGGGGCTGCAGCAAATAACCCGAATCCACCAAGTCAGACATCACGTTGCGGATGGTGGCTGGAGAAAGGTTTAACTCCAGCGATTTCGACAGGGTGCGGGACCCCACAGGCTCAGCCGTTTTGATGTAACTGGAAATAATGGCCGTCAAAATGTTTTTAACGCGCTCTTCCATGGCCTGTGTTCTCCCAATTCCAAAATCGTATTTTCCATGGGGTCACCTCCCCAATGGGGGGCGTCGGGGATTTCCCGTTTGCGGATCGGCCATCCCCAGGCTACATTCCGCAAAGTAACGGAATTTATTGTAACCTAACCCATCGAAAAAACCAACATTAGCACTCACCGCTTATTATTGCTAATAATGACCAGAACGACGAATAAAGTCAAGTGCTCCTTCGTTCCGGGTGGCTTGGCGGCCTTGATAGCTCTGGGTTTGTTGATGGCCGGGTGGGCCCCTGGTGCCGCCTGGGGGGAAGACACTGTAAATTTGGCCCTGGCGGGTGAAACCAAGCATGGCAATACCGAAACCCAATCGGCCATGACGGAACTGGCGGGGTTTTGGGGGGGGGAGTGCGATGAATTTCGCTTGAAATTGAAATGGACGGGAGAGCGGGTGGCGGGGGCTTCCACGAAAAATCTGGGTAGACTAGAGAGCGGCTATGATTGGTTCCCCGAAGACGCGTGGTCCCCATTCGTGTTTGTCGTTCATGAGCAAGACAATGTGTCTGGGCTAGACTACGACAGCAGCGGGGGGGCGGGCATCAAGCATTATCTCTATCGGCGGTATGGTCTCAGGCTTTCTTTAAGTTTGGCGCTGCTGCACAAGGAATTCAAAACCATGGGCACGGCCCCCCTTTCAACCTCAACGTATTCTTTCCGTCCTAAAATAGAATGGAAAGCGGGGAATTGGTTTGTTTCCTGGATTCAATATTACCAACAAAACGCCCTGCTACATTCAGATTTTAAGCGTGAAACCTTGTTTCGGCTGACCTACATTACGGGAACCCAGGCCGATTTGATGATGGATTGGAACAATACCTATCGAAGCGTGGTGGGGGCCTTGGTGCAAAAGGAAGATACCCGATTGAAAATAGGGGTGATCATTCATTTATAGGTCGGCTAGACGATTGTTTTTTCTGGCGGAAATGAAATAAATCAGGTAGAATTCCTTTCAAAGTTGTTCATCCAATAAACCGCCTCCCCCACGTGTTCTCCCCATGATCTTTGAGGAAGCCATTCAAGACAGGCAGGTTCTCTTCCTGTTCGACCGGCTCACCCAACACAAACTGGTGGAAATGTCTCAGGGCGCTAGGCCCGGAACCACCGATCACGCCTTGTTTCAATTAACCCTGGCCGCCTTTTCCTATTATCACGCCCTGGCCGATGGCGCGGAGATGGAACCCATCCTTCAGCCCGCGTTGGATATGGTGCGGAAGGTGAAGCAAAGCTTCGACGATCAAGTGTTTCTGACCCTGGCCCGCAAGCTGGAAATGGATCTGCTGCTGAGAATATCGCTGGAGCGCCTGCGGGCTGCCCGGGGGGACTCCAGCGCGCTGGTCCATGAAGAGGACCTGCTGGCTCAGGAATTGGCCGAGGTGATGCTGGAGGAGATTCCCCATAAGACCGAGGCCCTGCCGGATGAGTGGATGTGCGAGTGGCTGCCCCTGTGGCCGCCTTACAAAGAACAGGTGCTGGCGTTCTATGACAATCCTGAAAAAGAAAAACAGCGTGAAACCCTGGGAAAACTATTGAAAGAACTGCGGGGAGAAGTGATGACCTCACTGGGGGTGGTTCGGGCCAAGCGGTTGATCAGCGAGTCTCAACTGGAGATGGAGTCTCCCTCCATTTTAATCACCATGCTGTCCAACGCCACCCCGCGAGTGACCCAGATTTTGCTGGAAATGTTTCCGCCCGATTTTTTATTCCCCAGCGATATCGTGATTCCCTCCACGGTGACGCCCCGCCACCTGAACGACGCGCTGCTTTCTCTGGAGGGTACCCTGGCCCAGTCGTTGAAGGCCCAAGACACCCATAAATACACCAGCTATTTGCTGCATCAGGGCATCATGCGGTTTCTGTTGGGAAATTGGCAGGGGGCCGTTCAATCGCTGGTGCAAACCCTGCGGGCCAGCCGCCGGATACCAGCGGAGGACCGTAAACTTCGCATGTATCGCCACGAGGAATTCTCCGACATCCCTTTCATGGTGGGCACCAGCTACCTGCGGCTGGCGCTGGCGGAAGACATCCGCCCCGAAGACACCGCGAAGGCCCTGTCCCGGGCCCAGAGCGGGCTGTTGCGGGCGGCATCACTGAACCGGGATTACCATCAGGCCTTGGTCAACTTGGGGATTGCCCTGGGGCTGGACCATTCTCAGGGAGAAGCCGCCCGGATGACGCTGTTCCATCATTATCTCGACCGTTTTGGCGGAAAACTGGCGGCGGTGTTCAATTCGTTTATGCGCAATCAGGCCCGCATCGAATATCTCCGTGAGGGGAACCAATACAGCCCCGCCATGGCCATGTGGCTTGTGCTGTCTCACTTGGCGGGTCCAGCCGAGCTGACCACCGGCCAGCAGATGCTGCAGGAATTGAAAACCCTGTATGTGTTAAATGCCCACGAGTTTTCGGCGTCCTACCTGCGGCAGTACAAACGCCTTATTCGAACCAGCGACCCAGAGTTTGGGGAGGACATTGATGATGACGGATTGCACTCGGCTATTTTGTTTTACATGGCCCACGCCCACGTGTATTTGGCCATTGGCAGAAAGAAAGACCCGAAAACAAAAGTGGAAGAAACCGAAGTGAACTACCCCACCATGCGGGAAGGTGTGGAACTGCTGAGCCAGTCTTTGGGGCACAACGCGGCCAACAGCAGCGCCCGGCGGCTGGTCGAAACCCTGGGCCAGCTGCTGGTGTTTTTAATGAAGAAAACCGAAAAGAAATGGGAAACCGCCCGGTTGCAGCCCGCCATTCGGTTTACACTGTATGAGGAAACCCTTCGCCAGAAGGATGTTCTAGGGCTGATGAAGGAAAAAATGACCCCCCTAAACCTGGGATCTCTGGTGCCCGATTATTCCCTGCCGGAAGCCACCCAGGGGCGGATTGACCAATTGCTCACCAGCGACCAAAAATCCCGCCTGGCCCAGCGGGTGACGGAGACCCAGCAGGCCAAGCTCATCCGTTAAAGAAGACACGTTTTCTGGAGTTTTCCGCCAGGATGATTGCTTCCTGGCGGGCACTTGGTCCACGGCCGTAAACTCCTAAACATTGTCGTCAGCAGGGGTTGGTCTCCTGGTCTTCTGGCTATTCGGCCATTTGGCCAGGGGTTCAAGGGGGGGGCAGAACCTGTGGAGCGGCGAGGGCATTGCCCTGCTCTGGGGGAGACCAACCTGGGGGGGCGTGCAGGTGGCAATAGGTCAACTCGGCAGAGGCATAAAACAGGCGGGACTGAACCGCGTGGGTTGGGCAAAACGGGGTAGCCAACTCGCCAGTTTCCATGTCCACCATGCGGGAAACCAGGGGCCCCTGGTGCAGCCGGCATTCGGCCTCGGGGTCGTCTCCTGTTCGGTAGGGGAAATCGGCCTTGGCTGGGCAATGGGGGCCGGCTCGGTCGCCGGAAATCAGGCAGGTACTCACCATGTCGTATTCATCGGGCGGAACGGGAAACCCCCGGGTGGGTTCCGCCGCCAGGGCTTTTTCCATGAAAGCCTTCCACATGGACGCGGTGGTGGTTCCCCCCACTTCTCCTTTCATCACGCGGTTGTCGTCTTGTCCCATCCAAACCCCGGTCAACAACTCAGGGGTGAACCCGATAAACCAAGTGTCCCTGGGGCCGTCGTTGGTTCCGGTTTTTCCGCCTTGGGGTCGGCCCAGGTTGGCCCGCGTAGCGGTGCCCCGTTCCACCACGCCTGCCAGCAGCCGGTTCATTTGGAAGGCGGTCCATGGGGAGATCACCGGCAGAGGCGGCGGCGGTTGGTATTCATACAGCAACTCACCGTCCATGCTGGTGACTTTCAGAATGAATACCGGCCGCTGGCGCAGGCCCCCATTGGCAAAGGGGGCGTAACTGGCGGTGAGGGCCAGGGGGGTGGTTTCAGAACAGCCCAGGGCCACGCACAATCCCTTCCTGGAATCGATTTCCACCCCCATTTTTCGGCCCATGGCAGAGAAACTGTTCATGCCAATTCGGTCCAGCACCTGAATGGCCACCACATTGCTAGAGACGGCCAAGGCCTGCCCCAGGGTCATGTCCTTCGATAATGGCAAGACGGGAAGGGGTCGGCCTGGGGCTTCTCTCACCACCCCATACAGCCCGTTGTAGTTGTGGGGTTCATAGGTTTCTCCCGGGTTGTTGGGGGTCTGCCCCCACTGATAGACCACCGGTTCGTCGGAAAACACAGAGTTGGGTTGAAAACCGTGTTCCAGGGCGGCGGCATACAGAAGGGGTTTTACCGCCGAACCCGGCTGGCGGGTGGCCTGGGTAGCCCGGTTAAATTGAGAAACGGAGAAATCCACCCCCCCCACCAGGGCTCGCACGTGGCCCGTGACCGGGTCCATGGCCACCAGGGCGGCCTGGGGTTTGTCTTTCAGGCGGGCGGCTTGGGAAAGGGCTTCTTCAGCCCAAACCTGTTGGCGGGCGTCTAGAGTGGTGTAAATGCGGAAACCCTTGCCGGAAATATGCCCCCCCTGGAGGATGTCGTGCATTTCTTTTAAGACATGGGAGACAAAATAAGGAGCCCGAGAAAGTTCGCTGACGGGCTTGTAGGGGGCCAGGGGGGTGGCGTTGGCTTCTTGGAAGGCAGCTTGGGTAATCCATTTCAGCTGAAGAAGTCGCTCCAACACCCGTTGACGGCGCACCATCAGGGGGTGGTCGGGGGGGAAAAGATAGCGGGAAGGGTTCCCTTCCAGCACAACCCCGGCAAAATATCCCTCCGGCATGCGAATGAGGGCGGCCAGGAAAGCCGATTCTCCGAGCGTGAGTTGCTGGGCCGGTTTATGGAAATACCCCTGGGCGGCCTTTTCTACCCCGTACGTGCCGTTTCCCAGGTAAATCTGGTTCAGGTAGTGTTCCAGGATGCTTTTTTTCTCCAGTTGGCGTTCCAAGGCCATGGCCATGAACACTTCTTTCACCTTTCGCCGCAGGGTTTTCTCCGGCGAAAGCAGGGTGAGTTTCACCAACTGCTGGGTAATGGTGCTGCCCCCCTGGGCGGCCTCCATGGAGGTGAGGTCGGCCCAGGCCGCCCCGGCCAGCCGCCAGGGGTCCATGCCCTTATGGTCAAAGAATCGCTGGTCTTCCGTGGCCACCACCGCGCGCACCAGAGAAGAACTCATTTGTTCGATGGGGATGGTTGAGCGGTTTTCCAGGCCGGATACCCCCGCCACGGGTTGGCCGTTTCTGTCGAGAATCAGGGTGTTTTCGCCAGCACTGGCCAGGGCCCGTTGAAATTGGGTCATGACCTGGGGGGACCATAGCAGAAACCCGGTCCACAGCCCCAACAGCAAAAAGAGCAGCCCCCCCCCGGCCCAGGCCAACATTTCACCCATTCCACGCCAGCCATCCGGCCACCCACTGGCCGGGATTTTAGGCGTTCCTGAGGATTTTCGGGGGAATGGGTTGAACCGCATGGGCATGCCCTGATCCTTGGGGGAGGCGCCGGGGGACTCCGTTCCCCCGCTGAAACCTTCGTTGTATTCATACCATGGAAACCCCAAAAGGAACCAGCCGGGATCTTTTTTCCTGGCCCTCTTTTTTCCCTGGGAGATTGTGGTATGGTCAGAAAAGAGGTCTACATCAGTTTTCGGATCACCCTGGATGGGCGGAACGCTATGAACGAAAACAGACGATTTTCCCGCGTGCAATTCGACGCGGAGTGCGCCTTAAACCTGGATGGAAAAAGTTTTGCCACGGAAATGGTGGATATTTCCCTGAAAGGGGTGCTGCTGAAGCGCCCCGATGCCTGGAATGCCCCGAACGGTTCTCTTTGTAAATTCACCATGAAACTGGGGGGGGGAGACGTGGTCATTTCCATGGATGTCAAACTGGCCCGGGTGATTCCCGAAGGGCTGGGTTTTGAAACCGTTCACATTGATTTGGATTCTATCACTCACCTGCGCAGACTGGTGGAGTTGAACGTGGGGGACTCCACCCTGATCGAGCGGGAACTGGCGGCGATGACGAACTGAACGGCCCCCGGTCGGAAAGCACTTCTTTTCAATCAAACCCCATGCGGACCAAATTCATTTTCATTACTGGCGGGGTGGTTTCCGGCTTGGGCAAGGGAATCGCCGCGTCGTCTATTGGCGCTTTGCTGGAAAGCCGAGGGCTTTCCATCAGCGTGTCCAAGCTAGATCCCTACATCAACGTGGACCCCGGAACCATGAGCCCCTTCCAGCATGGAGAGGTGTTCGTGACCGACGATGGAGCTGAGACCGACCTGGACCTGGGCCACTACGAGCGGTTCACCACCGCCGTGCTGACCCGGGCCAACAATTTTACCACGGGCCAAGTCTACGACTCGGTGATTCAAAAGGAGCGCCGGGGAGACTACCTGGGGGCCACCGTTCAGGTGATTCCCCACATCACCGATGCCATCAAAGAGAAAATCCTGGCCGCCGCCGGAGGGGTAGACATTGCCCTGGTGGAAGTGGGGGGAACGGTGGGGGATATCGAATCGCTGCCTTTTCTTGAGGCCATCCGTCAGATTCGCTTCGACGTGGGCCGCAACAACACCCTGTATATTCACCTGGTGCTAATCCCCGTGATGAGCCACGGTGGGGAGCAAAAAACCAAGCCCACCCAGCATTCGGTGAACAAACTTCGCGAGATCGGGATTCAGCCCGATATTCTCATCTGCCGCACCTCTCAGCCGTTGTCGAAGCCCCTGCGGGAAAAAATCGCCATGTTTACCAACGTAGACGCCGACTCGGTGATTGCCGGGGAAGACGTTCACTCGGTGTACGAAGTGCCCCTGCGGTTTCACCAGGAACGGCTGGATGAGCGGATTGTGGAGAAGTTGTCCATGTGGACCCGGCAGCCCAACCTGCAGCAATGGGCCGACATTGTGGACAAATACAAAAACCCAGGGCGTAAAGTGAAGATTGCCGTGGTGGGAAAATACGTGAACCTGCGGGAGTCTTACGAAAGCCTGAACGAGGCTCTGGTGCATGGGGCCCTGGCGGCCAGGGTGGAAGCCGATTTGATGTATGTGAATTCGGAAAACATTACGGCGGAAAACGCGGCCACCCTGCTGGGAGGGGTGGACGCCATTTTGGTGCCGGGCGGTTTTGGTGACCGGGGCATCGAAGGGAAAATCGAAGCCATCCGCTTTGCCCGCGAGAAAAAGATTCCTTTCTTTGGTATTTGCCTGGGGTTACAGGTGGCCGTCATCGAGTTTGCCCGCAACAAAGCGGGAATCACCGACGCCACCTCCGCCGAGTTCTCTCCCGACAAGGGAACCAACGTTATCGAATTGATGCCCGATCAGTTGAAGGCCATGCTGAAGGGGGGAACCATGCGCCTGGGGGCCTATTCGGCCCAACTGAAACCTGGCACCTTAACCCATAAAATTTACGGAGAAGACGAAATCTCCGAGCGCCACCGCCATCGGTTTGAGGTGAACAACCTGGTGGTGTCGAAATTGGAAAAGGCGGGCTTGGTGGTGTCTGGCCGGGGGACCCAAACCGGTCTGGTGGAATTGATCGAATACCCCAAGCATCCTTGGTTTGTGGCCTGCCAGTTCCATCCAGAATTTAAGTCCAAGCCGTTTCATCCCCACCCATTGTTCCAAGCCTTCGTGGCCGCCGCCGTGGAATATGCCAAAACCAAAGACAAATCCGAGCCTGCCCGGCTGGAATCAGCGGGTTAACCGCTCAGGTTTCGTTAGGAACCTCGTTGCCCAATCCAGACCGCGGCTGTGGATGGCCGGTGTGGCCGCGGCGTGGCTGTTGGGGGCCACGGCCTTCGGGGTGGATGAATCACCGGAGGACCGAGACTGCCCCCCCTTTAACACCATGTGCCTGCGGGCCGATGGAGAGGGAGGGGTTGACCTGCAATCCAACACGGCCTATCTGGAGGGGAACGTGCGGGGGCGGGTGGTGAAACACCAGATCAGCTTGCGGGCTCAGGTGTTGAAGTTGATTCGCAATGAGCGGGATGACTTGGCCCGGTTGATGATGGACCGTGACGTGGTGGTGACACAACCAGGACGGGAAGTGATGGCCGACCATGGGCTGGTGGAGCAGGCCAGCGGGCTGGTGGTGGTGTGGGGGAACGCCACCCTGACGGGGGGGAACCTCACCGTGCAGGCCGATGAAATCCGCATGGAAAACAAGGGCACGCTCGATCGAATGCGGGGAACGGCCACCGAGCCGTTTCAAATGAAATACCTGGGCAAGAGCCCGCTGACGGAGAACGGCGCCCCCACTCCGGTCGATTTGCCCGATACTCTTACGGTGACCGCGGCCAACGGGGTGGTGGATCACTCCAAGCGGCAAATTTCGCTCACCGGCAACGTGACCCTGGAGCGCGTGGAGCGGGCTTGGAAAATCACCGCCCAAAAAATCGTGCTGACGTTTTCTCCCCGCAATGAGTTAACCCAGTTTCAGGCATCGGGAGAGGCCGCTTTGGAACAGCCGGGGCGCACCGTGACCGCCGATAGCATTGTCAGCGGGAACCAGATGACCACCGTTCTGCTGGTGGGTAACGCCAAAGTTCGCAAACCCGGGGAGTTTGACTTGGCGGGCGACCGCATTGAAGTGTATTCCGACGCGGGGAAGGGCATTGTGCAGAACGCCAATCAAAAGCCCCTGGTGCTCACCATTCCCGGTCAACGGCAGACCACTTATCAGTTGACTCAAGATGCCTTGAATCGGCTAGAATTCGCTGGGGTGCCACGAAGTACCCTGGATAAACTGACCCCCCTTTCCAGCCGCTCTTTTTTGGGGCAAGAGGCCATGACCGCCGCCGTTCAACAAGCTTTGACCAAAGAAGAAGCCGATCAATATTTGAATGCCATTGTGAAGCAGGCCAAACAAGAATAAGAGCGATTGGTGCACTCACGGCGAGAGCAGGGAACCCGAGGAACCACGACATGGCGGCCAGAAAAACCAAACCAAGTTCAAAAAGCACCGCACCCTCCACCGAACCTGTGGAAAGCGCGGGGTCTGAATTCGCGGCCTCTGCCGAAAGGACCCACCCGGCGGGTGTTTCGCAGGGGGCCGTGTTGGAAGCCTTCGACTTGGTGAAATCCTATCGGAAGCGGAAGGTGGTGCGGGGGGTGAGCGTGTATGTGAACCCTGGCGAGGTGGTGGGGCTGTTGGGCCCCAACGGGGCGGGGAAAACCACCACGTTTTACATGATTGCCGGGGTGGTTCCCCCCGATGAGGGGCGGGTGATTCTAAAGGGGGGGGATGTGACGAGGCAGCCCCTGCACATCCGGGCCCGGCAGGGGTTGTGCTACCTGCCTCAGGAACGCAGTGTGTTTCGCCGCCTGACCGTGGAAGACAACCTGCGGGCCGCCGTACAGCAATTAGACGTGCCCAAGCGCGAAGCCGAAGAACGGATAGAGCTGGCTCTGACGGAACTGGGGTTGTTGCAAATTCGGAAGTCGTTGGGTTTTCAATTATCGGGGGGGGAAGCCCGTCGCACCGAAATCGCCAGGGCCTTGGTGATGAACCCCGCGGTGATTCTGCTAGACGAACCCTTTGCCGGGGTGGACCCCATTGCCGTGTTGGATATTCAAGATGTGGTCAACCGCATTAAACAAATGGGCATTGGGGTGTTAATCACCGACCACAACGTGCGGGAAACCCTGGGCATCACCGACCGGGCGTATATTGTTAGCCAGGGGCAGGTGTTGGTGTCGGGGAACCCGGATGAACTGGTGCATAACGAAATCGCCCGGAAAATTTACCTGGGAGATTCTTTCACGTTGTAGTGAGATGGTTTTGTCCCCTGGGTGATTGCCGTGAACCGGGGGCTGGGCAATACTACAATGATTTCAACTAATTCAACCCTACTTCACCTCTCCCTTCGCAAGTCCCTCCTCAAGTTCAACCCCCAAATATTGACCCGCCCGTTGAAGCCGTTTTGCTCTGCTGGTCGTCTGATTTGAAAAGATGGACAAACCAGAACCGCCGATGGGGGCGAATCCAGAAGTTGGCATGAACAAGCTAGGCCAGAATGGGTCGGTCAAAAACCGGGCCAAATTTGCAAGAAAGGTTTGTTTTTCTCCTCCGGGAGGGGTAAGAAAGAGGATAGGAATAACCAAGGAAGGTTTTTCCTCGGGGCCGGACTTGCCACCTCTGGCCCTTAGATCAGACACACGGGCAGGCCTTTACGGGCTTTTCGCGGGACGAACACCATGGCCATGAATCTCAAGCTTCAGATGCGGCTGAGCCAACAGCTCATCATGACGCCGCAATTGCAGCAGGCCATTAAGCTGCTGCAATTGTCTCGGGTTGAACTGGAAGAGTTGATTGACCAAGCCCTGGTGGAAAATCCCGTGCTAGAAGAATCCGCCGAACATGAGGCGGCCCCGGAAGAATCCGACGAAGCTGGGCGGCTGCGGGAGGAGCGCGAGGCGGCTGAACTGAGGGCCAAAGAAACGGGCCTGAACGACCAAGAGTGGCAGCAATATATCGAATCTGGCAGCGGGGTCATTAACGAACGCTATTCGTCTTCGGAGGGCGACGAGCCCAACCTGGAGGCTACCCTGGCCACCGCCGACTCCCTCCCCGACCATCTTTCGTGGCAATTGGAAATGTCGAACCTGTCTCCCATCGAAACCGCCCTGGGGGAGCAGATGATCGGCAACTTGGATGAAGACGGTTACCTGACGGTGTCTCTGGGGGAAATCTTCCACTGGAACCCGGAGATGCAGGCCGAAATTCTCCAAGAAATGAAAAAGGGGGGCCTGCGCCTGCCCATTCCTGAATTTACCGACTCCAGCTTGTTTGACTCGAAACACCAATCCCAAGAAAAAGCCCCCCCCCGCCAGCGGAAAAAACGCGGCCCCAAAGAAGCCCCCGTGTTCGAGGAAGACGCCGTTCAGGAAGAAGACGGCGCAGTGCCGATGAGCGTGGACCCCGCCGTGGTGGCCGTGGCCGAAGGGGTGCTGCGGTTTATTCAAACCTTTGACCCCACCGGGGTGGGCGCCCGGAACCTGCAAGAGTGCCTGCAAATTCAACTGCGGGCCATGAAGCTGGAAGACCAGCTTCCCTATGCCATGGTGACCGAAGACCTGAAACTTTTGGAAAGCAAAGACCTGCGCCGCATCGCCCGCCGCCACAAGGTGGAGTTGGAAGAAGTGGTGGACGCCTATAAGCTGATTATGTCGCTGGAACCCAAGCCCGGCCGCCCCTTTGGGGGAGACAGGCCCCAGCACATCATTCCGGACGTGTTTATTTTCAAAACCGCCGGTGAAAACACCGAGAACGAAAACCAGGTGGGCCATTACCGGGTGGTGCTGAATGAAAGCGGCATCCCCCGCCTTCGCATCAACGACTACTACCGCAGGCTGTCCGAGGTCAACACCGCCGGAGACGGTTCCTTGACCAGGGAATACATTCAAGAGAAAATCAAGGCGGGCAACTGGCTGATGAAAAGCATCGAACAACGCCAGAAAACCATTCTTAAAGTCACCCGCAGCATTCTGAAGCACCAATACGAGTTCTTCGAGAAGGGCATTAGCCACCTGCGCCCGCTGGTGTTGAAAGACGTGGCGGAGGACATCCAGGTGCATGAATCCACCGTCAGCCGCATCACCACCAACAAATACGTGCATTCGCCCCAGGGATTGTTCGAGCTAAAATACTTCTTCACCAGCGGCATTGATCAGGGCCAGGGAGAGGTGATCTCTTCGAAGAAGATCAAAGACATGATTCAACGGATTATTGAAGGGGAAGACGTGAAGGAACCCCTCACCGACATTCAAATTGCGGATATTCTGTTTCAGAAAAGCAAAATTCGGGTGGCCCGCCGCACCGTGGCCAAGTATCGGGAGGCCCTGAACTTACTGCCCTCCAATCGTCGCAAGCAAATGTTTTAGGAAAGAAAGTTTGCTTGGCGGTGTTCCTCTTTTGTTGGGGTGTTCTGGCTGGCGGATATGAAAAAATGGGTTCACGGCAGGCAGGCTCTATCCATGCGATATGCTGGGCCTGCTAGGGCTGGGGCGTTTCCGTTGGCCTAGAACAAGCCATTCAGGGGTTCAGGCCGGGGTCGCGCCGGGAACGTACCGGGGACGTTCTGGGAAGACACAAGGCAAGCATGACAAGTCATATTGACAAGTTTAAAAAAAGAGCCGCTTTCCAAGGTTTGGCTTATTTCATCTATTGATTTCCTATCCATTCCTTTCTCACCCATTTATTTTCCTATCCCTTTTGCCCTCTTATGAGCGATTCCCCCGCGGTTTCTTCTCTGCCGGTCATTCAGGTGTTCAGTTTTGGTTTCAAACATTCCGGTATTCCCGCCGACCAGGGGGGGCATGGGGGGGGCTTTGTGTTCGACTGCCGCTGCCTGCCCAACCCCTTTTGGGATGAAGCCCTGCGGCCCTTTTCTGGATTGGATGAACCCGTGGTGCGCTTTATGGAGGCCAGCGCCGAAACCCAAACCTTTGCCCGGCTGGCCGAAGAGATGGTGCTGATTTCTGTTCGTGAGTACCGCCGCCGGGAATACCCCCAGTTGATGGTTTCTTTTGGCTGTACCGGGGGCCGCCACCGTTCGGTATATCAGGCCGCCCGGCTGGGGGCTCGGTTGACCAGCCTAGGGTTCTCGGCCCAGGTGACCCACCGGGATATGTTGAAGGCCGAAGAGCAATCCTCCCAGCCGTCCAGTCAGGCCGCCCGCTCATGAAGGCCATGATTCTGGCGGCGGGGCTGGGCACCCGGCTGCGACCCTTGACGGAGCACACCCCTAAAATTCTGGTGCCCTTGGCGGGACAGCCTATGCTGGACCGGCTGACGGCGTTTCTGGTGGGCCGTGGCGTTTCCCGCGTGGCGGTGAATACCCACTATTTGGCGGACCAAGTGGCCGAGCGGTTGCTGGTTCTGGCGGCTCGTTATCCCAGGGTGGCCTTTCAGCGCTTTCACGAGCCAGACATTTTGGGCACTGGGGGCGGGGTGGCCAACCTGGGCGAATTTTGGGGAAAGAGTGATCTGCTGGTGTGGAATGGTGACATTGTGGCCGAGGTGGATGTGAGGGCGTTGTTTGCCGCTCACCGGTCGGCCTTGGGAGGGGAGCGGCCCTTGGCCACCCTGGTGCTGCAGGACCGTCCCTCCAACTCCCGGCTGGTGGTGGATGCCTTCTCCCGCATTGTGGGCATTGATTCCCCCCGCCGCAACCGCCACCAGATATTCATTCCCCCCCAGGGGCAAACCCAAACCTTGGCTTACAATGGAATCGCCCTGCTGTCTCCCTCCCTGCGGCCCCTGCTGCCCCCCCCCGATCATTCTTACGACTTGATTGACGCCCTGTTGGCGGTGCTGGAGCAGGGCCGCCCCCTGGCGGGGTTCAACATGGGGGCCGGTTTCTTTGGCACCACCGGCAACCTGGAACAATTGCGTGGGATGGAACGAGCGTTTGAACAGCGGGAAGCGCTGGCGGGGGCGTTTTCGGAGGGTGGCGGGATATGTGTGAATATGATAGAAATGGTTTAGACACAAAATGGATTCGTAGGGGGGAGCCTGCGTCATTCTCTCCCCCGCTGTTGTTTCCCTCATCCCTTCAAGGAATGGCACCCGTGAACATGAGGATTCCACGGCTTATGGTTCTGGTTGGGTGGGAAGTGATCACCCTTGCCGTGGGGGCATGCCATGCGGGTCCGGTTTCGCCCCCAGCGGTCGCAAGCCATCCCTGGGCGGTGGAATTTGTGGTGTCTGGGGGGATAGATGGCCGCCAATGGCGCCTGACCCTGGATCATCAGGGAAACTGTCTGGTGGAAAATCAAAAGAGAGGGATAAAAAAAACAGCCACGGTGAGCCAGGCATGGCTGGCCCAGGCCGATGAACAAGTGACTCTGTTATGGGCAAGCCGGGAACGCGGGAAACATCTTCCAAAAAAAAATCCTGAGAACAGATTGACCGGTGGGTGGTGCCGGGACTGCTTGACCTATCGTTTGGTTCTCCGTGACAGACCGGAGGGCGAAACCCAAGATGCCTGGGAAGGGCAGGTGGAACAACCCGGAGATCAACCGGAACGGAAACTGGTAGGAATGCTGATGGGTGTGATGGAAGAAACTTTACGATAAAAAAATACACTTTAACACTTCAAAACGGGAGGAGTGCCATGCAACGTCTGCTCGTGGGAACCAGACGGTGGAGTATCCGTGGCCAAGGATTGGCTCTAGTGTTCGCCGTACTTTGGAGTCTGCCCGTAGGGATGGCCTATGGCCAAGGCAAACATGACCCTATGGTGATGGATTTGCAGAGCCAAGGGGCCCAGGTAACCTTCTCTCGCGCCAGCAAACAGGTGGGGTTCATTGGCACCAAGGCTGGGCGGCCATTGGCCCTGCCCGGCGGGGTGGTCCCACGCTCTCCCCAGGAGGCCGCTTGGGCTCACATTTCGGCGTATGGGCCATTGTTTGGCGTGGCCAACCCCGCCCATGATCTGACGGTAATGAGTTCCCATACAGACCGTCTGGGGAACACCATGACCCGCTTCCAGCAGGTTCACCAGGGGGTTCCGGTGATGGGGGGGGAGATCATCGTGAACACCAACCCTGCCGGAGGCATGATCTCCGCCATTGGCAAGGCGTCTCCCAAGCTGGCGATGAGCACGACCCCGGCCATTTCTGCCCGGCAAGCCCAAAACACGGCCTTGGAACTGACGGCCAAAGGTTATCAAACCGACAGGGCAAGTCTTGCGGCGGGTCTGCCAACGCTGACGGTGTATGATCCACTGCTGCTGGGGGCCGGAAACAGCCCCGCCCGGCTGGTGTGGCGCATGGAGATTACGGCGGGCGGGGGGGAACCCATCAAGGAACTGGTGCTGGTGGACGCCCAGACCGGTGGGGTGCTTTTGCGCTTTAACCAAGTGGACGCGGTGAAGAACCGGGTGACCTACGATGCCAACAGTTCCAGCGCACTGCCCGGAACCCAGGTGTGTACTGAGGCCAGCAACAACACCAATTGCACCACCGGGACCATCATTACGGATGCCGACCATGCCCACCGCTACGCGGGGGATTTTTACGATTTCCTCTTTAGCCAGCACGGCCGAGACAGCATTGATAACGCCGGGATGACGCTCAAATCCACCGTTCGTTACTGCCCCTTTGGTGGCCCCTGCCCCTTCGGCAATGCGTATTGGGACGGCACCCAGATGGTTTATGGCGCGGGCTATCCTGTGCAAGACGTGGTGGCCCACGAATTAACCCATGGGTTCACCAGCAAAACCTCCAATCTTTTTTATGTTTATCAGTCTGGGGCCATCAACGAATCTCTATCCGATGTGTGGGGAGAATTCGTTGACCTTACCTATGCCGATGCCGGTAGCGATGCCGCGGCTGACCGCTGGAAGTTGGGGGAAGACCTGGCCATCGGGGCCATCCGTAACATGGCTAACCCCACTTTGTTCAACGACCCGGACAGGATGACCAGCCTGTTGTATGTGGTGAATGATGCCAACGCCGCTGGTTGGGACAACGGGGGCGTGCACACCAACAGCGGGGTGAACAACAAGGCGGCCTTTTTAATGGTGGATGGGGGAACCTTCAATGGCAAGACCATCACCGGTATTGGCATTCCCAAAACGGCGGCCATGTATTATCTGGCCCAGACCACCCTGCTGACCTCGGCATCGGACTATTTGGACTTGTACAATGCCCTGAACCAAGCTTGCCAGACCCTGGTGGGCGGGGCGGCCGGGATTACCGCCGCGGATTGTACTCAGGTGGACAACGCCCTGTTGGCGGTGGAAATGAATCTTTCCCCCGTGGCGGGTTATAACCCTGAAGCGGCCGTGTGCCCGGTGGGGGCGACCCAGGTGGCGGTGTTTGCCGATGATTTTGAAGGGGGAACCGCTAAATGGTCCGCCAACGGATGGTATCTTTTGAATCAAACCAATGGGGGCCCCTATGCTACCTCAGGGGTCAATTCCCTGGCGGCAGATGACGTGGCCGTTGTGTCTGACCAAAAGGCCACCATTACGGTGAAAGTACCGAAGCAGCCCACAGCCGTAACCGCGCTGTATTTCCGGCACATGTTTTTGCTGGATTGGTGGGGGGCTTCATATTATGACGGTGGGGTGGTGGAGTATTCCACCGATGGCGGTGCTACCTGGACGGATGCTGGCCCCCTGATGGACAGCGGGAAAACCTATGGCGGGGTGTTATCCACTCTTTATCAAAACCCTTTAGGTGGGCGTAATGCTTTCGTGGGGGATTCCCATGGGTTTGTGTCTACCCGGATCGATCTTAGCGGGTTCAAGGGGCAAACCCTTAAATTCCGCTGGCGGTTGGGAACGGATAATGCTGTAAGTTACTTAGGTTGGGTGGTGGATGACGTGAAGGCGTATAGCTGCAATTTTCCTCCCACGGCTCCGGTGTTAACCACCCCGGCGGATATGGCCACGGGGGTGGACCCAGCGGCTCCGGGGTTTGCGTACACGGCCTCTACCGATGCCAACGCCGATGTTTTAACCTACACCACCAAGGTCTGCACTAACGCGGCCTTAACCACGGGCTGCATGGCCAACGTGCAGGTGGTGATGTTGGGGTTCAACCGGAAGGAATGGCTGGCGGGGCTGGGAGGCTTGGGAAGCACGGGATTGTTCGTGGCGGGGCTGGCGTGGCTGCCCCGAAGGAGATTCCGCCTGGGGCTGGCAGTCTTGCTCGTCTTTGCGGCCATGACCTTGCTGGCCTCTTGTGGCGGTGGTGGTGGTGGTGGCGGGGGAGGAGGAGGTACGCCCGCTCTTCCTCCGGTAAACTTGTCTCCGGCCACCACGTATTATTGGCAGGTGACGGTGGATGATGGCTTTACCGGCAAAGCTTCTAGCCCGGTGTGGAGCTTCACCACCCTGTAACGGAGAACCGGCCTCAACGGAAGGTGGCAAGAAAAAAGCAGGGGTTGGCCATGCCAGCCCCTGTTTTATTTTCCGGCTAGACGACCTCAACCACTTCCTTTCTGGCGTTCGCTGTATGGTGACGCCAGAGAGGTTGTACGAAAGGGCAAGTCGGGGGAGCACCTTTGACCTTTCCCCCGTGTGGTAATCCTCTGTAAAGAAATGGGTTAAGGTCAATATTTACTCCCAATCCTCAATGAGGGGCACCATGGCAAGATTAGCACCGGAATATAAAATAAAGGATATAGAAGATAATATGATGGATTTGGATTTGTTTCCTAACAATCCATTTATTAATAAAACATGGAAGGCGCATATACTGCCGGATTCATTTATCACAACAGAGCAGTTGCATTGTATTGTTGGGGCGGACGATAAAACTGTCCGCTCTAAAAAAATAATTCTTATCGCCACAGGAGACTACGAAGATAAGATTTCAAGAGTAAACGAAATCCCAATTGTTCAGATCAATAATAATGCTGAATATTGCAAAATAAGTAAAATTATAACAGATAATGATGTTGAAAGTATTGATAATTATTATAATAACAGTGATTTTAGCTTTACTTTCTCAGCCTATATTTTTCCTGAAACAAAAAAATGGGGTATAGTAACCCATCTTCCAAGTGAGGTCGCCATCATTGGGGGGGAACAGGATTTTATAGAAGCATTTGAGGAGTCTATGGGGGGTCGAGATTTATTAATAAATGACATATTCGAAATATATAATAACATGAGGCCGTTACCACACGATTATTTTTACACGCTAATCAAAGGTATTTATGGAGATGACATAGAAATAGAAAAGGATGATTATAATAAACCAAAATAACCCACCAACTTTTCTTTACTTCCCCCTTTCAACTTAAAACTTTTGTCAGTCAGACGAGCACCTGGAATACTTCCCCTTCGGGGAAACCTGGCTTGACCAGCACCATAACGTAGACAAGACGAGTTATAGGTTCACCGGAAAAGAGTACGACCAGGAGACGGGGTTGTATTACTTTGGGGCGAGGTATTACGATCCGAGGGGAGATGTTCAGCCCTCCTTCTTCCAAGCAACCAGGGGTCTCCCCAGCCAGGCTTGGGTCAGGGCCGCCAGGTCCGCTTTCTCCCCCTTTTTTTTCTCTTCCAATGGTTCCCACTCAATCTGCTCGATCACTCCTTCCTTCACCAGCAGGGCGGCCCAGAGGTCTTTCCCAGGGGCGGGTATTTGACGGGCATGAATGTAGGCCCGGGCGGAAATTTTTAATTCGGTCAGCGGAGGAGTTTCACCCTCGCCATGGAGTTCTAAAAACTCCGGATCGGTGAGGGCTTGTTCCTCTTCCCGCACGGTTTCCCATTCTTCCGGGGTAAGCTCACCCGGCGCCACCGGGCGCCCAAGGGCCGGGGCCAGACTGGCGGCCAGGGTGGCTTCCACCTTCTCCATGCTGGCCTGGAGGCCTTCCTTTCGCAGGGTCGTCACTCGCTTGTCTAGGGCCTGGGCGGCCAAACGGGCGAAGGCCGGAAAGGGGCAGGGCCACAGGGCGGCCATGATGTCCGCGGGGAAATCCAACAAAATGTTGCCCACCACCACGGAGGCTTCTTCCACCCGGCCTCCGCCGATGCCAGCGATGCGGCGGTGGTTCACTTCAATTTCGTTCATGCCTTCCAGGGTGGCGGGGCAGCCCAATTGGTTCAAGGCCGCCACCGGGGCGGCCAGCAGCCGGGCGTATAAACGCTTGGGGACGGGAGGCAGACGGCTGTGGTGGAACACGAACTGGTAGAACAATTGCTGGGAGTCTAAGTAGGTCAGCCCGCCCCCCACCCGGCGGCGGATGACCGGCAGCCCCCGGCGGGCGGCTTCGGCCCGGTGGATCACCTGTCCATAGGTTTGGTGATAGCCCAAACACAGGTAGGGCTGGGCGGGGGAACACAGCACCACCGTATCCTGAGACTGGGGGGTCATGCGGCGGGCCAGGGCATGGTACACCGCTTGGCTGGTGGCGGCCCCCACCGCCCCCAGCCGCACCAGCCGCACGGGGGCGGTGTCTGGGGTTACGGGCGCCAGATGTCCTCCAACCGCATTTCTTTGCCAATCACCGCCAGGTCATCGGCTTCGGGGCGGAAGGGGTAATCGCGGAAGGGTTCCCCCGGCCGGTAGGAACCATAGGGGCGGTTGCAGGTCATTTCCCCCTGGCGGTCCGGGCAACCGTCGGTCATGAAGGCCTTTCCTCCGGCAATGGCCCGCCGCACCATCAACTCTGGGGCCTCCAGCCGGGCAATCTCTCCCGCGTCGTTGAACCCCACGGCTTCCCGGGGCAGGCCGTGTTCTTCCACCAGGTTTTTCACCAACTGCACCCGTCGCAGCCGGTGCAGGGGGGCCCTGGGGGCGGCCTCCATGGCGGTGCCTTCTTCTGGGTTGAAGCTAAACAAATAAGCGGCGATCTGTTCTTCCTTCAGGTTATGGAACAACTCCATCAAGTCTCGGTCGGTTTCTCCCAGCCCCACCATGATGTGGCAGTTCACCTTCATGGGTCCAAACAGGCGGCGTGCGGCCCGGATCATTTTCCAATGGTATTCCCAAGAATGGGGCCCCTTGGCGCCCTTGCCCCGGGTGTTGCTGAACAGTTCGGGGGTCACGGCGTCCAGCCCCACCCCAATAATATCCACCCCCACGTCTTTCACTTCCACCAGCCGTTCTTCGTTCAGGGTGCTGGCGCTGACCAGGGCCGACAGCGGCACGGCTGGGGCCGCCTGGTGAATGGCCTGGGAAATGGCGATCAAATCGGGGTAGGCCCGGGGGTGGTGCACCTGCGACACGCACACCCGCCCCACGCCAGAGCGGGCTTCTTTTTCGGCCACTTTCTCGGCCACCAACGAGGTTGGATACAAGGGCCAATCTACCCGGATGAAACTTTTGTCCACGCTTTCCCCTTCTCGGGTGCGGGCCAGCCCGCAGTAAGTGCAGTTGGCCGTGCAGCTGACATCATAGTTTTGCAGCAGGTTGATGCAGCCGCAGCTGCAATCCCGCAGGAAGCGCCCCCGCACCAGGCGGAGTTCCATGGCGGCGGCGGCGGAGATGCGCACGTAATCGGGGCTTTGTTTGCCGGCGTCTTCCGCCGGGTTGTCGGCGCATTGGGCAAGGGTCATGGCAGGCTCTCGGTGAAAGGAGTGAAACAACAATTACCACGGCACGCCGCAGCAGGCATCATGAAAGGTGGGGGCCAGGGCCCGTTCTTTGGCATAGCCCACGCTGCCTTCGGCGGGGTAGGCAATGCCATTCAATCCGGCGTCGATGGCCATGCGGTCGATCACCCCCTTGGCCGGGCCCAGGGGCCGGGCGCAGCCCAGCACAATGGGGGTGGCGGGCAGGCGCTGCCGGGCCCGCTGAAAGAACGCTCCCATGTCTTCCGGTGGGGGGAGCTTCACCCCTTCCATGGGGGTTCCGGAAAGGGGCGTTAGCACCACCAGCACCAGCAGTTTGGGCGGGTGGCGGGCGATGATGTCGAGGGAGGCGTCTTCTCCCAGCATTTTTCCGTAGTGCAGCCCCAAAATAATGTGGGGGATGCTGGGCACTTGGTATTCCTCCAGCCAGGCCAGGCTTTGTTCGTAATCGGCCGGGGTAAGGTCCAGGTGATACACCTGCCGAATGGTGTCGGGGTGACCGATGATGTCCATCATGGCGCCGTCGATGCCCACCTGCCCCAGGGCTTTGGCGGTGGCCTGGTCCGGCACGCCGGGGTGCACCCGGATCAGCAGCCCCAATTCGTTTTTCACACGGGCCAGTTCATCCATGTGGGCCAGCAGGGGCACCCGCCCCTGTTTGTCGCTGCCGCCAGAAATCAACACCCCCTGGGCGCCCTCGTCTTTGGCTTTTTGGCAGGCTTGAAACAGCCCCCCCGGCCCCTTGGGCAAGGGGGCCATGCCTTTCAGTTTTTCCGTGCCGCAATGGTCGCAGGCCAGGGCGCAGCCCCCCCCGGTCAGAGACACCGTGACGAACCGGTGAGCGCTTTGTTGGGCGTATTCACTGGTTTTGAATCGGCGAAACCCCGGCGCGTAGAACGAGATCTCATCGGGGAAGTTCTCTCGACGCAACGCCATCAAGTTTTCGGGTGGGTTCATGGCCTGTCCGATGGAGTGAATGGCGTGAAGTGAAACGTTTGAGATAGCTCTTTGCCTGGAGGAAACATCTCCAACCTGGACCAATCCATGACCTAATTATACGGGCAGAGCCTGACCGTCGGGGTTTAAAAAACACCCGTACAGCGCGGCATCCCTGGCTTCTCCACCCCCAGCCAACCGAACGGCGGTGGCCACGGCCTTGGCTAGGGGCTCCAGGGGCAGGGCGGCCAGTTCGTTGGCATGGGCGGCATGGGCGGCCCGCAGGGTCGCCTCCACCGCGGCGGGGTCGGCGGAGTGCCAGCGCAGCCGGGCCTCCAGGTCGGCCACGGCCCCTTCCGGGGCAAAAAAATCTCCACCGATGTACACCGCCTTCACCACGGCCCCGGCGCGGGTGACACGCACTTCCAGCAGACCCGCCGGGGTCTTCTCCCTGGCCGTGGCAAAGGTGTCGGGGACGGCCACCGTTTGATGAACCCAACTGGGTTGGGTGTATTTCTCCGCTTGCAAGGCTCGAATCTGGGTCTGTTCCTCCGGGGTGTAGGCTCCCTGGCTCAGGGAGACCCCAAACTCCTTCCGGTATCCATCGGCCACTCGTTCCCGGGTTTCCTCCAGGGTCAGGTCGCTTCTTCCGGCCAGTTCCCGCACGGTGGCCGTGCGGGCGGCCACCTGGGAGATCTCTTTGTCGGTGATTTTTTCAAAGGGGGTGTTCAGCACCCGCAGCATATGGGCTACATCTAGCCCCACCAACAAAGAGGCATGGAACAACATGCCGCCGGATGGCGCCCGGTATATTCCCAGCCCTGCCAGCTTCCGCCCCTGGGCTTCGATATCATTCTTCCCGCGAAAGGCCGCCTGAATGCCCAGGGCGGCCAGACCCTGGGTGAGGCCCAGCGAGAAGCGGGCCATGGTTTCCCTGGCTCTGGCCCAGGAGTCTTCTCCCGCCCCCGGCAGGGTGAGGGCCACCCCCAGTTGATCTGGCCCCATCACGATGGCGCCGCCCCCGGTGGGCCGCCGGTTGACTGGCAGGCCCATGGCCTGGCAAGCGTCTAGGTGAATCTCGTTTCCCAGCGTTTGGAACCGACCCACCAGGGCGCAGGGGGCATAGGTGTACAGCCGCAGGGTGGGGGGGCTGGTGCCCTCGCCGGCCCGGACGGCCATCACCTCATCGGCGGCCAGCCCATAGTCGTGGGCCACTCCGTCTTCCTTCACCAGCCGCCAAGGAATCATGGGGTTCTCGGTTTTATTACACGATTTTTTATGGCCCTATTTCTGGCTCTGCCCTAAATTTTTCAAAATTCATTTCTAGTCTTGCTGAACTTTCTGCATCCCGTTTGAATCATTGATCCCCCTTCTCCTGTCCTTCTTTCTCAATTCCTTTGGGCTTGGCCGGATATGTCCTGTCTTCTTACGCGCAGTGTTCTCTCGGGCTTTGTTCTGCATCTACATGAATACATAACGGGGAACTCGAGCCGGTTAATCAATCCAGCCCTGTTCCTTGTAGCGCAGAATTTCTTGTTGAGACCAAACCCCCAAGTCTGGACCCCCGACCAATTCTTTGGATTCTTTCTCCCAATGGTCTGGGCGGATTTTCATCATCCAGCCCTGGCCGAAGGGGTCGTGGTTCACCAGGGCGGGGTTTTTTTCGGCCCCGGTGTTGCGGGCGGTCACCACTCCGCTTACTGGGGAAATCAACTCTCCGGTCATTTTGGCGGCTTCTAGAGAGCCCGCCGGGCGGCTGCGGGACACCTGGGTGCCCTCGGCGGGCAGAGTCAGGTAGGCCAAATCTCCCAGGGATTCCAGCCCCAACAGGTCAATGCCCACCAGAATCTCGCCCTCTGGCGTGGGGCAAGCCCACATATGGGTGGAGCGGTCATACCAACGGTCGGCGGGAAAGGGATAGGAAGCGCCCATGGATGTTTCCAGGAAAAGGGTGACTGGGAGAAAATCTCAACTTGCTGCTGGATTCTATTCCCATATCAAACTGAAGGGAAATAGCCTTGTGATTTCCTCACATTGTCAAATACGCCAGGGCCAGCCGAAAGGACCGATGGGCCAGGGTTCCCTGGCTCCAGGCCCGAAAGGGCTTTCCCAGGGCTTCTCCTTGCCATTCCCCGTCGTGTGGCCCCGCCGCCCCAGAAAAGGGGTTTTTCAAAGGCCGGGCGGTCACGGCCAGATAGGGCAGGCTCCACCCCTGGCCCAGGGCTTTTACAGCGGCTTCTTTCACGCACCACAAATCCAGCAATGCGGATGCGCGCTCCGGTTGGTCCGCCAGCCATTCCCGCTCCAGGGGGGTGAATACCATGGCTTCCAGGGCCGGGTGCACCGGGGTGACGGGCTCCAGGTCAATCCCCACCCCCGGTAAGGTTGTGGGGGGAAGGGTCTCGGGGGTCTGCCATACCGCCGCCAGGGCGGTTCCCCCGGCGTGGGCCAGGCTGACCCCCAGCCCCGGCTGGGCAAACACCGGCTGGCCGGAGGGCAACGAACGGAGTTCATCCTGTGGGAAAAGAGAGAGGGGCTTGGTGGGGGAAAACCGGCTGGCCACCGCCTGTTTGGCCGCCCACCGGGCGCTGGCCCACTCCCCCCGCCGCTTGGGAATTCGCAAACGGGCCAGTTGGGCTTGTTCTTCCGGCGAAAGAAACGGGGGCAGATTTTCCGGTGGCTCCACGGCCACCCAAGTCAGGGTCACGTTTCGCTGACGGGCCGCCAGGGTCACGGCCCCAGGGGGAATCGGCAGGGGAGTAGGCATGGGTATGGGCAAGGGGGGCATAGAAAAACCGTTTTTTTGTTTTCTTCGGGGACAGAGGGGCTCTCTGAATGTATCAAATTCTATATTTCCGCTTCTATCTCTTCGTGTGTTTTTTCAAATGCGCGCTTTTCATCCAATCATGAAACAGAGACCTTTGCATAACCAGGGTTTTTGCCGTGAAAAGGGGGAATGGGGGCGAAGCCCCAAATAAAATCAAACGATCCTTACTCGATCTGCCCTAAAGATATTCTATCACGGTCTTCCCTAGGATCTTTCTGGTGGAGCCAGTGGGAAACCCCCGTTGAGTATGCGAAGATGGATTAGAGTAACGGTCTTTACACGCCATTCATCATTTATCCATGGGGATTGCCATGAAACGGGAGATCCTGTTTGTGGGAGACATTCAGGGTTGCTCCCAGGAATTGGCGGAGCTGCTGAAGATCGCCGGGTTTCAGGCCGGGCGCCATCGGTTGATTCCCGTGGGAGACACCATCAACCGGGGGCCCGATGCCCCAGGGGTGCTGCGAATGCTGCGAGAGGTTCAGGCTGAACCCATTTTGGGGAACCACGAATGGGCCCTGTTGCGCTACATGGAGTCGGGGGAGATTCCCGACTGGCCCAGGGGGGGCAATGCCATGGAACAGTTGCTGGGGGAGGCCATGCTGGAGGAGTCGGTGTCTTGGATCAAGTCTTGGCCCTTCAGTCGAGAGGGAGAAGACTGGGTGGCGGTTCATGCCGGTCTGCACCCGGTGCTGCCCGTGGCCGAAACCCAGCCGGGGTTTCTCACCCGGGTGCGCTTCTGCGACCGGGACGGCAACCTGCCCCCCTTCAAGCACAATCATTTAACCGAGCCCCCCGCCGGATTCTTGCCATGGTTTGATTACTACCAGGGGCCGCGCACGGTGATGTTTGGCCATTGGGCCCGGCTGGGCTTGGTGAACCGGGGAAAACTGAGGGGTTTGGATACCGGCTGCGTGTATGGCGGGGAGCTTACGGGCTTGTGGTGGCCAGAAGATCACTTGGTGCGGGTAAGCAGCCGTCAACCCTACCGGCGTCTTCCGGCAGAATCCCCTCCAGGTTCAGCAAAAACCGTTTGATCTCCAATCCGCTGGAATACCCCCCCAGGCCGTTCCCCGCCACCACCCGGTGGCAGGGGATCAGCAAGGGCAGGGGGTTGGCGCCGTTGGCTCCCCCCACCGCCCGGGCGGCGGAAGGTTGGCCGATCCGGGCGGCCAACGCCCCATAGGTCATGGTTTGCCCGTGGGGAATCCGGCTGAGTTCCTGCCAGACTTGCCGCTGGAAGGGGGTGCCCTGGGGTGCCAGGGGCAATTGAAAGGCCCGGCGCTTTCCCGCGAAATATTCCCCGATTTGACGAACGCCCTCCACAAACCCTGCCGGATTCTCGATCCATCCCGGATCGGGCTGGGGGGGCTTTCCCTGGGGCAGTCTTAACTCTCTCAACACATTGTTTTCCCCCGCCAGCAGCAGGGTTCCCAGGGGGCTGGAAAAGAGAACGTATTCCATGGCGGGTTTGTCCTTTCCGGGGTATCTTGAACGGGAGGGTGGTTGAGCCATGTGTTGAATGTACTCCTTTTCTCTATTATTTTCTCTTTCATTCTGAACAGGTCATGACGAAAAAAAGCGGTGGAAAATCTCAGCCGAAACGCCCCCCCAAGGGCAGCAATCCACGGATAGAGGCAGCCAGGGCCTATACCCGGTTTTTACAGGGTCAGGGGCTGCC
Source organism: Deltaproteobacteria bacterium (assembly GCA_029858505.1). Lineage (GTDB taxonomy): Bacteria > SAR324 > SAR324 > SAR324 > JACQKK01 > JAOUEW01. Next base: position 375,717 of record JAOUEW010000002.1, read on the forward strand.
TTCGGCCCCGCCAGCGGCCATGACCCAAGAGGAGGACCGGCGGTTCTTCCAAAACCTGTTGTCTACTCTGGTGCGCCACCGGCGGCTGTTGGCCGAGTTAACCACCCGCTTTGCCGGGCGACCGGTGGATCAACTGGATCCATCGGTGGCGGCCCTGGCCGCCCTGGGGCTGGCCCAGCTGCGGTTTCTTCCGCATATTCCAGCCCACGCGGCTTTGTTTGAAACGGTGGAGGCCACCGCGGCCCTGGGGGTGGGGCGGGCTAGGGGAATGGTGAACGGCCTGCTGAGAAACGCCCAACGGAAATTGCAGGGAACGGAGGCCCCCCGTTGGCCGGAGGAGGCGGAATTGCCCCTGGCGGTGGCGGAGTCGTACCCCGACTGGATGGTGAACCGCTGGCAAACACGCCTGGGCGAGGAAGCCACCGGAAACCTGTGCCGGGAGGGCAACCGCTTTGAAGGGGTGACCCTGCGGGTGGAAACCCGGCGGATTGGAATGGAGGAATTGATGACCCGGCTGGGAGAGGAAGGGGTGGAAACCTTTCGCCACCCACTGTGGTCCCGAATGTTGACGACCACCCAAACCGGGCTGCTGATCCGCTCTCAACCGTTTCGCCAGGGGTTGTGTTACATCCAGGATGCTTCCAGCCAAGTGTTGATGGGTTGGGTATCGCCCCGCATGTCGGGGCGGGTGCTGGATGTGGCGGCGGCGCCGGGGGGCAAGCTGGGCTGGCTGGCCGGGCTGGAAAAAGGCCGGCCCTGGCTGGCCGGGGCCGACCATGACCCCGGACGGTTGGCCATGGTGCGGGAAAACCTGACCCGCCTGCGTCTGCCCCCGGCGGCGCTGCTGGCCGCCGATGGCAGGGCCCTGCCCTTTCCCCATCGGGTGATGAACGGGGTGGTGGTAGACGCGCCCTGCTCGGCCACCGGGCAAATCCGAAAATACCCAGAGTTAAAATGGCAGCGACGGCTGGAGGACCTGACCGGATACGTGGAGAAACAATCCGTCATGCTGGCCGAGGCCGGGCGGGTGACGGCTCCGGGGGGGATTGTGCTGTACATCACCTGCTCTTTGGAGCCGGAAGAAAATGAAGACCAAGTGGAGGCTTTTTTGAAAACCCACCCGCACTTTCACCGGGTTTCTTTTGGCACCCTGCCGCCTCCAGAGGGGTTGAACGGCCCAGGACGGTTCATTACTCGCAAAGGGGACTTTCAGGTGTATCCGGGGGATCACATCATGGGGCTGTACGCGGCCTTCCTGCGCCGGGAGGGCTAGCCGATGCGTTTTTCACCGCCGCTGCTGACTGGGCGGCTGCTGCGCCGCTACAAACGGTTTTTCGCCGAGGTGGAGTTGGAGGACGGACAGGTGGTGACGGCCCACACCCCCAACACCGGCAGCATGAAGGGCTGCTCGGACCCTGGCAGCCCGGTGAGGCTGTCCATCAGCCAAAACCCCGCCCGAAAGCTGCCCTTTACCCTGGAAATGGTGGGGGCGGGGGGCGGATGGGTGGGGGTGAACACCAGCCTGGCCAACACCCTGGCCCAAGAAGCCATCGAGACGGGGGGCATTCCTCCCCTGGCCGGGTATGGTTCTCTGCGCCGGGAGGTGCCCTATGGCCACCGCAGCCGGGTGGACTTTCTGCTGGAATCTCCCGACCGAAAGCCTTGCTTTGTGGAGGTAAAGAACGTGACCCTGGCCAGGGATGGAACGGCCCTGTTCCCCGATGCCCCCACCGAACGGGGGCAGAAGCACCTGCAAGAACTTGCCGCCCAGGTGTTGGCGGGGGACCGGGCGGTGATGCTGTTTGTGGTTCAGCGAGAAGATGCCGACCGTTTTTCTCCCGCCGATGACATTGACCCCCGCTATGGGGAATTGTTGCGGAAGGTTCAGGACGATGGGGTGGAGTTGCTGGCCTGGGGGGCCAGGGTCTCTCCAGAGGAAATCATCTTGCACAGGCCTTTGAAAATTCAGTTGTGAGTGTGGGGTCTGTTCCCCGACGGCAGACTTGACAATCGGCTTGAAATTGACTATGGTTCACCATCCTAATTATCTGTCTGAAAAAAGAATTCTCCACTTTTTATACGTTTTTCTTACAACGCAGAGGACTGCCCGGATGCAACCAAACAGAAAAGGGGGGCGTGTTACGGTGTACCAATGGCTGGGGCTTACCCTGGCCCTGGTGTTCTTCACCGTGATGCTGGGGGGAGGCTTTACCGGAAATCTCTCGGTGTTTCAAAGTGAAACCCTGCCTACCCCCATCTCATCTGAAAATCCGTTCTCTCTGGTTAGCCTGCATAAACGGTTAGACGCCAAGGCCATCCAGCGGGTGCAAAACTTTGTGCATTATTACTCCCGCACCACCCGGGTGGGTTTCGAGGGCTCTCTGGCCCGCTCCACCCGTTATGTCGAGGCCTTCCGGCGCATCTTCCGGCAAAAAGGGCTCCCCGAGGAATTGGCTTACCTGCCCCTGATTGAAAGCGGGTTTCAAGAACACGCCGTATCAAACGCCAACGCGGTGGGGGTGTGGCAGTTCATTGATTCCACCGGTTCTCGCTTTAACTTGAAACGCACCGAATACACCGATGCCAAGCGCGACCCCATCGCCAGCGCCGAGGCCGCCGCCGCGTACTTTCAGTATCTCCACCGCATGTTTGGCAACTGGGAAATGGCCCTGGCCGCCTACAACGCCGGAGAAGGCACCATCCGTCGGGCCATCCGCGAAAACCAGAAAGCGGGCAAACCCACCGGGTATTGGTCATTAGACCTGCCAGCCGAAACCCAGGGATACGTTCCCGCGTTTTTGGCCTCGATGATCATTGCCAAAAACCCAGGGGCCTTTGGGTTTCATCGGATTGACTTCCAGCCCGCCATGGCCTTCGACCAAATCAAGGTGCATCCGGGAACCCGGCTGTCGGCCTTGGCCGACCAGCTGGAGCTTTCTCTGAGCGACCTGCTGGAGCTGAACCCGGAACTGCTGGCGGGGGTGGTTCCTCCAGATGGCGGCATTTATCACCTGAAAATCCCTCGGGGGCTGAAACGCTCCCTGGCCCAGCGCATTGGGGCCATTCAACCCAAGCAGGATTGGATGCTCTACCCGGCGGGCCCCAACCAAACCGTGTCTGAAGTGGCCGCCACCCTGCGCAAGCCCAGCAAGCCCATTCAGCAGTTGAACCGCCTGTCGGGGGATTCTCCCGTTGCCCCCGGGCGGCTGCTCATCATTCCGCTGTAACCTTATTTTCCTCCGGCAGATAGAGTTTGTTTTTTGATTCTTCTCAAATCTAAAAACAATGGTGACCTATGAGACTGTCGTCAATACGCATTCAAAATTATAAAAGCATAGAAGACATAACAATTGATATTGATAAGATGAGCGACGGCTCCTACACCTATGGCTTGCTTGGCATTAACGAGGCTGGCAAAAGTAGCATTTTAAAGGCAATTGCCTTAAAGGATGACGACTTAAAGTCACTTACTTTAGATAGTTTTATGGACAAAACCAAACCCATTTATGTGTCGTATAATTATGGCGATATTAAGGTAGACGAATTCGCAGAAAAAACAAAAATACATCTTTCGGATGACACTGAAGATGAAGATGAAGATGAAGATGAAGATGAAGATGAAGTCGGAACAAAAAAAGATGAAAATTTAGACAAGGATGGTTGGTTAATAAAAAAAGACTACCTAAGTAAAATAAAAACTATTGAGGTGAATTACTCCTTTTCACTTACATCTGGGGTGGAAAGGTCCGTAAAATATCACCTAATAAATAACGAACAGACAAAAGAAACAGATAAAGAATATGATGATATTTTTGATGGGCTTGATGAATTAGTAGAAAAGGGTGAGTTATCTTGTACCTATTGGGCGGTAAGTGAAAAATACTATATTACAAAGTCTATTAATTTAGATACTTTTCATAAAACGCCAGATATATCTTACCCGCTGAATAATTGCTTTAAACTTGTTTCCCCTAAAATTAGGGAGATGACAAAGCAACCGATGTCTTCAATAGATAAGGAAGAGGTGCAGAAGGCCCTGGGGGAAGGCGTTACAACACATATTAAAGAGAAATGGAGTGGGCATCCAATTGAAATTACATTTGATATTGATGGAAGGGAAATTAATTTTCATGTGAAAGACCTTGATCAGAAAAGGTCACAATTGGTTGGCCAACGGAGTGATGGTTTCAGGCAAATGATTTCTTTTTTGATGACGATTTCGGCGGATAACAAAAACAAACAAATCAGTGATTCTATTCTGTTGTTGGATGAACCCGAAAGGCATCTTCATCCACAATCTCAATTGAATTTTCTAAGCGAATTAATAGAGATTACTAAAAATGAAAGAAATAACATCTTATTATACGCCACCCATTCCAACCATATGGTAGATAAAAAACTTCCATTTAGAAATTTTATAGTTAAAAAAGAACAAGGAAAAACGGACCTTCATAAGATTAAAAAAGAGGAATATACCTATAATGCTATAAATTATGAAGTATTTGATGTTTCGGCGGTTGAATACCACAATGAGCTTTATGGGGCATTACACAGCAGGTATGCGGAAGCCACTGGTAAAGGAAGATTAACTGATTTTGATGGGTTTTTAATTTCGGAATATGGAGAAAAATATGACCTTAAAAAGGAAAAACCGAACACAAAGACAAGGGCTGAAAATGACCAGACACTTTCATCATACATCCGAAACTGTATACACCATTCAGAGCATGGGTTCGTATTTGAACCTGATGAAATAAAAAAATCAATAGGTATCCTTAAGGGTATTTTAGACGAGTACAAGCCTTCGCAAGAAATTCAGCCAACAAATGAAGGGGGAAGAGAGGAAAGCGAAACGAATAAACCCAGCAACTCTTCCCCACCCATAACATCCTAACCTTGGTTTAATCACTTTTCACCGCCAGAATCATGTCTACCTCCACGGCGGCCCCCAGGGGCAGGCTGGAGCAGCCCACCGAGGCCCGGGCATGACGGCCCTGCTCTCCGAACAGTTCTCCCAGCAAGTCCGACACCCCGTTGATCACCTTGGGGTGCCCGGTAAAGTCTTCCGCCGCGTTGACAAACCCCCCCACCCGCACCACCCGCCGGATGAGGTCTAGACTTCCCAAGGCCTGCTTGGCCTGGGCCAGGGCGTTCAAGCCACACATGCGGGCGGCTTGGTAGGCGGAGGCTTCGTCAATCTCACGCCCCACTTTGCCCACGTGGTGCAGTTTGCCGTCGGCCCCCCAGGGGATTTGCCCGGCGATGAACAGCAGGTTGCCCTCCCGCACAAACGGAACGTAATTGGCGGCGGGGTTGGGGGCGGGGGGCAGGTCGTGACCCATGGCTTTCAGTTTGGCTTCGATGGACAAGAGAGGCTCCGGCAAGGGGTGAACCGCGAAAACGGGGGAACAAACCCCCGTTGGTTTTCGGCCTTATTCTAGCGGAAGATGAAACGTTGATGAAGAGGCCGGGGGAGGTTTATAATCAAACAGCGAACCGGCGGTGGGGGCTGCCACGAAGTTGAACCTTTCTTCCCATAAGCCCATGCAATTGTTCATTGATATCGACGGCGTGATTTTGAATTTTGAGCGCACCTTCGTGCGGTTTTTGAACCAGGAATACCAAGTGGGGCTGCCAGAGGACTATCAGACCGACACCTTTGAGTTTGACCAGGTGCTGAAGCCGAACAACATTGAAGACGCTTGGTGGCGGTTCTTGGAGTCGGACATGGCCGGGGATCTTTCCCCCATGGTGGACGTGGAGCGCCTGAACCGTCTGGCTGCCCGCCACACGGTGCACCTGCTCACCAACTTTCCGGAGCGGGAGATGGCCAAGCGGGCCGACAACTTGGCCAGGTTGGGCTTAAAGTATCATTCGCTGCACCACTGCGGGTTTCACCAGTTTACCGCCGAGCCCCCCCTGACCAAGGGGCAGATGGTGACCCAGCTTCTTCAGCAAGAAGCCAAGGGGTTGTTCATCGACGACCACCCCAACAATTGTTTAGACGTGAAAACCCATTGCCCCGACCTGGAAGTGTGGCTGATGACCCAGCGCTTCAACCGGGATTTTTCTCACCCAGAGGTGCGGCGGGCCGTGGATTGGGGCTGTTTGTACGCCCGGCTGGAGGAAATCCACCGTGAGCAGGCCGCTTAAGCAACAGACACCCGTTTATTGCGCCGGGATGTGTACGATCGGATTCCCTGAGGATTCTGTGTCTGCGGTCTCTTTGCGGGCTGAATCTTTGTTGGTTGCGGCTTTGAGCCTCAGAATCCACACCCCGGCCCGTTCATTCCATCCCACCGAAATTCACCCGTGTTTCTTTCTGCTGGCTGGGAAACAGGATTCCGGAGACCTCTCCATAACCAGGGTTTTTGCCGTGAAATGGGGGGGTTAACCAAACAAAAGCCCCCGGCCTGTTTGCGCAGACCGGGGGCTTTTGAGTTGGTCAAGTTGACAGAGATTGCTCCCCGCCACGCTTGCGTTATTTCTTTCCCAGCCCCTGAGACAGGAATTGCGCGAAATCCGCGGGGTTGCTCATGATGCCGCCATAGCGGTTGACCACGGCGTTGCTGGGGGTGAGCACCACGTAGAACGGCAGCGCCAGGGTTTGGAAGCGTTCCACCTGCACCTGCTGGTTTTCCTCGGCGTGGGGGCCGCCGTCTGTGTAGAGTTTGGCCACCACGAAGTTGTTTTTCAGCAGGTTGTACACTTCCTTGTGGGGGAACACCCGCTTTTCCATCCAGCGGCAGTTCACGCAGGTGTACCCGGTAAAGTCGAGGAAGATGGGCTTGCCGGTTTTCTTGGCTTCCACCAGGGCTTCGGCCAGGGTGGCTTTCCAGGGGAGTTCATCCACCAGCTGGTTCGACACCATGTCTTCAGGCAGTGCCCCGCCGTAACTGTTTTGGCCGTACTGCACTTCTTTCAGACTGGGGGGCATGAAGGCTTCCGTCCAGGCGTCCAACTCTTTCCCGGCGGAACCCATGGCCACGTAAACCCCGCCAGCCACCACCACGGCGCTAACCAGGGTGCGCTTGGTGGAAACCCCACCCCAGGGCATACCACCCCGCGGCCATTGATACAGAATGAGGAACACGATGCCCAGGGCACCCAGGGCCCAAGAGGCCAAGATGGTTTCCCGGGTGAATATTCCCCAGCCCCAAAACACATCGGCGTTGCTGATGAACTTCATGGCGGCCATCAATTCCATCACCCCGAACACCGCCAGAACCTGCTTCATCCAGGGGCCGCTTTTCCCCCTGAAGAACGACAAATACTGGGGGAACAAGGCCAGCAAAAAGAACGGCAAGGCGAACACGAAGGAAAACACCAACATGCCCAAAATGGGCCAGAACACCTGACCTTTCAGGGCGGCGATCAACAGGGTGCCCACAAACTGCACGGTGCAGGTGAAGGCGGTGGCGGTGAAGGCCACCCCCATCAACATCACCCCGAACGGCCCCTTGATGTGGCGGGCGCGGTTATCCAGGTTGTTCACAATGTCGGGGGGGAGAACAATGTTGAAGGCCCCCAGCAGGCTAAGGGCGAACACCACGAAAAACAGGCCCACCACCAGGTTGACCACGGGGCTGCTGGCGAACATGCTGGCACCTGCGGCCCCCAGCAAAAAGGTGAGCAGCAGGCCCAGCCCGGTGTAGGTACCCATGATGCCCAGCCCAAACAACGAGGCCAGTTTTAGGGTGCTCTTTTTATCGTGCTTGGCCGCGGCAAAGAAAGACACGGTCAGGGGAATCATGGGGAACACGCAGGGCGTGAGCAGCGATAGCGCCCCGAACCCCGCCGCCAACAGCAAGAACCCCAGTAGGCCACCAGTTAAAGCCTCTTCCAGCGAATCGGCCCGCAGATGGAATTGGCCGTTGGCGTCGAGGGTGTCTACCGTTCGCTCCATGAACATATAGGCCGGGCGTACCGATCCGGATTTTATTTGGAGGGGGGCGGCCAGATCCAATTTTTTCGGCGGGTCGCACACCTGGTTGCTGCAGGTGGTGTATTGCACCGTGGCGGAAACGTTGATGGGTTTCGCCGACAGCGTTTCTGGAACCCGCAAGTTTTGATAAAAGCGCACGGCTTTTTCGTGATAGGTCAGCTGCATGTCGAACACTTTGTCTCGCAGCCGCAGGGGGTTGGTTTCGTACAGGGGGCTTTCCGGAACCAAACCGCCCGGAATAACGGTGATCCGAGTGGGGGGGGGAGCCAGTTCCCCCACGGAAGGTTCCAGCGAATACAAATGCCAACCCTCGTCCAACCAAGCGGTGATGATCAGCCTGACATGCTCGCCGGGGCGGGCTTGGGCGGGTTCCATTTTTACTTCAAACCGGGCGTGAGACTGACCCAAGCCAGGAAAAGGGGATTCGGCCCATACCGTAACGGTGATTGCCGCAAGGGCGGCAATGGCGAAAACCAGCGTTTTTTTCATGGTGTGTGCGAAGAAGATGGAGGCCAAAAGGGGGCCTCTCCCTACAAAAGCCTTTGGGGAGGACCAAAAGCCCCCCAACATTTGTTAGTCTTTTGTTAGAATATTTTCCCTCAATTTGGGCAGAGGGACAAGGGGGTGCGGGCTTAGATGTCCGAAATTCAGACAAATCCTGACGGAACAGTATGTTCCGTCAGGAGAAGATTTTGTTGATTTTGTCGGCCAAGGTCTGGGCGTCGAAGGGCTTTACAATGTAGTTATTCACCCCAGCCTGGGCAGCGGCGATGATATTTTCTTGGAGCGCCTCCGCCGTGACCATCAGCACCGGAATGTTCTTCCACTTGGGTGAAGACCGGATGCTCTTCAGCAGATCAAGACCCGACATTTGGGGCATGTTCCAATCGGTGATCACGAAATCCACCGGTTGCGTTTCCAGCAAGGTCAGGGCCTTGGTGCCATCTTCGGCTTCGATGATGTTGTCAAACCCCAACTGCCGGAGCACGTTGGAAACAATTCTTCTCATGGTGGCAAAATCGTCTACCACCAGGATGCGCATTTTCAGGTCCGCAGGCATTGCCACGCTCTCTTGTAGGGTGGGTGATTAAGCCGCCCGGGTTAAAAACCCAGATCGGCCAGCAAAGAATCTACTTCCGCCTGTGATTTGATGGCGGCGGGTTTTTCGCCCTGTTGCGTTGGGGTACTGGGTTCGGGAACTTCTTTACCAGTCATCCTCGCGCGACGGGCGTATTTTTCAAGCAACTCCACCAGTTGAGATTGAAGAGACTCTACGAATTCGATGACCCGGCGCAGGGTTTGACCGGTTAGGTCTTGAAACCCCTGGTTGGAAATCAGGTTCAATAAAAACTGCCCTTGCTGGGACTCGGTGGCTTCTAAGAAAGCCACCTGAGGGGTTACGTTCTCTGCCAGCGATAAGCGGAGGAGGGAAAGCTCTTCCTCCAGCTCTGGATGGGCCGCCCCCAATGATTCCATGTCACGAATGCACTCTACTATAATCTTCCCTGATTCATCAAGGTAGGTTTTGTGGCGGCCTGTCTCGGCGCTTAAACGCTCCAGTTGATCCAAATTTTTGTTGGCCGCGTCCTCCAACCGGGAAATCACCGATTTCATTTTGACGACGGCGTCGGGGATTTCCTCTGTTGAGTGGGTGAGATTATCCAGGGAAAAATCTTCGGAAAAAGAATTGAGCGAATTATAGATTTCTCGGGCGATTTTGGCGATTTGTTCCACCAAGTCTCCCCGTTCTCGGGAAGTGGTGATCAGGTTAATGTGCGCCAGGAAAATCTCCACATCGGCCCAGTCTTGCCGCAGCAGGCCTTTAAACAGCGAGGTGATGCTTTCCAGCAAGACGGGAATTTTTTCCCGGTCCGGAAGCTGTTCTCCCACCAAAACGCTGGAAATATCGGCCAGAATGGCGTCGACCGGCTCGGCATAGCGCTTGAGCCGGTTAGACAATTCGAGAATTTCTTCGTTTTCCGCTTCCGGCAGAATAGCCATCCGGGTGGGCAGACGAAAGGTAAACTGATCTTGTTTCAGCCGGTGCAAAAAAAACTGGGTAATGCCCAGAAACAGGCTGAAGTCGGCCAAGGGGTCCTGCCCCAACAGAAAACGCTCGTGGTGGGTGTTCACCATGGCCAGGGCAGGCTCTTGCCAGCCCTCGTCTTCGGCCACATGGTCTAAAATTTCCCCATATTCATCGCCAAAGGTCTGAACGGCCTTTAACCGTTGCGACAACTCCTGCTTATTCATGACCACAGGGTCGCCTTCCAGAGAAAGGGACGGATCTGAAATTGTAGAGTTTTGCCTAGTCACCGGCTTGCCCTGGCAGGGGTGGAGAATAGAGTGGGGATGTCCCCTGAGTTTTTATACGAACAATCGAAAAAAACGGTTTTCCTTCCCTATAAAATCATAACCCCCCCAGGGTGTCTAGTTTCATTCTTCATGGGGTTGATTTGGCAGGAAAGGGGATAGCCTTCCTCCTGGAACCCATGATATAGAATGCAGATTGACGTAAATTTGGGGCATTGAATAAACATCCTGGAAGGAAAACAAAGATTATGATGATTGAAAGCGTGCTGGGCCGAGAGATTTTAGATTCTAGAGGGTACCCCACGGTGGAAGTGGATGTGTTGCTGGAGGACGGAACCGTGGGCCGGGCCTCGGTGCCTTCGGGTTCTTCCACGGGGAGCCACGAGGCGGTGGAATTGCGCGATGGAGACGCCGCCCGTTATGGGGGCAAAGGGGTGCTGAAGGCGGTTCAGGCGGTGAACGATGTGATTGCCCCTGAATTGGCAGGCATGCCGTCCTCCGATCAATTGGCCATTGATCAAACGCTGTTGGATCTGGATGGAACCCCCAACAAAGAGCGCCTGGGGGCCAACGCGGTGCTGGGGGTATCGCTGGCGGTGGCCAAAGCGGCGGCCCAGGCCCATGGGCTGCCTTTGTATCAATATTTGGGGGGCATTCGGGGGCGCACCCTGCCGGTGCCGATGATGAATATTCTGAACGGTGGGAAGCACGCCGACAACAACGTGGATATTCAAGAGTTCATGGTGGTGCCCGTGGGGGCGCCCACCTTTCGAGAAGCCCTGCGGATGGGCGCCGAAACTTTCCATGCCCTGAAAAAAGTGCTGGCCGAAAAAGGTCTTAGCACTTCGGTGGGAGACGAAGGGGGTTTTGCCCCCAACTTGGCGTCTAACCGGGAAGCCATGGATTTCATTCTGAAGGCCATTGAAAAAGCTGGCTTTAAGCCGGGGGAACAAGTGGCCATTGCCTTGGATGCCGCGGCCAATGAATTTCAACAAAAAGATGGCACCTACCGTTTGGGGGCCGAGAAATCTCCGGTGAAGTCGGCCGATGAACTGATCGCCATGTATGAGGAATGGGTGGGGCAATATCCCCTCATCAGCATTGAAGACGGGTTGTCGGAAGATGACTGGGCGGGATGGGGGCGGTTGACCACCCGGCTGGGCGGCCGCGTTCAGTTGGTGGGCGACGACCTGTTTGTCACCAACACCGCCCGGCTGGCCAACGGCATTGAAAAAAAGGTGGCCAACTCCATTCTGGTGAAGGTGAACCAAATCGGAACCCTGACCGAAACCTTCAGCGCCGTGGAACTGGCCAAAACCCGCGGCTATACGGCCATCATCTCTCACCGCTCTGGCGAAACGGAAGATGTGACCATCGCTGACATTGCCGTGGCCACCAACGCGGGGTTGATCAAAACCGGCTCTGCCTCCCGCACCGACCGGGTGGCCAAATACAATCAACTGCTGCGGATTGAAGAAGAACTGGAAGGCAACGCCCAATATCCTGGCCGGAGCGCGTTCAATCCCAGGGGGTAAGGCATCATGCGGTTCCCTCCATCTCTCATTCGCTTCTTGTTCCGGCGGGGGATTCCCCGCCCGGAAGACCTGTGGGTTTGGTTGTTGGCCTGGAAAAACTGGCAGCTGGCAGCCGACCGTAACTTTCGTCGGAAGGACGCCCTCACCCGCTCGTTTTTGGTGTTTGCGCTGTTGTTTGGGGCGGGGGTCATTTTAACGGGGGTGTTTGGAGACCAGGGCCTGTTGGCCTGGATGGGGTTGCGGGAGGAACGATCTCGGCTGGTGGAGCGGTTGAAGGGGTTGGAGGAGCGCCGCCAGGTGTTAGAAAGTCAGATTGACGCATTGAAGCACGACCCGGCCTACATCCGGTTTTTAGCCCGGCGGGATTTAGGCCTGGTGAGCCCCGGAGAGGTGGTGGTCATTCGGGCGGAAAACCCATGAACACCCGAACGGGGATAGGGGTGAATGCCCTGCTGTATGTTTTTTTGATATTGGGGGGGGGGATGCTTGTGGCCCTGTCTGGCTGCGCCTCCCAGGCTACCTTGGTGGAAGCCGCGGCGGAGGGAAACCCAGCCGGGGTAGAAGCCCTGCTGGCCCAGGGAATGTCTGCCGACCAGCGGGACACCCCGGAAGGCCCCACCCCCCTGATGGCCGCCGCCCGAGGGGGCCACATGGAACTGGTGGAGCGGTTGTTGGCCCGGGGGGCTTCTCCCGATGCCAGGGATGGGAAGGGGTCCACGGCGTTGATGGTGGCCGCCTGGGAAGGGCATGAGCGGATCGTGGAAAAACTGTTGGCAGCGGGGGCCGATCCGGCCGCCTTGAATCCCAACCGAGATACCCCCCTTCATTTTGCCGCTGGCCAAGGCCGATTGGCCGTGGTGAACCGGCTGCTCGCCGCGGGCGTGGCCCTGGACCCCCGAAACCGGATGGGGAACACCCCCCTGATGGCCGCAGCCGGGCAGGGCCATGCTCCAGTGGTCGAGGCGTTGCTGAAGGGTGGTGCCCGCAAGGATACGCGCAATGCCATGGGATGGACTGCCGCCCGATGGGCGGTGGAAGAGGGGCGCCTGGAAACTCTGAAGATATTACTGCAAGCCGAAGCTGACCCCGATGCCACGGACGCGGCAGGAGTAACCCTGCTTCGGGTGGCCGCCGCCAAGGGCCATGAAGCCATGATTCAACGCTTGCTCGATGCCCGGGCCACGGTGAATGCCCGGGGGAAAGATGGCCTGACCCCCCTGGCCCTGGCCCGTCGCAATGGATGGGTCGGAGCGGCACGACTGCTGGAACATGCTGGGGGAGTTGAATAACCCGCCGTTGTCTTCTTTCCGAAACATCAACAAAACAGGTGACGCTCAAAATGGGTGACTAGTTCTCTTTGCTGGATTTGCTGTAAACTAGGGAAAGGTGCGAAGCCCCCGGAATTTCAGCTTGTCGGTCCAATGCCTATTTTACTGGAGTGGGCAGGGGGGGGATGGAAGGGGGAAGTAAGAGAGCATAGAGCATAGAGCATAGAGCAAAGAACAGGGTGTAAAGATGTAGAAGACCATCGGGATGAAAAAAAAAGATGGGGAAAAACTTTTTGAAGTAAACGGGGGGATTTGTAGAAGAGTTCTTAAAAGAGATCGGTTTTCTAGACCCTGATTGTTTTCACCTCACACGAAAATCACTTTCAAACAGGAAAAACCCACGATGATCCCCAAGTTTCGGATGATTCAGGTGTTGGCTTTTGTGGCATGGCTGCCGCTGGTTTCAGGTTGTTCCGCCATCGCGGACTATCACAAAGAACTGCAGTCCGGGGCCACGCCCATGATGGCCGCCGTGTTCCGCCAAGACCCCGGTGAAATTAGCGATTTGCTAGACAAAGGCCACGACCCCAACGAAGTGAACGACAAGGGCCGTTCTGTGCTGATGTTTGCCTCTTGGTATGGGCATTTGCCCACCATGCGCATGCTGTTAGATCGCGGGGCCAACCCAGCGGTGCTAGATATGAACGGCCAGTCGGCCCTGCATTGGGCCGCCGGAGCTGGACGGAGCCAAGCGGTGCGACTGTTGATTGAGCGCAAAGCCCCCTTGAACCCCCAAGACAACGATGGCAACACTCCGCTGAATTTGGCCATTCGAGAAGGCAAAGAGGAGGCCGTGATGGCCTTGCTGGAGGGTGGAGCCAACCCCAACCTGCCCAACAAGGTGGGATTCTCTCCCCTCATCATGGCCATCCGCAAGGGAGAGGATGATGTTGTCCGAGCCTTGCTGGCCCGGGGGGTGGATGTGAACTATGTGACGCCCCAGGGGCAAACCCCCCTGAAAATGGCCATTGCCAAGGGGCAATATGAAATTGCGGAAGAGTTGAAAAGAGCCGGGGCGAAGTAGCCCGACACTTGACTTCTCCAGGCCTCTCTTTCATGCTCAGGTCTCATACTCAGGGTCTGAACAAAAAGACACAACACGAACAGACAAACCAGAGAATCCGCGATGTTAATCCTACTTAAATCACTGGCAAAAGTTCTAAAGGTGTTGAAAGACGGTGCCACGCCCAACCAGATAGCCGGGGGGGTGGCCCTGGGGTTTGTGCTAGGGATGACCCCCGGCTGGCCCCTGCAAATGCTGCTGATTTTGTTTATTACCCTGCTGCTGAACGTGAACCTGACCATGGCCGGGGTGGCCACGCTGCTGGGGGCCACCATGGGGTTGCTGCTCGACCCTCTCATCAACATGTTCGGCCGGATTCTGCTGCAGGACCTGACGGCCTTCAAAGGCTTGTACACCGCCATGTACAATAATCCGTTCCTCATGCTTACCCGGTTCAACAACACGGTGGTGATGGGAAGTTTGGTGGTTTCTTTGCTGTTGGCCGCCCCGGTGTTTTTTCTTTCTCGGCGAGGGGTGGTGGTCTACCGGAAAAAATACCTTCCTAAAATGGACAAATTCAAAGTGATCCAATTGTTGAAGGGATCTAAACTTTATGGTCTATACGTTCGGTTGGACCGCATGGGGGTGATGAAATGATCCGCAAATCCTTTCTGGCCGTAATCGGCGTGGTGACCCTGCTGTTTGTGGCGGGAGTATGGCTGTTAGATGACATCGTGGTGGCGGGCATGGTGGAAAAAACCATCGAGGCCATGACTGATGGTCCGACCACCCTGCGGGGGCTGGACCTGGCCCCCACCGATATGCGGGTGACATGGGGCTCGCTGTCCATTCAGGACCCCGATAAACCCTGGTTGAACATGGTGCAAACCGGGTCGGCAGACTTTGACGTGAAGGGAATGCAGTTGTTCGCCAAGAAACTGGTGGTGAACCGGATGGCCCTGCGGGATATTTCTCTGGGCCGCCTGCGCCCAGGGCAGGGAATCCCCGAGCCCGGCAAAGAGCCCCCTTCTTTGCGCCCGCGAAAAAAAGTGGAGGAAGACAAACCCGAGAGCGGCGGTGGGTTTTTGTCCTTGGAAAACCTGAAGGGAACCCTGCCCAAAGTGGATTTGACGGGCAAGGCGAAAAAGGAGATGAACCTTGATCAGGTGTTGAAACCCGATCAGATGAAAAGCGTTCAGGCCGTCAACCGAACCTCGGCCATGGCCGAAGAGCGCAGTGCCTATTGGGAAAAGCGGCTGGCTTCCTCTACCCTGGAACAAGATATCGCGGCCATTCAACGGGATTCCAAAAAAATAAAAATGGGCGGCTATGCCAATGCCCTGGAAGCCGCCCAGGCGCTGGAAGAATTGAACAAGTTGAACCAGCGCATCAGCAAAGCCAACGCCGAATACCAGGAAATTCAACAAGGCATTGACCGTGACAACAAGGCCATTCAAAAAAGTTACGCCGAGGCCCAGGCCCTGGTGGAGCAAGACGTGGCCGCGGCGAAAAGCTTGGCTGGGGTGGGAGGACTGAACCCCAAGGAAGCGTCTTCCATGTTGTTTGGCCCAATGGTGATCGGCCAGTTTCAGCAGGTGATGGGCTACTTGCAAATGGCCCGCAAAGGTATTTCTGGGTCGGGGGAACCCAAACCCCAGGGTTTGGCCCTGCGCCAGGGGCAATGGATTTCGTTCCCGGTGACCAGCCGGGTGTACCCCCGCTTTTTGGTGGAACGGATTGATTTGGGGGGAAACCTGATCGACACCTATGGAAACCCCACCATGACCCTGAAGGGGACCTTCACCGGGTTAAGCTCCGACGCGCGGCTGTATGGCAAACCCGCCCTGCTGAATGCCGAGGCCCTGGAAGTGAACGGTGGTACAGGCCGCTATGTGGTCACGGGCCGGTTCGACCACCTGCATGACGTTTCGGTAGATACCCTGGACATCAAAGGAACGGGGTTGCGGTGGGATGACATCCAAATCAGCCGTGACTCAGAGGGAACCTGGCCAAAAACCATGAGCACCCGAAAGGGAGCCACCACCGTGCATTTTGTGCTGAAAGACAGCGAAATGGACGGTACCCTGACCATGGAAGCCCACGACCCCCAGTTTATATTCTCTGGCAATCCCAGAACCGAGTCTCAGCGGGCCATGCAACAGATGTTTCAAGATTTTGGAACGTTGAGCCTGACGGCCCGGCTGCGGGGTTCTTTGCAAGCCCCCCGGATGGATGTGAGCTCTAACCTAGACAAGGCGCTGAGTTCCCAAATTTCTAAACTGGTGGGCAAACAACAAAAAGACGCGGAAGACCGCGTTCGCAAGGGGGTGACCGGGCAGTTTAGCAAATCGCAAGATCAAGCCCGCCAAAAAATGGATCAAAGCCGCCAGAAGTTAAACGGCAGGATGAACGCCATGAAGCAGCCCCTGGATTCTGTTTCGGGTGAAGTGAACAAAGCCAAGGCCGAAGCCGAGCGGAAGGCCAAAAAAGAAGCCGAAGATAAATTAAAGAAAGAGGCGGGAAAGCAATTGCAGAACTTGATGCCCCGTTAACGGGTAGACCCGGCAGCGGCTGGCCCCCTTTTGCGCCAAGCAGCGTTTCAATAAAAGTGATGGATTGTACGTATCTTTTCACAAACAGGCTTTCTTCAACGCTTATTGAGCACGATCATGACTCTGCTAAATGCTGGAATGAAGGCCCCCGGGTTTTCCTTGGCCGATCAAGATGGAAAAACCGTGCGGTTGAGCGACTTGGCCGGGAAAAACGTGGTGCTGTGGTTCTATCCCAAGGCCGACACCCCGGTTTGAACCATCGAAGGCAACGGATTCCGTGATCGAATCCGAGAACTCGAAGCGAAAAAAGCAGTGGTGCTGGGGGTGAGCGTGGACTCTCCCGAGGCCAACAAGGCGTTTCAGAAGAAATTTCAGTTTCCCTATGCCCTGTTATCGGACCCCGACCAGCACACGGCCAAGGCCTATGGCGCCGACCAAGGCCCCAAGCCGGGTTTGGATCAACGGGTCACCTTTGTCATTGGGCCGGACCAGACCATCAAAAGCGTGCTGGCGGTGAACAACGCCGATGATGCCGGTGCCCATGCGGATCAAGTGTTGGCGGTGTTGTGATGGATAACTGGAAGATTCCTGAGTGGTAGGGTTGTGTCGGAGCATTTCTTTTCTTTAAAAACAAAAAACCGGCGGGAACGAGAGTTCCAGCCGGTTTTTTTTGGGGGGTTAACAAGACTTTCGCGTAACCTATTTTTTTCCCATCCCCCTGCCCCCTTCCCCAAGGGAAGAGGGTTGATTTTATTGGGGGGCTTCGCCCCCATCCCCCTTTTCACGGCAAAAACCCTGTTATGCAGAGGTTTTCATTGGAAATTGGATGGGGGAAAAAGGGGATGGGGCGACCAATCTTAAACCAATAGGCCGATCACCATGGCCAACCCCAGTAAATTCAACCCAGCAAACACGCCCCAATAGGCAGGGGTACCGGGGGGGGCAATCTCAGCCAGTTTTTTCTCCAAGTGTTTCATAGGTTTCCTCCAAAGATGGGATGTTCGGGACAGGAATTTCCCAACGAGGGTCCTGCTGGAGGAAGAAATGCAAGGGTTGTTCCGTGGGCGCTCTGGGGTTTCTTGGCTTATGGCGTAAGGCCCATGGCCCGGGCCACGGCGGGGTGAACGACCCGGCCATCGCGCACGTTCACCCCCGCCGCCAAAGCGGGGTCTTGGGCCAGGGCGTCTTGGCCGCCAGAGGCCAAGGCCAATATGTAGGGCAGGGTGGCGTTGGTGAGGCCAAAGGTAGAGGTGCGGGCTACGGCCCCCGGCATGTTGGTGACCCCATAATGCACCACCCCTTCCTCCACGAAGGTGGGGTGGTCGTGGGTGGTGGGGCGGCTGGTTTCCACGCAGCCCCCCTGGTCAATGTCTACGTCTACAATGACCGAACCCGGCTGCATGGCGGCCACCATGGCGCGGCTGACCAGATGAGGGGTTTCGGCGCCGGTGACCAGCACAGCCCCCACCACCAGGTCTGCCTGGGCCAGTTCCTCCGCCAGGGTATAGGCATTCGAAACAAGGGTTTTCAGCCGCCCGTGAAAGGCCAGGTCCAGGGCCGCCAGCCGCTCGGGGCGGATGTCCATCAGCACCACGTCGGCCCCCAGGCCCACGGCCATTTGGGCGGCATGGGTGCCCACCACTCCCCCGCCGATAATCACCACCTTGCCCGGCCGAACCCCTGGGATGCCCCCCAGCAGAACCCCCCGACCCCCCGCGTGTTTTTCCAGGGCCCAGGCCCCCACCTGAATGGCCATCCGCCCCGCTACTTCACTCATGGGCACCAGCAGGGGCAGGGTGCCATCGGCCCGCTGCACGGTTTCGTAGGCCACGGCCGTGGCGCCGCTGGCCATCAACCCGCGGGTCAACTGGGGCTGGGGGGCCAAGTGCAGGTAGGTGAACAGCCATTGCTGGGGGCGCAGCATGGCCACCTCCTGGGGCAGGGGTTCTTTCACCTTCACCACCAGTTCGGCCTGGGCAAACACCTGTTGGGGGGTGGGGGCCAAGCGGGCCCCGGCCTGGGTGTAATCTTGGTCCGAAAAGCCAGAACCCATGCCAGCCCCTTCTTGCACCAGCACCCCGTGGCCCGCTTGCACCAGCCGATGGGCTCCCGCGGGGGTCAGGGCCACCCGGTGTTCTTGGGGTTTGATCTCTTTGGGGATGCCTACAATCATGGGGCGCTGGGGGGGAGGGTGCCGGAGGAGCGGGCCTGTTTCAATTTGCTGAAGGCCCTCACAAAGGCCTCTCGGATGGCCGGGTCGGGGATGACCTCGGCGGTTTTGGCCACCTCTGGGTCTGGGCAAAACGGGGTGAGGGCGGGGGGTATGGGCTCGCTGGGGGCGGCGTCCGAGGAAATATCCCCCGCCTTGAAGCGGATGTCTCGAACCTCCAAAGACTGCAGCCAAGCCCGCACTCCGTTCAGCAGTTGCCCGCCCATGAACCGCAGGTTATAGGCCCAGCTGCCATCGGCGGTGTGCACCCACAACACACCGTTTTCCAACCGGGTGGGGCGGGTGCGGCGGGCCAGGTCTTCTCCCACCACCTGGGCCCAGTTCTGGGTCAGCCGCTGCAGGGTGAGGTGGTGCTGGCGGTGGTTTTGGCGGAACCAGTCCTCGGCCAACAGCGCCAGTTTTCCGGTGGTGTGTTCAGGGGGCATGGGCTTTAAGGCTGAGAAATGGCGTTCAACGGCAGGCTGCCCATCAGCGGGCGCAGAGAGTCTTCGTTGAAGGTCATGCCGATGCCGAAAAAGGCGTCTACGTATTTGGGGTCACTGCTGGCGGCATCGTCTATCCCCACCATCATATAGCCGCTGGAGAAGAACCGCCACGTGGCAAATCCTTTCACGTGGGGGCCGGTTTTCCCCCCGAAATCCCATACTTCCAACCCAATGGCCCACTGGTCGGCCGAGCCGAAATATTGGTTGACCCCCATGCCGAAGGTTGATTCCATCAACCCCCCGTAGATCAACGTATCGTAATAGCGTTGGGCAATCAGCAGCCCAATTTGCAATTGATAGGTGGTGATCTCATCGGTGGTAACGGTAGTGACCCCCCCCACGGTGGAACTGGTGACCTTTTTCGTGAGTTTTCCCCGAGGGTTGTCCACCAGTTGAATCATGTACCAGCGGTCGGGCCGGGGCTGAAGTTTGATGTCGAGGTAGGACTTGTTCATTCCCTGCTTCATTAAAAACTCGGTGCGGATGCCAATGTCTAGTTTCAACCGGTAGGCATCGGCAAAATAACTGTTGATCCCCACCAGGGCTTCGTTCAATTGGTCTATGGTGGTTTCATCGTTCACCAGCCGACCAATGGTGCCTTCGCCGCGGTCAATCTTGCCCGTGATGGAATCGAGGTTGGCCAGGGTGCCCTGAAGCTTTTTCAGCGCGTCGGATACTTCTTGCTTGTTTTCTGACATCACCTGCCGCAGATCGGCCGAAAAGACCGCCAAGTCTTTCATCACGGCCTTTAATTCCACCATTACATCACCCGCGTCAACCATCAGGGTGTCCAGGTCTCCCTGGTTGCGGGTAATGCCAATGTTCTGGCCGTTTTCCAAGGGGGGCTGGCCGGGGGTTCCCGGTTGGAGATCCATGTATTTATCACCCAGCAGACCCATGGATCGGACGGCGGCGGAGGAATCGGCGTACATGGTGTACTTGGGGTCCATGGAAAGCTCCACCTGGGCTTTTCCGTTGACCAGTTGAATGTCTTGGATGGTGCCCACCTTGATGCCAGCCACCTGAACGGGGGTGCCCCTGGTGAGTCCGGAAGCGTTTTCAACCGTCACATACAGGGTGTAAGAGCCCCCCATGGAGGGTTTCCAGCCCGTCACCAACACGCTGCTGAGAATAATGGCCAGGGTTCCCGCCAACACAAACAGGCCGACCTTCAGCTCGGTGGTCATGTTTTGCATGGAGAAGCGGCCTGAGAAAATAGGGTGAACGGCAAAGGATATATGTCAGTATACCGGGGAATCTTTCCGCCCGGCCAGGGGGTTACGACTGCCAAAAAACGGTAATGATGTAATCCGAAAACAAGATCAGGATAGACGCGGCCACCACAGCTTCGGTGGTGGCCCGGCCCACACCTTCGGCCCCTCCCTGGGTGGTGTAGCCCTTATAAGAGCCCACCAGGGTGAGAATCAGCCCAAACACCATGGATTTCACGGTGCCTTGCATGATGTCTCCAAAGGTAACAAAGTCGTACACCTTGGAAAGAAAGACTCCCCCATCCACACCCAGCAGAGAAACCCCCACCAAATACGAGCCCAGCACCCCAATCAAGTCGGAAAATACGGCCAGGAAGGGCATCATCAGCAGACCAGCCACCAGGCGGGGGGTCACCAAATACTGAACGGGGTCCACTGCCATGGCTTCCAGGGCGTCAATTTGTTCGGTCACCCGCATGGAGCCAATCTCCGCCGCCACCGCCGACCCGGCCCGGGCCGTGACCATCAACGACGACAGCACTGGCCCCAGTTCGCGCACCATAGACACCGCCACCAGCCCCCCCACCACGGTTTCCGAACCAAAATCCTTCAATGTCCGGTAGGATTGAAAGGTCATCACCATTCCGGTGAACATGCCCGTCAGCAGCACCACTCCCAAAGACTTGTTGCCGATAAACTCCATGTGACGAAACAGCAGGGGCACCCGGAAGGGGGGGTGAAACAGCATCCGCACGGCTTTGGCAAACAACAGCGCACACTCTCCCACCCCCTGTATGGATTCCAGGGTGGTGTGCCCCAAGGATTCAACCTGGCCAATGGCCCAGGTATGGGGTGAGTATGATTTTTTAGTCGCCATGATGATCTCTTGTTATATCAAGTATTCCCCCGATGCGCGCTGAGGGCAAGGTCCCGCCTTTCCAAGGAGAAGCAAGTTTTAACCCCTTTTCAGCCCAAAAGGAGATCCGTGTTTCACTTTCCAGCCAAGCAGGGTGAAAATTCCGCATCACCTGTTTTTTTCCTCCAAGCAACCGCCCCTAATGGCTTTCGACCCACCGGGAAACCCCCGGTTATGCGGCAACCGGGGGGGCAATGGGCTTTCCTGGGTAAAACTGACCAGATTGACCTGAATAGCTTCCAAATCCAGGGAAAACCCCCCAGAACCAGGGGATTTTTAAGGAAAGCGGATGGATTTATGGGGGGAGAGGAAGGGAAATCCCTGGTTAATCAGGGCAAACACAAAAAAAATCAAAAAAAATGAAATTTCTATGAAAAAAATGGAAAAATATATTGCATACGAATTGCCCTGCTGGTAGAAATGGAGATTCAGAAATTTCGGTGAAACAGGCCGAAATGGCCGGGATCACAAAACAGCGGGTGACGTCTGCCTTTAAGGCAGGTCAAAAAAATGAATCAGGAGAAGACATGCCGACGTTGAATCAACTGGTCCGCAAGGGGCGGAAAGCCAAAGTGATGAAAAAGAAGAACCCCGCCCTGCAAGAGTGCCCCCAAAAACGGGGCGTGTGCGTGCGGGTGTACACCACCACCCCCAAAAAACCCAACTCCGCCATGCGGAAGGTGGCCCGGGTTCGGTTGTCGAACGGATACGAGGTGGCGAGTTACATTCCCGGTGAAGGGCACAACCTGCAAGAGCACTCCGTGGTGATGATCCGCGGGGGCCGGGTGAAGGACTTGCCCGGTGTGCGCTACCACACCCTGCGGGGCGTGTTGGATGCGGCTCCGGTGGCCAACCGCAAGCAAGGCCGCTCCAAATACGGCGCGAAGAAGGGCTAAGAGGGGCGACTGGAAGGGTGGGGGGTGGGGGGATAAACGGCCCACGGCCCCGAGCAAAACTCAAGACCGTGAGAAGGTATAAGTTGGTCTGAAGCGGGCTTATGATGGGGGCAACGAGCAAGCGGTCCCCGCGGCGCAAGAAAAAACAAAACAAAACAGCACGAAATAAAAAACCGGGAAATAAAACCAGGGAGCCAAATACAATCCCGGTGAATACATCCCCAACCAACGGCAACCGAGAGAATAGGTTAGACATATGTCCAGACGGCACGGAGCGGAAACCCGAAGAATTCTTCCCGATCCCAAATTTAACGATTTGCTGATCGCCAAATTCATCAACACCCTGATGATCGAGGGGAAGAAGAGCGTGGCCCGTCAGATTCTGTACTCCGCCATGGATGAAATTGGCGACAAGGAAAAAGAGTCCCCCTCCCTGGAAGTGGTGCGGATGGCCGTGGACAAAGTGAAGCCTTCGCTGGAAGTGAAGAGCCGCCGGGTGGGTGGTTCCACCTATCAGGTTCCCGTGGAAGTGCGCCCCGAGCGGCGTCAGAGTTTGGCCATCCGCTGGATTATCAACAGCGCCAAGGGCCGCAGCGGAAAAAACATGGAGTCTAAGCTGGCCGCCGAACTGCTGGACGCTTTCCACGGTCGGGGTGGATCCATCCGCAAAAAGGAAGACGTGCACAAGATGGCCGATGCCAACCGGGCCTTCGCTCATTTCCGCTGGTAGCAAGCGGGTTGAGTCCAGGCCAGTAAAACGGATGGGGGAGTTCAACGAGGGGGAGCGGCGTGGATATCGGGGCGGGAAGTCGGGATGAGATAGGCAGTAGTATGCGTATGGCAGTAATGGCCGGGACGGAAAAACAGAAAGACATGAACATAAATTTTTAAGATGTAAAGAATTTAAGATTTTAAAATTCATTGTGATGAACGCCGGAACCACCGGCAATAGACCACGCCGGAAACCCGGCAAACTTTTGACGAGGACTTCACCGTGCCCAGGCAAACGCCCCTAAACCGGTACCGAAATATTGGCATCATGGCCCATATTGACGCCGGAAAAACCACCACCACCGAGCGCGTGCTGTTTTACACCGGACGCAGCCACAAAATCGGCGAGGTGCACGATGGCGCCGCCACCATGGACTGGATGGTGCAGGAGCAGGAGCGCGGGATCACCATTACCTCGGCGGCCACCACCTGCCAGTGGTCCGTGGAGGGCACCAGTTACCAGATCAACATCATCGATACCCCCGGCCACGTAGACTTCACCATCGAGGTGGAGCGTTCGTTGCGGGTGCTGGACGGCGCGGTGGCGGTGTTTGACGCGGTGAGCGGCGTGGAGCCCCAATCGGAAACGGTGTGGCGCCAGGCCAATAAATACAACGTGCCTCGGGTGGCGTTCGTCAACAAAATGGACCGCATGGGGGCCGACTTCCCCCGTTGCATCGCCATGATGCAAGACCGGTTGAAAGCCAACGTGGTGGCCATCCAGATTCCCATCGGCAAGGAAGACAAGTTCAAGGGTATGGTGGACCTGATCAACATGAAGGCCATCTACTTCCACGACGAAACCATGGGGGCCAAGTTCGACGTGGAAGAAATTCCCGCCGACCTGAAGGCCGAAGCGGAAAAATACCGGGAAAAAATGCTGGACGTGATTTCTCACTTCGATGACGCCCTGACCGAAAAATTGCTGGAGGGCAAGGAAGTGACCCCCAAAGAAATTGAAGCCGTGCTGCGCAAGGCCACGGTGGCGGGCCAAGTGAACCCCGTGATCTGCGGCGCGGCCTTTAAGAACAAAGGCGTGCAGCACCTGTTGGACTCGGTGGTGAAATACCTGCCCTCTCCCTTGGATATTCCCCCCGTGCAGGGCGTGGCGGTGAAGGGCGACGATAAACTGACCCGGGAAACCAACGACGAAGCCCCGTTCTCGGCTCTGGCCTTTAAGGTGATGACCGACCCCTACGTGGGGCAGTTGACCTTCTTCCGGGTGTATTCCGGCAAGGTGACCCAGGGCATGACGGTGCTGAACTCGACCAAGGATAAGAAAGAGAGAATTGGGCGGATTGTGCGGATGCACGCCAACAAGCGGGAAGAGGTGGATGAAGTGTTGGCGGGCGACATCGCCGCCGCCATCGGCCTGGGGTCGGCCTATACCGGCGACACCCTGTGCGACCCGGCCAAGCCCATCATGCTGGAAAAAATCGTGTTCCCCGAGCCGGTGATCGACATCGCCGTGGAGCCCAAAACCAAGGCCGACTCGGAAAAGATGGGTCTGGCCCTGCAGAAGCTGGCCCAGGAAGACCCTTCTTTCCGGGTGCATACCGACCATGAAACTAAGCAGACCATCATCTCTGGGATGGGGGAGCTGCACTTGGAAATCATCATGGACCGGTTGATGCGCGAGTTTAAAGTGGAATGCGGCGTGGGCAAGCCCCAGGTGGCCTACCGCGAGACCATCACCGAAACGGCGGAAATCAACCACAAGTACGCCAAGCAAACCGGCGGCCGCGGCCAGTTCGCCCACGTCATCATGCGCTTCGAACCCCTGCCCGCCGGTTCGGGTTTTGAGTTTGAAAACGCCGTGGTGGGGGGTACCGTTCCCAAGGAATACATTCCCGCCGTGGAAAAGGGCGTTCGGGAGGTTTTGGTGACCGGCGTGTTGGCTGGGTTCCCCTTGATTGACATGAAGGCTTCTCTGCTGGATGGCGCCTACCACGAGGTGGATTCGAACGAGATGGCGTTTAAAATTGCCGCCATCGCCGCCACCAAAGAAGGGGTGAAAAAAGCCAAAGGAATTTTGCTGGAACCCATCATGAAAGTAGAAGTGGTGGTGCCCTCTGAGTATATGGGCGATGTGATCGGCGACCTGAACTCTCGTCGCGGCCGCATTAAAGGCATGGAAGAGCGCCACGGCGCCCAGGTGGTGGATTCGGAAGTCCCCCTGGCCGAAATGTTTGGTTATTCCACCGATCTGCGGTCGGCCACTCAGGGGCGGGCCACGTATACCATGCAGTTTTCGCATTACGAGCGCGTTCCGGCCTCGGTCTCAGAGACCCTGCTGACCAAGTCGGCCAGTTAATCAGGCGAAATACCGGAAAAAAACAATTAAAAATTAACAAAACACTTCAAACCGCAACCCAAACTTAGGAGAAAAACACCATGAGTAAGGAGAAATTCGACAGGTCGAAACCGCACGTCAACATCGGCACCATCGGCCACGTGGACCACGGTAAAACCACCCTGACTGCCGCCATCACCAAAACCATGGCCCTGAAGGGTTGGGCGGAGTTCAAGGCGTTCGACCAAATTGACAAAGCTCCCGAAGAGCGGGCCCGGGGGATTACGATTTCTACTTCTCACGTGGAATACCAAAGCGACAAGCGCCACTATGCCCACGTGGACTGCCCCGGCCACGCCGACTATGTGAAAAACATGATCACCGGTGCCGCCCAGATGGACGGCGCGATTCTGGTGGTGTCTGCCGCCGACGGCCCCATGCCCCAGACCCGCGAGCACATTCTGCTGGCCCGTCAGGTGGGTGTGCCCTACATCGTGGTGTTCATGAACAAAGTGGACATGGTGGATGACCCCGAGTTGCTGGACCTGGTGGAAATGGAAATCCGGGAATTGCTGAGCAAGTATGAATTCCCCGGCGACAAAACCCCCATTATCCGCGGTTCTGGCCTGAAGGCCCTGGAGTCTGCCAACAAGGACCCCAACGGCGAAGAGTACAAGGCCATCTTTGAACTGATCAAAGCCTGCGATGATTACATCCCCGAACCCAAGCGGGATATTGACAAGCCCTTCCTGATGCCCGTGGAAGACGTGTTCTCCATCTCTGGCCGGGGCACCGTGGCCACGGGCCGCGTGGAGCGGGGCATCGTTAAAGTGGGCGAAGAGGTGGAAATCGTGGGTATCCGCGCCACCACCAAAACCACCGTCACCGGCGTGGAAATGTTCCGCAAGCTGTTGGACGAAGGCCGGGCCGGCGACAACGTGGGCCTGCTGCTGCGGGGCTTGAAGCGGGAAGACCTGGAGCGCGGTCAGGTGTTGACCAAGCCCGGCTCTATTACCCCCCACACCTCGTTCAAGGGCCAGGTGTACATTTTGACCAAAGATGAAGGCGGTCGTCACACCCCCTTCTTCAACAACTACCGGCCCCAGTTTTATTTCCGCACCACCGACGTCACCGGCGTGTGCCAACTGCCCGACGGAACCGAAATGGTGATGCCCGGCGACAACGTGCAGATGAAAGTGGAGCTGATTACCCCCATTGCCATGGAAAAAGAACTGCGTTTCGCCATCCGCGAAGGGGGCCGCACCGTGGGCTCTGGCGTGGTTTCTGAAATCCTGGCCTAATACGAAACGGACCAAAACGAATGGAACAGAAAATCAAAGTCCGTTTCAAAGCCTATGATCCGAACCTGTTGGATCAGACGGTGAAGGAAATCGTGAACGCGGTCCGCCGCACCGGTGCCAAGGTGGATGGTCCCATCCCCTTGCCCACCCGGCGGACCATGGTCACCGTGCTGCGGTCTCCTCACGGGGATAAAAAATCCCGTGAGCAGTTCGAGACCCGAACGCACAAGCGGCTGATGTACATCATCGAGCCCACCCCCCAAACCATGGATGCCCTGATGAAACTGGACATCTCGGCGGGGGTGGATATCGCGATGAAGCAGGGCTGATACGCAATTTGCTAAAATAATTGTACAGATAACCCAAAACGGAACGTATGGCGAAGATGAAAGTGATCCGCATGGATCAAACCGAAGCGGAACCGTTGGAGGTTTCGGATCAATTGGCGGGAACCCCTTTCCGCCCCTATGTGATCCGCGATGCGGTGGTGTATCACCGGGCCAAAACACGGGCTGGAACTCACCACACCAAAGGACGCAGTGATGTGAGCGGTTCTACCCGCAAGCTGTTCAAACAGAAGGGCACCGGTAACGCGCGGCAAGGCTCTATCCGGGCTCCGCACCGGCGGCACGGGGGGGTTGTGTTCGGGCCGCTGTATCGCAGCCACGCCATTGGCATGAACAAAAAAAGCCGCAAGCTGGCTTTGGCCTCGGTCATTGCGGAGAAAATCCGCAAAAACAGCCTGATGGTGGTGGACTCTTTGGAGCCCAAAACCCACAAAACCAAAGAACTGGCCCAGTGGTTGAAGAAACTGGAACTGAACAAATTGCTGATTGTGGTGGAAGACGTGAACGAGAACTTGGTGCTGGCTTCGGCCAACTTGCCCGGCGTGGAACTGATTCACTTCACCCAATTGAATGTGTATAACCTGCTGCGCTACCCCAAGGCATTGTTTACCCGGGGCGCCGTGAGCCGGATTCAGGAAAGGCTGGTGGGATAATGAACCTGCACCTGTTGAAACTGCCCCACCTGACCGAAAAGGTGATGATTCAAAAAGAAACCATGAACAAAGTGGCGTTCCTGGTGGACCCCAAGGCCAACAAAACGGAAATCAAACGGGTGGTGGAAACCCACTTTGGGGTGACCGTGCTGGCCGTGAACACCACCAAGGTGTTGGGCAAGCTAAAGCGCATGGGCCGGCATTCTGGAAAACGCCCGGACTTGAAAAAAGCCGTGGTGACCCTGAAAGCGGGCGATAAGATCGAATACTTCGAGGGTTAATTCTCCCCCCGAAAACCTTGAACCGGCCCCTTTGTGGGGCGACAAGAAGCGGAAACAACATGGGCATTCGAAAATACAAACCGACTACACCCAGCCGACGGGCCATGAGCGTCTCCACGTTTGAGGAGATTACTTCTATCGCCCCGGAAAAGTCTCTGCTGGAACCCCTTCCCCGGAAGGGCGGGCGGAACAACAACGGACGGATTACCACCCGGCACCAGGGCGGCGGCCACAAGCGGAAATACCGCGTGATTGACTTTAAACGGGACAAAACCGGAATCCCCGGCAAGGTCACCACCGTGGAATACGACCCGAACCGGTCGGCCCGGATTTCCCTGGTTGTCTATGCCGATGGGGAAAAGCGCTATATCATTTCTCCTGAAGGCTTGAAGGTGGGAGATTCCATCTTGGCCAGCGAAACGGCCGACATTAAAGTGGGAAATGCCCTGCCCCTGCGGGCGATCCCGGTGGGATCCGTGGTGCACTGCGTGGAAATGAAGCCCGGCAAAGGGGCCCAGTTGGCCCGTTCGGCGGGAGCCTCGGTGCAAATCGTGTCTCGGGAAGAAACCGGATACATTCAACTGCGGCTGCGCTCTGGAGAAATCCGCCGTGTGGCTCAGAACTGTTTGGCCACCATTGGGGTGGTGGGCAATGCCGACCATGCCAACATCGAAATAGGTAAAGCTGGCCGTAACCGCTGGAAGGGCCTGCGGCCCACGGTGCGGGGTGTGGTGATGAACCCCATCGATCACCCCCACGGGGGTGGAGAGGGGCGAACCTCTGGCGGGCGCCATCCGGTGACCCCCTGGGGTCAGCCCACCAAGGGTTACCGCACCCGTAAAAATAAGCGTACCAACAACATGCGGGTGCAACGCCGCAAGAAGTAATAGCAGTAATCGTCGTAACGGGGTCGGCACGGGGAAATGAACCAGCCGATCAACCTGAAACCTTTGACCAGAATACCAACGTGCCGAGATCGCTGAAAAAAGGTCCCTTTGTAGATGACCACCTGATGAAAAAGGCCAGCCGGGCCAAAGAAACCGACGACCGTCGGCCGATTAAAACCTGGTCTCGCCGGTCGGTGATTATGCCTGAATTCGTGGGCGTAAACTTGGCCATCCACAACGGCAACAAGTTCGTTCCGGTGTTCGTCACCGAAAACATGGTGGGCCACAAGGTGGGAGAATTCGCCCCCACCCGCACCTACCGGGGCCATGCCGCCAAAACCGACAAGCGCGGCGCGGCTCCCGCGGCAGCGGCGCCAGCCAAAAAGTAAACCGGATTCCCGGCGAATAGGAACGGAATCGAGGGATGAAACGGTGATTCCCACGGTCGAGTAGGGTTTTGGTTGGAATTGTGAAGAAAAAAAGGGCCGGAAGAAAATAATGGTTTTGAAAATCAAAAAAGGGCGATAGAATAGCGGTTTAGTTCAACATGCCCCAAAACAGCTCGATGAAGAATGGGCTGCGAAGAAAAGAAGCATAAAAAGCATATTAAAAGAATAGTTTAGGAAAAAACGATAAAAGTTAGCCTAAAAAATAGACAGTTCCCAAGGAATCGGAAAAACGATGAGCAAGCGAAAAACAGGAAACAAAGCGGCTTCCGAAACACCCGCCTATAAGGCGGCGGCCCTGCGGGTGCGCATTGCCCCCCGCAAAGCCCGGCTGGTGGTGGATCTGATCCGCGGGAAAAACGTGGTGCAGGCGTTGGGAATTTTGGATGCCACCCAAAAGAAAGCCAGCCCCATCGTGAAAGATGTGCTGAAGTCAGCTATTGCCAATGCCGAGCAAAAGAACCCCAGCGGGTTTGAAGTGGACAGGCTGAAAGTGTTGAGGGGCTGGGTTAACGAGGCGCCGGTGATGAAACGCTATACCGCCCGGGCATTTGGTCGGGGCGCTTTGATCAAGAAGCGGAGCTGCCACATTACGCTGTTTGTGGGCTAACGCCGCCGGTAAGAAATCACTCCAACTTAACAGGGAGATCGTTTTGGGACACAAGGTAAATCCAATCGGAATGCGGCTGGCGTTGACCCGCGACTGGGACAGCAAATGGTACGCCGATAAAAAGGCCTACGGACCCATGCTGGAACAAGACGTGAAGATTCAGAAACTCCTCAAGGAGAAACTGAAGAACGCTGGCGTGGCCCGGGTAGAGGTAGAGCGCTCGGCTCAAAAAATGAAGATCACCGTGCATTCCGCCCGGCCTGGCATTATCATTGGCCGCAACGGAGAAGCCGCCGATGAGTTGAAAAAAGATCTGTCTCGCCGCACGGGGCGGGACGTGACGGTGAACATTAAAGAGATCAAGCGGGCCGAAATCGAGCCAAACCTGATTGCCCAAAGCATTGCCCAGCAGCTGGAGCGGCGGATCGCCTTCCGGCGCGCCATCAAACGCTCCTTGCAGTCGGCCATGCGGCTGAATATTCAAGGTTGCAAAATCATGGTGGCGGGGCGGTTGAACGGGGCCGAAATGAGCCGCACCGAGTGGGTTCGCGAGGGACGGGTTCCCCTGCACACTTTGCGGGCGAACATCGAATACGGTTCGGCCACGGCCCAAACCACCTACGGCGCCATTGGCGTAAAGGTGTGGGTTTACAAGGGTGAAGATTTCCAGCAGCCCAAACCCATGCGGCGCAAGGCTTAAGCCTTTTGGGTTCCTCACGCTTCCCTCATATGGGTTCGTGAATGCCGGATGAATGAAGAAAAAGATTACAGATAGTAAGAGCGCAGAAAGAACGTCGTCATACAACGAGAGTCATCGAGAGAACACCTATGTTGATGCCCAAACGCACAAAGTTCCGGAAAATGATGAAGGGTCGGATGGGAGGGGATGCCCACCGGGGATCCAAGCTCAATTTTGGTTCCATTGGCCTCCAAGCGGTGGAGCGGTCTTACGTGACCAACCGCCAAATTGAAGCCAGCCGCCGGGCCATTTCGCGGGAAGTGAAACGCAAAGGGAAATTGTGGATTTGCATTTTCCCCGACAAGCCCGTCACCAAAAAACCCGCCGAAGTTCGGATGGGTGGGGGCAAAGGCGCCGTGGAAGGCTGGGTAAAAGTGGTGAAGCCCGGTCGGATCTTGTTTGAGCTGGACGGGGTGGATGAACCCACCGCGTTGGTCGCGCTGAAACTGGCGGCCTATAAGCTCCCCCTGAAAACCACCATCGTGAAACGGGGGGCCTAAACCATGGACTTTAAAGACATGAAGAGTCTTTCCAAAGACGATCTGCGCAAAAAAGTGGAAGACTGGCAAAAAGACATGTTTCGTTTCCGGTGCGAGAAAAAAACCGGACAGTTGGAAAATACCACCGTCATCCCCAAAACGCGCAAGAGCATTGCCCGGGCCAAAACGCTTTTGAACAGGAAAGACAATGGCTGAAACACAAACAACAGAAGCCCGCGGACACCGCAAAGTGCGGCAGGGTACCGTGGTTAGCAACAAAATGGATAAATCCATTGTGGTGCGGGTGCTGCGGACGTACAAGCACCCGATTTATCAAAAGGTGATGAAACGCACCAAGAACTACATGGCCCACGACGAACAAAACGCCTGTAAAGAGGGCGATGTGGTGAGGATCATGGAATGCCGGCCCCTCAGCCGCAGCAAACGCTGGCGGGTGGTGGAGGTGATCTCCCGCAAGGAAGCTTAAAGATGATTCAAATGCAAACCATGCTCCGCGCAGCCGACAACAGCGGAGCCAAAAAACTGATGTGCATTAAAGTGCTGGGCGGCAGCAAGCGGCGCTACGCCTCCATCGGCGACATTATCGTGTGCAGCGTGCGGGAAGCCATTCCCAACAGCCGGGTAAAAGCCGGTGACGTGGTGAAGGCCGTGGTGGTGAGGACCTCGAAGGAGGTTGGCCGCAACGATGGAACGCTCATTAAGTTTGATGAAAACGCGGCTGTGCTGATTGATAACAAAAAAGAGCCGGTGGGAACCCGTATTTTTGGGCCCGTTGGTCGTGAACTGCGGGCCAAACGATTTATCAAAATCATTTCCCTGGCCCCGGAAGTGCTGTAAGCCGGGACAGGCAGAAGGAAAAAACAGGATGACCAGTCGTGCGGGGCATCCAAGAGCGGTTGAGCAAAAACCGGATCACAAAACAGGCCACGGATATACATGAGCAGCCAAGTTAAAAAAGAAGAAGCGCCCAAATACAAAATCCGCAAGGAAGACCAGGTGCAGGTCATCTCCGGAAAAGCCAAAGGCAAAACCGGCAAGGTTCTGCGGGTAGACAAAGAAAAAGGACGCGTGTACGTGGAAGGCTTGAACATGCTCCACAAGCACTCCAAGCCCCGCAAACAGGGCGAAAAGGGCGGCATTATAAAGTTGGAGGGGCCCATCAACATCTCCAACGTGCAATTGTATTGCTCTAAGTGCAAACGGGGGGTGCGTACTCGCATCCGCCTCCAAGACAGCGGCGCGCGAAATCGGGTGTGCGCTAAATGCAGCGAAGTGATCGGATAAAGGCAGAACGAACGTGGCGAAGACCCAAACAAAAAGCAAAACCAGGATTTTGACCAAAATCCAGGAGAAGTATCAAAAAGAAGTGGCCCCGGTCCTGATGAAGGAATTTGGGTATACCAACGTGATGCAGGTTCCCCGTATTTCTAAAATCACGGTGAACATGGGCGTGGGTGAAGCGGTGTCGAACCCCAAGGTGATGGAAGCGGCCCTGCGGGACCTGACTGCCATTACCGGGCAGAAACCGCTGGTGACCAAGGCCAAGAAGGCCATTTCCACCTTTAAACTGCGGGTGGGGATGGAAATTGGCGCCATGACCACCCTGCGCCGGGACATGATGTGGAACTTCTTGGAGCGGCTGATTACCATTGGCCTTCCCCGGGTGCGTGACTTTCGCGGCATTCCCCGCAAATCGTTTGACGGCCACGGAAATTACTCCATGGGCCTGAAGGAGCAAATCATCTTCCCGGAAGTGAACTACGAAGAAATTGATAAAATTCGGGGAATGAACATTACCATCAACACCACTGCCAAGAGTGACCAAGAAGCCTTCCGGCTGCTGGAACTGATGGGTATGCCCTTCCGCAAAGCGTAAGCAAAGCAAGGTTTGAAACGAACCGGAATACACTGGCAAGAAACAAATTTTCGAAAGAGTGAAAGATGGCGAAGAAGAGCATGATTGCCAAGGCCAAGCGCAAGGCCAAATTCAAGGTGCGTCAGCATAACCGCTGCCATTTCTGCGGCCGCCCCAGGAGCTACCTGCGCAAATTTCAGATGTGCCGTCTGTGCTTCCGGGACAAAGCGCTGAAAGGCGAACTTCCCGGCGTGATCAAAGCCAGCTGGTAAACGCACACAGCAGAATCACCAAGATAGAGAGAATCCAATATGTCGTTCAATGACCCAGTGGCCGACTTTTTAACCCGCATCCGCAACGCTTTGTTGCGCAAGCACGAAACCGTGTCTATCCCGGCTTCGAAGCTGAAAGCTTCTCTTGCCCAAGTGCTGAAGCAGGAAGGGTTTATTGAAGACTTTCAGATGGTCAAGGATGACCGAGGCCACGATGCCATTTCCATTACCCTGAAGTACGTGAAGGGCGCCAGCGTGATTCGCGGTCTGAAGCGCATCAGCTCTCCAGGTTTGCGGCAGTACGCTGGTTACCGGGATGTAAAGCCGGTCATGGCGGGGCAGGGCGTGTCCATTCTGTCTACCTCCAAAGGAGTGATGACCGAGTTGAAGTGTCAGGAGGAAAAAGCGGGCGGTGAACTTCTTTGCCAAGTTTGGTAACCCCAAGAAGGCCCTCTGTTGCGCGAATAGACATAGAAAAAGACATAGAAAAAGAAGAAACAGAAAGAACCACTGAACTGAAATAAAAAAGCGCCAATAAAAAGCAACACGCAAGATTTGCAACGATCACAGACTTCATTGAAGGAATAAAAATCGCCATGTCCAGAATCGGTAAACGCCCCATTGTTCTCCCCGCCGGGGTTAAAGTGGAACAAAAGGGCCAAGTGGTGACGATCCAGGGCCCCAAGGGCCGGCAGGAATTTCACATGAACCCCTTGGTGGGGCTGGATATCTCTGCCCAGCAATTGCTGGTGAAAAAGAACGACGACCAAAACCGCCAGGCCGATGCCCTGATGGGTACCACCCAGTCCATTCTGCAAAACATGGTGGAGGGGGTAAGCAAGGGGTTCTCCAAGAAACTGATCCTGAACGGGGTGGGTTACCGGGCCGCCGTGTCGGGCCGGAAATTGGATCTGACCCTGGGGTTTTCTCATCCGGTGAACTACCCCCTGCCCGAGGGCGTGAACGCTCAGGTGGAGGGGAATAACATCGTGATTTTGAACAGCCACGACAAAGTGCTGTTGGGCCAAGTCGCGGCCAAGATTCGATCTTACCGGGAGCCCGAGCCTTACCAAGGAAAAGGCGTGGCCTACGAGGGCGAGCGGATTCGGCGTAAAGCTGGCAAAACCGGTAAAAAGTAAACCCATAGCAGTTGATCATCCTTTAGACTTTTTCACCCGATCAGAACAATACAGCCGGACACCATGGCCAAGAAGACAAGCAGAAAAGAACGGCAAGAACTCCGCCATCGGCGGATTCGGAAGAAAATCAGCGGCACCACCGAACGGCCCCGGCTGGCGGTGTTCCGCACAGCCAAGCATATATATGCCCAGGTGATTGATGACCTGCAGGGGAAAACCCTGTCTCAGGCTTCTACCGTAGACAAAGAATTGCGGGGAACCCTAAAGGGGTACACTGGCAACAAAGAAAGCGCCCAGGCGGTAGGTCGGGCCGTGGCCCAGCGGGCCATCAAGGCGGGCATCACCCAAGTGGTGTTCGACCGCGGCGGCTGCGCGTTTCACGGAAGAGTAAAAGCCTTGGCCGAGGCGGCCAGGGAAGCGGGATTGAACCTGTAACACGAGAACGGGTGTTGAACCTCACCCTTCCGGATAGAACCAACCAGGAGTGCGAACTTGACCGAGCGGATGGAAGAAAAGAGTGACCTGATTGAAAAGGTCATCAAGGTAAACCGGGTGGCCAAAGTGGTTAAAGGCGGCCGCCGGTTCAGTTTCTCTGCCATTGTGGTGGTGGGAGATGGACGGGCCAAGGTAGGCGTGGGTCTTGGAAAAGCCAACGAGGTGACCGAGGCGATTCGCAAAGGCGTGGATCAGGCCAAACGGCGGATGCGGTTTCTGGTATCGGAAGGCCGTACCATTCCACACCCCGTGCTGGGGCACTTTGGCGCGTCGAAAGTGGTGATGAAGCCAGGCATGCCGGGAAGCGGCATCATCGCGGCGGCTCCGGTGCGCGCCGTGATGGAATGCGGTGGCATTCAAGATATCTCCGTGAAGAGCATGGGGTCCACCAACCCCCACAACCTCATCAAAGCCGCCATGAATGGGCTGAACCAACTGGTTTCGTTTGAGGACGTGGCGGCTCGTCGGGGTGTTCCGGTAGAAAAACTTCGCGCGGCCAGCCACGGCGTGAAAGGCTAATGGGCACATGCCAGGCGGGAAGTTTGCTTGGGTGGGAAACCTGAGCAATCCGCGGGAATGAATTGCCAACAAATAGCCGATCATTGTTCTGGAAAGACAAAACGCATAGGCAAAAACGTACAGAGACCTTGATCTTAAAAACATTCAGTCACGCAACAGAACACAGCAGGAATAAAAACAGGAATAAAAATGGCCACGGGAAAAACCGGAAAAATCAAAGTGACACTGATTAAAAGCCCCATTGGGTTTCACCGGATTCAACGGGAACACCTGAAAGGCCTGGGGTTGCGGAAACTCCACAGCACCAAAGAGCTGAACGACAACGCCACCGTGCGGGGTTTGATTGCCAAGGTTCCCCATCTGCTCAAAGTAGAGGGTTAATATTTTTTCTCCATCTCACAAAGAAATTAAACAAAGATAGAAATTAATCAAAGATAACGGCCACCATGCTTGATCAACTGAAAACTTCTCCCGGCGCCACCAAAGAACCCTTGCGCAAAGGGCGGGGGCAGGGAAGCACCCTGGGGAAAACCGCCGGACGTGGTCAAAAAGGCCAATACGCCAGAAACACAGTCCGTCGTGGATTTGAAGGGGGCCAAACCCCCCTGCACCGCAGATTGCCGCGCCGGGGTTTTAAAAACCTGTTTAAAACCCAGTTCGCCATCGTGAACCTGAACCGCATTGCGACCTGCAAAAAACTGGACGGCGTGAAAGAAATTGACCCCCAAGTATTGGCCGATGCCGGGTTGATCCGGGGAACCAGCCTGCCAGTGAAGGTGCTGGGAACGGGTGAAATCAAACGGGCGATCAAATTGAAAGCCCATCACTTCAGCCAAGCCTCTGCCGATAAAATCAAAGCGGCGGGCGGTGAAGCCCTGGTGATTCAAGGCGATTAACCCATGCTGAGTACCTTCCAAAACGCGTTTAAAATTGAGGAACTTCGCAACAGGATTTATTTCACCCTGGCCATGTTGCTGGTGTTCCGAATAGGCGCCCATATTCCCACTCCGGGAATCGACTCCAACGCGCTGGCGGTGTTTTTTCAACGCCAGAGGGAAGAAGGCTCTATCCTCACTTTTTTCGATATGTTTTCCGGCGGGGCACTCCAACGGTTAACGGTGTTTGCCCTGGGCATTATGCCCTACATCACCGCCAGCATCGTCATTCAGTTGCTGACCATCGTGTTTCCCCTGCTGGAACGCCTCAGCAAAGAAGGTGAAGCGGGCCGCCGCAAGATCACCCTGTACACCCGTTACGCCACCATTGGCCTAGCGTTGGTGCAGGGTTTTACGATTTCGGTTGGGCTTCAAAACATGACCGCGCCCGACGGCTCTCCGCTGGTGCAAACGGGGATGAGCCCCTGGGCTTTCCGTTTGTTGACCATGATTACGCTCACCGCCGGCACGGCATTTTTAATGTGGCTGGGGGAGCAGATTAGCGAGCGAGGGGTAGGCAACGGAATTTCCCTTATCATTTTCGCGGGGATCGTCACCGACATCCCCTCGGCGGTGTTGAACTCCTTCCGTCAATTTCAGGCCGGAAATCTACAGTTGATTTCCCTGGTGGTGGTGTTGGTCATGATGCTGGCAATCATTATTGCCGTGATTTTCATGGAAACCGCCTACCGTAAAATTCCGGTGCAATACGCCAAGCGGCAGCAGGGGAACAAAGTCTTTGGAGGGCAGTCTTCACACCTTCCGTTGAAAATCAATTCAGCGGGCGTGATTCCCCCCATTTTTGCTTCCTCTATTCTGGCTTTTCCTGCTACAATAGCGGGATTCATACAAATCCCTTGGGTGCAGGGATTGGCCAATCAGTTTTTGCCCCAGGCGTTTATGTACAACGCCCTGTATGTATTGATGATCTTCTTCTTTAGTTACTTTTACACCGCAATTCAATACAACCCGGTGAAAATCTCGGATGAGATGAAAAAACACGGCGGGTTTGTTCCGGGGATACGGCCAGGGCAAAAAACGGCCGAACATTTGAACGAAGTTTTGACCCGCCTGACGTTTGCCGGAGCCGTGTATTTGTCGGTGGTGTCGGTGCTGCCCATTTTGCTGATTCGCTACATGAACGTTCCTTTCTATTTTGGTGGAACGGCGCTGTTGATCGTGGTTGGGGTGGGATTAGATACGGTTCGGCAGATGGAAGCCTTTCTGCTGAACAGCAATTACGATGGGTTTTTACGAAAAACCAAGAAGCGCACGGGGACAAGGACGCTACGGATATGAGACTGGTGTTCCTGGGCCCTCCGGGATGCGGAAAAGGGACCCAGGCCAAACGAGTGACGACCAAACTGGGGATTCCCCAAATATCCACGGGGGATCTGCTCAGAGAAGCGGTTCGGCAGGGCACCCCAGTCGGCTTGGAAGCCAAGGGGTACATGGAATCCGGCCAGTTGGTTCCGGACCAAGTGGTGATTCAGTTGATTGGCGCCAGGTTAAATCAACCCGACTGCGCCAAAGGGTTTATCCTGGATGGTTTTCCTCGGACGGTGCATCAGGCCGAAACCCTGGACAAGGAACTTCGGCAAGCGGGTAGGCCGCTGCAAGCCGTGGTGAGTTTTGAGATTCCGTTGGAGATGCTGGTGGAGCGGTTGGTGGGGCGCCGGATTTGCCCCAATGGCCATGGAGAGTACCACATCCGGTTCAACCCCCCGAAAAAAGAAGGGGTGTGCAACCAGTGCGGAGAAACCCTGGTCCACCGCAAAGACGACCACGAGGCGGAAATTCGAACCCGCATGGAGGCCTATCGGCGGCAAACGCAACCATTGGCCCAATATTACGCAAGCCAAGGTTTGCTGAAAGAAATTGAAGCCGAGGGCAACCTGGAGGACGTGACCGCGCGGATACAGTCTTCGTTGGGGATTTAATCAGAGAGTAGCGCCCGAGGGAAAGGGGAAAAAGATTGGCTGGTCTTACGGTTTGTAAGCAGGGGAGACGGGGAGACAGGTAGGGGGGGGGGGATAAGAACATAGATAAGAATATAATAGAAAAGTATACGTATAACAGAACGATGTACAAGGAAAGCGGAGCATCGTTTCAGTCACCAGGGAGCCGCGACCGTTAACCTTTGGGCAAATTGACCCGCCCCAGGAGGATGCTTGGCCAAAGAGGACAGCATTGAAATGGAAGGATCGGTGTTGGAATCCCTTCCCAATGCCATGTTCAGAGTACAGTTGAGCAATGGGCACACCATACTGGCTCATATTTCGGGAAAGATGCGCATGAATTACATTCGTATTCTTCCTGGCGACATGGTGACCGTTGAAATGTCACCCTACGATCTCACCCGGGGACGCATCACCTACCGGGCAAAATAACTTTAAGGAACTCATCATGAAAGTACGTTCTTCTGTGAAAAAGATTTGCGATAAATGCAAAGTCATTAAACGAAAAGGGGTTGTGCGCATTATCTGCGACATCCCTAAACACAAACAACGCCAGGGGTAACCCGGAAGGAGTGAAACGTGGCACGGATCGCCGGGGTGGATCTGCCCAATAAACGGGTCGTGATCGCCTTGACCTACATTTACGGAATTGGCCGGACCACATCGGCCAAAATTCTGAAAAAAGTTAAAATTGACGAAGATATCCGGGTGAATGACCTGGCCGAAAACCAGCTCAATCAAATCCGCGAGGTGATTGAAAGCGACCTGAAGATTGAAGGGGAACTTCGTGGAGAAGTGAACCTGAACATCAAACGGCTGATGGACCTGGGGAACTACCGGGGCCTGCGGCACCGCCGTGGACTGCCCGTCCATGGTCAACGCACCAAAACCAACGCCCGCACCCGGAAGGGTCCGCGCAAAGGGCAAACGGTCAGCCATAAAGCCGCCCCGGCCAAGTAGTTGGGAGGGGTGATGCACAGGCCCAAGCCTAGAAAATTGGATGAGTGGGAACATCACTCGGGCTTCAGCGGGAATATAGTTTGTAGGCTTTAAAGACTGTTCAGAGCATTCGTACCACTCGTATCCATGGCACTTGGTTTGATGAATAAACCAAGAGCCGAGAAAAACAGAAAACCATAACCGATTGCGAAAGACCAATGGCCAAAGCAAAGCGCGTGGCGGGTAAGAAAAAAGAGAAAAAGAACGTGGCGGTGGGGGTGTGCCATATCCAGGCCACCTTCAACAACACCATCATCACCATTACCGACCCCGAGGGAAATACCCTGGCATGGTCTTCCACCGGTGTGGCCGGATTTAAGGGGTCGAGGAAAAGCACCCCCTTTGCCGCCAAAACCGCCACCGAAGACGCCGTGCGCAAGGCCAAAGAACACGGGCTGAAACAGGTAGAAGTGGAACTGCGTGGCCCTGGAACGGGACGGGAAGCGGCCCTGCGGGCCCTTGCTTCTGAGGGAATTAAAATCACGACCATTCGTGACATGACCCCGGTGCCCCACAACGGGTGTCGGCCTCCTAAACAGCGGAGAATGTAGGACAGAAACACCCCGCCGCCCTTCTGATTTGAAGCGCCGGGGAGAACAAGAGAACCACACTCAAGCCTTTCAACAGGAGAATCATTTTGGCTCGTTACAGAGATGCGGTGTGCAGGTTGTGCCGACGGGAAGGGTTAAAACTCTTTCTGAAGGGCGATCGTTGCTACACAGACAAATGCGCCATGGAAAAACGCGGATATCCTCCCGGTCAGCACGGAAGCTCCTTCCGGGGTAAACTTTCCGAATATGGCGGGATGTTGCGGGAAAAACAAAAGGTCAAACGCATTTACGGAATGCTGGAAAAGCAATTCCGAAAAAACTTGGCCGAAGCGGCCCGGGTAAAAGGCCTGACCGGCGAAAACATGCTGAAGCAACTGGAACGCCGTCTGGACAACGTGGTGTATCGGATGGGTTTCGCCGCTTCTCGGCGGGAGGCCCGGCAGATTGTATCTCACGGCCACATTTTGCTGAATGGCCGTCAAGCCACCATTCCTTCCATCTTGGTGAAAACCAACGACGTGGTGGCCGTGCGGGAAAAAAGCAAAAGCCATCCCCAGGTGAAAGCCGCCCTAGAAGCCGCCAAGCGGCGGGGTGCTTGCAGTTGGGTAGAGGTGGACGCAGATAAACGCACTGGAAAAATTTTAAGTGAACCCAATCGGGAAGAATTGACCCTGCCGATTCAGGAACAATTGATTGTTGAACTCTATTCTCGTTAAGGTGCCCGTTTATGGACAAACCCATGTACGCCAAAAACTGGGAAGACCTGCAGCTGCCTAAGTCCATCGAGGTGGACAATGACAGCTATTCCAATACCTACGGAATGTTCACCGTGGAGCCGCTGGAAAAGGGCTTCGGCGTGACCGTGGGCCATTCCCTTCGCCGGATTTTGTTGTCTTCGTTGCAGGGCAGCGCCGTGGTCGCCGTGAAAATCGACGGCGTCTCTCATGAATTTGAGGGAATTTCAGGGGTGCATGAGGATGTGGTTCAAATCATCCTCAACCTGAAGGCTTTAAGCATGCAGCAGTCTGATGAGGGCATTCACGAAATGGAGTTGGTGGGGGAAGGCCCCTGCCAGCTGAAGGCCAGTGACATCGTGACCGGCGGTAAGGTTGAAATGCTGAACCCAGACCAGGTGATCGCCACCCTGGACGAAGGCGGCAAGCTGGAAATGCGGATGTACGCCACGCTGAACAAAGGTTACGTGACGGCGGAGGAAAACCACCGCGACCGCATTCCGGATGACGCCATCTACCTGGACAGCGTTCATACCCCCATCAAGCGGGTGAATTACGAGGTGCAAACCACCCGGGTGGGTCAAAAGACCGACTATGACAAGCTGATTTTTGAAGTGTGGACCAATGGTTCCATCAACCCCCGGGAGGCCCTTTCTTTTGCCGCCAAAATCATGAAGGAGCACTTGATTCCGTTCATCGATTTTGACGAGCAGCAGATTGCCGCGCAACGCAGCCTGGAACGCGCCGAGATGACCCAGGAGTTGAACGAAAACCTGTACAAATCCGTGGCCGAACTGGAACTGTCCGTGCGGTCCATCAATTGCCTGCAAAGCGCCAAAATTGAAACCATCGGCGAATTGGTGCAAAAGACCGAAACGGAAATGCTGAAAACCAAAAATTTCGGTCGGAAATCTCTGAATGAAATTAAAAGTATTTTGAACAACATGGGGCTTTCCTTGGGAATGCGGCTGGATGGTTTTGATCCCAATAACAAACCCGCCCCGGTTCCCCCCCCCACCACTGAAACAACCTGAGGGCTGAACGACAATGCGCCATTTGAAAGACGAAGCGGGGCTGGGGGTATCTCCCTCTCACCGTAAAGCGATGTTGCGGAACATGGTGACCTCCCTGCTGGAAAACGAGCGGATTCAAACCACGGTGGTGCGGGCCAAGGCCTTGCGCCGCGTGGCCGAAAAAATGATTACCCTGGGAAAAAAGGGCGATTTGAACGCCCGCCGCCGGGCCCTGGCCACGGTGAGAAGCAAACCAGCCATGGCCAATCTGTTTGGCGATTTGGCCGAGCGGTTTGCTTCCCGGAAGGGGGGTTACACCCGCATTCTGAAGGCGGGAAACCGCAAGGGCGACAACGCCCAACTGGCCTACGTGGTGCTGGTGGACGGCCCCCGGGACCCCATGACGGATAAAACCGTGGAGCCAAAAAAAGAAACCAAGGCCAAAGCCAGCAAGCCTCAGCCCGGGAAAAAAGACCAGAAAGAGAAGAAAGAAAAAAAAGCCCCCGCCGCCAAGGCTTCGGCCAAAGACGCGGGTGACAAAAAGAAAAGCAGCAAACCGAAAGCCAAGGCCAAGTAAGGCTACGGTAGAGATAAAAATAAAGGGTTGAAAAACCTCTCCCCCAAAGGGAGAGGTTTTTTTTTGCCTAGGAAGGGACGGGAAGATGGTCGAGAATGGGGCGAATGAGGGACTCGGCTTTGGCTAGGTTTTCCTGGTCGCAGTGAATGTGGTCGATGCG
Organism: Deltaproteobacteria bacterium; assembly: GCA_029858505.1. Classification (GTDB taxonomy): domain Bacteria; phylum SAR324; class SAR324; order SAR324; family JACQKK01; genus JAOUEW01. The sequence goes on from JAOUEW010000002.1 coordinate 418,166, forward strand.
GAAGGTGTGATTGTAATGCTGTAACAATTGAGAGGCCCTAGACAACGGATGGAGCAGGGTGCGGTTGAGCACCTGCTCCTCCACATACAAGTATCCCATGGCGGGGTCTTGCTCCCCCAAGCTAGACAACCGGCGCTCTTCGGTAAGACGTAAAAAAGGGATGTTCGCGGCCTCTAGGGCGTGGAGCATGGCTTGCCGAGCGGCCTCGGGATGGTGGGCATCCAGCCGGATCAGCCGCGGCATGGTGACCCGCCGCACAATTTTACCGGCCCAGGGTTTTTGCCGGGCTTGAAACAACAAGTGCCCCACGGTGTCTTCCCTGGCGGCCAGCAGCCCCTCCATGCCTTCCAGGGGGAAGGAAATTTCTTTCGTTTCCACCGCCCTACGGAGGTAATGGTCGAAGGGCAGAATGGTTTTGTGAAAATACACCTGCATGGCCATGTGAAACCGGGCCATTAAAAAATTTTCGTAGGCATATACCGAGCTTTGCCGCAGGGTCATCACCAGCCGGTCGCCCAGCACGGCGGCCCCCATGCCTTGAATCAGCCGGTCCAAGTCGAACAGCCCATAACTCACCCCCGCATAATGAGAATCCCTCCGCAGGTAATCCATGCGGTCGGCGTCGATCTCTCCGCTCACAATCCCCCTCAACAGCGGGTGAATGGCCGGCACCCCCGGCCGCCCGGTTAACCGGGGGCTGGGAATCACCTCTTGGTGAATCAACGAGGAGGCGTCCTGGGCCTCTTCCATGCTCAACAAAGCCGGGGTTTCAGTGGCCAAGCGGTAAACCGCGGCCACCGAGTAATCTTCGTGGTTGGCTTGCCCCTGGATATACCCGGGGGGAAACCATTGGGGGGGAAGACCAACCTGATGTTTGAGGGGCAACAGGGGTTCAAAGGCATGGGAAAAAGGGAAATGCCCGGCATCGTGCAGCAACCCGGCCACCCGCACCACTTGGCGAAACTCGGCCAATTCCGCCGGTGTGTACATGTCGGCCAAGGGAGAACGGGCCGCGATTTGGTCGAATACCTTTCCCGCCAAGTGCATCACCCCCAGGGCGTGGGTAAAGCGGCTGTGGGTCGCCCCTGGATACACCAAGCTGGCAAACCCCAACTGGCTAATAGAACGCAGCCGTTGAACCAGGGGGTGGTCCATCAGGGCCCGCTCCCTGGGCTGAAACGGAATGGTGCCATGGAGGGGGCAACGAACTTCGTAGGGGGTGGAGGGGGTCATAACCAAGGTTTCAGGGGCTGGAAGGGTAAAAGTCGTGAAACGACAGGATCGGTGAAAAATCATTGTCTACGGCGTGCTTTTTTGGTAAGTATAACCAGAAGCTGGCGCGAGGCAAGAAAACAATTATTCCCGCCATCCGGCTGTTTTCCGGGCAGGCAAGACCACACGATCCAGGAGAAATTCCATGAGCGTTGTCCTTCACAATGTCCATAAAGACGTTAAAAATCAGGGTCGGTTCAGCCCTTCCACGGGCCGTTATGTTCCCATGGGCGGCGGTTCCCGCAGCAAGCTGCCCGTCCACAACAATGACATTCGCCGCTATCTGGGTTTTGTGGGCATGGATGATTCTCTGACGGAGTCTCTGTTTACCATGGCGGCTCTGTACCAGCACTTGGGTGGCAAACCCACCATTCCTCCCGGCCCGGGGGGCGAACTGACCAAGCTGATGCTGTCGGATACGATTTGGTCTGGTGCAGACGAAGGTGAAGACGCGGTGGAAGGGGAGTAAGGAGAGTTTCCCCGGTGGATATTGTTTAGGTTGAATGGTTGAATACAACACATCAAAACCCAACGCCCGGTGAGTGATCGCCGGGCGTTGTTGTTTGTGAAGTCTGAATCGAATTTAAAACATGTAGGTCAACGCCAATCCGGCACCGCTACCATTGTAGGTAGAACCGGCTTTGGTATAGTTCAAGGCGAAAATTCGAAGACCTACCAACAAGAGGCCGGAAGTACCATCGCTCGTGATAAAATCTCCCTCTAGAAGAAGGCCGGGAGCGTTATTGAAGGTGGTGGATCCTGAGATCAAAGAACCACTGGCAGAAAGCACGGGAGAAATGTGGTAGGTCAGACCACCTCCTAACCGGTAACCGTCCCCCCGGTAGAAAAACAGAACATCCAAGGGGTAGCGGGTAAAGTCAAAACTTTGATTGGTGGCGGTGATTGAATTGTTTTTCCAGGAGATAGAAATTTGGGTTTCAAAGTCCTTGCTGTCGTTCAGCATGGATACTCCACCCCCCAAGGAAATTTGCCCCCCCGCAGACATGGACTCACTTCTTCCGGTGGAATATGTGATGGACGCCAATGAATCACCTCCTTCGTCTATATTCATAAACAAAAGACCCCGCGTTTCCCCAGCCACGACAAAAGACGGAAGACTTATGCAGGAGACCATGAGCAGTGCATAAACCCAGGCCCATCTTGTAATTCTTTTTGACGTTCGATGTGAATTCATGATTTCCCTTCCAGGTTGGTTAACAGAGGACAGTCGTTCAGAAGCGCAACGCAAAGTGCGAAGCTACTCTTATTCCTTAGGTAAAGAAAAATAGAAAAAGTAAATAAAAAGACACAGGAGCGGAGGATAAGGGGGATAAAAATGTTATCGCATAGCCTCCTGGGGGCGGTTGGCCCACCAGGTGAGAAGAAACAGAATGGAGAAGGTGGCCAGATAAAACACCACCTGAATGCCAGCGGGTTGTTCCATATAGCCCAGCAGAATGCGCAGAATTTGCCCAGGAATGGTGGCTTCAGGCAGCCACCTGGAGGAATCCCACCAGGATTCTCCCAGGGAAGGCAGGTACCCAGCCATGAGCAGCTGCCCCGCCCCCTGGGCGGCCAGCCCAGAGGCCAGCGCCACAATAAGCCAGCTGGTGATGACAAACACCCGCCGCCCCAGCCGCATCAAGCCAAAATACACGGCCATACTTAGCGCAACCCCCAGCCCCATGCCCAATAAACCGCCCACCAGCATAAGGGTGGAATTTTGTTCGCCTCCCGCCAGAATACCGTACAGGAACAACACCATTTCACCCCCCTCGCGCATCACGGCGGCCCAAACCACCAGGGTTAACCAGTACAGGGGGCGGGCTCCCCGTTCAACCTCGTGGCCAACTTGGTTCATCTGGGCAGACCATTGGCGGCCGTGCCGACCCATCCACAGGTTATGCCAGCCCAGCATGGCCACGGCCAGAAACAATACCCCCGCCTGAAAGGCTGCCTGGCCATTGCCCTGAAACAAATCCGACAGGCTTTCCCAGAACCACGCCAGAATGACAGACCCGGCGGCCCCCAACGACGCCCCCAGCCAAACCCACCGCCCACGCCCGGTAACATGTCGAGAGGCCGCCAGCACAATGCCCACAATGAGCCCGGCTTCCATAAACTCTCGGAACACAATGATTAAAGTGCTGACCATGGACCCTTTGGGTTCAGAAGATTGTTAGGCGAAAAAGCATATTCAAACTAGATTGAGACTTAATCTCAATATAATGGTTTTGGTGGGGTAAAGTCAATCCCTGAAAATAGAGTGATATATTGAGACCTATGCGTAACCAGGGATTTTGATGGGAAAAGGCGAAGGGTTGGGAGAAGCCATCCATCAAATCCACCCCTGAATAGAAAAAAAGTGAGGCAAAAGCGTTTGCATTTTGGCCGCGTTGGACAGCGCTTTCCCCTAGAGTGAAGGGGCAGGGGGAAAACGGCTGATCGGAATTTACTTATGGGGACTTAGATATTTTCTTCCAGGCGGGCGCGCAGCCATTGTTCGGCCAAGTCTCGGCAGGTGGCCAAATGTTGGAAGTCCTCGTGGCTTCCCCCCAGGTCGGGGTGGGCTTTTTTAGAGAGTGCCCGGTAGGCCGTTTGAACCGACTGCAGGGTGGCATCGTTTGGCAACAGCCCCAAATGGGCCAGGGCGACCTGAACATCCGGCGCGGGAAGCCCCGCTTGGTCCAGGGTGAACTTTCCGTATTCAAACACATGAGAACGTCGGCGGTCTTCTCCCAACCAACGGTGCAGCAATTGCTCTAGGGCGGTTTGGAACTGCTGAAGAGGTTTGGCGAGTTTTATTTTCAGGTGGGGCCCCCAGGTGGCCAGCACGGGGTGGTCTGGGTTGGGCAGGGTAATGGTGATGCGCCCCTCATCCAGCAGGGCTTCTTCCAAAAATTGAACCAGTTCTGCCCCCCTGCGCTGGCGGTAGGAATCTCCTTCAATATCGGCTCTCACCGAACGGAGTACCCGAGCCCACAGGGTGCGGCGGGCTTTCCACATGGCCAAGTCAAAGGGATAGCGCTTGAAAAAGTTCCGCCATTCGCCAGCAATTTCTTCGTCTTCCAGGGAAAGGGTTTGTTGAACCATTTCCTGGGCCATCCGTTCCCCAATATAGATGGCATTTCCAGCGGTAAAGAAATGCCCTTGGGCCATCAATATGGCTACATTGCAGCCAAAGGCCCGCTGGAAACATTCCACCAGGGTGTCGTCGTCAATGGGCTGCTGGGAAGCCTGGGGGGGGTGCGTCAGGTTGGCCATGGCCCCCGGTGCCGGGGTGAGAGAACCATGACGAGACAGCAAGGGAATCCGGTGGTGCAGCCCCCCATACAGTTGGGCCACGGGGAACCCGGCACTTTCCAAGGTGGCCAAACTTCTGGCTTGATCGCCCAGTTTGTTGAGCAGGCTCAACACCCAGGCATCTCCCCATTTGGTTTCCTTTGCGGTGGTTTCCATGATGCTGCCGTGGTCTATTTTTTATAGGGTTCAATCGGGGCACAGGAAATATCCACCGCCATGGTTGGGTGCTCAATGGCGCCCCTGCCTTTAAAGACTATCATGATTTTACCGGGGTTTCTAAAAATTGTCATGAATAACGGCTTAGCCTTGACATCCCACTTGTTTTTTGAACATATAAAACCCATCGACCTTTTGGTTCCCAGGGAACCCAAGGTCACCCAACCGAACCTAAAACACCCATAGGATGAATCCCATGAGTTTTACCCTTATGTTTGTCGCGGTGACCTACTTTTTGGTGGCGGCCGCGGCCTCTTATTATATTACCCTGAAATCCCTCGGGAAACTCCCTAAGTGGTTAGAAAAGTAAACCCGTTTCCCTGGCCATCCTGCTTCAGGGAGGGCCGAATCCTTCATTTTGAGACAAAGAACATGGATACCTTTCTCGAAGTTATTTTTATGGGTTTTATTTACACTTGGCTGTTAATTATTGCCACCATTCCTAACGTGTTCATGGGTGGCTTGACCAACGCGGTGGTGGCCACCGTGTTGACCTACTTTAAGAAAGACAGCCCCCAGGGATTCTAAGGGTAAGTGCGCTTTCGCGGAAGGAAAGCGCGCCAGAAAGGATGATATGTGACCTTTGCACAACCCAGATTTTTGCCGTGAGAAGGGGGCAGGGGGATGGGTAAAAATAGGTTGTGCAGAGGTCTCGATATGGCTTTTAGCCGCGCTGAAGGGCGCGGCTATTTTTTTTCCCGAATCCTCAGGGCCCTGGGTGTTTCAGACCTTCCGTGATTTGGATTTGGTTTTAGAACCAGTTTTGTTGGAAGCCTTTCTAGATCCCTTTGGTTTGTCTACTGGGCCTGGATTTTCTTGTGGCGGAAGCAATGCTTCATCCAGCGGATGAGGATCCCGCCTGGGGGGAATGGGCAGACTAAAAGCAGTCCAAAGGGTGACCCCCATGGCTGCCACCAAGAAAAAGTTTTGTAGCGGGTTGTTTTCCAGCAGGGATGAACCAACCAACAGACCGACCACCAGCAAAAATCCGGGAAGCAACGGCATTTTCATGATTCCTTTTGGATGGAAAGTGGGGAAACAGGAGAATTGGGGCGTGAAGAGGTGGAACAGATAAACCTAGAAAAAAAATGACCTGAGACCTTTGCATAACTGATTTCCCCCATCCTCCTGCCCCCTTTTCACGGCAAAAACCCCGGATTATGCAGAGGTCTCAACCGATATGGGATGGGATTCGGCACGCCCCCAGACCAGCACCCCCACCTGGGCCGCCCCCATTTCCTTGAGCACCCGCGCGCAAGCGTTTAAAGTAGACCCGGTGGTCATCACATCATCCACCAGCAAAACGCGGCGTCCCTCCATGTCACCGTGGGTTCGTTCTGCGGTGGGGGCAAAGGCTGTTGCCACGTTGGTCAGGCGGGCTTGGCGTTGCAGGCTCATTTGGGGCTGGGTGTGAATCCGGCGGGTGAGCAGGTTGGGCCACAAAAGCGGGCGGGGCAACCCCCGCTTGTCCAGGGCGGCCCCCCAGGCCTGGGCCAGGGCCAAGGATTGATTGAAACCCCGTTTCAGCATGCGCCTGGGGTGGAGTGGAACCGGGATCATGGCGCGGGCCCAAGCCCCGGCGGCTTGGCCCGCTGGGCTGCGGGCGGCCAGATAACCCAGCATGCGCCGGCAGCCGTCTTGATGCTCATATTTCAGGTGGTGAATCCAAGTATCCAGCGGGGGCTGGTAGCCAAACACGGCGAACACCTGATCAACCTCTGCGGGGCCGCAAGCGGGGCTGCTTGCAGGGCCTGAGGGTTGATGGGGAGGCTGGCCGCAGCGGGGGCACAGGGTTTTTTCGTCTAGCCAAGGCAGGGTATCCAAGCAGGTCTGGCACAGATAGGGGTAACCCTCCCCTTCGGATAGCCAATCATGGCAGCTTTGGCAAACGGGCGGCACCAGCCCCAAGGCCAAACGGCCTGCCCAATGGCCTAGCCAACGGTTGGCCTGGTGCCCCCAATGGGGAAACCGCTGGCGTGTTATCCAAGAAGAGGCCACAATGTCTCCAAGTAAAGTCTTATCTCTTTCATAGAGTCTGCAGGTCCATTTGTTTTTATCGCACAACAAACGGGTACAACGCACTTCTCCCCTGAATCCTTCTTCTACTCGATTCTCATCTATTCCCCATGAACCCTTCCCCCATGAACCAGACCTCTCCGGTGAATCCCTTGGCCGTCCGTCGAACCCGCATGAAGGGGGTGCTGATCTGCTTGGTATCCCTGGCCCTGGGGGGGGCCTTTGGGGCCGGGGTGCTGGCCCAATCCTATTGGGCCCTGGCGGTGCCAGTGGCCCTGGGGGTGTTGGCGGTGGTTTTTTTAACCACTTGGACCGGTTACACCCTGTATAGCATGGACCGGCAGGCCGCCACCACCGAACGCACCGAGGGGGAACCCGATCATGTTCCCAAAGCCCATCTCTTAGAGCGTTGGCTGGCCAGGGCCTTGGCATTGATGTTGGCGGTGGCTGGCCCGACCGCCGGTGGGGTGTTTGTGGCGGGGGTGCTGCAACAGTCTTATTGGGCCCTGGCGGTTCCGGTGGGGGTCTTTCTGGCCGTGGGGTTGGGGTTGGTGTTTCGGGTGGGGTGGGCGGTGGCCTTCAGCCAGACCACTCTGCCGATGAAGGCCGCCGCCGATCGCCAGCGGGAGGCCGCCTTGACGGCCCGTTCGCTGGAGCAAAGGGGCTGAGCGATGAACATCTGCCTGCTGACCTATCGGGGCAATCCCTTCTGCGGCGGCCAGGGTGTGTACATCGCGCGCCTGGCGGAGGAATTGATCCGGCAGGGGCACCAGGTACACTGCATTTCCGGCCCGCCCTATCCGGCGCCAGTCAAGGGGATGGTGCTGCACCGGGTGCCGGGGTTGGGGCAGTCGGGCTGGCCAGAGCAGCTTTCTCCTGAGCTGGCCCTTGGCCCTTCTTTTTCTCCCTTGCACTTGTACGAACGGGCCGGGGCGGAACGGGGGATTTTTTCCGAAATCGCCGCCTTCAGTTTTCGCTCGTTCTTTTTGGCTTCCCGCCTGATGCGCCGCCATCGGTTCGATGTGTTCCACGACAACCAAACCCTGGGTTGGGGGACCTGGCTGCTGAAAAGCCTGGGGCGGCCCGTGCTTACCACCATTCATCATCCCCTTACAGTGGACCGCCAGCGGGGGTTCGAGGCCCCCACGTCGTTGGGGCGGCGGTGGGGCTCGACCCTGTTCTTTCCGGTGTGGATGCAAACCCTGGTGGCCCGCCGCATGGAACGCATGGTCACGGTGTCTATGGCTTCTCGCGGGCAGATCGCCCGAGACTTTGGGGTGAATCCCGCGCGGATTGACGTGGTGCCCAATGGGGTGGACCTGGAACGCTTTCGGCCCATGCCCCAGCAGGAAAAAATTCCAGGGCGCATGTTGTTCGTGGGGAACGTGTCGGACGCCAACAAGGGATTCCGGTTTTTGCTGGAGGCCATGGCCCGCATGAAACGCCAAGACACCCACCTGGCGGTGGTGAACGCCGGACCCGCCCTGCCCGATTGGGTGGTGGGGGAGTCGGCCCGGCTGGGGGTGGCGGGCCGAATTCACGGTGAGCACCAGGTGCCGGAAGATGAACTGGCCCGGCATTACAACCAAGCCGAGGTGATGGTGTCACCCTCTCTGTTTGAAGGCTTTGGCTTCCCCGCGGCAGAGGCCATGGCCTGCGGGCTGCCGGTGGTGGCCGCCAACGGCGGGGGGCTGGTGGAGGTGGTGGGGGAGGAGGGCCTGCGGGTGCCCATCCGCTCGCCCCAAGCCCTGGCCGATGCCCTGGACCGGCTGTTTAACTCCCCCACCCTGCGGGAAAACCTGGGCCGCTCTGCCAGGGCCGCGGCGGAGCAGCGGTTCCGCTGGGACCATGCCGCCCAAAAGTTAGCGGGGATTTATCAGGAGATGATCCATGCTCACGGTTGACTTTGACCGGCTGGAACTGGTGCCCGGAATGGCGGTGCTGGATGCGGGGTGCGGGCCGGGTCGCCATGCCATGGAGTTGTTGCAGCGGGGCTGCCGCCCGGTGGCGCTGGATCTTTACCCCCCCGACCTGGCCGACGCCCTGGTTAACTTGAAGTGTACCTGGCTGGGGATGACCTGGCCGGGCGGCCTGGATGGCCTGACGACCGGGCAGGAAGTCTCTTTGAGGGGCGACGCCATGACCCCCGTCTCCCGTAAGTCAGCGGAAAGTTCTCAAGCGGCGGCCCAATCTGCTGCCCAAGCAGCAACTCCGGCGGCCCTGCCCTGGCTGGTGCTGCGGGGAGACACCCTGCGGCTGCCCTTTGCCAGCGGGGCCTTCCCCCGGGTCATCTGCTCGGAAGTGCTGGAACACGTGGACGACCCGGCCCAGGCCGCGGCGGAACTGGCACGGGTGGCGGCCCCTGGGGGCATCGTGGCGGTGTCGGTGCCCACCCCCTACACCGAACGGGTGTTCGGCTGGGCCTCGGATGATTACTTCAACACCCCCGGCGGCCACGTGCGCATATTTACCCCCCGCACCCTGGCCGCCGTGCTGGAGGCCCAGGGCCTCCACCCCTTCCACATTCACTTCGAACACTCCCTTCACTCGGTGTATTGGGGCATCCGCGCGGTGTTCGGCCTGCACCACGAAGCCCACTGGGCCGTCCGCGGCGCCAAACGCTGGATGGAGTGGTCGCTGTTCTCTCCCTTCCTCCGCCGGGTGGAACGGGGCCTCAACTGGGTCATCCCCAAGGCCATGGTGCTCTACGCCCGAAAAAACGGGTAGAATTTCTATTGCGGGTGGGTAGATATTTGTTTAATTCCGGTTTCACAAATGGAATAGATGAAAAGATCGCTGGTAGATTCGAGGAAATAGCCAAGTGGTGGAAGACCCCAGGCAGTGAGGCTGTTGGATAGACATGCCCCCGCAAGGGGGCAATCTTAAGGAAGGCGGGAGATGCGGTACAGCACGGAGGCGGCGTGTTTTTCTTGGGGGCTCAATCCCTGGCGCACCACGCCGAAGGCGGAGTCGCCGGGGTTCTTTAGAAAATCCAACACTTTTTCTCCCAATTTTTCGCTGAGAGATTGAATGGGGTCGGCCAGCACCCCTGGGTTGTTGGCGCCCCGCAACAGGCCCTGGCTTTTGTCCAGCAGGGTTTCCATGAATTTTTTGGGCGACAATTTAATTTGGACCATGGCGTTGCGGATGTCGTGGTGCAGCCTGGGGTTGACCCCCTTGGGGGAGCGGCTGAGGATGGTGGCCAGGATTTTATCCACCACTTCTTTGGTGACGTTTTCTGGGGGAATGCGGAACACCTGGCTGGTGTGAATGGCAAACAGCACCAGGGGCCCCAGAAAGCGTGGGTCCGGCCCGGCCAAGTAATCCATGTCGCGGGGGGAGATAGACTGCACTTCCACCCGCATTCCAGACACCCGCCAGCGGATGATGACCCGCTCGTCCATCAATTGGTCCACCGAGGGTTGGTAGGCATCGCCCTTGTCTTCTTCCCTGCGGTTTTGGGGGGCCTCGGTTTTCACTTCCACCGCGGGTTTATTTGCCCCCTCGGCCGGGGTTTCTGTGGCCGGGGTTTGATCGTCCTGTGGTTCCGCTTGGGGCTGCCCCGTGGCCTGGGAATCTCCTCCGGTCATCCGGCCAGCGCCGCCACTTTCCGTTCGGCCAGCGGGTTTCCGGGAGGACGTGGTCGTCACCCCGGCCTTTTGGCCCTTGGCGTAACCCGGCAGGGCGTAGGTCTCTCCTTTTTGCTTCCGCAGTTCAATTTCCTCCCGAATGTTGCTGCCGATCATCAGGGTCATTTCATCGGCCCCATGGCCCATGCGGGTCAGCATCACGCTGAGAATGGGGGCGGGAATCCGGCTGAGCAGGGCCATTCGCGCGGCCAACGGCAGCAAGCGCAGCAGCAGCAGCGTGACCATCATGCTGCGGGGTTGTTCTCCTGGGGCGGCGCCCTGGGGCAAGAACTTTTTGGTGGCATTGACCACATTTCCAGCGGAGAAAAACCTGAACTGGGCGAGGAAATCCATCTCGTCCTCGGGGATGCGTCCTTCTACCCCCAATCCGTCCTCGTCTTCATCGTTAGACACTTCCCGGAACGACTGCCCCCCGGCACCTTTCTTTTCCATCAAATAGGCCGAGGCAATCATGATGTCCAGAAAGCCTTCATCCGGTTTTACCGACTGCAAGTCTTTTAAAACGGCTTCGGCCCGTTTGTCGTCTAAGTGAGACAAGCTGAAGTATTGGATGTATTGCAGGTACGTTCCGAAATAAAAGCACATGGGAAAGCGCAGGTGGGAATCACTGATGGTGGGTCCCAGCAGAAACTGTCCAATTTCCACGATTTTATCCACCGTAGACACCCGCTGCTTGGCCACGGGGATAAACTCCAGGCCGCTAGAGTGAATGTTGTTGTGGAAGTTAAACTTGTTCCGATCGACCGACAGGAAGAAGGCCATGCACATTCGCCACAGCCACTTAAAAAACTCCTCGTCCATCAGGGCTTTCAACACCTTGCGGCGGTTCCCCGCCACCGAAGCGTGCCGCTTCAGCAGTGAGGTATAAAAATAAACCATGGAAAAGACAACCTCCAACGCCCCCAGGGGGTGGGAGAGGATGACCAGGTCTTCCTGCAGAGGCGAAACAATGGGCTCTTGGGGTTTAATCTTTTTATAAATCACCTCCAGCATCCGGTTCATGTCTCCCCGAATGCCATGGGAAACTGTGCTGGCGCTGTCGTCGCCCAGGGTGGATCCAGTGTACATCTTAAAGTCTTCCCCGAAGTCCCGTTCCATTTTGCGGCGGCTTAGAGACTTCATGATACCGGTGGCCTGGCGGCCCTCATCAATCAACTGGGCGTTCTGGGCGTGTGTCTGAAAGAAATATTCCTTGGCCGCCTGCAAACCCTCCTCAGAAAACAGGGTGCCGGGTTTCCAGGGGGGCATTGTTTTAATGTGGAGAAGGGTCTCCATGGCATTCTTTCAGGTTGTGATGGGTTGAACAGGACCCGTAAAAAGCTTCTGTGAAGGTTATCGGTGAAATGGTCCAATTCTTAAAAAAATCTCGGGGATACAGGCAGATCGAAAGCCATCACCCGGAAAAAGGTTCTCTCTCTTTCTTACCCTGACTAACCTTTTTTGGATAGGGGGATAAGGGGAGGGGATAGAGAGGAAGGGAGGGGGGTGGGGGGAGCCTGGAAGTGGGAGGTGTTTTTTTCTCGGGTCATTGTTATGGTTGCGTTAGATATAAAGACACACAATCACATAAAAAACTTATTCTCAAACCACATCAACCCCAAAAAATTTTGGCAACCATGGGTTACCCAAGGCGGAGAACGGGTACGAGGCAACAAAATTATGTGGGCCCAGCCCCTGTTCTCGCTGGAGGGCTTACGCCGCTGGATAGCCGATGTACAAGAACCAATACACCACCACCCCAGTCACCGAGACATACAGCCACATGGGCAGGGTGACATGGGCGATTTTTTTGTGGAGCGCGCGCTTTCCATCAGCACCGCGCTTCAGGGTAATGAGAATCAAAGGCACCATCACCACAGCCAATACAATGTGAGACAGGAGGATGGCGAAATAGACCGTGCGTATCGTGCCCTGCCCATTGAACGGGGTGGCCAACTGGGTGGCGTGGTAAATTAGGTAAGACACCAAAAACGCGGTGGACGACAAGAACGCCGACACCATGAAGGTCCGATGGACGGTTTCTTTTTTGAGTTTAATCGAGATGCCCCCCCCGATCAGCAGCAAAGCCGACAGGGCGTTCAGCGAGGCATTCAACGTGGGGTGCAAGGGAAGATGGTCCATGGATTTATTTCCTAGATTAGGGGTGAGGAAAGGGCTGTTTCACCCTTTAAGGGGGCGGTTGACCAACACCAGGGCGGCCAACATCACGACCAGGGTGGTGGCCGACAACACAATGAGCGAGATTTCCAGGGAGGACTCTCCCAAGGCGGCGGCGGCTTGTTCGGGGAACAGGGTGGCCCGCAGAGCGGATAACCCATAAGACAAGGGATTGGATTTCATGACCACCTGCATCCATCCAGAAGCCCCCGACACCGGGAAGATGGCCCCAGACAGCAGCCACAGGGGCATTAACACCAAGTTCATCACCGCGTGAAAACCTTGCACCGAGTCCATTTGCCAGGCGAAAAAGAAACCTATACCGCTGAGCAGGGTGGCGCAGAGAAACAACACCAGAATGGCCAGGGGCAGGCTGGCGACATCGGGCCACAGGCCCATCAACGGTGCCAGCAGCAGCAACAACAGCCCTTGAAACAGCCCCAGACTGGCCGAGCCCAGCACCTTGCCCAGCACAATGGCCCAGCGAGACACGGGGGCCACCAGCACCCCCTGCAAAAAGCCCTGGTTGCGGTCCTCGATGATGGAGATGGAGGAAAACACCGCCGTGAACAGCACCACCATCAACAGCACCCCCGGAAAAAAGAAGTGGGTGTAGGCCATGCTGTCTTGACCGCCGGGGCGGACGGAACTGCCAAAGCCGGAGCCAAAAAACACCAGAAACAACAGGGGAGTGGCCATGGCCCCAATCATGCGGTTGCGCTGGCGCAGAAACCGCACCCATTCCCGCAGGAACAGGCTATAAGCGGGCCAGAACACTCCGGCGGAAACCGGTTTGGGTGAAGGGGTTGTCATGCTTCCTCTTGGTTCAGGCGGTGGCCAGTGCGGGCCAGGAATACGTCCTCCAGGGTGGGGCGGGCCAGGGTCACCCGGGTCACCAGTTCCGGGTGGCGGTCCATGATTCGGGCGGCCTGGGCCAAGCTGGTTTTTCCCTCCAGGCGCAGGGTGCCGTTCACCACCTTGGGTTTCAGTTTCAGGCTGGCTTTCACCACCCTGGCCAGTTCTTCCGGGTGGGGAGAATCCAGGCTCACCACTTCGCCGCCAAGTTCCCGGCACAGGTCGTCCGGGGTGCCTTGGGCCACCATGCGGCCTTGGTCCATTAACCCCACCCGGTCGCAGCCTGCGGCTTCGTCCATCAGGTGGGTGGCCACCAGCAGGGTCAAGCCGGTGTCTTTACGCAGAGCGTTCAGCAGGGTCCACAGGTCCCGGCGGGCGGCCGGGTCCAGGCCTGTGGAGGGTTCATCAAGCAGCAGCAGACGGGGAGAGTGGAGCAGGGTTTTGGCCAACTCTACCCGGCGGCGCATGCCCCCCGATAACGCATCCACCCGTTCTTCGGCATGGGATTCCAGCTTAAACCGGTGGAGCAGTTCGCTAACCCGTTGCGTTAGAGCCGTGCCCCGGAAGCCGTATAAATAGCCTTGAAAGCGCAGGTTCTCTCGGGCGGTGAGTTTGCCGTCGAGGCTGGGGTATTGAAACACCACCCCCAGGCGGGTTCGGACGGCGGCGGGTTGGGTTTGCACGGCCAAACCGTCCACCTCTACCAAGCCAGAGGTGAACCCCTGAACGGTGGAAAGAATGCGGAACAGGGTGGATTTGCCGCTGCCGTTCGGGCCGAGCAGGGCGAAGGCTTGGCCTGGGGCCACGCTCAGGTTCAGGCCGTCCAACGCTTTGCGGGTGCCGTAGGAATGGGCCAGGCCTTCCACCCGGATCATGGGGGGAGCGGCCTGGGGAAGGGTGGTTGTTTTTTTGTTTCGGGGGGCCATGGCCATCCAAGAAAAGAAGAACAGGCAAGGTGAGTGAACGAAGAGACCTAAGACCCCGCTGGCCAGACGCGGTCCAGGAACATCAGCAGAAACAACAGGGGCAGGTGAAATACCGAGGCTTTCATCACCCGTTTGGCCCACAGATGATCGGGGGTGCGAATCATGCCCCATACCACCCAGGCAAAAGCCAGCCCGGAAAGCAGCGCGCCGTAGAAATACACCTGACCGGTGATTCCCACCAGGGTGGGCACCAGGCTGGCCACAATCAGCAGCACGGTGTAGAGCACCAACTGTCGGCGGGTTCGGCTGGCATTGGTGTCATCCACGGTAATCATTTTTAATCCGGCTTTTTTATAGTCGTTCCGGTACATCCAGGCGATGGCCAGGGTGTGGGGGTGCTGCCACACAAACATCATCAGAAACAGCACGCCTGGTTCCAGGCCAAATTGGCCCGTGGCCCCCACCCAGCCCAGCAAGGCGGGAATAGAGCCCGGAACCGCCCCCACCGGGGTGTTGACGGAAGTGAACCGTTTGAGGGGGGTGTACATTAACACGTAGGTGATGAGCACAGACAACCCCAACAGCCCGGCCACTGGATTGATATAGACATAGAGCAGCGTAACCCCGGCGGTTCCGCTGATGGTGCCCAGGACCAGGGCCAACCCCGGAGACACCCGCCCAGAGGGCAGGGGCCGGTTTTTGGTGCGGGGCATAAGTTTGTCGGTGTCAATCTCCAGGAACTGGTTCAGGGTGTTGGCTCCGGCGCTCACCAAAAAAGTGGCGACCAACAAAATGGCCACGAATCCCTCGCCATGGCCCTTCCCAGCCAGCAGGTAGCCCATCCAGGTGGAAATCACCACCAGTCCGGTGATGCGGGGTTTGGACAGCTCTAAAATATCTCGCCACGTGGTGGGGGCGCGCTTGGGGGAACTCATGATTTCCCCCAGTTGCTACTCATCACCCGGGCCCGCAGGGTCAGCCATCCGGTGGCCCCCAGCAGCAAGGCTCCGTTCACCAAGTGAAGAACCGTGATGAGTACGGCTTTTTCCGTCCAGATGATGGAGGCCCCCAGCAAGAACTGGGCGGTGACCAGCAGCAGAATGGCCAGGGCCGGAACTTTCAGGAAGGGCCCCCCCCGCAGCAGAGCGGAAGAAGCCATGTGGGCCGCCAAACCCACCACCACCAGGGATCCGATTCGGTGGGCGAAGTGAATGGCCACCGGGAAAGAATCCAGCGGGGGAATGATTTGCCCGTAGGCCAGGGGAAAGTCTGGAATGGCCAGCCCGGCGTTGTTGTGGCGGGTGGTGGCCCCCAGCACCAACTGCACCAGCAGCACCAGCACGGTCAGGGCCCCCATGCGGGCCGCCTTGCCGGTGTTTTCACGGTGAGAGGAAATGGTTTCCCAAGATGGGGCGCTTATTTGGGCCATCACCACGGTGGTGAGAAAGAACAACTGAGCGGTGAGGGCGTGCAGTACCGAGATGGGCTTGGAGATTTGCAACAGAACGGTGATGCCTCCCAGCAGCCCTTGGAACACCACCAGCCCCATGGCGATGATGGCCAACCGGCGGACCAGGGGGCGGGGCTCATGGCGCAGCACCCAAACCAATAGAATGACCGTGAGCAGACCCACGGTGGTGGCCACCAGCCGGTGGCCGTGCTCGAACAAAATGCCGCCCTCCATGGGGGGGATCCATTGGCCATAGGCCAGGGGCCAGTCGGGAACGGCCAAGCTGGAACCGGTACTGGTGACCAGCGCCCCCGCCGCCAGCAGCACCACCGTGGCGCCAGCCAGCAGCAAAGAAAGAATAAACGTACCCTTCCGGCGCTGGGCAGCCTCGGCGGGAGATAACGATTTGACCATGATTCAAAACTCCAATGCAGGAGGTGGAAAAACCTGGAAGGGAGAAACTCTTCAGGATGGGATGTATTCTACTGGGCTGTCAAGCCGCCGTCCACCACCAATTGAGCGCCGGTTAAGTTGGCGGGGGCTTGAGCGGCCAAAAACAGAATGGCCAGGGCCATTTCTTCGGGCTGGGCAATGCGTCCCAGGGGATGGGCTTCGGCCAGGGCCTGCAGATCGCGGGGGGTGGCCATGTATGGCGCGGACATGTTGGTCTTTACGGCACCAGGAAGTATGGCGTTGACCGAAATGGGGAGATTCTCCCGCGCGCAATATTGAGAGGCCGACAGACTGAGCTGGTTCAAGGCCCCTTTGGTGGCGCTGTAAAAGGGCAGGTCTGGATCGCCCACCATGCCAGAAATGGAGCCCACGTTGATGATTCGCCCCCCGCCGGTTTTTTTCATGGAGCCGATGGCTTGGCGGATGCCCAGGAAGGGGCCATCTACGTTGACCTCACGCATGCGGCGCCAAGACTCCAGCGTCACGTTTTCCGGGGTGACCGGAGAGGCCACCCCGGCGTTGTTCACCAGAATGTGGATGGTCCCCAGGGCCAGTTGGGCTTCTTGCCAAGCCCGGGGCCATTGGTCTTCTCGCGATACGTCGAGAAAGATGAACACGGCTTTGCCGCCTTTCGAGGCGATGTCTTTGGCGGCCCGTTCTCCAGCGGAACTGTTGATGTCGGCCAGGGCCACCCTGGCTCCCTCCCGGGAAAACAACCGGGCGGTGGCTAGGCCAATGCCCGTGGCCGCCCCCGTGATGAAGGCGGTTTTTCCGAGCAATCGTTGGGTTGGGGGGTTCACGGTGGTCATGGTTTGTGCTGACCTCCATCCATGACCAGGCTGCTTCCCGTGATGAAGGCGGCGTCATCTCCCGCCAGAAACAAAATCGCCTGGGCGATGTCTTCCGGTTTTAGCCAGCGGATGGTTTCTTGCTCGGTAAAAAAGGACCGACCCACGGCGGTGTCTACCGCTCCTGGATGCACCGAGTTGACCCGGATGTTCAGTTTGTTTTTGGTGCAATACAATGCCGTGGATTTGGTGAGCAAGGTGACCCCGCCTTTACTGGCACTGTAAGCCGCCCAAAGGGGGTGCCCCGACAGCCCCGAAACGGAAGACACGTTTACAATGGCCCCACCCCCGGTTTTTCGCAGGGCTTTCAGCCCGTGTTTTGTGCCCAAGATGACGCTGTCCAAGTTCACGGTCATCAATTGCTGCCATTCCGACAGGGTGGTGTCCTCCAGGTTTTTCGGCAACATAGCCCCAGCATTGTTCACCAAAACATTCAGATTGGAGAATTCACGCTCTACCATGGCCATGGCCGCGGCCCAATCGGCCTCTCGGGTGACATCCAGCGAAATGAACACCGCGGTACCCCCTTGCCGCTGAATTTCCTCTACCACCAACTGCCCCTGATCGGGATGGAGGTCTGTTACCGCAACCCGCGCGCCTTCCCGGGCCAGCAGCAAGGCTGTGGCCTTTCCAATGCCGCTGGCGGCACCGGTGATCAACGCGGTTTTTTCCTCCATCCAACTCATCTCGTTCCGAATGAAAAAAGCAGAAACATTAGACGCGCGACTGATGAAACTACGATGTCTTTTATTGAATAAAAAATCATCCAAAAAAATCAGATCCAAAAAAATATTCAAGAGGATAACCAGGAATGAGCCCCAAAATGGGTGCGCTTCCTGGGAGACCCATAGGGGGCAGGTCTCTCGGAAAATATGCCCAGGGGTTGAACACCTAGGGAACCATGCTATTCTAAAACCTGAACACCGGAGCCAAACCTTTCCGGTCTATCCCAATGGTTTACTTCTCAGACAAGGTATCATGGAATCCTCTGGCGATCCGTTGGTTTATTATTACTGGTTTTTTTTCAAAGCCCTGATGGGTGTGCTGCTGTTGGCATTGCTGGGTGGAATTGGCTACCAAATTTGGCTGCGGGTGAAAAAGAAGGCCTAAGGTGTTGAAAGGTTAAGTAAACAAGACGGCGAACCCCTTGTGGATCGGGGGTGTTTGTTTCCGTGATGAATACTTCACCCAACCCTATTCCACCCCATTTTCAACCGCCCATTTCACTCCCCCTTCCCTCATTTCTATTTTGCTATGCCCATTTTTATGAACCACCCCCGTTTGGCTGCCCGCTACCGCTTGATGGCGGTGTTGGTTTGGATGTGTTTATTGGCCTGGGGCGCGGTGCCCGGTTTCGCTGAACATCCGGCTACACGCTCGGGGGAACTGCGATTCGCGGTGGCGGGAGACATCATGGCCCATGAGTCTCAGTTGGAGTCCGCTTACGATGAAACTTGCGGCTGCTACAACTTTCAGCCGGTGTTTGCCGACGTGATGCCGCTGTTTAAAGAGGTAGACGTGGCCATCGCCAATTTGGAGACCACCCTGCCGGGGAAGAATTATTCGGGGTACCCCGCCTTTGGCGCACCAGACACCCTGGTCGACGCCATTCAGTCTTCTGGAATTAACCTGCTGACCACGGCCAACAATCATTGCATGGACAAGGGCAAAGACGCCCTCATTCGCACCCTGCGGGTGTTGGACGAAAAAAAAATTCCGCATCTGGGAACCTACGCTTCGCCAGCCGACTACAATCAGCATCATGTGTTTTTGCTGAAAAAAAATGACATGACGGTGGCCCTGCTGGATTACACCTACGGCACCAACGATATTCCCATTCCGGAAGAAGTGGTGGTGAGCCTGATTGATAAAGAAAAAATCAGCCAAGATATCGCCTCGGCCCGGAAGCAGAAGGTGGATGCCGTCATCGTGCTGTTTCATTTTGGGCGGGAATATTTAAATTCGCCCGATGCCTTTCAGCGGGAAATGGTGGAATTCGCCTTGGAGAAGGGCGCGGATGTGGTATTGGGCGGGCACCCCCACCATGTGCAGCCCTACCAAAAACGCACCGTAAAAGACCAAGAGGGCCGGGAGACCCAGCGATTGGTGGCCTACTCGGTGGGGAATTTTGTGTCTGCCCAGCGAAAGCCCTATACCGATGGCGGGATGGTGCTCTACTTTACCCTGGTAAAAAAGTCTGACGCGGCGGGGGGGGGGACTTTAGATATTACTGGGGTTCATCACAAGCTGGTGTGGGTGTATGTGGAAAGCGGCCCCAGACGCAAGCAGTTCCACATCCTTCCGGTGGAGTCCTATCTGGCTGCCCAGAAACCCCAACTGAAACCCCAGGCTCAAACAGCTCAAACAGCTCAAACAGCTCAAACAGCTCAACTAAAATTGCCCAAGAATGCCTTGCTGAGCATGAAGCAGTTCAACAAACGGGTGGAAAAAGTATTGAAGGCCAAGGTGGGGCCAGCCCCCAAACAGCCCGTGGCCGGGCCCGAGAAGGAATTGACCGGGGGTTGAATCGGCGTCACGTTCCGGGTTCCAGACGAAATCAAAAAAACATCAAAAACCGAGTGGTTTTTGATAGACTGCGGAAAAACCCGGCCAGGGCAAGGCTCAGGCCAACTGTCTTCCCCCCATTTCTCCTGCTCCCCATGCGGATTCTCTCCATTCCCTGCCTGGTGGATAACTTTGCGTACGTGATCGTGTGCGAGGCCACGGGTGTGGCCGCGGTGGTTGACCCGGCGGAGCCGGGACCGGTAGCGGAAGCGTTGAAGGCGGGGGGGTGGACCCTGGGGGTTTGCTTGATTACCCACCACCACTGGGACCATGTGGGAGGGGTGGAAGATTTGTTGGAACAATGGCCGGAGGCCCAGGTGGCGGCCCATGCGGTAGAAAAAGACCGGGTGACACCCCTGCACCTGCCGCTGACCGATGGGGATACCCTGCAAGTGGGGCAAGTGGATGTTCGGGTGATACACACGCCGGGGCACACCAAGGGTGGGGTGTGTTTTGTAACCGATGGCGCGGTGTTCACTGGGGATACCCTGTTTGGCGCGGGCTGCGGGCGGCTATTCGAGGGAACCCCGGCCCAAATGCGGACGTCTCTGGGCAAACTGGCGGCCCTGCCCCCCCAAACCGCGGTGTATTTTGCCCACGAATACACAGAAAAAAACCTGACCTTTGCCCGACAGATTGAGCCAGACAACAATGCTGTAAAAAAGAGGCTGGAGGAAGCCCGAGCCGACAGGGCCGACAAACGTTCCACCAGCCCCTCAACTGTGGGGTTGGAGTTGGAGACCAATCCCTTTATGCGGGTGGCTCAACCGGGGGTCATTGCCCATGCCCAGGCGGCCCGCTCGGGTGTGGGGGCCAGCCCCGATGAAGTGTTCGCTGTCATCCGTGGATTACGGGATGTGTTTTAGCGATCAAATTCATTGACAAACTCCCCCCCTCCTACGTTTAATCAACTTAGAATCATTGGGGTCATGACCCCATGGCGCGTTAAATGGCTCACTCTTTTTCCGGGAGAATCTCGTGGCCAAGATTAAGGTAAAGAACCCCGTGGTGGAATTGGACGGCGATGAAATGACCCGGGTGATATGGGCGGGCATTAAAGAAAAACTGATTCTTCCCCACCTGAATGTGGACCTGAAGTATTTTGACCTGTCCATTCAAAACCGGGATGGCACCGATGACCAGGTGACGGTGGCCGCGGCGGAGGCCATCAAACAGCACCAGGTTGGGGTGAAGTGCGCCACCATTACCCCCGACGAAGACCGGGTGAAGGAATTTGGGCTGAAAAAAATGTGGAAAAGCCCCAATGGAACGATACGAAATATTTTGGGGGGAACCATTTTCCGCTCGCCCATTTTGTGCCGCAACGTACCCCGCTTGGTGCCCGCCTGGACCAAGCCCATTGTGGTGGGGCGCCACGCCCACGCCGACCAATACAAAGCCCAAGACGTGCGGGTGCCGGGCAAGGGGCGGCTGTTGCTTCGGTTTGAGCCAGAGGGCGGAGGGCAGGCCCAGGAGTGGGAAGTGAACCGCTTTTCCGGGCCGGGCATTGGAATGGGCATGTTCAATACCGATGAATCCATCGCCGATTTCGCCCGGTCGTGCTTTAATTATGCCCTTAGCGCGGGCTACCCGCTGTTTTTGTCCACCAAGAACACCATTTTGAAAACCTACGATGGGCGTTTCCGGGATATTTTCGCCGAATTGTATAACAAGGAATTCAAAGCGGCCTTTCAGGAGAAAAACCTAACCTACGAACACCGGCTGATTGATGACATGGTGGCCCAGGTGTTGAAGTGGGAAGGGGGCATTGTGTGGGCCTTGAAAAATTACGATGGGGATGTGCAGTCGGACACGGTGGCCCAGGGGTTCGGCTCGTTGGGGCTGATGACCAGCGTGCTGATGTGCCCGGACGGCAAGACCATCGAGGCGGAGGCGGCCCACGGCACGGTGACCCGCCATTGGCGCCAGCACCAGCAAGGCAAGCCCACCAGCACCAACCCGGTGGCCAGCATATTTGCTTGGACCCGGGGTTTGGCTCACCGCGGCCGGTTAGACAACACCCCCGACGTGGTGCGCTTCGCCGAAGCCCTGGAAAACGTATGCGTGGAAACCATCGAAGGCGGGAAAATGACCAAGGACTTGGCGGTGAGTATTTATAAAACCAACAACCCCGACCCCTCCACTTGGCAAACCACCGGGGCCTTCCTAGACACCCTGGAAGCCGCCTTGCGGAAAAAACTGGCCTAACCTGTTGGGCTTTGGATTTTACAGAAAAAAACAGGTAGCCTGGAAACACGGTGGGCCTGGATTGCTGGCCGCCGAAACAACCGATCCCCCTTCAGGAGAATGCCCCCATGACGTATGTGGTGACCCAATTCTGCGATAACTGCAAATACACAGACTGCGTGGAAGTGTGCCCCGTGGAAGCCTTTCACGAAGGCCCCACCATGGTGTATATCAATCCCGAAACCTGCATTGACTGCGATGTGTGCGTTTCTCAATGCCCGGTGGAGGCCATTTTCCCGGAAGATCAGGTGCCGGACCAGTGGGCGAAATACGCCAAGATCAACGCCGATGAGTGCCAGAAATACCCCACCATTTCTCAAAAGAAAGACCCCTTGCCCACCGCCAAAACTTTGGACCAACTGAAAAAAGGCTGAACGGGCGGATGAGGATGGGCAGGAATAAGACCGGAGGTCTTCTGCCGTGAACCAGACCTACATCGACACCATGCGTTCCGCGAAAACGCTGTTGCGGAACCTGGAACGGCTGGAGGATGAGATTACCCCCGGACAACGGGAGGAGTTGAACCGCTTGCTGAGAAAACTGTCTGTCCGTGTGACGGGGTTTCTGGAGGGAGAGCGAAGCCATGAGGGAATCTGGATCGGCGAAGAGTAAGAAGAGCCCTGGTTCCCCGCCCTGGGGGCGCATGGATACCCCCGTTGGAAGTGCCCCCCGGCTGGTGCTGCGCCTGCGGGTGAGTCCTGGGGCATCCCGATCGGGTTGGGCCGGGTTGCATGGGCCAGACGCCCTGCGGTTGAAGGTTCAGGCCCCAGCGGTGGATGGCAAGGCCAATGAGGCGGTGAGAGAATTTGTGGCCGACTATTTTGGGGCCGCCCTGGGTCGGGTGGCGTTGACCCAGGGGCAGACCTCTCGGCTGAAGACGGTGGCGGTTCAAGGGGTGCCCCCAGAACGCTTCGCCGCCTTTCAGCGCATGATCGAGGATTCGGCCCTATCAGCGAGCCAATCCTAATGTTTCCATATTTTTAGCGCGCCCAAATTTTACCGATCCCATGTGTTTGGTTATTCATGATCATCTCCTCCTTCCCAGGCTGACCCATGCTTGATTTGCTTGCTTCAGGCCAAACCGCTCTGTTTTTCATTCTGCTCATTGCACTGGTGATTGCCTTCACCTTTCACGAGTGGGGCCACGCGGTGACGGCGGTGATGTTTGGAGACGATACCCCCAAGCTGGCGGGGCGTCTCACCCTCAATCCTTTGGCCCACCTCGATCCCATGGGGATTCTCATGGTGATTCTGGTGGGGTTTGGCTGGGCGCGGCCCGTGCCGTTCAACCCCTACAACTTTCGCCACCGCTGGGCAGATTTTTTCGTGTCTGGGGCGGGCCCCTTCATGAACTTGGTGCTGGCGTTTGTGTCCATCAACCTTTATGTGTTGGGGAAAAGCCAGGGGATGGAATTTGCGCAAAGCGCGGGGTTTGAAGCCTTCATCTCGTATTTCGCGGTGATGAACATGATTCTGATGGTGTTCAATCTCATTCCGCTGGGCCCTCTCGACGGCCATTACATGATGCCCTACCTGCTGCCAAAGCGATGGGGGGTGTATTACACCTATTTCAACGAGCGCTATGGCTCCATGGCGTTGATGAGCTTGGTGCTGTTGAGCATGTTGGGGGTGCCTGTGTTTCGCGCGGTGATGGGCTTGGGTCATATATTGCTTGAGGCCATTATTGTGGTCTGAAGGAATTTGACCTGTGAAAAAATAGCCTGAAAAAGTTGTGAGGAGAAGGATAACATGATGAAAACTGTATCCTTCAAATCGGTGGTCTTAAAAACAACGGTTCTTCATACGGGCACGTATTTGATCATTGGCGGTTTGGCCTATTTGCTGCTCGATTACCCACGAAAATATGCTGATCCATCCGTGGCGATCTTCATGCGCCAGACCAGCGATCCGTGGGTTCAGGCCGGGATTCTGTTTCAACCCGTCCGGGGGTTTTTATTGGGGTGTGTGTTTTACGCGCTTCGAGATGTGATTTTTTCCCGCAAGGATGGATGGCTGAGGCTGTGGGCGATGCTTGTCATCGTAGGGGTCATCACTCCGTTTGGGCCAGCCCCAAGTTCCATTGAAGGGGTGGTCTATACCAATCTGCCCTTATGGTTTCACTTGATGGCACTTCCAGAAATATTCATTCAAACTCTTCTGCTGTCGTTTCTGACGCATGTCTGGGTCAATCGTTCCAGATAGTCGAACCATCCTATCCCAGGACATAAAAAAACCGCCCCCGTGCTGAACGGAGGCGGTTTTTTTGTAGGATCACTGGACGGAAACTCTCAGGTGAAAATTAATGAGATTCCGTGGGTGGCGGTTCGTGATGGGACACGAAAGTTTCTCCCACCACGGGGGCTTGGCTCTCGCCAGTGGGTTTGTTACGGCGGCCCCGGCGGCGGGCTGGCACAGGCACCAGGGGGGGCAGGGTCACGGGCTTGCCCTCCAAAGGTTCTGGGGAGTGGGGAGATTGATACATTTGCCCCACGGCCAGGTTCAGCGGGCGGCGGGCACCCCGGCGGCGACCTCCAGGAGCCGGGGCCTCTGGGGTGGGCGTAGCCGCCATGCCAGCGGGGGCTTCTGAAGCCCCGGGGCGGACGGATTCCGATGCATGCGTTTCTGGTCGGGGGGTCTCAGCCGATTCCATCACCGGTTCTCCCGGACCTTTCCCACGGCCCCGGCCCCGGCCCCGGGGCGGGCGGCCAGATTTTTCCTTGCGGGGTTCTTCCGCCTTGGGGGCTTCGGCCTCCATGCGTTCTTTTCGCTCTGGGGGGCGTTCGCTCCGGTCGCGGTCTCTGCCCCGGCCTCGATCCCGGCCCCGGTCTCTGCCCCGATCCCGTCCTCGGGGGCGGTCTTCCCGGCTGGGCTCAGACTCTTTGTGCTCTCTCGGTTCCGCTGCCGGTACCACAGGCTTGGCCGGGGCAGGAGACGAGGAAAAGTCCGTTCCGTAATCTACCGGTGCTGGGGCACTGCGGCCCAGGCCAAACAAGCGCTTCCACAGGCTGGGCTTGGACGCTGCGGGGGAAGAAAATCGCCCGAAGGAGGTCGGCCTGCGATGGGAAAGGCTGCTAGACCGTGCGGCTTCGCGGCGGGCCAATTCAGCGGCCTGCCGAGATTCACGGATTTCCGATTCGTCCCTGGGGTCTTTGCGGCCGGTCAATTTTAAGGGCATGCCCAATTGCAGGTCCGCGCGGCCTTCAATTCGCACTTCCACCGAGAATTCCTGCTCCAGGTCGGCAATGAACACCCGCTGTTCATTCAACAGATGATTGGACAGTTCCAGCGGAAGCTCTCCGTCGATGGCGGCGTACTTGCCCTGGGCGGCCAGGTCCCGCAGAGAGCGAAGCACTTGGTTCGAAGCCGTGGCCAGGGTGGGCACATGGCCGATTCCTCCGCAGACCGGGCAGTGGGTCTTGAGCCCCCGGGTGAGTTCCATGTCAATCCGTTGGCGGCTGAGTTCCAACAAGCCAAACTGAGAAATTTGCCCAACGGTGGTGCGGGCCTTGTCATTTTTCAAGGCATCGGCCACGGTTTTTTCCACCTTCCTCCGGTTGCCAGACGACTCCATGTCGATGAAGTCAATCACCACCAATCCCCCCAGGTTTCGCAGGCGCAACTGACGGGCAATTTCTTCGGCGGCTTCCAGGTTGGTGCGAAGGGCGGTGTCTTCGATGTCTTTTTCTTGGTTGGAACGCCCAGAGTTGACGTCAATGGAGACCATGGCTTCGGTGGGTTCGATGACGATGGACCCGCCGGATTTCAAGGGGACTTTGTCGGTGTCGAGGGCTTCCACCTGGGCTTCCACGTTATGGGCGGAAAACAGGGGGCGCTGCCCTTGATACAGTTTGAGGCGGCTGGAAAACTGGGGCATTTGCTGGTGGAAAAACTCTTCGGCTTCTTTCAGCACGCCTTCATTGTCTACCCACACTTCGGCTACTTCATCGTTAAAGTAATCACGCAGCACCCGCACCACCACGCCGGCCTCTCGGAACAGCAGTCCGGGTTTTCGGTTGCCTTCAAACTTTTGCTGAATTTCCGTCCAGGTGCGGACGAGGTTTTGATAATCCCCCTTCAATTCTTCGGCAGAACGGGTAATTCCGGCGGTGCGGACAATCACCCCCATGCCATCGCTGGCCATTTCGTGAAGGGCTTCTTTCAGCCGCCCGCGGTTCTCGCCGTCTTCGATTTTCCGAGAGACCCCGGTGCGTTCGCTTTGGGGCATCAGCACCAGATAGCGGCCGGGAAGGGAGATGCTGGTGGTCAGGGCGGCGCCCTTTTCTTTTACGGCTTCTTTCAGCACCTGCACGATGACCGGCTGGCCTTCCTTCAAAACCGATTGGATTCGGGCTTTGCCCTTACCACCCGCGGCCTTTACCAGAGAACTGTGCAAATCGTTCAGCGAAAGGAACCCGTTCTTTTTCGAACCGTACTCCACAAAGGCCGCCTGAAAGGCCGGGTTTACCTTGACCACCGTTCCCCGGTAGATGTTTCCCACCGTGCGGTCCCGGTCGGTTCGCTCCACATGAAGGTCCTTCAAGATATTATCCTCCACCAGGGCGATTCGAATCTCGTCCTCGTGCAGGTCAATCAACATTTTCTTTTGAGCCATGATGTTTTGTCCTTATGAAATGAACAGCGTTTGAGCGGTCGAATGCGGATCAAGCCGGGAATGTTCCCGCGATCGGTTATTGCTGATGAGGAGTTCAAGGAAGGAAAGCAGGCGCCGCGAAACCATGGGCGGAAGAGAGAGACATTCGGGGGGAGGATTCACCAAGAGGAAGAAAGGTACATTCGGCGTGGAGTTCCGGGGAGGGCCTTTCGGCTGAGCAATCCGGGGGGTGATATACACCCGCCTCCACCCATCTTTGTATTTTTCTATCTTTCTTCCATCTTTCTTCAAGCCCATCCGGCTGGCCGGAAGGCCTTCCTGGTGATCTTTGTCCTCCCCCGTAAAACTCTCCGCGTTCCAAAACACGCAGCCGCGGCTGACTTTTTCCTTCCAGCCATTCTTTCTGTCTTTTCTGAAAGTCTTTTCTTCCAACCTGGATCGACTCGTTAGGTGAGCGCACCTGAACATGGTCTCTGATACAGCCAGGACTTGGGGGGCGACCCAAGGGTTGGTTGAATCTTTATGTCCGGGTTCGGGGGCCACTCCAAAGAATGCGACCCGAGAGCCGTTATGTTTTAACTGTTCTAGCCTTTCAATCTTTGGTGATAGCTGCCATTGGTCATGGCGTTGATCGGTTGGGGGGAATTCGGTGGCCTTTGAGAACATCCTTGTTATGAAAGGCATTCATGAACTTTCACCGTTCCCAAGACAGGATTTATAAGCCCCCTGAAAACAGGGTGTTTCCCGTCCATGTAGGGTTTTCACCCTAATTACACACGTTAGGGGCTATGGTCGGGAAAGTCAAACGCCTTTCCAAAGAATCTTTTCTTCACTTTTGGAGGATACCGTCTTGTTCTTTACGGAAAAACCGGGTAGGGATGAATAGGTTTTTGTTGCGTGGTACCCCCTTATAACGGCCCTGATTTGGGCCGAAACAGCTTTTTGGCCCTATCCAAAAGACAGCGGAGACATCCATGAGTAAAGCGATGACAAAATCTGTGGTTCGAAAACGTTCCACGGCTTTGGCCCATAAACCTAAAATTCTCGATATTTGGCTGCCGACCAAAAAAGGTGAAGACCGCGTGGGCCGCTGGGGCCGCTACCTGCCCCATCAAGGCGGATCCTTGGGTTGGTTTGAAGGCAAGGGCGTGCCGAAGACGGAACTGGCCAACAACTACCAATTTCATAACGTGTTCGACCCCTCGGAAATTCGCCCGAAGCTGTTTGAACGCTGGGGAAAAGACTTGGACCGCCGGTCGGAGCCCCGTAAAAATACGGCTCCCCGCTACCGGGTAGATGTGATCGAGAAATCGACCACCTACAAGGGAGAAATCGTGGATATCTCCCCCCACGGAATGCGGGTGCAGTTCCCCAAGGCTGCCGCCCTGAAAAAAGGGGATACCATGAAGGTTCTGGTGTTTGGTGATCCCAAGCGCAAAGAACCCACCCTGAAACTGGACACCTTGGTGGTGTGGAGCGGGACCTCTAACATCAATGGTCGGTCGGTTTCCCGGGCTGGCTTTGGGTTCATGACCCTGAATGCCAAAGAAGAATCGGCGCTGAAAAAGCTTTCCCGCGAATAGCCAACATAGACCTTTGCGTAACCTATGTTTTCCCATCCCCCTGCCCCCTTCCCTGGGGGAAGGGGGTTGATTTTTAGGGGGCTTCGCCACCATTCTTCCCGTTTACGGCAAAAACCCGGGTTATGCAGAGGTCTCAACCTGGGTTTGCTTGAAATAAAAAAGCCCGCCTGAAAAGGCGGGCTTTTTTATTGGGTTCACCCTGAGGATGAACTGAACCACTAAGGATTAATCAATGAGATAATTCATGGGATTGACGGACAGATCATTCACCCGGATTTCGTAGTGCAAATGGGGACCGGTGCATTTGCCCGAACACCCGAGAGTGACCAGGGGATCTCCCCGTTTTACCCGGCGTCCTTCGCGCACCAGAAACGCTTCGTTATGGCCATATCGGGTGATGATGCCATAGCCGTGAGACAGCACCAGCATGTTGCCCATGGCGGGGTCTACGCCCGCAAAGGTGACAATACCATCGGCGGGGGCTTTAATAATCGTTCCCCTGGGGGCTACGATATCTATTCCATCGTGTTTGGTTTGCAGGCCGGTGAAGGGGTCTAACCGATAGCCAAAGGTGGAGGAAATAAACCCACGCACGGGCCAGCGGTGGGGGGTGCGTTCCAACAGGTCTTTGCGGTCTTCCAGAAAAGCTCTCAGATTGTTGAAAGATTCCTCTTGGTAATCGGCCATTTCCTTCAGGCGGGTCAGGTCCCGGTCCACCATGGTCATCAGGTTCATTTGGCCTGGGTCCATGCGGTCTAAGGAGTGATCGACCTCACCCTCTGAACCGCCAATGCCATAGGTGGCCGAGCCCGGGCGCTCCACCTCCAGGCCAGACACGATCCGGAGTTTATAGTCCAGTTCGCGCATGCGGTCTAACTGTTGGGTGAGTTGATCCATCTGGGTCGAAATCCTCCGTACCTCTACTTGATTGCGAAGGTACTCTGTCTGCATGGCGTGATAGCTATGCAACCTAGAGGATAGGGTGAGGGTACTGATCAATGAATAGGCCCCCCCCAACAACAACATCCCGCCAAAGCCAACCATGAGAAAAAACACGGGTTGGGGAATCCGTACCTTGTAAACCTTCCCCGCCTTCTGGGGGAGGATCATCAGGGTATACCAGTTTTTAAACAGGGAAATGTAACCCGCTTTCAGCCGTTCCCATTGAAGAGCAAGGTTGGTGGCAGCGGCGTTGGCCAGTATTTTTATTTTGGCCAAAACGCGAAGGGGTTCTTTTTTAGGTTGAGCTTTTTCTTTGGCCAAGGGTCCTCTTGAGGGGGGGAACTGTTTGCTCATCGCTGGGTGAAACGCCAACGGGATGTTGTTGGGCCTTTGCCCTCACGTGATCAAGCCATCTTGGAACCGACACGACGAAATCATATGTAATAACAGAAGAATGTTGTCCTTTGGCAAGATTCTTCGCGGCGTGTATGGGTTCTCTTGGAGATGATCCGAGGAAAAAATATAGATGCCATAGTGGTTGTAATGGTATTTCGGGGGAAATTACCAAAGCATGGTCGCAGGAAAAGCGGCCCAGCCGTGGGAAATTCCATGATGGCTAACAGTTTTTATCATGTTTGCGGAAGGGGTGCAATTGCCCAGAAAGCCTGAAAGTTTAAGAAAATGGGTGGACTAGAAAATTTCTTCCCTTTCCCCTATCTATTCGTGATATAGAATGGAAAACAAATCCAGAAATCACTTAAACGGAGTTGAATTTATTCCGCTATGTCGAATGCTATTCCGATCACCAAAGCCGGATTTGAGTCCATCAAGGAGGAGTTAAAAGACCTCTTGACGGTGCAGCGCCCGCGCATTCAAAAAGAAATCGCGACCGCTAGAGAGCATGGAGACCTGCGTGAAAATGCGGAATATCATGCGGCCAAGGAACGTCAGGGGTTTATCGAGGGACGGATTCAGGAAATCAACGGGAAAATGCCCCACTTTCAGGTGGTGGAACCGGGCAAGATGAACAATTCATCGGTGGCTTTTGGGGCTACGGTCACCATTCAAAACACGGAAACCGAAGAGAAGATTACCTATCAAATTGTAGGTCAGGAAGAAGCCGACGTGAAAACCAATCGGATTTCCTTTCAAACCCCCATTGCCAAAGCCTTAATTGGGAAAAAAGTAGGAGATGTGGTGGCGATTACGGTTCCCAAGGGAAAAATGGAAGTAGAAATTGTGGACTTATCCTGGTCTTAAAATCGTTGTTCAGATAGATGGGTTGACGCGGATGTTCGTTATATAATTGTTATGGCAGTATAATTCGTTGAATATTTTGTGAAGGTGTTGGGCTGGGGTGGTGAAACAGTGAACACGGTGGATGCGGGGACCATCTCCACATCAGACGCATTCCTAGAGGGAGCCGATGAAAGACCAAACCTTTAAACTTGTTTCAGATATTCCAGATGACTTGCTGTCTACCTATCTTTCTTCGGATATGATTGCCGTGGATACCGAGTTAGATGGTCTCCGGCCCGGACGAGATCAAGTCTGCCTGATTCAGTTGTGCGACCGTAGCGGGAATGTGTGCTTGGTGCGGCCAGAAGCCCCCAAAGCCCCGCCCAACCTGAAGCGTTTGATGACCGATCCCAAGGTGTTGAAGGTGTTTCACTTCGCGCTTTCTGACGCAACTTTTTTGCAGTCCAGCCTGGGCATTATGTCTCATCCCTACCGATGCACCAAGGTGATGAGCAAGCTGGCCCGGACCTACACCAGTAGCCACAGTTTGAAGGCGCTGATGGATGAATTGCTAGGCATGACTTTAGACAAAGAAAGCCAGCAAACCAACTGGCGATCTAAGAAATTGACCCAAAAACAATTGGTTTACGCCGCCAGCGACGTACTGAACCTGTTGAAGGTGTATGACCAATTGAAGGCAATGATTGAAGACCGGGGGAAGATGCCCACGGGTATTTCTCTGGCCGACTTAAACGAGCGGGTGCAGGGGTTTATCCCCACCATGGTGGAACTGATCCTGAACGGTTACGGAGACAAGGACAGCGGATGGGAAACCTCGATTTACAGTCATTGATATTTCGCAGGCCATATCTTCCTGCTCTTGCCCAATGGTTTTCTCCTCTGCCTTTCTCAACTTTTTCTCAAAAGCCCCTTCCATTCGAAGGGGTTTTTTATTTCTACGTGTTGTCTCTATCTTCTTCTCTGGTTTTCTTGTCCTATACTTTTCTATTCTAGCCTCTTCGTTTTGACCTGCCCCCAGTGATTTGGGGGGTCTCCTGCGGGGTGTGTTCCACAGGGAGGGGCGGTTCGATCCATCCGAATCTCAGACCATCTCCTGACAAAAAACGCTCAACATCCAATGGGGGCTGGGGAGGGTCACCGGGTTTCACGGGCCCCATTGCCCGTGGATAGTTCTGTTTCTTCCGGTTCTTGGGGAGAAGGGTGGGATGGGGGCTGCTGATAGCGTAGGTTGGGTGGTTGGTAAGAAGGGTAGGCTGAGGGGGTGGTCGGCAGACCGTATCGGGCGTAGGTGGACGGGATGGAAATGTTCGAGCGAGGGGTTGCGTTCGCCTCGAAACCATCTTCTCCGGGGGACAGATGTTCGATCTCAATGAGGCCAGTAACTGGAGCGGTTCTGCCATTCCCCCGGTTTTGGGCCGCCAGGGTGCTTTCTGGTTTGGCGGGGTTGAAGTTGAACATGGCAAGGCCAGAGACCAGGAACAACCCCGCCATGGCCGCGGCCAAAGGCAGCCGCATCCATGCGGATGCCGCGTGCCGCCGGGTTTCGGTTTGAAGCCTGGATTGGAAGGCGTTCCAGTCGGGCGGGGCCACCCGATGACGGGTTTCCCGCTCCAAACACACAAAAGCCGCCAGCGAACGTTCCAGCCCCCGCCACAGGTCTCGACAGGGTTGGCATTCTGCCATGTGGTTGCGCCATTCCGGGTGGGTGAGCACCTCCGGGTGGTCCACGGCCATCCGCTCAACAAGGGGGGTTTTATCGCAAACATGTTCAAAATGGGGGCGGTCTGTTTTCATGGGGTCTGTTCCTTCCTGCTCCTTTGAGGATGGGAGAGGGTAAAAGGTTCAAGGTTTTTTTTCAGGTTGAGTCGGGCGTAATGCAGGCGTGATTTCACGCTCCCTTCTGGAATATCCAATATCTCGCTAATTTCTTTGGCTGAAAGCTCTTCCAGATAAAAGAGGGTCAGAATAATCCGGTGGGGGGGGCTTAATTGCTCCAAGCCTTTCCTCACCAAGCGACCCTCTTCTCCTTCCAGCACTACTTTTTCGGGGGATGGCCCCCGCTCGACCTGAATCAGGGTCGAGGGCAGATATTCCATGTCTTCTTCTTCCATGTGGGTCCAGCGGCGGGAGCGGTTCAATTGGCGCAGGGCTTCGTTGACCGCGATTCGGTATAACCAAGTGCGAAAGGATGAGCGCCCTTGGAATCCGTCTAAATGCCGGAAGACTTGAAGAAACACCTCTTGGGCCACATCCTGGGTCAGGGCGTCATCTTTTACGATGGAAAAGATCAGCCGGGCCGTGGCCGGGCTGTGGCGCTTGAACAATACCTCAAAGGCCCGGGAATCTCCCCGCACATGGGCCTGAATGAGAATGTCGTCCTCATTTTCCTCCCAGGCTTTCTTCGCTGGCGGAGCCTCTGCCGATGGCGAGGGAGGGTGGGGTGGGGGTTTGTCCATCCCTTATCATCCGTTTGCTATGGTTTGGAATCAAGGGGGGGGGTTGGTCTTGTAAATAAATTGAGACCTCTGCATAACCTATGATTTCCCATTCCCCCTTTGCACGACAAAAACCCAGGTTATGCAGAGGCCTTAAATTGAGTTTGCATCCCGTGGAGAATTGTTTCATTCTAGGTCGGGCGGCAGGGAACAAAGAATAAAAGAACATGAAAGTTTATGTGCCCTGAACGATGTATTTCTGACGGGGGCGGAACCCTTTTTCTCTACGATTCAACCATGGCTCAACAAATCACTTCCCCTCAGCTTTTTCTTTTGGGGGGCTACGGCGTGGCGCTGGGGGTTGTGGCGGCAACCGCGGAACTGACTCTTCGGCAAGTGAATCAACCTGGGGGGGCTGCTTTGCTGCCCTTGGCAGGCTTAATACAGGGGCGGGGACCCGAAATATTGCAAGGAGAAACTTGGCGAGAGGCCGCCATAGTGGTGCTGATGTTTCTTCCCGTTTGGCTGGTGCTGGGGCGCTGGCAAGATAGAATCATGGCTTTTCTGGCTTTGGGCAGCCTGTCTGGGGTGACCCGGCTGGTGGTAGTGAAACAGGCCATCGGCTGGCCCACTTCGCCGGAAGAATTTGACCTTTTGGGGGTATTTCCCACGCTGCTGGCCGGTCCGGTTTGGGCGGTGATGGCCATGTATTTATTGGTGGGATTGTTTTCTCTGCTCTATATGTACTACCTCCCCATTCGCATCCCTCCGGTGGTTCATCCGGTACAAGGGGTCTCCGCGGCCCTGGGGGGAGTGCTTCTGTTTTGGTCGTTTGTGGGTGGGGGCGATAGGGTTCTTGCTGGAACCATGTCCGGAGATTTTTCTTTGATTCTATACAGTCTGGGATTTTTTCTGGTGCTGGGTGGGGGAGGGTCTTACATGACGGTGTATTTAAAAAAACCCCGAGCGCGGTTTCACTAAAGTCAGCAGGTCACGGCTTGGTGGGCACGGGCTTTTTGGGGGCTGGTTTGGTGGGCACCGGTATAGAATTAGGCAGCCCATAGAGTTTTCCCACCCGTTCTCGAATCGTTGGAATCTCATCGGCTTTGAGCACCAGTGACCCCCGGCCCCCGCCCATGGTTTCCACGACATGAAATCCCTCTAGGGGAGATTTCAGGGCCTGCCGCAGTGAAGCGAGGGATGTGACGGCACGGCCATTGACCCGGACCACCATGCTGTTGGCCGAACTTTCGTATCCCAGGGTGGAGGGATCTGGGAAGACCTGAGAAATGATCACGATTTTTTCTGGATGATTCCCTTCCGCCATGCTGTTCAGGGCATATTCAATAATCAACCGTTGGGGTGCCCGCTGGGTCCATCCTTTTCCCCAGGCTCGCAGGGCATCCAGTTGCAACTCTTGAAACACCACTCCTCCCAGCACCTCATAGTCCGCCGGTCCGTCAAAAGCATAAGGCAGCACTCGGTAGTCGGCATCTCGGTAGCGGCGGCGAACCAAGTTGATATCGACCACATTTCCATTTCGCCACACCTTGGCGGGCAGGGTTTTGGCCGAAGGCAGGTCATTCAAAGCCAGGGTGAAGGCCACCCGCCCATACAGGGGGTGTTGAATCTGCCCTTCGTTGTTGATCAAGTATCCGTTGACCACCAACAGCACATCTCCTGGCCGAATTTCCCTGGCCCCGGTGCCTCCCGATAAGACTTCCGGAATCAACACCCCGGGTCCCCCTGGCCGCAAGCCCAGGGCCTGGGCCAGGGCTGGGTGGTCTGTGCGCTGCCAAGTGAACCCCCGGTGGGCAAAAAACCATCCTGGGTGGTCGGCTGCCGCCACAAAGGCCGCCAGCACCGGAGAGGGCGTCACCTGGATTTCCTGGTTTTGGCTGGTGATGATGCCCACCACTTGGCCGTCCAGGGTCAGCACCTCGGCCCAGCCCAGCCCCCCCATGTTGGTGTTGGCCCGCAGTTGGGGAATTTCCATGTTTCCGTAGCGGGATGTTCCGGCACGCACATCCACCACTTCTCCCGTTCCCTGCTCGAACCGCCCGGTGGAACGCCAGCGGTTAATTAGGAAACGCCCTCCTGAAAGCGCCTGGGGGGCCAAGGGCAGGGCTTCCAGGTCTTTCCAAAAGTCGGGGCTGTCTACGCGCAGCAATGCCAAGTCGAGTTCATAGTCTACCCGGACCAGCCGGACAGGGGTGCTGGGGGTGCGGCCCAGTTTCCCCGCTTCAATCAGGGTGGCGTTCCTCACCATTTCGGCGGTGGTGAGCAACCAACCCTTGCGAATGACCAGGGCAGAGCCTTGGATGGTGTCTTCGTTTTGTTTTTGCCAGGGGGCCCTGGGGTCGAAGGCCTGGTTGGTGACCCGCAGAGACACCACCCCCCTGGGCTCTTCCACCCGGGTGGGGGCTTGCCCGGTTTGGGGCTGGGTGGTCTGGGCCAAAACCGAGCTGGCCTGGGCAAAGATCAGGGTGGCCTGGAAAATGACCAGCCAGGGGAGGAACACCAAGCCAGAAACAAGGAGTTTTCGGGGGGGAGTCATGGAAGCCTCCGGTCGGAGGGAATGCCATAGTTGGCCAAAATTTCCCTGTGGGCCTGGGCGGCATCATCTCGGTCGATAAATATAAGCGCGTGGGAATGGGCCAAGCGGATGCGGGTGTACGCTCCGCGGCCGTTCTCCAGTGCGGCCAGGGCCTCCTGCAGGGTGTTGACCTTTCGTCCGTTGATTTCCTCCACGATGGACCCGCTCATGCCCCGGTAGGCGCTGTTGACCGGATGGGGCAGCACCCGGGTGAGCACCAGGGCTTGGGCGGGCAGATCGGGTTTTTCAACCCGCTTGTAAAAGTGATGATACAGCAGATTTTTCCCGGCCTGCTCCCAGTAGTTGCCATAGGTGGCTAGGTATTCTTTGTCGAGAGGCATGAATACCAGCCCGGCGTAGATCAGGTAATAGGGTTCATGGTCGAACTGGTTTCTCATCCGCTCGCTGTCGGCGTAGGGGCTTAAAGGGAAGAGCACGGTTTCCTCCCGCTTCTTCCGCCACAGGGTCAGGGTTACCCGTTCTCCCGCCTGCATTTCTTCCGCCCGTTGAGAAAAATTCACCCGATGGCCATGGTAAGCGATGGTGCCGTCGTTGGCCACCGGGTCGCCCTCAATGGCCATCACCACATCGCCGGGTTGAACAAATTTCTCCGCCGCGGAGCCCGGTAACACCCGGTCCACCACCACCCCAGAGCGCCCCGATGGCAGCCCCAGCCATTGGCGATAAGCGGGGTTTTCCAGGTTGCTGGTGACCACCCCCATTTCGCCAAAACCATGATAGGTGCCGTCTTGAATGTCATCAAGAAACCGGCGGATCACCGGCACGGGGATGAAAAACCCCACCGAGCTTAGTTGAGTGTTGGTTTGGAAGGCCACCCCCACCACCTTGCCCCCCTGCAACACGGGTCCGCCGCTGTTTCCAGGGTTGATGGCCGAGTCGGTCTGAATGGACAAATGCAGGTCCGCGCCGCTGTGAATGTAGCGGTTAAACTCTATCCGAGACACCACCCCTTCGGTGCGAGAGAGTTTTTCTCCCCCGGCCGGATAGCCATAGGTGCGCACGTTGGTTTGCAGGGTGGGCAGGCCGCCCAGTTTGAGGGGGGTTACCCGGGCAAAGGCGGGGTCGTCCACCCGCAGCAGGGCCAGGTCGCAGTCGTGAGCAATGAAGGCCACCTTGGCGAAATAGGCGGTGTCTTTGCCGCCTTGCCGCAGAATGATCTGCTTGGCGTCGCTGACCACATGGGCGTTGGTCAACACTTCTCCGGGGGCAATCACAAACCCCGATCCGGTGGCCCGTTCTCTGGCTTGGTGGTTCCAGGGGGTGGCCCAGTCTCCGTGCTGGCTGGTGACTTCGATGGACACCACGGCTTGCTCCAGAGCGTCTTCTCCCAAGGGCCGGCTCCATAGCAACAGGAACACCAAGCCAGCAAAAAGCAGTCCGCCAGCCCCAATGGCTGCCTGCTTTTGCGGGGTAGATAACCGCTGCCAGCGTGCGGCCACGGCCTTTCCCCCAGGGACCCGTTGAGCTTGGTGTTTTGCCCACGACAGGCTGGCTTGGCCCCATGGGATCATCCGCCGCAACCGGTGCCGGAACCCGCCAGGGGTTGCGCCGGTCGTTGGTTTCTTGGGGGCCATGGACAATCCTGGAAGAGGGATTTTGGCGGGAGGTTAGTTTTTCTTTTTGTAATGGGGCAGGAGGCGGTCTGGCAGAAAGCGGACCAGGGGCAGGCCAATCCATAGGGCCTGCCAGGGAAAGATATAGGTTTTCTTGTTTTTGCGAATGGCCCGAATGATGCGGCTCGCCGCTTTGGGCAAGGGCACCAGGAAGGGCATTTTGTGGGCGTTCAGGCCGGTTTGTTCACTTTCAATCCAACTGGGCGTTAGGGTGGTGACCATCACGCCCGTCCCCCGAAGGTGGGCCCGGTAGGCGTCCATCAGGGTTTTTACCGCGGCCTTTGAGGCACAGTATGCCCCCTTGTCTGGCAATCCCCGATATCCTGCCATGGACCCCATGGCCGCCAAGTGCCCGGACCTTTGCTGAATCATGGCCGGAATGAACGGAACCAACGTATGAATGACCCCCTGCACATTGGCGGCGATCAGCCGGGAGGCCTCTAAGGGGTCCCCCAGCTGGATTTTATCCGCGCAGCTCAAGCCCGCGCTGGCCAGCACGATGTCAATTCCACCCGCTTCCTTTAGGAAGGCGCGGGCGGCTTGGCCCATGGCCTGGGCATCGGTCACATCCACCGGAAAAAGAAACACTCTGGCCCCAGAGCGTTCTAATTCGGTCTTCAGGTTTTCCAACTGGGGCAGGCGGCGGGCAACCAGCCCGAACACCATTCCGGGCATGGCCATTTGCCTGGCCACTTCCCGCCCGATTCCTGAACTGGCCCCTGTGATGAACACCCGCGTGGAGTTTGTCATGTTATCCTCCCACCGCTTCCCGCTCTCGCCGGTCCACACCCTCCAGCATCACAAAGTCGCACATTTCTTTGAGGCGGGAATGAATGCGGGTACCGACCCGGTCGGTAAGGGTGTCTCGGATGACTTTTTCTTCTTCTATTCGGTCTTTTCCCCGCACCCGTTCAGACAAAGTGGTATCGGCTCGGTCGGTGTAATTGGTGGTGAACAGGGTGGTTTTCCGCGCGTTGTAACGGTGAGAAATGAGCATATCCAGCACGGTGAGTTCCCACTCGGAATTTCTGCCCTTCCCCAATTCGTCCACCATTAGTACGTCCACCTGATTCAGGGGGTCAATCAGGGCCTCCTCCGGCTCTCCGCGGGCATAGGTAGAACGCAGCTGCTTCAGCAACCCGGAGAAATCCTGAAAGATGACCCCCACCCCGTGGTGGAAGATGATTTCTCGAATGAACGCCGCCATCAGATGGGTTTTTCCCACCCCTGCCCGGCCCATCAACAGAATTCCCTTTTGCCCCCGGGTAAAGTTTTTTGCCATCAGGTTGAAGGTGTTGAATGCGTGAAAGTTGCCAGGGTCCCGCTGAGATTCGGTCAGTTGGGCGTTCACAAACCGGGCGGGGACACCCGCTTGGTTGTAGAGGCGAACCCTCAACCGGCGGGTTTCACAGCCGCAGGGGCGGGCTTCTTCTTGTCCACGGGCGTTGCGGGTAAAAAGAAACCGAGAGCCGTGGCATTCTTCGCAAACTTTTACGCAGTCGCACAGGTTGGCCTGCACCACCGAACCGGCGGGGGTCAACAACACGCCTTCCCCAAAACAGCGGGAACAAGATTTCTTGGAAGGGGGGGTCATGGCCGATGGGAAAAAGTACGGGTTGTAAGCAGGTTCGGGAACACGATGACCTTCTAGTCACGGCTTCTTTCTAACAAAGTAATCTAACCCCGGCGGCAAGACAATGGAAACCGCTTTCGGTGAGGTGGTTATTTTTTTCCCCCTCTCTGGTTTCTATTTCAATGTCGCCTGCTTGTCACGGCATGAATCGGAAGAATACAGGCTCGCAACCGGGTATCCTGACGTTCCCCTATCATGAATAAGCGACTATATAATAATAAATACATAACAAAACCATTGATATATGCATATATTAATATAAGGGCCGCCCTCATCCCAAAGAAAAAGGCCCCTCTCTTGCATCTCTTCTCCCTGAAATGGATTTCACGCTCGCCATGGATAGGTGACATAGGAAATCTGTTTGTAGGTGTGTCATGAGAAGCGGAATGCAGGCTCCCCGCTCGATTTTGAGCCGGGAACGAACAGCCTCTACGATGGCGTTCTACCCCAAACCCTACCCCATGGTTGTGGGGATTCGCCCGTTGAATGCCGAAGAAATGACCGGGCTTGAAATGTATGAAGACGGAATTTCCTTCCGGTCTCCCCATCCCATGGATGGTGGGAAAATGGTGGAGGTTGTGCTCTGCCATGGAAAACTGGTGATGGAAGCCGAAATTTCTCACTGCAAGCCCTTGCATGATGATCAGGGTGGTTTTGTGGTGAGGGCTCGCTTTTTAAATCCCTCCCAGGAAATCAGCAACCTGTTGTGCGAGGAACTGGCCCAGGGTGAAGAGGAAATGCTTCACGCAACCAGCCCCAAACCCCATCGGATTGCCTGAAGGGGGCCCAGGCCCCTTTCAGGGGGGGATTTTCAATCTTCCTCCCTACTCTCCCGCCCCAGAATCCCTCGTTTTTCCCTTCATTTATTCCAGACACAAATCGCATTAATTATCAGGATTCAATATATATTTTCCCCATCTTGCGTCTCCCAATTTACGGCGGAGAAAAAAAAACAATAATCTCCCTTGAATTTTACTCCCATAGTGATGTAAGCATTTGACGGCATGAAGGTGTGATCATGTCACACGATGATTGTTTGTGTGTGCTGTGAGTCACCCCGCACCAGGGAAGATCAGGCTGGTTTTGAGGGCCTTGCTTTTCCCGGATGAGTGTGGTTTGACTATGTCCTCGTTTGTTGTGTTGTTCTGTTTGATTTGTGGTTTTTAGGAAAAAGATTTCATAAAGAATATGAATATTTTAGATGAGCCGACAGGCTTGTCTCATCACCAGGCAAACTCAAGGCAACGTTTTCAACACCAGAGACTCCGCATGATGAATTTGAAAAAGGCCGGAGCCTATTCTCTCCCGGCTAAGATGAAGCACACGACGATTTCAAATCCCGCTTCCAAAGGGGCGCTTATTTCTGGGAAATGGGCAGCCCTGATGGGGCTCGCTTTGTTTCTGATGTTCGCGGCCTGCGCCGCCCAGGCCCAAAACGCCCTGAAAGACGAGGATGTGGCCAAAATTGAGGGCGGAGATCAGCCCATTAAATTTAGCCACCGCATTCACGCCGGGGTGAACCAGATCCCCTGCCAATATTGCCACATCTACGCGCGGCGCTCGTGGGTGGCGGGCGCTCCTCCGGTGAGTGTTTGTGCCGGGTGCCACCAAACGGTGAACCCCGACTTGGCGGAAGTGAAAAAGGTCATGAAGCACTGGGAGGAAAAGAAACCCATTGAATGGGTGAGAATTCATGACACCCCAGATTTTGTCCGCTTTCCTCACTGGAAACACGTCACGGCTAGCAACGAGGTCTTCCCGAACGGGGTTCCCTGTCAAAAATGTCACGGTCCCATTGAAACCTTGGATGTCGTAACGGTTCAAGAGAAAGATTTCGGCCGGATGGGATGGTGTATGAAGTGCCACCTCACCCTTCCCGGAACCATGGAGCGCAAGCGGGCTTTCCCGGTTGCCGAAGGCAGCCCCCGCACGGCCAACGACATGCATCCCAAGGGATATCACCGGCCCTTGATGACCGACTGCCTCACCTGCCACAAATAATGAGATCCTAGAGGAGCCATCCATACCATGAACAACGGAACTGAGAACAACGGGATTCGCCGCCGGGATTTTTTTAAAGCCCTGGCCGCGGGTGGAGCCACGGCGGCGGTTGCCGCTGGGTGCGCCGACCGCACGGAAAACCTGATCCCCTACGTCATGCCGCCGGACAACATTGAGTTTGTTCCCGGTGTTCCCCTGGAATACGCCACCACCTGCGCCGAGTGCCCCGCGGCCTGCGGCATGGTGGTGAAAACCCGCGAAGGCCGGGCAATCAAGGCCGAAGGGAATCCGGACCACCCCTTAAGCCAAGGGGCGTTGTGCATTCGCGGTCAATCCTCGTTGCAGTCTTTGTATAACCCCGCCCGTATTTCTGCGGCGATGGTGCGTGAAGGCCAGGATTTTAAAGCTGTGGATTGGGAAACCGCGGAAAAAACAGCCGCCGAGCGCCTGCGCAAAGCCGGCAAGGGCCGCCAAGTGGTGCTGTGGACCACCAACCGCAGCGGCACCCGCAACAAATTCTTAGATCAGTGGGTGGGCGCTTTGGGTGGGACGAAGATCACCCTGGA
The DNA here is from genome assembly GCA_029858505.1 of Deltaproteobacteria bacterium. Classification (GTDB taxonomy): domain Bacteria; phylum SAR324; class SAR324; order SAR324; family JACQKK01; genus JAOUEW01. The sequence goes on from JAOUEW010000002.1 coordinate 459,386, forward strand.
ACCCTTAGGGCAGCACAACCTGCGGGCCGCCAACCAGGCCGTGTTTGGCCGGAATGAGCTTCCCCTGTACCGGTTGGACCAATCGGACCTGCTGGTGAACTTTGGCGCGGATCTTCTGGAAACCTTTGGCAACACAGTGCGGAACAACCGCGATTTTGCCGCGATGCACGCCATTGATGAAAAACGGATGACCAAGGGGAAAATGTTCCATGTGGCCCCCCACGTGTCGATGACTGGTGCCAATGCCGATGAATGGGTAAACATTGCCCCTGGCAGCGAAGCCGTGGTGGCTCTGGCCCTGGCGGCCCGCGTTTCGGCCAAGACCGGACGGGGCGGTGAGGTGCGTGGATTCCTTGCTGGATATACCCTGGAAAAAGCCAGTCAGGCCAGCGGCGCTTCCGTGGAGGCCCTGACGGCTTTGGCCGATGAAATTGCCCGGGCCAAGGCACCCCTGGCCGTGGCTGGCGGAAACCTGACCGCCACCGCCCAGGGAACCCAAACCCACATTGCGGTAAACGTGTTGAACGCGGTCTCTGGCGCGGTAGGGAAAACCTACCTGCTGGGTGCCGGACAGGAAATTGACAACTCTGATTCTTTCAAAGCCCAAATGGACTTGGTGGCCCGCATGAAGGCTGGTCAAGTGAAGGCTTTGATCGTGGACGGTGCCAACCCGTTGTATCACCTGCCCAAGTCGGCGGGCGTGGCCGAGGCCTTGGCCAAAGTCGAAACCATCATCAGCGTGTCTTCCAGTTGGGATGAAACCACCCGGCAGGCTCATGTGGTGCTGCCCAGCCTTTCGGCCTATGAAAGCTGGGGAGACGCCAACCCGCAAAAAGGGGTATGGTCTCTGATGCAGCCCGTGATGGCCCCGGTGTACAAAGTGAAGGCCTCGGAGAATACCCTGATTTCTCTGGCCAAGCGCCTGGGTGCTGGTGCCTTCCCTGCCGACTACAAAACTTATTTGCAAAATGCCTGGAAAGGCATTGCTGGTGGGTCGGCGGAAGCCTGGAAAAACGCCTTGCAAAAAGGCGGCGTGTTTAGCCAAACCGGTGGCAGCGGAGCCTCTCTGCGGGCCGCTGGCGTACGGGGCAATTTTGCCGCCCCCGCGCTGACCGGAGACGGCTTGGTGCTGCTGCCCGCCAACAACATGCGTGTGCGCGACGGCTCCAAGGCCCAAAACCCCTGGCTGCAAGAAATTCCGGATCCGGTGTCTCAGGTGGTGTGGACCGCCTGGGCCGACATCAATCCGGAAACCGGAAAAAAACTGGGTCTTCGCCACGGTCAAAAAATTCGGATCACCTCTCCTCATGGCATGGTGGTTACCGCGGCGTTCTTCCATTACGGCATTCACGAGGACGCCATTGCCATCCCCATGGGCTATGGCCACCACGGATCGGGCAGCAAATCGGCCGATGATCACGGGGTGAACGTTCTTGATCTTCTGCCGGCTTCCTTCGACGCTTCCTCTGGCGAGTTTGCCTACGTGGCCACCCGGGTGAAGGTGGAAGGGATGGATGAAGACGCTTACTTTGTGCAGTTGGATGGAAACCCCCGCCAAGAAGGCCGTGGGTTGATTCAAACCATGACCCTGGAGCAGGTGAAAAAGAAAGAGCCGCCCCACCATGGTCACCATGCGATGCGCGAACGGCCGGATGACTTCTACCGCTACCGCCCACGGCCTGCTGGATATTACCAGCCTTACCGGTGGGGCATGGTGGTGGATGTGGACCGCTGCACGGGCTGTTCGGCCTGCGTGGCGGCCTGTTACGCCGAAAACAACATTCCCGTGGTGGGCCGTGAGCGGATGTGGCTGGGCCGTGAGATGTCTTGGATTCGCATCGAGCGGTTCTTGGAAGGCCGGGGTGATTCGTACAAAACCCTGATGCAGCCGGCCATGTGCCAGCAATGCGGCAACGCGGGTTGCGAGCCCGTCTGCCCCATTTATGCCACCTACCACACCCCCGAAGGGTTGAACGCCCAGGTGTACAACCGATGCGTGGGTACCCGGTATTGCAGCAACAACTGCGTGTACAAGCAGCGGCGCTACAACTGGTTCCAGTTTGAGTTCGAAGCTCCCCTGCATCTTCAACTGAACCCGGATGTGTCGGTGCGCAGCCGCGGGGTGATGGAAAAGTGCACCTTCTGCAGCCAGCGCATTATGCGGGCCCGCCATGCGGCCAACGAAAAAGGCCGCGACGTGATGGACGGAGAAATTACCCCGGCCTGCGTGCAGACCTGCCCCACCAACGCTCTGGTATTCGGGAACTTGGCCGACCCCACCAGCCGGGTGGCGAAGATTTCCCTGTGGAGCGACAAGGAAGACGAAGAAAAGCAGAAAAAAATGGTACGTCAATACCGGATGCTTGAAGAGTTGAAAGTGCTTCCGGCCGTAACGTACCTGAGAAAAGTGACCCACAAAGAAATTGAGGAGGGCTGAACTTGAGCGCCATTACCTACGCGGATGTAAACAAGGATATTTTGCAGACCATGGTCCGCCCCAAACCGGCGTACTTTTTGGTGCTGTCTGGCGCGGCCCTGATGTTGTTGATTGGGGTTCTGTCGCTGGCCATCCAGATTGATACCGGGATGGGGCTGGTGGGTGTGACCCACCCCATCGGATGGGGCTTTTATATCACCAACTTCGTGTTCTGGATTGGGATTGGGCACGCCGGAACGCTGATTTCGGCCGTGCTGTTCCTCACCCGGGCACCTTGGCGAAACCCGATTTACCGCGCCTCGGAAGCCATGACGGTGTTTGCCGTGATGACCGCGGGACTCTTTCCGCTGATTCACGTGGGCCGCAACTGGTATGCCTACTTTCTGCTGCCCTACCCCAACCAACGGATGCTTTGGACGAACTTTAAGTCTCCTCTGGAGTGGGACGTGTTCGCCGTGACCACATACCTCTCTATTTCGGTCACGTTCTTCATCATCGGCCTGATCCCCGACTTTGCCGCCATGCGGGACTCCTCGGTGGGAATTCGCCGACAAATCTTTACCTTGATGGCGGCCGGGTGGACCAACTCCTATCAGCATTGGCTCCACTACATGCGGGGTTACTTAATTTTGGCGGCACTGTCCACTCCACTGGTGTTCTCGGTGCACTCCATCGTGTCGTTCGACTTTGCCATGTCGTTCATGCCCGGATGGCACACCACCATCTTCCCCCCCTACTTTGTGGCCGGGGCGATTTTCTCTGGCATGGCCATGGTGCTGACCATTATCATCCCCCTTCGCAGCATCTTTGGACTGGAAAAATATGTGACCCACCACGTGCTGCAAAGCTCGGCCCGGCTGATTTTATTCACCTCGTTCATCGTGGGGTATGCCTACACCACCGAGGTCTTCATCGCCTGGTACTCTGGGGTGTCCTTTGAACGCTCTCTGTTCTACTTCCGTCTGTTCGGCGAGTTTGCCGACCGCACGCCCTACTCGGAAGGCCACCAATTGGGCGCGCCGACCCTGGCTTTCTGGGTGATGTACTTCTGTAACGTGATCTCTCCCTTGCCATTGTGGCGGTTCAAGATCAGGAACAATCTGATGGCGCTGTTCATCATTTCCATCCTGATTAACATCGGCATGTGGTTCGAGCGCTACAACATCATCGTGAGTTCCTTGCAGCGTGACTTCGATCCCTTCACCTGGGGAACCTATTGGCCCACGGTGATTGAAACCGGCGTAACGGTTGGCAGCTTTGGGTTCTTCTTCACCATGTTCTTCCTGTTCGTGCGGGCCATGCCCAGCATGGCCATCGCGGAACTGAAAGAAGGCTTGCCAGCACCAAGAAAAAACAAACAGGCTCATTAGAATCCCATTGGACCACAACACTGAAAGGAACCACACCAATGATTAAACCGAAACCTTTCAAGGGCGTCTGGGGTTCGTTTGAATACCTGGACGAAACCTGCTCGGTCATCCGGAAACTTCGGGAGCAAAAAAAGGATTACAGCGTCCTTTCTCCCTTCCATCATTACGAGCTTCAGGAAGCCATGGGCAATCCCTCTAGCCGGATTCCCTTCATTACGCTGTGCTTCGGGGGGATGGGAATTTTCTTTGGCTACGGGTTTCCATCCTGGACGGCTTTGCAGTGGGTGTTGCCGGTGAGCGCCAAGCCCATTGTGTCTATTCCCCCCTTTACCATCATCGGGTTTGAGATGATGGTTCTGCTGGGTGGTCTTTCTACCGCGTTGGGCATGTTTGTGCTGGCCAACCTGCAGCTGCGGAAAGAGCCGCTGCCAAGTTCTGCGGCCTATAAAAACTATGGCCGTTTTTCCAATGACCGGTTTGGCGTGGTGGTTCGCTGCGGAGAGCAAGAAGCCGCGGAGGTGGAACGGTTGATGCGCGCCCATAGTGCTGAGGAGGTAATCCGTGAAAGCAACTAACCAACGGCGGAAAATCGCCATGATCGGCTGTTTGGCCGCCGCCATGGTGTTCGGAGGAGGGTTTTTAGCGGTGTCCTCGTTTGGTGGAAGTGAAGACGGTGAGGAAAAGCCGCAAAACTGGTCGAGTTACGATGAACGCCACCCTTGGTTTGATGGTGTTTATTGGGATTGGTTCCGGGATATGTTTAACCAAACCTCTTTGAAGCCCCAAGAAGTGGGGACGATTCAGGAGTTTCCGTTGGATTCCGTTCCCCGCACCGGGGTAGAGGACCGCATTGACCCACAAAACATGGGCCAGCGCTACTCGTCCCCTAAAAATCCCGTGGCGAAAACCGCCGAATCGGTGGCCCAGGGCCGGGTGATGTATGAAACCTATTGCGGCCCGTGCCACGGTAACGACGGAAAGGCCACGACCTCCATTTCTGAAAATTGGTTTTTTGCCCCCAATCTGGTGGATTTGAATCCGGAACTGACTGAGTCCCGGATTTACAATCAGATTCGATATGGCGGAGCGGTGATGCCTCCATATGCCATTCAGACGTCTCAGAAGGACCGGTGGAACATCGTCAACTACATGAAAAGCAAAGACTTCGGCAAAGGAAAATAACCCATGAAGGACATTCTCCAACAATCCACGCTCCAGTTGAAACCCAACTGGAAGATGATCCTCCTGGCGATGGTGGGGGTCGGTCTATTGGCTTTCATCGCCGGTGTTTCCACCGGAAACGCCGAACGGGCCTGGGAAGCATTATTGCTGAACACCTTGTTTTGGGGCGGGATTGCCCAAGCGGGCGTCATGCTGGGGGTCATTTGGCAAATCACCGATGCCAAATGGGGCCGTCCGTTCAAGCGGGTGGCGGAAGGGTTTGCGGCGTTTCTGCCAGCGGCATTGGTCATGTTTCTGTTGATCATCCTGGTGGGAAATTCCTACTTGTTCGAGTGGGTAGAGCATCCCATGGAGGTGAAGAAGGCCTACCTGAACCTTCCGTTCTTCATTTCCAGGAACATCATTGGTTTTTCGCTGATGTACGGCATCAGTATGTTTTTCCTCATGGCCTCTCTGAAGCCAGACCTGATGCTGGCCCGTTCTTTGGTGCCCGGCTTTGGAGGAAAAATGGGTGATCGGGTGATGGCTTTGGCCAACAAACTGCTGAAGAATGGCGAACAAGACCCGGCCAAAGAAGCGATTCGGTTAGAGGCCTTTTCCCGCAAAGTGGCTCCTCTGCTGGGGGTGACCTACACCATCGTGATGACCATGGTGGCGGTTGATTTTGTGATGAGCCTGGATCAGGAATGGTTTTCCACCTTGTTTGGGGTGTATTTCTTCGTGGGTAATATTTACACCACCCTGGCCATGATGCTGATCGTGATGTATTTTGTCCGGCAGAAACCAGGGGTAGCCGAGTACGTCACCATCAACCGGATGCACGACCTGGCGAAGCTGACCTTTGCTTTTGCCATGTTGTGGACCTACATGACGTTCGCTCACTATCTCATTATTTGGTATGCCAACGTTCCAGAAGAAACCCCCTTCATGGTCACCCGTGCCTGGGCAGACACCCCCTGGAGACCCGTGTTCTGGACTCTGCTTGGTGTGCTGTTTATTTTCCCCTACCTGGGGCTCATGTCTCGCACGGTGTGTCGAACGCCGGCCGCTACCGCGGTGGTTGGCACCATTTTGGTGTGCGGGCAGTTTATGTCCCATTACATGATGGTGGTGCCTTCCATTCAAGACCGCCACGAGCACCCCACGTTCCTGATGGGGTATCCTGAAATTTTGGTGACCTTGGGCTTTGCCGGAGGGTTCTTCCTGTGCTTCATGCTGTACATGTCTACCGTTCCCATTCTGCCGATTTCAGACAAGCATTTGTGCAAGTCGTGGCACGGAAGATAGTCAAAAAAAGACGATTCTGTAGATTGAAACAACAACGCCCTCTCCAACCGGAGAGGGCGTTGTTGTTTATGGGGAAGGCTTGTCGCAAAGGGAGCGTTAGGCGGCCTTCACGGCTTTGGCCTTGCCCAACATCCATTGTAGGGCCGCCGGGCCCACCAATTCGTTCACGGCGATGACGGCTAGCAATACGGCAGAGGCTTCCATCCCCCAATCGGGGATTCGACGAGACACCTCCATGGCCAATAAGATGCTAACCCCGGCTTGGGGAAGAAATGCCCGTCCATACAAACCCCGTAATGACGGGGTTTCACCCCCCATCCAGGCGGCCAAACGGGACCCCGCTTCCAACCCTGCCCAGCGAACAAGGAAGACCAAACCGGCCAGCGGCCAATGATCCGCCAGCACATCCAACCGCATAACGGCACCAGCCATGGCAAAGAACACCACAAACACCGGAATGGAAAGCCAAGTGATGGCTCGCTCGAATTCCTCTGGCGCGCGGCTTGCGTTCCGCAGGTACACCCCAGCCACCAGGCAAACAATGATGGGTTCAATATGGAAGGCGAATTGGTAATGAACCATGAGGTACACGGTGGTCTGCCGGGTCACAGAGGCCAGGGCTAACGCCGAAACCACCAGCCAGAACCGGGCCATGGCCGGGCCATGACCTCCACCACGGTTAAGAAGCCAGCCCAATATTCCACCCAACCCAAGGGAGACCACCAGTTCTGCCACCATGCTGGCTTCTGTGTAGTTTGTGTGGGGCAGGCCATCGGCCGTTCGAGCGAGAATCAAGGCGAACAGTACGATGACCACCAGGTCCACGGCCACCACAATCGACAACACCGTTTCAGAGAAGACCCCCTTGCTCCGCATGCCCCGGATAACGGCGATGGTGCTGGCAGGCGATAGGCTCATGGCTACACCGGCCAGCAGCAGGGGAAGGCTTTGGGTCATGGCCGGGGGAAACCCAGCCAGCAGTGCGTTCCCGGCGAAAAAGAAAAGACCCATGATTCCAGTGAATACCAACAAGGGGAGAAATCCTACAAACAGGGTTACCAAATAGATTTTTGGCCGCAACACGCTCCACTCCAGGTGCATGCCAGCCCCATAGGCAATCAACCCCAAAGCCAAATCATTGACCGAAGTTAAATCTTCCAACTCGTTTTTCCCTACCCAATGTAAGCCACTACCCCCCAGCAAAATGCCCGCAGCCAGGTAACAAACCACCCGAGGTAATCGAGCCAAGGAACCCAATTCACCTAAAAAATATCCAGACAGGAACAATACCCCCAGATGGAGAATGGTTTGCGCCCATCCTCCTTCTGGGAAGGCCTCCTGCAAAACCAGAAAATATCCACCCAATACCAGCAGCAAACCGGTTCCGTTGGATAGCAATCGGCGAACAAAATTCATAAGATGAAAATCGCTTTCTTTATAAAATTCGAGAATATTTTTTTCATTACATCCCTTAAGGGGGCGTCACCCATCGTAAAGGGGGGGTTTTTATATGAAATACGAGGGAAAGATAGATTATCATCCCCTGAAAAAAAGAGATAATGACTAGATTTGTAACAAAGAAACGACACGGGACACCCGTTCGGGGGGGCCAATGACCAAAGGTTGGGCAATGCGCCAACGGCGATCGGGATTGGCCAATATCTGCTTCAGGGAAAAGGGGGATCCATCTATGTATTGCTCAATCAATCCTTGGGCGCGGGTAAAAGCCAAGCCAGCGGCAATGTCCCATAGGCTGCAAGTGGGGGTAATCACGGCCTCTGCCCGGCCGGCCGCAACCGCCATGATATGATACAACGTGCTTCCAAAATCTCTAAGTTTGTACTCTTTCAACCGGTGAAGTGGAAGTTGGTGGTGAAGCTTGGACCCCACCATCAGTTGGGTGTTGTCAGGCAGCAGCGTGGCGGGAGGCGGGGGTAGCGGTTGGCCGTTGAGCAATCCCTTTCCCTCGTGAAACCGATAGGATTCCCCCACCATGGGAAAACGGAGATAACCGGCCACGGGCTGATCTCCCTCCAGCAGCCCCATCCCCAGCCCCCACAGAGGAAACCCGCGAGAGAAAGAAGCGGTCCCGTCCAAGGGGTCCACCATCCACAAGCGGGGGGATTCAGCCTGCCAAGCTTCGGGTTCTTCTTCGCACACAATCCCATCCTTCGGGAAGGTCTGTTTCAAGCGCTCCAACACTAGGGCGGAAACCGCTCTATCCACCTCGGTAATAATCGAACCGTCTGGTTTGGCCTCGGCCCTTGCTTGGCGAATGCCATCCAGGGTCAACCGATCAAATTCTGAAAATAACGCATCAAAAAAATCAGGGGAGTTCATGGGTATCGGTAAAGCATAAGGGGTTTTCCAAAAAAACCATGTGGGGTTTTTGCTGGTGAAAGGGGTTCATTCGCTGGTAATATATGCCCATTGTTCAAGTTTATGATATTTTAGTGGCTATATTGATTTGTCGTTATGCTGTTGATTTGTTACTGTTTAATTGTGGTTTATTTATTCTCTTGTTCACCCTTACAAAACGCATCCAGCCATGTCCAAACTCCCCATTGTTACCTTCACCATGGAAAACGGCGGCGTGTTTAAAGCCGAGTTATATCCTGACCAAGCCCCCAACACGGTGAATAACTTTATTTCCTTGATCAACAAAGGTTACTACAACGGCGTGATTTTCCACAGGGTGATTCCTGGTTTTATGATTCAAGGCGGGTGCCCCCAGGGAACCGGCACCGGAGGCCCCGGGTATTCCATTCGGGCGGAATTCTTGAAGGATCCCAAGGATAAAAAAAGTTTTATGCCCCATAAACGGGGAGTGCTTTCCATGGCCCGCACCATGAACCCAGACAGCGCGGGCAGCCAATTTTTCGTCATGGTGGCCCATTCTCCGCACCTGGATGGCCAGTATGCCTCGTTTGGACTGGTTACGGAGGGATTAGAAGTGGTGGATGCCATTGTGGCCCAACCCGCCGATTACCGGGACCGCCCGGAAAAAGACCAACGGATGGCCAAGGTGACGGTTGAAACTTTCGGCCAAACCTACCCTGAACCTGAGAAGGTTTGATCGGCTCCTGCATGCCCCCTCGTCGAACCTACCGCCAAGCGGTTTCCACCCCGGCTCGGATCGGCTGGGTGATGTATGATTGGGCCGATAGCGCCTTTGCCTTGGGGATCATCACCGTATTGGGGCCAGCGTTCTTCCTTGGGGTGTTTCACAAGGCAGCCACACCGGAGGGGCTTTCGGTGGGTGGGGCTACGGCCATGAACCTGGGGGGCGTGTCTGTCACCGGAGAGGCCGCCTGGGCCTTTCTGATCTCTCTTTCTGCCCTGGTGGTGGCTGTCAGCTCGCCATTTTTGGGGGCCTTGGCCGATTTGGGGGGCTATAAACGCCGATTGCTGGGCCTGTTCTTTTTGTCTGGGGCCGCGGCCACCGCCGCGGTCGCCCTGGGGGTTTCCTGGTGGTGGACGGGGCTGTGCATGCTGTTGGCCAACATTGGGTACGAGGGCGCCCATGTGTATTACAATGGGTTTCTGGCCGAGATGGCCAGCGAAGAAGACCGGCCGTTATTGTCTAGCGCGGGGTTTTCATTGGGGTATTTGGGGGGCATGGTGGCTCTGCTGGGCGCCTTGGCATGGTTTGTTCCCCCCCACGGAGACATCCATCACGCCTTTCTGTGGATTGGAGCTTGGTGGGGAGGGTTTGGCTTGATCACATTGCTTTTGGTGCGGGATGCCGCCGTTCAGGGGCGGGCCCACAGTTGGGGCAATCAACTGAAAACCGCGCGCCAAGAACTCGTTCGTACCCTCAAGGGTCTGCGGAATCACCCTCAAGCGTTATGGTTTTTGGGGGCGTTCCTGCTGTACAACGATGGCATTACCACCCTGATCACCGCCATTACACCGTTTGCCCTGCAAAACCTGTATGTAGACGAGGCCCGAACCCTGCACCCCCAGGTGAAGGACCTCATTCCGGCCATTCTCCTTTCTCAAATCGTGGCCATTCCCGGATCTTTGGCGACTGGTTGGCTGGCCTCCCGCTGGGGTGAAAAAGCCTCGTTGTATCTATGTCTGGCCATATTGTGTTTTGTGCTGTTTTACGGCCAGGTCATCCAAACCATGCGAGAACTCATGGTGATGGCAGGCTTGGTGGGGTTGGTGCTGGGGGGATCTCAGGCCATCAGCCGCTCGTTGTATGCCTCGTTTATTCCCCCCGGGAGAAGTGCCGAATTTTTTTCTTTCTACGCGTTAAGCCACAAGGTTTCTTCGGTGTTCGGCCCGTTGTTGTATGGCGTCATTTTGCTATTTACTGGCCAAACTCGAACGGCCTTGCTGGGGATGTGCGTGTTGTTTGTGGCGGGGGGAGTGCTGCTATGGCGGGTGGATGTACCCCTGGGGCGGGCCCAGCGGGAGGTTTAGGGCGATTTTCGGATGACCAGGGAAACTTTGTTTCCCTTGGGGTTGAAGTTAACCTCGTCCAAGAACGTTCTGGCCAGTAAAATTCCCCGTCCGCTGGTGGCAAACAGGTTTTCCATGGCCGTGGGGTCCAGCAGGGCGTTCACATCGAAACCATTCCCCTCATCCTCTATTTCTACCAAAGCTTGGTCTTTTTGAATGGTTGAAGTAATTTTGACGAACCTGTTTTTGTATTTTGGGTCTGCTTCTCTTCGTTTGATTTCATCTTGGTAAACGTTTTCTCCCCTGCCTTTCAGCTGGATTTTTTCCTGGCTGGTGATACCCAGGTTTCCATGCTCAATGGCGTTGGTGATGATTTCGATCATTCCCAGGGCCACGTTTACCATGCTGTCTTCTTTGCAAACCCCCACCGACACCATGTGCCGGGCCAGGCGAAAAGCCAGGTGGTTCACCCATTCAAGATTGTTTGGAATCATGAATTTCATGCGGTCAATGCCCACCAAAAATTGTTCGATGGCCTTTTCCCGCTCTCGTTCCCGCCGCTCCTCCTTGATTAAGCGGTAACGGTTGGCTTCCATGTAAATGACCGACTCTAACTCGGAAAAATCATAGGGTTTTCGAATGAAGTTTCGGGCACCAAGCCTCAGGGCAGAGATAATTTCGTCTGATTCGGCATGACCGCTGACCACGATGAACCCGATATCTGGGGCAATGTCACGGGCCTGTTCAATCAACTCTAACCCGTTGAGCAAAGGCATGCGGATATCGGTTACCGCCACGTGAATATCGTTGTTTCCCCGGAGGATGTTCAGCGCTTCTTTTCCGCTATTGGCGGTATACACATGGAGCCGGTCTTCAAAGCGGTCTCGGAAGGTAAAACAAATATCTTCTTCGTCATCCACGAACAGCACGGAAAAATGTTTCATAAGAAGGTTTTCGTGGAGTGAGAATAGAGGAAAAATAATTGATCCTTTTGTGTATCACAAGGTGCGTGAACGACGCAATGCAAGAATAAAATGCGCCCCGATGAATGAATAGCCTGGTCAGAAGAGCAGATCATAAGACCCAGGCTATTTTTGAAGGGGAAGAACCACCTCAATTTGTCCTCCCTTTTGGGGATGGTTGCGGATGTTCAGTTCCCCCTGATGACTTTCAACAATGGCCTGAGAAATGGCCAGCCCCAAACCGGTGCCTTTTTCGGCGGATTTGGTGGAAAAGAATGGCAACACGCCTCGTTGCAGAATTTCTGGGGGGAAACCCGTCCCGTTGTCGGTGACGCGGATGATGAGTGTGTTTTCCTTGATTTCCATGTCTAGGAAGATAGAGGGGGTGTCCTGCCCCTCTACGGCGTCCATGGCATTGGAAAACAGGTTAAGCATGACCTGCTCCATCCGTTGGGGGTCTATTTCCACCAGGGGAAGGGTTTCTGGAATTTGAACGAGCAGAGAAATTCCCCGGGTTTCCAGTTGACTGGTGAGGTAGGTTTCCCGGATTCCCTGAAACCATTCCACCATGGAAACCGGCGAGAACCGGAACTCATCGGCGCGGGAATAGGTGCGCAGGTGATTAACGATGCCCATCAGCCGATCAAGATTGCGTTGGCTGCGCTCTCGGTATTCCGACAGGTTTTCTTTCAGTTTTGTAAAACGACCGGCTTCGATATGGTCTAAAATATTGGACAAAAAATTAGCCAAGGCGGTAATGGGCTGGCGAAGTTCGTGGGCCATGCCGGCTGCCATTTCACCCAGAGCGGCCATTTTCCCGGCGTCTTGCATGCGTTTTTGGGCTTGTTTCAGCACATCATAGGTTTGGGACAACGATTGGGTGGTGATGGCGTTTTCTGCCAGCCTGCCGATTTTAATGAAAATTTCCGTGGCGTCATGGCGAAAGGTGTCTCCGGGATCGTTTGGAAACAAGGTCAGCACCGCGCCAAACCCGCCGATTCCGTCTATCCAGGCGGTTTCCCAAGAAATACCGGCACGGGTCAGTCCATCGTCCAGGGCAAACAGGGGCTCCCTGTTCCGCTGAAAGCGATAGACCAAACCGGCTTCGGCGGCTTCTTTGAATACATCCGCGTCCAAGGCTTTCGGCTCATGTTTAAACCATTGGAGAACCGCCTGGATTTCTTCCGGGGTGAATCCCGTGTGGGCACCCAGCCCCAACCGGCGGTCTGGTCCACGCCACAGCAACAAAATTTTATGGGCATGAATAAACCCGGCCGCCATGTCTAACAAGTCGTTCAGTATGGGCGAACCCTGGGCGTTTTCTTGCGTGAGAGGGTGGATTTCCTTTAAAAGTTCCTGAACCGGCACCGAGGCAATCCGCAGCATTAATTCCCGCTGAAAACCATGGGCCAACGGTTGCCAGGAGGGCGGATTCAATTGTAGTAGCCACAGGGATTTCCCCTCGGGCTCACGGCGAAGGGGGGTGCTTTTTACTCGAAGGCCATGGTAGGGCAGGCCCAGGGTGCTCAAGAGACGGAGGGGTTTTTGAGTCTGGAAGTCCTCTAACCAAAAGGGAATGGAGTCCGGTGGGGAGTCTAAAAAATCGGTCAGGTTGGCGTTTTGAGACTGGAAAAAGGGAAACAGGCGCACGGCTTCATCGGAGGCGGATAGGATTTCTCCCCGCTCATCCACCAGCAGCAGGGGATAATCCAGACTTCCGTACACCTGAAAAAAGGAATCAACTTCTTTTGGAGAATCTTTTGCCATGGCCCTCGTTTGGCGTTAAATTTTTATCATACATAGCATGTTAAAGATCATCCGCAACCCGTTTACACAGTTGGAGGCTTTTACATCACCGAGAATTTTACGGTGAATTGGGGGAGGGGGGGGCGAAGCCCCTAAAAAAACACTTCCCCCCAGGGAAGGGGGTAGGGGATGGGAAAAAGGGGTATGCAGAGGTCTCCGTTTTCCAATATCGTGGTCCATGGTACATACAAGGATGAAAAAACAGCCTTTCAGACCGACACCCCGGGTTCTCTCATGCTGACGCAAATCACCATTTCCAATCTGGCCACCATCCAATCTCTCACCCTCAGCTTGGCGGAGGGATTCACCGTGTTGACCGGAGAGACCGGCGCCGGAAAATCGATTCTCACCGACGCGGTGCGGCTGGTGTTGGGCTCTCGTGGGAGTTCCGACATGGTTCGCACGGGAGAAAAGCAGGCCGTGATCGAAGCGGTGTTTCACATTCAAGGATTGAACGAAGTAACGGTACTTTTGGATGAGCTGGGCATTCCAGGGGGGGAAGAACTGGTCATCCGCCGTATATTGGCCGACAACGGGCGCAGCCGGGCCGTGGCCAACGATTGCAGCATCAGCCAACCCAAGCTGGAGCAACTGGGCCAATACTTGATTAACATTCACGGCCAGCACGACAACCAGATGCTGTTAAACCCGGCCACGCACCTCGATTTTTTAGATGGGTACGGACAGCTTCTTCCGCTGCGGCAGGCGGTGGGGCAGCGATTCCGCCAATACACCCAACTGGCCAAACAAAAACAGGAAGCTTTGGAACAGGCGGGCAGGCGGGACGCCCGGCTGGAAGAACTGAACCATACCGTGACCGACCTGGAGCAGGCTCAGCTTCGCCAGGGAGAGATGGAGGAGTTACGGCGGGAACACACCTTGCTGACCCACTCCAGCGAACTGGCCAGAATTACTGGCACCCTGGCCCAGCTTTTATACGAGGGAGAAAGCGCGCTTCACACTCAGGCGGGGGAAGCCGTTCACCTGATGGACCAGGCCGCGGCTTTTGACCCCGCCTTGGAGGAAGCTGGCGCAGCCCTGAAAGCGGTTCGCTCTCAGGTGGAAGACGTGTACCGGGTGGTGGCTGGCTCGGCCCACCGCCTGGATGTGGACCCCAACCGGCTGGATCAGGTGAACGAGCGGCTGGCGTTGCTGGAAAAGTTGGCCCGCCGCCATGGTGGAACCGTGGAAGCGGCTATGGAAACCCTGGCCAAAGCCAAGGAGGAACTGGACCGGTTGATGGATTATGACGTGACCCTGCAAGGATTGGAAAAAGAATTAACCCGGGCGGCCCAGGAGCTTCATGAACAGGCCCGGGTGTTGTCGGAGCGCCGCCGGGAAGCGGCGGCAGCCCTGGACCCCCTGGTGAACGGGTTGCTGGCTGAATTGGGCATGGAAAAAGCCCAATTCCAAACCAAAGTAGAGCCAGCCCGAACCTCCACCGGGATGACCCCCGCTTATACCTCTCTGGGAATGGATCAGGTGGAATTCTTACTGGCATCCAACCCAGGGCAATCCCCCCGCCCCCTGGCCCGCATTGCCTCTGGCGGAGAGTTAAGCCGCATCATGCTTTCCCTCAAGTCGGCCTTGGCCAAAGCCGACCCCACCCGCACGCTTATATTTGATGAGGTAGATCAAGGAATTGCTGGCGCGGTGGCCGACCGGGTGGGGCAAAAACTGCGGGCCCTGGGGCAGTCCCATCAGGTGGTGTGTATTACCCACCTTCCCCAAATTGCCGCCCAGGGGACCCACCATATTCTGGTGCAAAAAGACGTGATCGAGGGGCAAACCTATACGCGGGTGCGTGTTTTGCATGGACCAGACAAAGTGGAAGAAGTCGCCCGGCTGATGAGCGGCATGGATATTACCCCCCAGACCCGCCTGGCGGCCCAGGAAATGCTTTCCAGACAGGGGTAGAAAGGGCTGTCATGTTCAAGTTTTCCCTGCAAACGGTGTTGGAAGTGCGGGAACGATTTGAACGGATTAAATATAAGGAATACGGCGCTGAATTGTTTATCCTGCAAAACCTGGAGGATGAACATAAACAATTGGCAGAAGGCCTGAATCGCTCGGCCCAAGACATGAACTCCCTTAAAGCCACCAGCCCCGTGGCGGTACCGTTTCAATGGTTTGGGGCCTATAAACAGCGGATTCGGGAAAAAATGGAACGGTTGGAAGCCCGCATGCGAGAGCAAGGGGAAGTGGTGGAGTTGAAGCGGAAAGAATTGGTGGAGGCCCGCCGCTCTCACAAAGCGTTGGAAATTTTAAGAGACAAGGAAAAATCCCGGTACGACACCCAACAAAACCGGCTGGAACGTACCGTGATGGATGAAATTGCCGCCAATTATCATATTTTTAACCGGTGAGGCCAGGATGGATAGGAACAAGTGGGCGAAATGGTTGATTCCCTCCGTGATTGCCATGGCCATGGTTCTATTTTTTGTCACCGTGCCAGCACGGCCCGGAAATAGCATGTCTCAGATTAAAACGTGGGTGAACAAAGTTCGCCCCGGAACCTTTCCAGACATGGAGTCTGGGAAACCCTTGGAGGCCCCCCAACAGGATCAACCCCTGACGGAACAGGAAGAAGAGGACAAACTCTTCACCGAAACCGAACGGACGATTCTGCTTAGGTTGATGGAGCGTAAGCGCCAACTAGACGAGCGCGAATCCATGCTCAATCAACGCGAGGAACAGTTGAGGGCCCTCCGCGATACCATCCAAAACCAGATTTCCGCCCAGAAAAAGATTCAACAGGAAATCGAGGCCGGCATTGAAGCAAAAAAGGCATTGGATGACGCCAACCTGAAAAGGATGGTGGCCTTGTTCGACAAGATGGACGCCAAGAAAGGCGCCGACAAGCTCCAAGCGTTGGAGCCCCGTTACGCGGCTGGAATCTTGATGTCGATGAATCAACGGAAAGCCTCTGCGGTCTTGGGAGAAATGCCCGCCGACAAAGCGCGGCTGATCACCGAGGAAATTGTCCGCAAAGGGCCTTCCAAACCCTGATTCTCACTTGTCTGAACAGTTGGGCTGCCCTTACCCTTTTCCATCCAATAGAGGCCGCCGTGATTGGAGGAATTCAAATCAAAAACAATTCGGTGGAAGATAAATCTTCCGCCAAACAGGCACCCCGTCCGTCTGCCACCAAATTCCGCGATGAATTCAAGCGGGCCCAGGGCCGCGAGCTGGCCGATGTCCGCGCTCCCCAAGAAAACGAACGCCCCGTGGCGACCAAATTGAGCCGTGGGATTCCCGATGCCGAACAGGCCGTGGGAAAATTGCCTTCCGAGCAAGGCGCCCAAGAAGCTCAATCCCAAGATCAAGAGAAATCTTCTCCCAACGATCCGATGGGCGATCAGTCCTCCGCCCTGACGGCGGCGGTGCTTCCGGCCCAGGTTCCCCAACCGGGAGATGCTCCCCAAATGACGGAGGCCGGGTTTGCCGTGACCGATGGGGTGACGATGAACGAACCCACGTTGCCCAACAAAGCGGTGGAGTCTCAATGGGGAAGAATTGCCCATGATTTGTCTTCCCATAGCATCGAAGAGCAGGCCGCGGCGGGGAACATGAAGCCGGAAGCCCCGGTGGAAGGAACCCTGTTGGATGCCTCGGACATGATTCAAACCGCCACCGTGTTGGAGCGGGCCCGTCGCCAAGCCCGGGCTGGTGAAATGGAATCGGCCATGCCCCAGGGCGCAGGAAAAGCTGAAGTGCTGACGCTTGCTTCTCAAATGCCTGGCATTGACCAAGGAATCACCCCAGACGGCAAGCCTGCCAGCGCAACCTCTGCCATGGCCCGCCAAGACATGCTGACGCGCTCTCAGGCAGCCCCTGGCCAGGACCAAAGCGCTGCCCTTCATCCGGCGTTAAGAGAGGCCCAGTTGAAAGGCCAGGACCAAGCGGGTGCCCAGGCCGATCGCTGGTCTCAGGTTCCCGTGTTGACGACCCCCCAAGGGCAAACCGGGGCGGCTCAAACCACCACTCAACCAGACAACCGCACAGCCGTCAGCTCCGCGGGGATCACGGCTTCGTTGGTGGGATCACAGCCAGCCCAGCAAGCCCAGACCGTGGAGGTCAATGACCCCGCGGGTCAAGGGAAGCCCGCGTTCCAAGCCCAACAGGGAGATTCATTGAACTCTCCTCTGGGCAGCCTGCAAGGGGCGGCGGGAACCCATGGCGGTCACGAGCAATCCCGGTTTTCCGACCTGATGAACGGAAAAAACCAAGGCCAGGGAAACCCAGGAACCCCTGGACCTGAGGCCTCGATGGATGCTTCCACGGCGGTTCAAGCCACCCAGGCGGGTCTCGCCACGGCGGGTGCCGATGCCGTGGCCCCCAAGGACGCCACCCCCGTGAGCGATAAAAACCTGGTGGACCGATTGGTGCAGGATGTCCGCTGGAGTTTGGCAAACAATCAAAAAGAAGTGTTGGTGCGCTTGAACCCGGAAAACCTGGGCCATATGGAAGTGAAGGTCTCCCAGAAGAAGGGCAAGGATATTTCCGTGGAACTTTCGGTGGAAAACAATTTGTCTCGGCAAATGGTGGAGTCTCGCTTGATCGAGCTTCGCCAACGGCTGGAAGCCGAGGGATACACCAACCCGGAAGTAACCGTCCGCAGCGATTTAAACCGCCAAGGCGGGTGGGAAGGTTCCCGTCAGTTTTCACAAAACCAAGGGCAAACCCAGGGATTGGGCGGAATGTTTCAACAGCCCGCCATGGAACAGGTGGTTCAACCTACCCGCCCCACCTGGGGAAATTCCGGCGTGGGGTTATACGCCTGAACCACTTGGACAACAACGTTCCTATATAGGTGAAAGATGAGCAATCCTATCCAAACCCGGAATCAACTGCAGGAAGCCGGGAATTCCATGGTGAACAGCACGTCTGCCAAACCAGGTAAGGGTGAAAACCTGGGGAAGGATGACTTCATCAAACTGATGATGACCCAGATGACCAATCAGAACCCTTTGGATCCCATGGATTCCAAGGGGATGATGGAACAGTTCGCCCAGATGGGAACCATGGAACAACTGCAGAACCTGAACAAGCAGGTGGAAGAAATGAACCGGAACCAATTGGATTTGGTTCGGGCCCAGGGCTTCCAATACCTGAACAAAGACGTGACGGTTCGGGGCGGCATGATCAATGTCAACGGCGGCATCGCCCAGCCGTTGAGCTTCAAACTGCCCGAAGCCGCCCAGGTATCGGCCTTCATTACAGACAACAGCGGGAACACCATCCGCAGCATGGATTTGGGAAGCAAACCGGCTGGAAGTCATTTGATTCCTTGGGATCACAAGGACTCCAAGGGAAACCAAGTGAACGATGGTCAATACCGCGTTTCTGTGATTGCCAAAGGCATGGACGAAAAGAAAATAGAGATCGACTTGTTCATGACCAGCCGGGTGTCTGGCGTGCGGTATGACAACGGCAAGGCCATGCTGAAAATTCAAGGCGGCGAGGTGGATTCTAGAGAAGTGATGGCGGTTTCCAACGAATCGGAACGGAACCTGAACACCCGGGAACCCAAACCCATCATTCGTGAATTGGCCCCCAAACCCCCGTTGGAAAAGGAACGGGGCATGCATTAAAGCAAAAGGAATGTTGAAGTTTTTTCTAGTCCGGTTTGGATGGATCCGAACCGGCCGGCTTTGGCTGGGAATATTCGCACATGGATTCGTGCACTCGTTGGAAAGCCCAGGGAATGGGTTTTCCGTTGGCATCCGCACGGAGGCGTTGTTGCCGGGCGGCACGAAGGTAAAACGGTATCCACTGCGAGGATTCCATGTTTGCATTGCACACGGGCGCCAGCGGCCTGACCACTTACGGCGAAGCGATGACCGTCACCGGTTCCAACATCGCTAACGTCAACACGCTGGGATATAAAGGGAACCGAGTAAACTTCCACGACATGGTGGCCACGGGAATTCGTGGCACCGATGCCAAAGTAGGCAAAGGTGTCATGATCGGTTCGGTTCAGGCCGACTTTTCCCAAGGCAACATGCAAGGCACCACACAAACCACCGACATGGCCCTGGACGGCGATGGGTTCTTTACCGTCAAAGACCCCGCCGGCCGTACCTTTTATACCCGGGCTGGAAACTTCCGCTACGACGACAAGGGGTATTTGGCCACCACCGAAGGGCAACAGGTGCTGGGTTGGCAGGTTGATCCGGCCACTGGCGAAAACCTGGGGTTTGCCAAACCCATGCAGTTGGTGGGCTTTAGCGATCCGCCCAAGGCGACTGGCGATGGGATGAACGGTACGGGTGTGACCCTTGCCGCCAACCTGGATGCCGACGCCACCATTCGGGAAACGGAGTTTGATCCCACCAACGTTCAGTCGGATATGTACAACTTCTCCTCCACGGTGAACGTGGTGGATGCCAACGGATCGGAGCACACCATGAACGTGGTGTTCCGCCGTCTGAAAGACCAGCCTGCTCAAATTGATCCGGCCACTGGTCAGGCCATTCCGGGAACAGCCCACACCAACCGCTGGGCCTGGTATGTGGTAACCAACGCTGGTGAGTTTGGCGGAACCCCTGGGGTGAACATTGCCCTGGGCGGCGGGTTCGCCGACTTTACCTCGAACGGCCGCTTGCTGAAAGTGACCAACGGTCGGTTCGTTCAACCGCCCCCCCCGGCGGGTACCCCAGCGGGCCAGCCTGTGTTGCCTCAACCGCCTGTGCTGGTGGAGTCTCCCGTGGACCCCAACATTGGCATGCCCCAGGTGACCCTGCCCTATGGAGAGAACCCGATGATCGTCGGGATCAACTTCGGCAAGGGTTCCAACCCCATGGATCCCATGGATGCCCGCACCGGTTTGGACGGCCTGACGTCCTTCTCCTCGGAGTCGAAGATTCTGAAACTGGAGTCCGACGGCCGCAAAGCGGGAATTCTGGAAGACATCGAGGTGGGCAAAGACGGTACCGTGCAAGGCCACTTCGACAATGGCCAGGTGCGTTCCCTGTATCGGCTGCAGCTGACCCGCTTCGTGAACCCGGGCGACTTGCTGCGAAAAGGGGAAAACATGTTCGAAGAATCCATCACCTCTGGCAAACCCTTGCAGGGAAGCGGAGGCAAAGGCGGATTCGGCAACGTGCGCACCCGAAATCTGGAACGGTCCAACATCGATCTGGCTCACGAATTCGTGAAGATGATCGAAACCCAGCGGGCCTTCCAGTCGAACGCCAAGTCCATCACCACTTCCGACGAAATGTTGCAGGATCTGGTGAGCATGAAACGTTAATCGCGGTTAACGTAAATTCAATTCAATTGAACACCCCCTGCCCGTCCGGACAGGGGGTGTTTTTATTTATGGGGAATGTATTTCACAAATGGGTGATTTAAAGCAAAAATGAAATAGAAGTATCCATTGGGATGATCTGAGAACTAAAAACGAGGAGATTCTGAACATGCCTTCCCATGCGGAGGACCTGCAAAAAGCATTTGACTTGATTGACCAAGCCAACTCAGGGGATCCCCAGGTGGAAGATCACCAGGGCAAATCTGCCCCCAAGGCGGTGTTGTATGGCCAGCGGATGAGCCAATGGCTGGAGCGGGTGGAACCACAGGCGAGTATGGCCCTGCGGCTGGCCGCCCGGGCCCAGCATATCCAGCGGTGGAGTATTCCTCGGGAGACCTATCCGGAGGGGAAAAAGGGCTATCACCAATGGCGGACGGCCCTGGGGCGGTTTCACGGAGAAAAAGCAGGGGAGATTCTGGCGGCCTGTGGGTTTGGCGGGGACCTGATCCAACGGGTGGCGGCCCTGTTGCGAAAAGAGGGCTTAAAAACCGATCCCGAGACCCAGACTCTGGAGGATGTGATTTGCCTGGTGTTTTTGCAGTACGAATTGGCTGAGTTTGCCCGCAAGCACGACAGGGAAAAACTGGTGGATATTCTGAGAAAGACTTGGGGGAAGATGTCTGCCCGGGGCCAAGCCCTGGCCTTGGCGCTGGAATACCCCCCAGAACTTCGGGCTGTTTTGAACAGTGCCCTAAGCGCGAAGGTTGAGTGACAACTCGCTGGATCGGGTAGTTTTTTAGTTTTTTGGGAGGTTGGTTGGCGGTTTGGTGTCTTTGCGGCCTTTTCCGCGGGTGGGGGAGCTCCTGCCAATCACGCCCTGGGCCACCACCTGTGCCCCTTGCTCCCGTAAAAAATCGAGGAAGGTGTGGGCCACGGGGTTCAATCGGCGTCCCTCCAGCATTACCGCGTACCAGTGGCGGCGCAACGGAAAGCCCTCCACATTCAGGGCCACCAAGTATCCCTCGGCCAGTTCCAAGGCAATGTTGTGGGCCGACATCACCGACAGCCCCAACCCCGCCATGACCCCGTGTTTCACCGCCTCGCTGGAACCTAGCTCCATGGACACGTGGAGCGGCAAATGATGCTGGGCAAAGAATTGCTCCATGGCCATTCGGGTTCCCGATCCTTCCTCTCGCAACACCCATTTTTCACCCGCCAAGTGAGCTACGGGAATGCTGCGCTCATGGGCCAGGGGGTGGCCGGGGGGGGCCGCCAGCACCAAAAGGTTTTCTAAAAAAGGTGTGGCTTGAACCGCAAGGCCGTCTGGCACCAGCCCCATAATAATGAGGTCGTCTCGGTTTTCCTTCAAACCTTCAATCAGGATTTCCCGGTTGGTGACCTGCATTCGCACATTGACCCCCGGGTAAAGGCGCAGAAAAGCTGCCAGCAATAAAGGGGCAAAATATTTGGCGGCCGAAATAACAGAAATATTTAGATTTCCCTGAAGACCTCCCCGCAACTCGACAAATTTCTGCTCCAGTTGCTCCAAGCGATCCAGAAATTCTAGGCTGGTGCGGAACATTTCCTTTCCGGCCCTAGTAAGCGATATCTTGCGACCCGTTTTTTCAAATAAGGGAAGCCCCACACTTTCTTCCAACAATTTTATCTGAATAGACACCGCTGGCTGGGTGAGGTGAAGTTCCTGGGCGGCACGGGTGAAGCTTTGATGGCGGGCCACCGCCTCGAACAAACTCAATTGTCGTAAGGTAAAATTCATCAACTTAATCTCTATGATAACAAACAGATATCTGTAAAAACATTGAGCGTAAAACGACGATTGCGGCATAAATATAACTTATCAATATCATTAAAACAATTCATTTGTATTTATGCAACAACAGGATTAAAAAGAAGTCAGGAAGAGGCCGAATATATCTGTCTCTGAACCCCGCGCTTCGGCGCCTGAACCCCAAGGAGAATCCCATGGATCAGTCAAACCGTTATGCCCGGTTAGATCTGAAAGAAGCGGATCTAATGAAGGAAGGGCGCCATGTGCTGTGCGCCTATATCATGAAGCCCAAGGCCGGTTACGGCTATTTGGAGACCGCCGCCCACTTTGCGGCCGAATCTTCCACCGGAACCAACGTGGAAGTGAGCACCACCGACGACTTCACCAAAGGGGTGGATGCGTTGGTGTACGAAATTGACGAAAAGAAAGAGTTGATGAAAATTGCCTACCCGGTGGAATTGTTCGACCGGAACATCACCGACGGACGGGCGATGCTGGCCTCGTTCCTCACCCTGACCATTGGCAACAACCAGGGCATGGGCGATGTGGAATACGGTAAAATGTACGATTTCTGGATTCCGCCCAAACTGCTGGTGCTGTTCGACGGCCCCTCCATGGGCATCAAAGATTTTTGGCGTATTCTTGGCCGCCCCAGCGTGAATGGCGGGTTTGTCGTGGGCACCATCATTAAGCCCAAGTTGGGCCTTCGCCCCGAGCCTTTCGCCCAGGCCTGCTATACCTTCTGGAAAGGCGGAGACTTCATCAAAAACGATGAGCCCCAAGGCAACCAGGTGTTCGCTCCCATGGAGCCCACCATTCGGGCCGTGGCCGACATGATGAAGCGCGTGCAAGACGAAACCGGTCAGGCCAAAATCTTCTCCGCCAACATCACGGCGGACGATCCTTTTGAAATGATCGCTCGCGGAGAGATGATTCTGAAAATCTTCGGCGAGAATGCCTCTCACGTGGCCTTCCTGGTGGATGGCTACGTGGCCGGCACGACCTCCATCACCACCGCCCGGCGCTACTTCCCCAACCAGTTCCTGCATTACCACCGGGCTGGCCACGGGGCCGTAACGTCTCCTCAATCCAAGCGCGGCTACACCGCCTTCGTGCACTGCAAGATGTCTCGGCTGCAAGGGGCCTCTGGCATTCACACCGGCACCATGAGCTTCGGCAAGATGGAAGGCGAGAAGGAAGACCGCAACATCACCTACATGCTGGAGCGTGATTCCGCCGACGGACCGTACTTCCACCAAGAGTGGAACGGCATGGCGCCCACCGCGTCGCTGATTTCTGGCGGCATGAACGCCCTGCGCTACCCTGGGTTCTTCACCAACCTGGGCCATGCCAACGTGGTGTCCACCGCTGGCGGCGGGGCCTTTGGCCACAAAGACGGCGGAACCGCCGGGGCCATCTCCCTGCGGCAAGCCTACGAAGCCTGGTCCAAGGGCATCAACCTGGTAGATTACGCCAAGGACCACAAAGAATTGGCCGGTGCCTTCGCTACCTTCCAGAAGGATGCCGATCAGTTCTACCCCGGCTGGCGTGACAAACTGAAAGTCGGGCGCTCCGCTTAATTTCTGGGCGGGTGTCTGATGGTCTTGAATGCGAAAACCCCCGGAACGGTTTAACCGTTGCCGGGGGTTTTTGTTTGCAGGGGGATGACAAATACTTTTGAGCCTTCCTACTCCCCCCCACCTTCCTCCCTCCGATATATCCTTTCTGGCGACTCTCGTTCAGCTATGTTACATTTGGGCAAGTCGGGGGAGAATATGAAAGCCAAAACAGCACAACCATCAATCATAAAAATGGGGTACTATGTTCATTAAAAAAAAATTAACAATAGTATTCTTTTGCTTTTTATTCGCTTCGCCATTGTTTGCATATGATTTTAAAAATTTTAAATACGGTGAATTTGAGTTAGTAGGAATAACTCTGGCTGAAGCAGATACTTTTGATTTTCAAAAAATAAATAAAATGAAACGTATAGTCATCACGGAAAAAAGATTTGAAATGTTTAATGGGGTGGTTCTTTGCGAGCCTCCTATTATAAATAAAATGAAGGCAGTTCAAGATAGGGGAAGCGGGCCATATTACGGCATAAAAACCCTTGCCACATTCAATATTGGATGCGAAGGAAATGGCCCACTTTATTTTGATGTTTTGGATGATAGAACCATTCAAATATATTATTATGGTTGGTTCTTTGTGTATAAAAATCGAAACACTAATAACTGATAATTTTGCAGGTTGAGTTTATTTATTTTTCTCCCCCTCCTCCAAAATTCCCAACTGAGGGGGGGGCGTTTCACAACTTTCCATCCTCTTCCCCTTCGGGGAGACCTGGCTTGACCAGCACCATAACGTAGACAAGACGAGTTATAGATTCACCGGAAAAGAGTACGACCAGGAGACGGGGTTATACTATTTTGGGGCGAGATATTACGAGCCGAGGTTGAGCGTGTGGGTGAGTGCGGACCCGATACTGGGAGAGCTTGTTACTCCCACAGGGGCAGAATGAGGGTGACGGCTTGTTGATTGCGCCAGATGAGCAGCAGAGCCCGTGAGCCCTTGGTTTGGCGGAGCTTTTGAGAGAGCTCCTCGGGGGTGCGGACGGGGGAGCGGTTGACCTCCAGAATGACATCCCCCACCTTCAGGCCGATTTCCTGCCCCAGCCCTTCCGGCTGAACATCCTCCACCAGCACTCCGCCCTCTCCCTTCACCATCAGGCGTTTGCGCTGGGCTTCTCGCAGGCGGCCCGGTCGAATTTCCAGCCGCTGGATGGGGTCGCTGTCCGACAGTGCCGCCCTGGCTTCTGGCGCCCGGCCGAGGGGGAAGGTCACAGTGAGTTTATCCCAACCGCTGCCGTCCCTTTTTTGGCGGAGGAGTTCCATGTGCACCACTTTACCGGGGGTGGTCAGGGCCACCAGTTTTTGCAGATAGGGCACCTTGCGCAGGGGTTCACCTTCGAAAGAGATCAGCACGTCGCCGCGCTGCAGGTGGGAGGAGTCGGCGGGGGCGCCGGGCACCACGTCGTTCACCAGAATACCCTGCTGACCGGCCGGCAGCCCCACCGAGGCGGCCCAATCGGGGGTGACTTCTTGGATGACCACCCCCAGCCAGCCGCGAATGACCCGGCCGTTATCCTTCAGTTGGCGGATGACATCTGCCACCAAGTTGCTGGGCACGGCAAACCCAATGCCTTGCCCCACGCTGCTGATGGCGGTGTTCACCCCAATCACTTCGCCATCCAAGTTAAACAGCGGCCCCCCTGAATTTCCTGGGTTGATGGCGGCATCGGTTTGCAGAAATTCGCCATAGGCCACGTTTTCCGTGTCGAAAATATTCCGCCCCTTGGCGGAAATGATTCCGGCGGTAACGGAGTGGTCCAGCCCCAGGGGGTTGCCAATGGCCACCACCCAATCCCCCACTTCTACCTTCGAGGAATCGCCGAACTTGATGGCGGGCAGCCCCTGGGCGGGGATGCGGATGACCGCCAGATCGGTGCGGGCATCTACCCCCACCACTTGAGCGGTGTAGCGGCGTTCGTTTTCCAAGTGAACGATAATTTCACCGGCATCTTGGATGACATGAAAGTTGGTGACGATCAGCCCCTCCGGGTCCACGATAAACCCGGAACCCATGCCCTGAAATTGGTCGGAAGGCTGAGAAAGCAAGGGGTCTTCGGCCGGGCGGGAAGCACTGGGGGGAATGGTGGAAATATGCACCACCTTTCCCCGCTGGGCTTTCACCAGTTTGGCAAAACTATCGGGGTGGGCATACAACGGCCAGGCCAGCAGGGTCCACAGCAGAATCCCCCCCAGGAACAACCTGATTCTTGATGGCATGGGCCGCCTGCCGTGTTTCATTCAACCATTCTCTAATGAGAGTGAGACATTGGGGACTGTTCGACCATCCTTAGGGGCTTCAAAATGCAAACCATGAAACACGAGACCCCCGCATAACCTTTTGTTCCCCATCCCCCCTTTTCAGGGTAAAAGCCAGGGGTACGCAGAAGCCTCACGCGACTGGATGCCCGTGATGATGATGACCCAGGGGATGGGATGCTACTTTAATAAGCTGCCTATGCGGCTTAAGTGGTATCCCTCCAGCAGGCTCAGGTCAGAATCGTGGGACCAATAAATAATCCAGGCCTTGCCAGCGACCTCGTTGACCGGAACAAACCCCCACACCCGGCTGTCGGCGCTGTTGAGGCGATTGTCTCCCATCACGAACAGGTGATCTGGAGGCACCTGGATAGGACCGTAGTTAAAAGCTTCATCCAATTGGTTGACCGCGGCGTAGCGAGACAACATGGTTTGATCCCAATAGGCATAGGGCTCGCTTAGGGGGGTTCCGTTGATGTAGATCACCCGGTTGCGCATTTCCACGGTTTCTCCGGGCAGCCCCACCACCCGCTTGATGTAATCGACCGAAGGGTCTCTGGGGTAGGGAAAGATCACAATGTCGCCGCGGCTTACAGAGCGGGCCAGGATTTTTTTACCCCCCAACGGGTTATATAGACCATAGGAAAACTTGGTGGCAAAAATACGGTCCCCCACCAAAATGGTGGGTACCATGGAAACCGAGGGAATGACATAAGGGGCCACAATAAACGGGCGAATGATTAAAAACGCCACAAAAATAGCAAACCCAAGGGCTTCTACCCATTCTCGGATTACCCGGTTGGGGATGACATGGTGAAGGCCGAACCAACCCAAATAGGCATGTTGTGCCAGCAACTTGCGGTCATCTTTCGGAATGGGGGAAGACACTTGGCCATCCAGGGCCTTCAGAAAGGATCGCCGAGAAGTAAAGCGACGATCAACCAGCTTGCTTAAGGCTTTATCCATGTTGTCGTCCAGCCCGATTTGTCTGAGTTCTTTCAGGGTTTGTTGGTCCAACTTATATGTCGGTCTGAACATGTCGGCATCCGAGATGAAAAGGGTTGATGACCCAAGGGGAAGGCTGTATGGGAGAAAATAAAGCGGGGAACCACCAAATCTTTTCCCTATCCCATCGATTTTAACTATATTCTTGAGAGGAAGAAACACCCCCATGGAAATTCGGGTTTCTTAGGGGCATTGAACATCGCGTCTCTATGATTTTATACCATAGAAAGGGCTGACATGCGTGTGGTGATCGCTGGGGTTGGAGAGGTGGGATACCATGTGGTGGAAACGTTGTTCCGGGAAGGGGTGGAACTGACCGCCCTGGATACCCAGGAAAATCTGTTGGAAAATTTGGAACGAGAATTTCACCTGACGACGTTTCTTGGAAGTGCCACCGACGCCCTGCTGTTAGAGAAAGCCAGGGTGGGGGAAGCCGATTTGTTTTTGGCCGTGACCAACCATGACGAAACCAACGTGATTGCCTGCATGATGGCGGCGGAAATGGGGGCCAAACGTAAAATTGCCCGGATCAAGTCTATAGACCTGGGGATGGAAACCGCCATGGCCGATTCCCCCAACTTGGGGATTGACCTGATTATCAACCCGTTTGAGGTGGCTGCCGAACATTTGACCAGCATGGTGAAACACCCACAAGTCACCGACTACAACCGCTTTTTATCGGACAGGGTCTTGTTGGTGCGGTTCAGGCTGGAAGCGGGCTGCCCCTTGGTGAACGAGAAGGTGTCTACCTTTGGGCAGGTGTCGGGCATTCCTCAAACCCTGATGGCCTTGGTTCAGCGCGGCGGGGTTTCTCAAATTCCCCATGGAGAATATGTTCTGCAGGCGGGCGATCAGGTGTATTTCTTTTGCGAGCGTCACCAACTTAAGCGGCTGTCTCACTACCTGGGGTTTCACACCAAACCAGGGCAGCGCATATTTATCAACGGCGGGGGGAACATCGGCTATGCCTTGGCCCGCAGGTTGGAAAAAGAGTTTGAAGACGTTCGAGTGCTGGAGATTTCCGCTGCCCGCTGCCAGTATCTATCTCAAGTGCTAGACAGGGCCCTGGTATTGAACATGGACGGCACCGATGCCGATCTCTTGGCCTTGGAGGGGATTGGAGACGTGGATTATTTTATTTCCACCACCCAGCGGGAGGATGTAAACATGGTGAGCGCCATGATGGCCCACCGCTTGGGGGTGAAAAAAACCATCGCCCTGGTGGCCCAGCCAGAGTTCTTGCCCATTGTTCAGGAAAACCCCATGATCAGCGCGGCCTTTTGCCCGCGGTTGCTCACCGCCCGGAAGCTGATGCTGTATGTGCAGGGGCTGAATCTTCTTTCGTTTTTCGCGTTTCCTAACAGTGACATCGAGGTTCTTGAGTTGCAGGTGCCGGCAGGCTGCCAGGCCTTGAAAGGAACCATCTCTACCTTCCCATTACCCACAGGGGTGTTGGTGGGGGCGGTGGCCCGGGGAGAGCGTATTTTCATTCCCCGGGGAAATGATGAACTGTTAGAGGGTGACCGTATTCTTGTCATTCAGCACCGCAACAACCGGGCGGCCACCAAAGAATTCTTCATGGAAGAATCTGCTTAGATTACCCCAGCGGTTGCACAAAAAATTCTCATCCCGAATGGGAACATTACCCCCTGCAGGCGCAGAACTCTCTCCACAACCCATGGCTCTTATGCACTTTCCCCCGCCCAAAATCATTTATACCCTAGGCCCAGAGGGCACCTTCAGCGATATGGCGGCCGGGCGGCTGGCGGCAGGCTTTCCGGACCCCAAGCCCTCCATACGGCTGACCCACAACTTGGCAGAGGCCGTGGCCCTGGCCGAGCGGGATAGCGAGGGGTGGGGGGTGGTGCCCATCGAGAACTCGGTGGCCGGTACGGTGGGCCAGGCCCAGGAAACCCTGGCCCGCCACCGGGTGGTGATCGAACGGGAGATCATCCTCCCCGTGCGGTTTGCCCTGCTGGCCCGGGGCCCCGCAGAAGAAGCCCCCCTGTGCTTTGCCCACCCCCAGGCCGCCGACCAGTGTAGCGATTTCATGGCCCGCCGCCTGCCCAAGGCCGCCACGGTGTTTACGGCCAGCAACGTGGAGTCTGGCCGCCGCCTGCTGGCCCTGCCAAAGGAAGAAGCGGGGGCGGCCATTGTTCCGCTAGATTATGGCAAGGCCCACCCTGACCTGCTGGTGGGGGAGGACATTCAAGATTATTCCCACAACACCACCCGGTTTCTGGCGGTGCGCCAGCGGGGGGCCCAGGAGCAGTTCGATTTCACCCGCCGAAAGACGTCTATTTTCGTGGAGCCAGAGGAAGACCGGGTGGGGTTGCTGCTGGACCTGTTGAATATCTTTAAGAAGCATCACATTAGTCTCACCCGGCTGGAGTCTCACCCGGCCCGCAACAAGCCCTGGGTGTACGTGTTTTTCATGGATTTCACCAATAATCCGCAAAGCCCCGCCTGTCTGGAGGACCTTCACGCTTCCGTTCGCAAAATCACCGTGCTGGGCAGTTACGATACGCTGGAGTAGGGCGACAGTTATTGTTTTAATAGCCGGATAATAACCGTTCGATTTTCTTCGTCCTGGCGGCGGGGGTTGTTATCATGATGCGACGCAGAAACGATATAAATTTTTCTGATTGTTTTTAATTCGTTTTTTCCTACCTTGTCCTTTAAAAAATCCCAAACGACATAAGCCCTTAAGTACCCAAGCTCAATATTACTGCCAAAGTAATATGTTTTATTTTGGTCTAAGGGCTTTAGGGTTCCGTCCGCATTGGAAATTTCTTTGTCTAAATTTTGTGCAACCCAATAATTACACCTGATCCTGTAATCTTTGCAATTTGAACGATAAATTATCCCGGCCATGGAGGCATGGCCCTCCACCATTATTGTATTGGCTTCATTGGCATATTCGTTAACCCCAACGATAATCTTTTCAAGTAGTTTATTTAATTGCTGATTTTGCTTATGGCTAAATTTATAAGATCCATTTTCAAAGCCAGAGATTTCCTCTTCAAATGCGATATTTGTTTTTATGTTAATTTTATTTTCTATTATTGCAAATCTCACAAACAACGAAAATCCAACTAGTGCAATTGCCCCGATATAGGCTTCAAGGTTGTTCTTGTGAAAATTAATTTTTATTACTTTATATGGGATGTAGATAAATGCGAGGAAAATAAGTAAATAATATAGTAAATATATATACTCTCCGGATATGTGTTTGTAAATTAATACATCGTCAAGGTATATCCTTAATATATAAAGTAAAAAAATTACTGATGAAGCTATAACGATTTTTATGTAGAATATATTCGAAAGAGACTCTATATTAGTGTTCAGGATTAGAATGATAATCCCAAAAAGAAACAACGCGAAGGAAAAAATATCTTTGAAGTTTGAGTATTCTACATGTACTTCTTGGTAAACCCCATCTAAGGGGCTGTATGAAAGGGTAAAGAAAGGCGACTGAGTATCTTGGTGAGCGTTTTTTTGGAATCCAATATTACTTTTATCGAAAAGATTTTTGCAGGGTTCGTTTGGGCCTACAATAGAAGTAGTGGCAATACAAAGTTTGTCATATCTGTCAAACCTTCTTTCCTTTGACCATCCAAAATCACTTGAGTACGTGGATGAAATAAGCACAAATAATATTTCAGATATAATTATGGATAAAACAAATGAAAAATTTATGAATGATTTATTCTTGGTTGTTTTTTTAAAATAATTTACTAGGAAAAAAACAACCCGTAAAATTCTTTTCAACCTACTTAAAAGGCGAAGATAGTATTTGTGAATTCTTTTTTGTACGTTATTTTGTTTTTTCATTCTCAGATTATTTTTTAAATCTTTCTGTCCATTTCCAAAATGACTTTGAATGTATTATGTTCCAAAATGACTTTGAATGTATTATGTTTATGGCCATCATGAATAGAAAAATATATGGAATATTTTTAAAATCTTTGGAAAATACAAAAAACAATGGGAAACAGAATATTAATATAGTCAGTGGGATGAAAACGTTAAAAAATTCATTGAAACGCCCATCTTTTTCAATAAAAATAAAACCAATTGCTTCGTTAAATACCGCCTCAAAAAGTATTATAATGAAATAAAATAGTATGACCAGGCATGAAGTGGTAATATTATGACTTAACTCTCCAGATAAGATGGCCATAAATATGTTACTGATTAGCAATATGTTCAAAATAACATGCATTACCGCAAAGGGTAACCAGTATAATTTTTTGGGAGATTTAAAATCGACCCTATTGAAATATAGAGCCGCCATAAATATAAAAAATACAAGGTACCTTATTGAAAACAATCCCCATGGTATTTCTTGCGGGAAGTTTAATCCATAATGCTTTATGTCATAAGATAATGACATGATTATAGAAATTTTAATCAACGCCTCAACAAGCAAATATAATGGTTGTATTAATACAAAAAGAATCCAACAAATAAACAAAACTAACAATAAATAACTTTCAAATGGATTTATGTCTTCTTTTTGTTTTGGCATAAATAATTCCCCGTTTTTATTAAAATAATATCTTTAATAATACGCATATTTCCCCTGGGGGGTATTTATAAAAAATGGCAAGCATTTCTAATTGATATTCTATTTTATTGTGAAGGACAACAAAAAAGACACAGGCTTTAGGGTATGTTCTCTCCCCCACAAAATAAAACGGGCGCCCTTGCGTGGCGCCCGTTTCTATTTCTCTCTATCCTGCCATGACGTTCTATTTTTTAGATTCAAACGGAGGCAGTTTGGCCTTCACCAGTTCCTTCTTCAGGCGGTGATACACCGGCATCCCGTTCTTGAACTCCGGGAAGGACTCTCCCTCAATCAGCGGCTGGCAATACTTGCGGAAGGCTTCGGTCATGTGGAAGCCGTCTTCCCGGATGAACTCCTTGGGGATGACTTTTTCCGTGTTGGCGATGTTGCCCGCGTCGGTGGATTCCAGGTGCCACTTGTAGGGGGCGTCTTGGGTGCGGATGATGGTGACCATGTGGCCGTTCAGCCCCTGGCCCGCCAGTTCCACCGCTTTGCGTCCGCAGGCTTCGGCCTGCTCCACGTCTACTTTAGACGACATGTGCCGGGCGGAGCGTTGGCAATAATCGGGGATGGCCCCGTGAGTTTTCAGCCCCAGGTCCTGCTTAATCATGTCTTGCACGGTTTGCCCGGCACCGCCCAGTTGGGCGTGGCCAAAGGCATCCTTGGTTCCACTTTCCGCCAGGAAGGTGCCGTCGGGGTTTTTCACCCCTTCGCTCACCGTGACGGCGCAGTAGCCAATCTTGTCCACGGTTTCTTTCACCTTGGCCATGAACTTGGCCCGGTCCAGTTTCACTTCGGGCAGCAGAATGATGTGGGGGCCGTCTTTCTCATCGCGCTGGGCCAGGGCGGTGGCGGCGGCCATCCAGCCGGCGTGGCGGCCCATGGCTTCCAGCACGAACACCTTGGTGGAGTCGCGGGCCATGGATTCCAGGTCGCGGCTGGCTTCGATCATGGACACCACCAAATACTTAGCGGCAGAAGCAAAGCCGGGAGAGGCATCGGTAATGGGCAGGTCGTTGTCCACCGTTTTGGGCACGCCCATCACCTTCAGGCTGGAGCCGTTTTGCTTGGCGAAGTCAGACAGCTTCTTCACGGTGTCCATGGAGTCGTTGCCCCCGTTGTAGAAGAAATATTCCACGTCGTGGGCTTTGCACACGTCCAAAATCCGCTGGAACAGGGCCTTGTCTTTTTCCAGGTCCCGCAGCTTGCGGCGGCACGAGCCAAAGGCCCCTCCGGGCATGAATTTCAACCCTTCAATGGCTTCGGGAGATTCTTTAGACAGGTCAATCAGCTTCTCTTCAATCACGCCATTGATGCCGTTCAGTCCGGCATAAATATGGCCGATAAAGTCGGAGGCCATGGCGGCCTTGATGACGCCGTAGGCGCAGGTGTTAATCACCGAGGTGACGCCGCCAGACTGGGCGTAAATGGCGTTCTTCTTTCCCATGATGTGTTTTGCCGAAAGGGGTGGAGACAAAGGCGGGGGGTTCCCCCTGCCGGTTTTAAACCGTCAATTTGTAGCAAATTGGCCCTAAAAAAGGAAATTTCAGGTTAGCCCCCCTGGGCGGTTTTTTTGGCGGGGGTGCCAGCGGCAGGAAAGGGCTCGATGGGGGTGGCCCATTTGGAGAAATCCGTGCTGGTATAGGCATCGCATCGCTTGCACAGGTTCAGTTCGTCGCGGCGGCCTTTGTCTAGCAGGCTGCGGCAGCGGGCCAATTCTTGGCCTTTCCAGATGTCGATCAGCGTCTGCTTACGGATATCTCCCACCAACTGCCTGCCGGTGGAGTCCCAGCAGCACAGGGTGGCCGTGCCATCCACGTAAAAGAACATTTCCCGTTCCACCTTTAGGCAGGGCAGGTTCACCGCCTCGGTTTGGCCTTCCCAGGGGTAACGGTACAGGTCGGTGAGAATTACGTTGTCCGGTCCCCGCTCTTCCCAATACTTTTTAAAGTCCACCTGTTCCTCTTCGGTTCCTGGAAAGCGAATCATGCGAACTTCGGTGTGGGTTTTGGCCCCGGTTTCTTTCACCCGCTTCAGAAAATATTCCACGTTTCGGTACACGTTGTCGTAGGAAAGGCCGCGGGATTCATCAAAGGTCTCCCGTTTGAAGCCGTCTACGCTGAACCGGATGGTATCAATGCCAATCGAGATAACTTCATCGGCCAGTTTGGGGTGCACCACCGACCCGTTGGAGTTGAATTCGATGCGGGCGGTGGGGTCTTGGCGGATGTAGCGCATGATGTCCGGCATCCGCTTGTCGAAGAACGGTTCGTTCAGCAGGAATGGCCGGTAGGTCACCCCCATGCCGCGGGATTCATCAATGATTTTTTTCCATACCTGTTCCTCCATGTAGTTCGGCTGCCGCAGGGTGTTATTTTGCGGGCAGAACCAGCACTTGGCGTTGCACAATATGGTGGTCTCGATCTGGATGACCGAGGGGGTGTCTGGATATTGGTTCCCGGTGGGTTGTTTGGGATTCATGGGGGGCCTGGTGGGCGGAAATGGGTGAGACAGTTCTTGGGGGTTGGCGTTTACCGGTGTTGATCAAGGATCTGAAAGCATGTGTCCGAGGCGCCGCCGTGATCCTCGATAAACCGGGCGGCCCGGCGGCCCGTTTCCCGAACGCTCTTCGGGTCGGCCAGCAAGGCGGTCAGTTGTTTCTCCAGGCTGGGGCCATCGGCAATGGGGTAGGCCAGCCCTAACCGGGCCAGTTCCATGGCCTCTGGTGAGTTTTTATGGCGGGGGCCAAACAACGGGGGCACCCCCATGGCGGCGGGCTCCATGGTGTTGTGCACGCCGCTGGAAAATCCACCCCCCACATAGGCCAACAGGGCCAATTGGTACAACGTGGACAACTGCCCCACCGTGTCTACCAACACCACCCGGTGGGGTGAAGACCCAGGGGTCATGGCGGTCCAGCGAATAATGGAATGACCCGCCAACCCTTGTTCCACGGCCTTTAAGTGCGGTTCACCCACTTCGTGGGGCACCACCACGGCGACCAGTTCCGGGTGCTTCTCCAACGCCCGACGCAACACGGGCAACAGGTATTCCTCATCGGCGGGCCAAGTGGAGCCAGCCATAAACACCGGTGCCCTGGAAAGCCAGTCTGGTACCTGGGGGGGGGCCAGGGTTTTTTTCCTGTCCAGCACCGAGTCGAACCGGGTGTCTCCCCCATGGATTACTTGGGGGTGATTCGGCAGGGTGGATAAAAACCGTTGCCGGTCTTCTTCCGTCACCGCCAAGATGGCCGTAAAGCACTGGTGCAGAGAGGCCGAAAGAGACCGCCCCAGGGGGTTGTTGATCCGCAAGCTATCGGCCCGCAGGGTTCCGGAAATTAAATACAATGGAACCTTGGCCCGGGCGATTTGCCACAGCATGTTGGGCCACAGGTCAAACTTTACGCAGACCACAACGTTTGGCCGAAGCAGCGCCAACATGCGGCGGGTGTTGCCGGGGAAATCCAACGGCAGATAATCCACCACAATGATATTTCCGGGGTTCCCCGGGGTGATATTTCTCGTGTTCCCCCGCCGCCTGGAGGCCCACTGGTAACCCGTCACGGAAAACACGGTGAGGGCGACCTGCCACCCCGCTGCGGTGAGGCGCTCCATCACGGGCTGGGCCTGAAGATATTCGCCCGCGCTGGACACGTGAAACCATGCCAGGGGTTTGGCGGGGTCCCGGTCCGCCAGTTGTGCTTCGATGCGTTCCCAAAGCCCATGGCGGCCGCGCCACGAGGCTCCCACTTTGGGGTGAATCCGCGAGACGCCCCAGGCCAGCAGCCAAACCAGGGGCAGAAATACCCCGTTGTAGGCAATCTTCCAAAACACGTTCAAGGGCCTGTTCTCAGTGTAGGGTCTTTCACGTTGCGGCCCCAGTCCGTTTTTAGCGTTCCCTCCAGGGTTTCCGGTTGTTCTTCTTATTTTGCCCCTTTATGGGGGGGCTGACAAGGCGAGTCTTGGCTGGGCCCTTGATCCCTTATCCCAGTGAATTCTCAAAGACGGCCACCACGGGCACGTGATCGGAAGGCTTTTCGCCCTCACGCTCCTGTCGTTGGATGTCACAACCGGTGGCCAGGGCGGCCAGGGGGGGGCTTGTCCAAATGTGGTCAATCCGTAGGCCTTTGTTTTTTTGGAAGGATCCGGCTCGGTAGTCCCACCAGGAAAACAGGTGGGGTTCGGGGTGAAAGGCTCGGAACTGGTCCACAAACCCCCAATTTCTCAGGCGTTCCAGGGCTTTTCGTTCTTGTGGATGGAACCCCACTTCTCCTTCCATGGCCTCCACGGAGTACACATCTTCCGGGGCGGGGGCCACGTTGAAGTCTCCACACAGGGCCAAGGGTTCGGCTGGGGTATGGTGTTGGCCCAGCCAGTCGGTCAGCCGGGCCAGCCAAGCCAGTTTAAAGGCGAATTTATCGCTGCCCACCGCTTGGCCGTTGGGGATGTAGGCGCTGATGACCCGAATATTGTGGGTGGTGGCGGATAGGATCCGTTTTTCTGGTTCGTCCACTCCCGGTTCAAATCCAGCCAGGGGCTGGTGGATGGGCGCGGTGGATAAAATCGCCACCCCGTTGAACCCCTTTTGACCGGAAAACGCAACTTGGTAACCCCGCTGGGCCAAGGGTTCCAGGGGGAACAGACTATCTTCTACTTTGGTTTCCTGCAGGCAGACGATTTCTGGATGATGATGGTCCAGCCAAGCCAAAAAACGTTCCATCCTGGCCCGGATTCCGTTCACGTTCCAAGTGGCCAGTCGTAAGGCGCTCATGGCGGAGAGATTAGGGAGAAGGTTTGGCGTAATACCCAAACACCCGCTGCAACAGTGGGGTGGTTCGGGCAGCCGATTCTTTGCGAATCCGGGATTCCTCTTCCGCTAGCAGCAAAAACATGGCCGCCAGGGTTTTATCGGTCACATATTTATCGAGATCCACCTCTACTTTTTTGACCAAGGGAAGAGAATTGTATTTCTGGGCCAGTTTCCGGTAACGCGCGGTGGAGCCCACGCTTTCCAAGGCCTGATGAATGGGTGGGGTAAATGCTTTGGTCAGGTTTTCAGTGGTGTTTGTTTGAAAGTAGCGGGTGGCTTCATCCTCTTTTCCCTGAATGATCTTGATGGCGTCCACCAGGGTCATCTTCTGCAGGGCTTCAATAAAAATATCTCTGGCTTTGGGGGCGGCCTGCTCGGCGGCTTGATTGAGGGAAAGGATGAATTCATCTACTTCTTGTTTCATTCCCAACTGGGTCAGGCGCTGGCCCAGGGCTTTTAATTCAGGGGGGAGAGGAATTGTCAGGCGGGGTTCCTTCATAAACACCCCCTGCTGAGACAAGTGATCCACCGTTTTCCCAGTGCCCACCCGCAGGGCTTCCTTTAGCCCATCCGCCACGGTTTTTTCATCCGGGGCATCGGCTTTTTTGGTGGGAGCCAGGGTCTGTACCTGTTTTTTCAAACCCTGCAGCCCTTGGGCCGAAGCGTTGAAGACCCCGGATAGAAAGAGGACCACCACCAAAGAAATGGGGAGCACAACCCACACCAACCGAGAAGAAACCTTGAGCATGGGAAATCTCCAATATGAGGAACCGATTAGCCGTGGATGTTGTACCCACAATCCACGTAAATGGTCTGGCCCGTCACGCCAGAAGCGGCGTTGGAGGAAAGGAAGGTGACCATGTTGGCCACTTCGGCCGGTTCCAGGTCGCGCTGAAGGGGGCTGTGTTCTTTGGCGTTGTGCATCAAGTTCAAAAAATCTTTAACCCCCGCGGAGGACAGGGTGCGGATGGGCCCGGCGGAAACGGCGTTGACCCGAATGTTGTCGGGGCCCATTTCCATGGCCAGATAGCGCACATTGGCCTCTAGTGCCGCCTTGGCGGACCCCATCACGTTGTAGTTTTTAACCGCCCGCTCCGCGCCAATGTAAGACAGGGTAACCACCGATCCACCGGAGGCTTGGAGCAAGGGCTTGGCGTGGCGGACCAGAGAAATCAGGCTGTAAGAACTAATCTGGTGGGCGTAGAGATAGCCATCTTGCGTAATATCCGAAAACTTTCCGTCTAATTCTCCACGCTTGGCGCTGGCGATGGAATGGATGAACACCTGCAACCCCCCCATGGTCTTTTGAATCTGCTGAAACACGGCGGCCATAGAGGCTTCGTCCGCCACGTCTAGGGGCATCACCAGTTCAGGGGCCAGGGCTTCGGTCAGGGTTTTGAATTTATCGGCGGCGCCGTCTTTGTCTAACGGCAGGTAGGTCAGGGCCAGCCGAACGCCTTGGGCTTTCAGCCCCTGGGCCACGGCAAAGGAAATGGAGCGCTTGTTGGCGATTCCGGTGACTAGGGCGATTTTGCCTTTCAAGTCTTCCAGCATGGGCGGGTTCCAGAAAATAAAGAGAATAATAATTGTTGATTTGGTGATGGCTGAAAGGGCTCCACCCAGTTAATCGGTAATGTCTTTGCGGTCCATGCGAATCACCAGCCAGCCCGATAGCACAACAAAGGAAACCAATGAAACCGGCACCCCTTCATACAGCAGGGCGTCCCACTGGAAAGGCAAGCCCTTCCCCATTTTTTCCACCACGTCTACGGCCTTGGTGAGGTAGGTGCTGAAGGACCATTTCCCCAGCCCTAGCATGTCGGAAACCGGCCCCAGCACGAACCACAGCATAAGGGTGACACCCACGGCGGCCCCAGAGGAGGTAAAGTAACTGCCCACCAGCAATCCCAGGGCGCACACGGGCAACACGAATAGGCAGGTTAACCCGATGGCCAGCAGCACGTTTTGCCAAACTTGGCCGCTGGTGTAGAGAACCACCCCTTCCCGCACCACGTCTCCCCAGCCCAGGGTCAACGCCACCACCAACAGGCCCAAAATGACTGAGGTCAGCACGATCAGCAGGGCGAAGACAACAAGAGCCAGCAGTTTGGCCCCAACCCAATGGCGCCGTTCAATGGGCAGCACCAAAAAGGTTTTGATGGTTCCGAGAGAAAACTCCCGGGAAATGGCCATGGACCCCACCACCAGAATTAAAAAAATGGAGAACTGCAGGCCCCAACCCACGCCCTGGCCCCATTGCTGGGGGCCGGTGACGATGTCGAGGGAGGTGGAGGGAGGGGTGAGCGCCTGCTTCAGCATGTTGCCTGTCTGAATGGCCAGCACCATGAAAATCATCAGGTAGGGGTATCGCTGGGTCAGCAGTTTAATGGCTTCCTGGCGGCTCAGTTCGGTCAACATAAGGCGTGTACCTGGATGAAGGTGGGTCTAGATCAGGCGATGTGCTTGGCGGCGATTTCGGCAAAGGTGTCTTCAATTTTCTTGATGTCGGAACGCTGGTGCAGGTGGTGCTCCAGCATCAATTCTCCTTTGTGAATGATCATGGCCCGGTTACACAAGAAGGCCACCTCATCCAGCATGTGGGTGGAAATCAGCACGCTAACGTTGTTTTCCACCACCAGGTCTTTGATCAGGTCACGGATTTGTTTGGAGCCCACCGGGTCCAGCCCATTGGTGGGTTCGTCTAAAATAATCAGCTCTGGGTGGTTGAGCAAAACGGCGGCTAGCCCCAGCCGCTGCTTCATCCCCATGGAATACCGGCCGAAGCGCTCTTGTGCCGCGTGGGAGATCCCGACCCGCTCCAGCAATTCCTCTACCCGCGTGTTGGGCAGTTGATAAATGCGGGCCAACAGTTCCAGGTTTTTGTAACCGCTTAAGTGGGGGAAAAACCGGGGAGATTCCACGATGACCCCAATTTTGCGCCGGGATTCGGCGTTGGAGGTCAGGATGGAGGTCCCCCGCAGCAGGATGTCTCCCGATGTGGGCTTGATCAGGCGGGACAGCATTTTGATGGTGGTGGATTTTCCCGCGCCGTTTTGTCCCAGAAACCCTACAATTTCGCCCTCACCGATGGAGAAGGACAGGTCTTTGACCGCGGTGAAGGAACCGAACGTTTTGGTTAAGTGGGTAACTTTTAACAGTTCAGGGTGGCTCATGGGCATTCTGGGGGTTCGGGTGAATGTACGGTGATCTTAAACAGGTTGAAAGAAAAAACCAAGCCATGTTTGAAGGCAGATAACAGGGGGTGGTCACCCACCAGTCAAATGGTCGGTAAGCCGCATTCCTCCATTAACTTTCGACAGGCTTCTGCCGGGTCGGCGGCCTGGGTGACGGGGCGGCCCACCACCAACAGGCTGGCTCCCCCGGCCAGGGCCTGGGCCGGAGAGGCGGTACGGGATTGGTCATCGGGGGTGGTGTGCCAGGCTGGGCGAACTCCTGGGGTTACTCGCAGTTTTGTTCGGCCGGGGTCCAAGCGGTCCATTAGTGTCAATTCCTGGGGAGAGCAGACCAAGCCGTCCAAGTCTGCATCCAATCCCAGCCGGGCGAAGTGTTCCACCGTGTCGGCCAACCCCCGGCCGAACAATTCTTGAGCGGCGGCTTCATTGGTGGAGGTCAACACCGTGACCCCCAGCAATTTCGCGCTTCCGGCCCGGACGTTCAGCCCAGCGGACAGCATGGCCCGCCCACCGGCGCAGTGCAGGGTAATCAGGTCGGCTCCGGCCTGTTCCAACACCCGCACTTGGTTGGCCACGGTGTTTGGAATATCGTGGAGTTTGGGGTCGGCAAACACCCGGCCATAGGCTTTCAGCTGGGTGATGATCTGGGCCCCCTGGTCGAGTAGCAGGTCGTTGACTTTGAACCCCCACACCAAGCCAGTCAGTCCTTTGGCCAACGCCAGGGCCTGGGATGCGTCCATACCGTCCAGAGCGATGACCACGGGAGCGGGGATGATTTTGCCGGTGGATTTGGGGGCAAGGGGCATTGGGTTCCAGTGGTCAACAAAAAATGAAATGATGGTTCTGCTAGAGTGTACTCTAACCTGTTCTCCTCTTTCCTCTCAAGTGTCATGAACGAAACTCAAAAGTTGTCTCGCTGGGGGGTGTTTACCGCGGCTCCCCACCGGATGTTCTTTTTCTCCGCCGGGGCCACGGCTCTGCTTTCCATGGGCGGTTGGTTGCCCCATCTCACCGGGGGGATGCTGGGGCATGGGGCTTGGCCCCTGCCCCCATCGGTGGGGCATTTTTTGTTGATGGCCGCGGGGCCCTTTGCCATGGCCGCCCACGGATTTTTGTTCACCGCTTTGCCCCGTTGGCAAAATGCCAAACCCATTCAGCCACGGGTATATGTGCCCCTATGGGGTCTCCAATCTGCCGGATGGCTGGTGTTTTGGGGGGGAATCACAGGCTGGATGCCCGTGGATTCCAACTTGGCCGCCTGGGTTGGGGCGTTGATGTGTGGGAGTGCCATGGGCCTGGGGGCCATGGTGTTGGGGGGTAAAGTGATTTGGGGCAACAGCCCAGGCCGGTTACATGGCACCCTGGTGTCGGGCGCCCTGATGGGGGGAATGGCAGCCATGCTGTTGGCTGCCAGGGGCATGTTTGAATGGACAACGCCCAGTGGGCCGGGAAATCTGTTCGGTTGGGCCTCGGCGGTGGGGCTTTACGGGTTTCTGTTGCCCTTGTTTTTCTCGGTCACCCACCGCATGGTGCCCTTTTTTACCGGTTCTGCCCTGGGGGGGTATGACCTTCGCCGGACGGAATGGTTGCCGTGGGGATTGGTGGGATTGTCTGTGTGGCGGGGGATCATGGCTGGTGTGGGGGCCGCCCAGTGGTATTGGCTGGCCGACCTGCCCCTGGCCGTGATGCTGGGAAGAGAGCTGATTTTGTGGCGGTTTTGGCGGGCTAGGGGGGTGCCCCTGCTGATGGTGCT
Source organism: Deltaproteobacteria bacterium (assembly GCA_029858505.1). GTDB lineage: Bacteria > SAR324 > SAR324 > SAR324 > JACQKK01 > JAOUEW01. Next base: position 501,102 of record JAOUEW010000002.1, read on the forward strand.
GTATCTGGGGTTGGGGTGGATTGTGGCTGGATTGATGTTGTCTGGGATGGATAGCCTATACACCTGGGTAGAAGGGGGCGGTGGGGTGACCCTCGACCTGGCTGCACGCCATCTGTTGACCGTGGGAGGGTTCTCTACCCTGTGGCTAGGGATGGTCACTCGGGTCAGTCGGGGGCACGGCGGGGTGGGGTTGTATGGGGGGCGGTTTGAAACCGCTCTGTTTTACGGGTTTCAACTGGTCCCCTTGATGCGGGTGATTCCGGAGGGTCTGGCTGCCCTGGGACAAGATGGCCAGGGTTGGCTGGCCATGGCTGGGGTTGGCTGGTTTGCGGCCTTTGGGGCTTGGTTTGGAAAGTATGGGCCCATGTTTTGGCGCCCCCGGGCCGATGGCCAGCCGGGATAATGAGATACGACATCCCTGAAAGTGAAAAGAGGAGATGTTTGGTGGCCTTGAACCTATTTGGCCCTGGAAAAAGTGTGTTAGAATGATTAAATCTCTTGGCCGGGGAAATCCTGGCGATTTGTCGTGAACCTCTCGGTGGAACCAACGATGGAAACGGGAACAATCCGGTTGAAGACGGGCTTGGCGGAAATGCTGAAGGGCGGGGTGATTATGGATGTGGTGAACCCCGAACAGGCCAAAATTGCCGAGGATGCGGGTGCCTCGGCGGTGATGGCCCTGGAGCGAGTTCCCGCCGATATCCGCCGGGACGGCGGGGTAGCCCGCATGAGCGATCCCTCCATGATCGAAGGCATCATGAAAGCGGTCACCATTCCGGTGATGGCCAAGTGCCGCATTGGGCATTTTGCCGAGGCCCAGATTCTTCAGGAATTGGGGGTGGATTACATTGACGAAAGCGAAGTGCTGACCCCCGCTGATGACACCCATCACGTGGACAAACACGCCTTCAAAACGCCGTTTGTGTGCGGAGCCACCAATCTGGGGGAGGCCCTGCGGCGGATTGGGGAAGGCGCTGCCATGATGCGCACCAAGGGAGAGGCTGGAACCGGAGACATCGTGGAAGCCGTGCGGCATCTTCGTTCCGTGACCCGGGAGATCAAACTGCTATCTACCTTGTCGGAAGCGGAATGGATGGCCGAAGCCAAGCGCCTGGGGGCCCCCTACGAGTTGGTGCGGTTGGTGGCCAAAGAAGGGCGGCTGCCCGTGCCCAATTTTGCCGCCGGGGGGGTAGCCACCCCCGCGGACGCGGCCTTGCTGATGCAGCTTGGAGCCGAGGCGGTGTTCGTGGGTAGCGGCGTGTTCAAGAGCGAGAACCCCGCGCGGATGGCCCAGGCCATTGTGAAGGCGGTCACGTTTGCCCGAAACCCAGAAGAACTGTTGAAAATCTCCAAAGGGCTGGGGGGCGCCATGGCGGGCCTGCCCCGTGACACCATTCAGCCGGAGGCCCGGCTGGCTGGCAGGGGGTGGTGATGAACATTGGTGTGTTGGCCCTGCAAGGTGCCGTGGCGCCCCATCGTGAGAAAATCAGCCATCTGGGGGCGGACATGACCGAAGTGCGGTTGCCGGCAGACCTAGAAGGATTGGATGGGTTGATCTTGCCTGGAGGGGAAAGCACCACCCTGCTCAACCTGATGGCCGCGTATGGGTTGGAGGAGTCCATACGATTGTTTGGCCGGTTTCGCCCCGTGTGGGGCATATGCGCCGGGGCCATTTTGCTGGCCCAGCGGGTAGAAAATCCCACCCAGCGGTCTTTGGGGCTGCTTCCGGCCACGCTCCAACGCAATGCCTATGGTCGCCAAAACGAGAGTTTCATCGAAATGCTTCCGTTACGGTTGCCGGGGCGGGAAACCGCCCTGGTAGAGGGGGTGTTCATCCGGGCCCCGCGGATTGCGGATATTGATTCAGGGGGGGAGGTGCTGGCCCGGCGTGGAGAAGAACCCGTGGCGGTGCAATTTGGCCATGTGCTGGCCACGACCTTTCACCCAGAACTTGCCGCCGACGACCACCTGCATGGATACTTTCTGGAGCTATGCCGGAAGGCAGGGACACTGCGGGCGGCAGGGTAGGCGGGTTGGATTTTCCGAGGTCATTTCTTCCTTCTATGAACCACTTTTTTTCTCAATCAACGCCCTCTTCAAAGTGTTTAAAGAAAACAGATTCATTCCCCGGAATAGAATTGACTGGGGAATGAGTGTTTATGGCGTTCAGTGATGTTATGGCGCTTTTTTGATGGCATCGGTTTAACGAAAAAACAATTTACCTTCCGGTTTGCTCTAGCCTTAGTGTGGAGAACCACCCATAAAAACCGATGAGGACAGAGGGGAGGAACAACGTCATCGCTGGAACACGACCTGCCAGAATCAGGTCTCTGCTGGCTACCCATAGCAGCCAAAACACCATCACCAGTAAAAGTGCCCGCAGGAAACCCGCAGACTTTCCGGCCCTGGGGTCGACCACCGCCATGGGAAGGGCTGCCAACGAAAACGCCAAACATGAGAACGGAGAGCTTAAACGATTAAACAGCTCGAACAAATACAGGGAACGCTGATCATGAGTCATCCTTTGGCTGGATAACTCTTGAATTAACTGCCAAGTGGAAATAGACCACATGGCACCCGCAGACATGATGGAGTAATCCAAAGAAGAAGGAAGCGTGAGGACGTAACTTAGGGTTTTAAATGAAGTTGTGGAGAGGGCTGGTTTGTCTGGGTCGCGTGTGTAAATGGCACCGTTTTGAATTTGGAAAACCACCTGCCGCATGGTTTCGTTTGTGTATATTTCCCCCTTCTGGGCCATGATGACCGGAGACTGCGAGGAGGGGTGCTGATCGGAAAGAAACACGTTGGTGAAGGTGCCATCTGGCTCCCGCCCTCCCACCCGAATGACCTTTGATCCAAACTCGAAATTCAACTCTCCCGGAATCAGGCTGTCTTGAGCGTGTTGTTTGATGACCTGCATTTGAAGGTTGCGGAATTTTTCGTTGAATAAAGGTTGAAGCCAAACCGAAAGGAGCAACCCGGCTAGACTGGCCCCCAGGCCAAACAGCCCGATGGGTTTGAGCAGGCGGCTAAATCCCATGCCAGAGGCCCGCATGGCTACAAGTTCTGAATCCAAAGATTGCCTGACAATGACCATGAAAACCCCTCCCAATACGCCCAGGGGAATGACCATGGCAATGGTCGGGGGGAGCATGTAGAGGGTCATTAGAAGGACTTCGGAAACGCTCAGCCGTTTGTCCACCATCCAGGTGACGAGCCGCTGGATTTTGGCCATCATCATCAGGAACAGCACGGTTCCCGAGGTCATCAGGAAAGGACGGAACAATTCAAGAAAAATCGCCCGTTGGAGAATCATGAGGCGCGGTTTCGGTGGATCTCTTGAATAATGCGTTCGGCGGCCTCTTGGGAAACCATGGCTTCACGGCCAGTGGCCACCGGTTGAGTTTTACCCGCAATGGCCTGCAAAAAAGATTCGGTTTCCACCAGCAGCGCATCCCCCTTCTCTGGCGATAGGGTTTCTTCGTCAATCTGTGGGGGGGAGCCGGGGCTGGCCGGGGGGCGGGCGGTGAAGATTTTCGCAGAGGGTGCGGAGAGATCGAGGGAAAAATATCCGTCTTCTTGAAACAGCCGGAATTTTCGTTCGGCTTTGTTGGAGATGCGGCTGGCTGTAAGGCTGGCCGTGATGCCCCCTTGAAACATTAATCGGACGTTGGCCAAGTCGGTCTGGCGGGTCATCAGGGAAATGCCCACAGCGTGAATATTTTCCAGGGGTGCAGAGACCATGGAAAATATCAGATCCAGGTCATGAATCATCAGGTCCAGCACCACATCCACGTCGTGACCCCGTTCTTTGAAGGGGGATATTCGGAGTGTTTCGATAAAGCGGGGTTTTTGAACCCGAGATTTTACAGCCAGTACAGCCGGGTTAAATCGCTCCAGAAACCCCACCTGAAGGATCAACTTTTTTTTCTCGGCCAAAGCGGCCAATTCAGCGGCTTCTTGAGAGGTTGAAGCCACCGGCTTTTCCATTAACACATGTTTTCCCGCATTCAGGCATTGCAGCCCCAACGCGTGGTGCAGGGTGGTGGGGGCGGCAATGCTGACTGCCTGAACATGGGGGAGAACATCTTCCAGTTGGGTATAGGCTTCTACCCCTAGCTCTTGGGCAACTTGTTTGGCCCGTTCGGGGTTGGCATCGACCACCCCCACCAATCGGCTTTGAGGTAAGGCTTTTAACTTTTGGGCGTGGAACCGGCCCAGGTAACCCACTCCGATCACCGCTGTGGCGATTTGACTCATGGTGCCGCTCTCAACAAAAGGAAAGGAAAGCCGTCTGTTTAACGTTCCATGGTGACCATGCGGATTTCCGCCTGGGCAGCCAATTTTCCATCAACGGTGGCTTTTCCGTTGAAGATCCACAACGTACGTTTTGTGGTGACCAATTCCGTGTCGAAAATCACTTGGTCTCCTGGAACCACGGGGCTTTTGAAACGGCAGTTTTCAATGCCCGCGAACAGCAGAAGAATTCCCTTTGGGTTTTCGGTGGCCGAATGGGCAATAAACCCGCAAGTTTGGGCCATGGCTTCAATAATCAAAACCCCTGGCATCAGGGGATACCCGGGGAAATGCCCTTGGAAAAACGCCTCGTTCCCGGTCACGTTTTTTAGCGCTCGGGCACGCTTCCCCGGTTCCACCTCAAGAACGCGGTCGACCAATAAAAATGGATATCGATGCGGGAGGATTTGTTTGATTTCCTCCAAATTCATGATTCCTTTGCCGGTTTCCATGATTTATCCTTGGGGTGTGTTTTGAGCCGGATCCATTCCCCGCCCAGTGATTGCGTCTTTGTTATAGATCAGCCGTCAAAATCAATGATCACATCATCGGTAATGTCGATAAATTCGAAGTTCGAGTAAAGAATAATTTGAGAGGCCCCCTTTTCCAACACAATATCCACCTTGCGTTTGGAGGCGATCTTCCGAACGGATCGTTTGATTTCGTTGAACAGTTCTTCAGTGGCCTGCCGTTCCTCTTGCATCAACGCCATTTGGGCTTTTTGAACGTTTTGCCTTAGCGCCTGTTGGCGGTTCTGCAGATCTTGGATTTTTTGATCTCGTGCCGATTTGCTCAGCATCATGTTGGTCTGAATTTCCTGGTCCAACGCTCTCAACTGCTCTTCTTCTTTTTTTAGCGTTTTTTCTTTGGCGTCTTTGGACGCGGTGAGCTTGTCCTTTGAACGCTTCCCTTTTTTGCTTTCGTTGATGGCCTTGTTCATATCCACAGTGGCCACAACCAATTTGTCCCCCTCGGCCAGAGCCAAAGGGGCGCTCCAAATGACAGCCAAACAAATCGCCGCTGCCAAAGCGGCATGTCGTTTCCGTGGGGTGAGCATAAAGTTGCCTTTCTAGAATGAAGGTGAAAACAGGTTGAAGGGATATGTGCCTATACAATCAGAAGAGGGAACTAATCGTAAAGTCTAATTTTCCTGGCGTATCTCCCTTTTCGGGATTCAATTTGACTCCATACTCAAACCGGAACACCCCCATGGGGGTAATCATCCTCACGCCGAAGCCGGTGGATTGGTACACATCGAAAAACGCCGGCTGTTTTTCTTTGAGTAAAGCGTACTGATATGATTCCGCGTTCACGTTCCCTGCGTCATAAAAAACAACGCCGCGCAGGTTTTCTCCCGTCAGAGGAAACAACATTTCCATTGTAAACAAACGCATCATGGTTCCCCCACCCTTTAATTGGGCAATTTCAGAGGGGGTCATGCCCAGGGTACGTGTGTCTACGCTACCAAGTGAATTCATCCGTTGCCTATGAAGACCAAAGGGACCGCCAATTTCAGCGTAATCATATCCGCGTAAGGTGGTGATGCCGCCAATACGAAAGCGCTCTTGTTCTGGGATGGGGTTATTGCCAATGGTTTCAATCATGGCCAAATTCAATTTGGCCATCCAAACCAAGGTGGCATCTTCATTCAGGGCATGGAATTGCTGCCACAGGAAGCGGTAGGTACGGTATTCATGGGTGCCCGCCAGAATGGCACCCCCAGTTTGAGAGGCGGTCCAGCTGGCTTTGGTTCCTGAGGAGGGGAAAATTGGGTTGTTTACGCTGTTGTAGGTCAATCCCATAGAAAATGTGCGCAATAACTCATCCGAATACATGGAGTTCAAAAAGGTCCGGTTAATGGCCTCAATATTAAAAGAATGAATCCACAGTTTAAAGAAACGGTATCCCATCCCCTGCATCACGCGGGTTTGGTAAAACAATCCGCGATTGCTTTCGGTGTAGTCCACGATGGATTGCAGTGACAGATTGGATTCGTAGGTCAGGTCGGATCCAAACAAATGAGGTTCCTCGAAATCGAAAGAGTAATTTCGAGTCACCCCGTGCTGGCCAGTTTCTACTCTCAAGCGGATCGTTTGCCCCCGGCCAAACAAGTTCCCTTTGGAAAGCCCCAGGGCCATGGTGAGTCCATCCCGTTCCCCGTATCCCAATTGCGCTTGAAAGTTCCCCGTTTGGGTTTCTTCCAGCTTCACCGCGACGTCAAATTCGTTGTTCACGTCGGTGGCCTGGGTAGAGGCCCCCACGCCAGACCCGGATTTGAAATATCCCAACCTTTGAATGTTGCCGATGGATTCTTGGAGCTTTCCTCCGCTGAACAGTTCCTGCTCATGAATGGTAAATTCACGCCGAATGACGTAGTCGCGGGTTTCTTTGTTCCCCTGAATTTCAATTCTGCGAATGTAGGCCTTTTCTCCCTTCACCAAGCGATAGGTAATGCTGACTACCCGGGTTTCATCATCTACCTGGGTTTGGGGAATCACCTTGGCAAAGGCATAGCCCTGGCTGGTATATAAAGAGCGAAGGGTTTGGATGTCTTGGTTTTGTTTAAATGGATTGAACGGGTCCCCTTGGTGCAGGGTGACCAACTCCATCAGTTCCTCTTTTTCACCAAGAATATCCCCATCGATATCCACCTTCCCGGTGGTATAGGCCAGCCCTTCTTCGATATCCAGGTCAATGTCTACCCGTGAATATTCGGGGTTGTGGTACATCATGACTTTGGGTTTTCGGATGTACACACGGATATACCCCCGTTTCAGGTACTCCATGGCGATGTGCTGAAGATCTGCGTTTACTTTTCGCTCATTCAGCCCGCCGCCACTCATCCAGGTGAAAGCATCCACCTCAGAGGTTTCCATGAAGCGCTTGATTTCAGGCGTGGAGAAGAGGTGATTATTTTTTACCCGGATGTTGGTGATGAATATGTGTGGAAATTCCTTGACCAGGATCAATACGGCGATCTGGTTTTGGGAAATTTCTTTTGTCTCCGAGGTGACCATCACGCGGAGGTATCCGGCTTTTTTATAGGCCTCCGTGATTTTTTCGATCACATCCTGAACTTCTGAGGGATTGTATACCCCACCAGGTTTCAGAGTGATGGCTTTCTTTTGGGCGTCTTTGTCCAGCAGGGTAATGCCTTTTACGATGAGCGTTCCGATGCGGGGTTTTTCCGTGAGGCGAATAATGAGCTTGACCCTGTTGGGGCCCGTAGGCTCTGATTCGATGGTGACGGAGTCAAAATACCCCAAAGCATTCAGTGCTTTGATGTCTTTAGTGACTTGCTTCGGATCCAATGGGTCGCCAACCCGGCTTGAAATGGCCGATAAAATCATCCCGGGTTCAACCGTCAGAGTGCCTTCCAGGGTAATTTCAGAAATCTGGCGATCTTCCTGGGCCAGGACGGGAATAGGAGTGAGCAAAACCAACACCCCCACAAGGATTCCCCAGGCAATCCTAACAGGAAGGGATCCTTTGAATAATCGAGAAGAACAAGTTGTTTGGATGGCAATAAATCGGTTACCCATGGGCCTGTCCAATCCTCGCAGAATTTAGCCGACCGTCTTCAAGAAAATAAACATGATCCATTCGTTCCGCCAAATGGGAGTTGTGGGTTACAAGGATGAGTGTCAAACCCCGCCGTCGGTTCAATTCGAGCAGCAACGCAGAAACTTTTTCCCCCGTTTCTTGATCCAAATTTCCCGTGGGCTCATCGGCCAGCAAAACAGCCGGTTGATTGGCCAAAGCTCGGGCGATGGCCACGCGTTGCTGCTCACCGCCGGAAAGTTGAGATGGTTTCTGGCGGGCTCTGTGGTCCACCCCCACCTCTTCTAAAAGCGCCATGGCCTGGGATTGAAGGTTGGTGACCTTTCCCGCTTGGATCCATCCAGGCATCATCACATTCTCTAAGGCGGTAAAGTCGTTCAGCAGGTGATGAAATTGAAACACAAATCCCACCGTGCGGTTTCGGAACTCGGCCATGGCATCTCCCTTCAACGAGGAAAGGGCGGTTCCGTTGACCTGCGTTTCTCCTTGGTCTGGCCGATCCAAAGCACCGAGCAGGTGCAGCAGGGTGCTTTTACCCGTTCCAGAGGCCCCCATGATGGCCACTGTTTTCCCCCGCTCCACGGCCAAGTCTACCCCCCGCAAAATATGCAGTTTGTTCCCCTCGGCGTCTAAGTATGATTTATGAATCCCAGTGGCCTGAATGAAAGGGGAAGAAGTATTCATGGCCCATTCCCTTGGAAAACCTTTGGATAGCGGATGAAGAACCACAGGTGGCACTTTTCAGGTTGGCTTCCCCCCTTATCCTGGACTTGGGGCGGGAAGTTGCTGGAAAGAATGGTTCCTGGAAGGGCCAGAGGGGATCCAAAGGGACAGGGGTTCATCATCGAAGAGAGAAGATCACAATCTTTGAAGGTTAGCCAAAACATGGCGGAAAGGTCAAGGAAGCAGTTCACTTAGATTATGGGTCGTTCTTGATGGAGCGCGTTCAGTGCCAGAAATACAGCCGATGGATTTTAATCCTTCACCCATCCGGGGGATGCATTTAGCGAATTTTGATGTCATAAACTGTTTAGACTGGGATATAAAATGGGATTGCCTGGGTTTGGCGCAGAAGAATTCGTATTCCGTGGAACGAAAAACGATGAAGAATCCCGTGCAAAGGTTTTGGGAGAATCGAAAACTGGCGGTCAGCCCGGAAGCGGAGGGTGGCGTGCAGGTGGTGACACGGGGTGGGCGGTTGGAACTTCGGCTGGGAAGCACAGTTATTCAAAGTGCCTTGATGCCCACGGGAGAGGACCTTCCCTTGGCCTACACCAAAGCCATGATGGGCGTGCTGATGTTCAGCCCTGCCCCCACCCGGGTGCTGCACCTGGGGTTGGGTGGGGGGACCATGGCTCGTTTTTTACACCACAGGTTTCCCTGGGTGCATCAAACAGCCCTGGAGCCCAACCCGGAGGTGGTGACGGCTGCCCGTCGGTATTTTTCCATCCCCGATTCTCCCCGGCTGCAGATCATTCCTGCCAGGGGAGAAGATTTTTTAGAGGGTACCAAGGAACTTTACGATGTGATTCTGTTGGATGCCTATTCCGGCCAAGGGCCCGTGGAGGCTTTGCATACTCTCCGTGCCTATCAGCAACTGGCTGAGCGATTGACCCCCAACGGGTGGCTGGCGGATAACTTGTGGGGAGAAGACACCCCAAGGCTGAAAAGGCATCTTGGGGCCATGGCCAACAGCTTTCGGCACCAACGGGCAATCGTGGTAGGAACGGGAGCCAATCTGATTGTATTCGCCTCCAACACCCCTGATATGCCGGGGCCCACCCGCCTAGCCAGGGAGGGGCACCGCTTGTCGGAATGGACGGGTTTGGACATGATGAACCTGTTTCGCCGGATTCGCCCCTTGGAAGGGATAAATTTAGAGGATCTGTGAGAGGGGGGCAGGGAGGATGTGGGATAAGAGATTCAGCAACAATTGAGTTAAAATAGGGGCAGCGGGTTGCCAGCGCGCCGTTTGGAAAAATTAGATAGACCATGTAATAATAATGATTCCTTTTTTATGTTAAAAACTCCCATCAAGGATACATGTCGCAATGCCAGGAACGACCATGCAGTCCGAAAAAGGGTTAAAGCGGATCAAAGTTACGCAATTGGAGCCGGGGATGGTGATTCGCTCGGTGGTTGCCCTGTCTTTCGATTATTCGGTGCTGGACCCCAAAACCATCGAATTTCTGCAGAAAAATTTAGACGGTGCCACCGCCATGCTGGCGGGGAATTCGGGTGAGCGGACAGCTTCCATGAAAGACCTGAAACCCTTTGACCACTTGGTGGGGATTTCCAACATTCCAGAGGGTCTGCCCTATTTTCAGTTTCGCCCCCAGTTGCCAGCGGCCTTGGAAAAGCAAGGCTTTGTTGAGGTGGAGGTGGCTGAAGGGAAGGGGTCTGGCGCCCCGGCTATTCGGATGGTGGACGAAGCTACCCGAAAGTTGGCCCAAGCCAGAGCCGCGGAAGCCAAGGCCATGATGGAAACCGTAGAAAAAGCCGTCGATCATCGCCATCAATCCACCAATGTGGTGGAAAACATGTTCGATCAAGGGCGTAAAGGGGCCTATACCTCCTCGGAAGTGGAGTCGATGGTGGGGCAGATTATGGCGGTGGGGTCATCGCCTGCCATCAAAGCCATTTCTGGATTAAAGGGGAGTGACCAAACCTACGCCCATTGTGTGGATATGGCGGTGATTCTGCAGGAGTGTTACGGCGATATTATGAAGATGATCGGCAAGCCCCTGACCCCCGAAACCCGGCATTTTGTTTTGGTGGCGGGCTTCATGCACGATATTGGAAAAAGCGAGGTGCCCAAGGAGGTGCTCGACAGCCAGCAACGCTTTATGCCCGACAGCCGGGAAATGATGATCATGCGGAACCACACCACCTACGGGGCCCGGATCCTCTCTCAGATGGGGCTGAACAAAACGGCCATCAACGTGGCTCATTTTCATCACGTGAAAAAAGACCAAACGCTCTACACCAGTTATCCAGACGTGAAATACGAAGAAGTGTTGCCTCTCACCCGGCTGGCGGCGGTGGTGGATGTGTATCAAGCGTTGATTGGCCGCCGGAAATACAAGAAAAACTGGGTTCCGGGGAAAGCCATTGAGTATATTTTAAAACTATCCGGCAGCGAGTTCGATGACGCCGTGGTGGATAACTTTGTTCGGGTAATGGGGCATTACCCGGTGGGGTCCTTGGTGCGGCTTTCCAACAATGACTTGGGGTTTGTGGTTCGGCTGGCCCCCTACGAACAACCCACCCACCCCTTGGTGGCGGTGGTGGAAACCGCCGGGGGCCAACGGTTGACCCATGCCCACTTGGTGGATTTGCTGGTGGAGCAGGATATTTCCGTGAAGGAAGTGGTGGATCACTATGCCCATTTCAACGCTTCTGAAGACGAAGCGTTCAATATCTTCCGCTCCATTCAGATCTCTTGAGGGTTATGCCCCCTGCACTCGATTCAACGGTGGAGCCAGATCGCGTTCGTTTGGCGGTGGATTGGGCGTTGTCGCATGGTTTGGTGTTGATGACGGATGATCTACGGGCGGTTCACGCCCCATTTGCCCTGTCTCCCGCTCCCATTTCTCTCCCTGATTTGGAAGGCATGTCGGCCCTGACAGGGCTGGTGGGTCGGGCCTACCTGCGGGCGGCCGCGGACCTTCCATTTTTACTGGAGGCCCTGGGAGAGTCCTTGGCCGCGGATGCTTACACGGCCATGGTGGCCCGGCTGGCCCGGCCAGAACAAGGGGGGCGGAAGTCTCAAACCCTGCGGCTGCAGGTGTTCCGCTCCGACTATTATCGGAGACAGGGGAATCCGCCGGGGCAAATCGAAGTGAACACCGTGGCGGCTGGGTTTTTTACCCTGGCGGGTCGGGTGAACCGGCTTCATCGGTACCTGATGGCGGGAACCCCCCTGGGGCATCAGTTGGTGGAAAACGATCCGTTGGTTGGCGTGGCCGAAGGTTTTGCGCGGGCCTTCCGGGCCTATGGCCGGGAAGACGGGGTGGTGTTGATGGTGGTGCAGCCCCAGGAAAAAAACAGGACTGACCAACGGGGATTGGAGTTTGCCCTGGGGGCCCAGGGCATTCCCTGCGTGCGGATGACCCTGCAAGAAATCGCTCAAGCGGGCATCTTGCGTGAGGGCCACTTGATGGTTCACAACCGCCTAGCGGCGGTGACCTACTTTCGGGCGGGTTACGCCCCCCTGGAATATCAAACCCCAGAGGCCTACCGGGCCAGGGAAATGATTGAGCAATCCTCGACCATTGCCGTTCCCGATGCGGCCACCCAACTGGCCGGCATGAAAAAAGTGCAGCAAGTGCTGGCCCGGCCTGGAGAGCTGGCCCGGTATCTGCCCCCAGAGGAAGCCAGCCGCTTGGCGGCTTCGTTTGTGGCCATGCATGGCGCCCAGGACACAGTTTCGGGAGAGGCTGGGCCCCAAGAAGCGTGGGAATTGGCCGTGAAAAAACCCGGGGCCTGGGTGGCCAAGCCCCCCCGAGAAGGGGGGGGCAACAATCTGTTTGATGAAGACATGGTGAAGTTTTTGAAAACCGCCTCCCCCCAGCAACGGGCCGGATGGGTGTTGATGGAGCGGATGGTTCCACCCCATCACCAAGCATGGCTAGTGAGGAATGGCGAGGTCCGTCAGGCGGCCTCTCATACGGAAGTGGGGCGGTTTGGGGTGTTGTTGGCGGAGGACCAGCGGGTGCTTTGGGAAACCGACGCGGGGTATTTGGCCCGAACATCTCCCCGAGAGGCCAAGGAAAGCGGGGTGTCTGCCGGATTTGGGGTGTTGGACAGCCTGTATCTTGAAAAATCTTAGGGGCGGAAAGTGTTTTATTCCGTTTTCAGGGTCCGGCATAAGATTGTTCTTCCAATCACCGCGAATTCATCCAGGATAAGTTTTGAGGGGTCCTCGCCAGGTAAATCCTGTTTTCGTGAATGATAACATAGATAAAATAAGGGTATTTATAGGACAGGCCTGCCTGGATTTGGTTTTGCTGGCGCGAGTCTGTTGACCACAAAATAAAAATCGTTGAAATACGATTTATTTTTCAATTCCCCATTGACATTCCCCACGGAACTTCGTTATTCATTGGAAAAGTTTTCCGCGCCTTCGGGGCGCGGGGCCTGTCGGCCGCCAGGGAAGGAGGCCGATGGGGCGTGATGGAAACCGGTCGCTGGGTTAATTTGTGTAGCGTTTCGGTAAAACCATCACGGTGGAAAGCCAGGCAGTTTTCAGGGACGAAAACGCATGCCGGGTGACACCCTTTCGTTGAAGACCAGAGTTACGTGGTTGGCCTAGGGTGTTGAAAGAAACTGGTTTCCCCCAACAGAATTATTCTTGGGGTTCATGCCAGTTCCCGCTCCATTGCATTTCCCTCCGTTGTTGCTGGCCTTCCCCCCAAAACAAACGCAATATTTTTAATCCTTCCCGGATGTTCACCCCTTTTCCGGGAGGCTGATATGTCGGTTGTCACCCAGGATGAACGGGGAATCCTGTTCGCTCTTGATATTGGCACCACCAAAATATGCGCCCTGGCGGCCACCGCCACCCCCGGAGGACTGCTGAACATCATTGGGTTCGGCCAAGCTCCTTCCATGGGAATGCGGAAGGGGGTGGTGGTTAATATCGAAAAAACCGTGGAATCCATCCGCCAGGCCGTGCGGGAGTGCGAGTTGACCAGCGGCGTGGCCTTTAACCGGGCCGCCACCGGGGTGGCTGGCAGCCACATCCAGGGACGCAACTCCCGGGGCATGGTGACCGTGCAATACAACCGCACCGTGTCCGAGGACGACATTCGCCGGGTGATTGAAGCGGCCCAGGCGGTGAATATTCCGAATGACCGAGAGGTTCTCCACATTCTGCCCATGGAATTCATCGTGGACGACCAGAATGGGGTGCAGAACCCCCTGGGCATGTCTGGGATTCGCCTGGAGGTGAACGTTCATATCGTCACTTGCTCTGCCACCGCGGCTCAAAACATCGTGAAGTGCTGCAATCTGGCGGGGTTGGAGGTGTCGAGCTTGGTGTTAGAGCCCCTGGCCAGCGCCCATGCGGTGCTGACCCCCGATGAGCGGGAGCTGGGGGTGGCCGTGGTGGACATTGGGGGAGGAACCACCGACATCGCGATTTACTCTGAAGGAAGCATTGTTCACACCTCGGTGCTGGCGGTGGGGGGAAACCACCTGACCCACGACATCGCCATTGGCTTGTCCACGCCCATCGCCGATGCAGAGATTTTGAAACACAAATACGGAATTGCCCTGTCATCCCTGGTGGAACCGGAAGAACGAATTGAAGTGCCCTCGGTGGGGGGGCGCAAGACCCGTCTGCTGGACCGCCATCTTATCGCCGATGTGATTGAACCCCGCTTCCGGGAAATATTTGAGCTGGTCAACCGGGAGTTCGATCAGTCGGGACTGCGGTCGGCTATTGCCTCTGGGGTCATTATTACCGGGGGCTCCAGCCTCATGGCCGGAGCCGATGAACTGGCCGCGGGGATATTAAAACTCCCCGTCCGGGTGGGATTCCCGGAGGGAATGACTGGGTTGGATGACACCCTTCATTCCCCCATGTATGCCACTGGCGCCGGGTTGCTACGCCACGCTCTTTCTCACGCCCCTCAAATGCAGGCCCCTGGGCCCCATGTGGAGGAAGCCATGCTAAACCGATTCTCCCGCCGCTGGCGGGAATGGGTCAATGAGTTGTTTTAACAAACCTTTTATTAGGAGTTCCCCATGGGCATGACTTTGCTGAAAGACACGATCAACCGGGATTCCTACAACACGGATAAAGTGCGCCCTGCCGTTATCAAAGTGATCGGCGTGGGTGGCGGCGGCGGAAACGCCGTCAACCGGATGATCAGCCAAGGATTGAAGGGGGTGGATTTTATCGTGGCCAACACCGACCTGCAGGACGTTCGCTCGTCGCTGGCCACCCACCGCATTCAACTTGGAGCCAAGTGCACCCGTGGATTGGGTGCCGGTGCCAAGCCGGACACCGGTCGGGAAGCCGCCCTGGAAGACCTGGACATGATTCGTGAGTATTTGGCCGATGCCGACATGGTGTTTGTCACGGCTGGCATGGGCGGCGGCACGGGTACCGGCGCCGCGCCGGTGATTGCCGGCTTGGCCAAAGAAATGGGCTGCCTGACCGTGGGCGTGGTGACCCGGCCCTTTACCTTCGAGGGAAAAGTTCGCCGTCGGAATGGGGACCACGGAATCAACGAGCTGAGAAATCACGTGGACACCCTGATTGTTATTCCCAACGACAACCTGCTGGGACTGGCCAACAAAAACACCACCATTATCGAGGCCTTTACCATGGCCGATGACGTGTTGCGGGTGGCGGTGCAGGGGATTTCGGATCTGATCAATACCGATGGTCTGATCAATCTAGACTTCGCCGACGTTCGCACCGTGCTCTCTGGGATGGGGCAAGCCATCATGGGCATTGGTGAAGCGACCGGAGAAGGCCGGGCCCTGAAGGCCGCCCAGAAAGCCATTCAAAGCCCCCTGTTGGATAACGTAAATATCAACGGTGCCAAAGGGGTGCTGGTGAACGTGACGGGGTCCCGCTCCATGACTCTCCATGAAGCCTACGAGGCAGCTTCCTTTATAGAAGAGCACGCCGATGAAGATGCCAACATTATCTTTGGCGCCTGCATTGATGAATCTTTGGAAGACCGGGTGGAAATCACCGTGATTGCCGCCGGGTTTGGGGAGGGTTCTCCCGTTCGGGCGGGAAAGGATGCCCGTCATGTTGAACCAGAAACGGTGCGTGGACGCCCCACTCTGACTTCTTATCCGGGCGGGCGGGCGGCAGCTCCGGCACAGCCTACGCCCTCTTTCGCTCAACCCGTGGCGGCGGTCGTTCGCCCCAAGCCCGTGGTGATGGAAGAATTGTTCCCCCCCACCCACGAAGAACTGCGGCCGATGGCAGGGAAAGTTACACCAACCGAAGAGGAGGATTATATTTTTGAATTGGATGAACCCATGATGGAGCCCATTGAAACGCTGCCCAGGGTACCTGGCTACACATCCGGATACCCCAATTCCCCTGCGGGTCACGATCTTCAAGATGGATCGGACCTGGATGTTCCTGCCTTCATTCGACGGGGCCCTTCCCGGTTCCCCAAAGACTGAAGATTCCCTCCCCCTCAGCGCCGATGGTGGAAACACCATCGGCGTCCCCTCTTGTTCGTACTTTCCTGTTTGAACCCCCGTGCTTCTATGATAGTTACAATATAAGGGTGTATGGATGCTGGACCTCTCTGAAAACGCTTAACATTTGGTTTGTGAAGTCGGCTAATCTGTATTTTGAACCGGAAGGACTGGCGAAATCCATGGATTGAATCCATTGAATTGAGAACCAAACCTCACAGGTTGGATGGAATGAAACGTTTTTCTAGCGAAAAGCCTTTAAAAGATTGAAATAGGAAAATTTCAACAGGGCAGGGAAGAGAACGCCGAATGAATTGGAAAACCCGTTTGTTATGGAAACGCAGCGCGGGAATGCTGTTGCTGTCACCTTTGGCGGCATGGGCAGCCCTGTTTTTAGCCCAATTGGCTTATTTGCTCACCAAGGATTCGGACTTGTCTGATTGGCAGGGATTGTTTCAGACCGGTTTGTTGGGCCTGATGTTAGGCGGGTTATTTGGCTTTTTGGAAAATCTCTCCATTACCCCCCCCCGAAACCTGTGGAAACCCCTGTTGTGGGGGGCTGTTCCTGGCATGGGCTTGGCCCTGGCTTTCCACCAGATCACGGACGGCAATGGCCTTCCCTTCATGGTGGGGGGGGCCTTGGGGGGCGGGTTGCTGGGGGGGCGGCTGCAACGCCGGGAACCCTTGGCTCGATTGGCCCAGGTGCTACTAATCATGGGCTTATGGTATGGCATCCCGCTGTTTACGGAACAGGTGCTCCAGTTTTTTCCTCAGGATTTCATCGGATATTTAATTTTGTTGTCGGTTTGGACCTTGGGGGCCGCCCTGTTGGTGCAAGGGGTGAACCTGCTCACTCTGCGACGGTGGTTTCGGCTGGTGGTGGGGGGGCAGGAAGAAACCATTTACCCCTTGTGGGGCCAACGGATTGTGGTGGGGTATCATCCGGGATGTCAGGTGAATCTTTCTCCCAAGGGAGAGGTCTTTCCTCGCCATTGCGTTTTGCAATGGGAAAACGGTCACTTTGAAATCATTGACGATGAGCAAGGGGGGATCGTGTATGTGAACTTCCGCCCGGTGCAATCTCACACCCTTAAGCATGGCGATATGGTCCGTTTGGGTACCGTGCTGCTGCAATATGGCGAGCGAGGCGGGCCATGAGGTCTATTCTCGGGTATTTGGGGGCTATGGCTGGTTTGTTTTTGTGGGCCGGGCCTGCAGGGGCTTACGAGGAAATCTATTATTTTCCCGGTGAAGGAGACATTCTTCCGGTGACCCATTCGGTGGTGCAGGGGGAATGGATGGGATGGGCCGGGATATTTGTTGTAGTGGCCGCCACCTTGGCCGGATTTTTAGGCTGGTCTAGGGTTCGATTGCTGCCCCAGCGCGGCCTAGAGCCAGGCTTTGAACTGGTATCCACCAACAAACCAAGAACCTTCATCCCTCTGCCAGGGAAATACCTGACATTAGAGTTTGTGGGAGAGGTTGCGGCAGCTCATCAATTGCGGGTTCCGGCCAATTTGGGCAAGGTTTCTTTGTCCATCCGCCGAAACGGATACCTGCTGGAGGATAAAAATTATCGCAACGTATTGCTGGTGAACCGTCGGCGGGTGCGGCGAACCCTGCTGAAAGATGGGGACCTGCTGGATGTGGGTGAGTTGACCCTGGTGTATCGGGATATTCGGGTGCAGCACCATGCTTCTACCAGCCCTGGTGAATCCCATCAGGTAGAACAGGAAAAAGCTTACCTTCGGTTTCACCGGCCCCGGGGCCCCATTCGGAAGGGCATTCCCATGCTGATTCCGCATCAAATGCCCAACCGGGTGTATTACATGACCAAAAACATGATGTTCATTGGCCGGTCGGAGTCGAACGACCTGGTGGTGAAGGCCGCCAATATTCACCTGCGGCATGCTAAAATTTTAAGAGTAGGGGGGCGCTACAAACTGTTGGACTTGGCCCTGGCTGGATCTACTTTTGTGAACAACCGCCGGGTGGAACAAAAGTTCCTTAAGGATGGCGACGAACTGGCGTTTGACCTGCAAAAGTTTCGGTTTCAATTGGTCACCCGGCCATTGAAAGAATTTATGCCGGTGTCTTTCCCCGACCGGTTCCAAGATGCCCTGGCTTTGAACCTGCCCAAAGAAGACCAGGAGGAAGGCCTGACTGAAGAACAGGGAGAGGAGCCTTCCTTGTTGGATGACCCCGAGGAGATTCATCCCTCGGTTTCCACTTAATCTAACCCCATCTAAAATAGAAATGGCTGATACTAAACAAGATAACGCTCTTGCCCCTGCCGAGCGCAAACAGTTGTTGATTGAGGCACTGTCTTACATTGGGCGGTTTCAGGGGAAGATTGTGGTGGTGAAATACGGCGGGGCCGCCATGGTGCGGGAGGACATCCGCGTGTCGTTTGCCCAGGATGTGATGCTGCTGCGCTCGCTGGGCATGCGCCCGGTGGTGGTGCATGGCGGCGGTCCGGAAGTGAGCCGCGCCATGGAGGCCATGGGCCAGAAGCCTGAGTTTGTGGAGGGCTTGCGGGTCACCAGCCAAGAGAGCCTGCGGGTGACCGAGATGGTGCTGTCTGGCACCATCAACAAAGAATTGATTTCCCACCTGAACCACCATGGGGGCAACGCCGTGGGGCTAAGCGGCAAAGACGGCCACCTGATCAAAGCCCGCAAAATGAGCCATGTGAAGGGGGTGGACCTGGGCTATGTGGGAGAAATTGTGCAGGTGAACCCGGAGGTGGTGAGCCTGCTGCTCAACAACGGCTACATCCCGGTCATTTCACCCATTGGGATGGGGGACGACGGCCAGACCTATAACATCAACGGAGACACGGCCGCCGCCCATATCTCTTCCGCTTTGAAGGCCCACAAGGTCATCTTCCTCACCAACGTGGATGGCGTGCTGAAGGATGGCAAACTGCTGCCCACCCTGACCCAGCAGGAAACCCAGCGCCTGATTGCCGCGGGTGTTATCCACGGGGGGATGCTGCCCAAGGTGGAGGCCATGCTCTACGCCTTGGCTCACGGGGTGGGGTCCGCTCATATCATCAACGGCTCCGATCACCACGCCCTCATTGCCGAACTGTTTACCGACAAGGGAACCGGCACGGTGATTACCGGTGACAACGGGAGCCCGTGATGGCCTGGGCCGATACCCTCTACAAAGCCCTGAAAACCCGCCCCACGCCCTCTGCCGAGGATGACCTGGCCCACCTTCTGCGCCGCAAGAAACAAGCGCCCCAGGGCCATTTAGGGGCCCTGCTGGCGGCGGAAGGCCGCTTCCGCCGGGAAGACACCGGCTGGCGGGCCCTGGAACTGGAGGAGCTTCACCCAGACGTGCCCCTGGCAGACATGACCCTGGCGGTGGTGGACCTGGAAACCACCGGTGGTTATGCCCACCAACACAGCATTTTGGAAATCGGCGTGGCCATGGTGGGGCCGGGGGGAATTTCTACCTGGGAAACCCTGGTGAACCCCCAGGAACCTATTCCCTACTTTATTCAGCAGATGACCGGCATTACCCCCGACATGGTGGAAGACGCCCCCCTGCTCAGCGATGCCCTCCCCGCCTTTGCCGCCTTCGTGGCTGGGTGCCCCCTGGCCGCCCACAACGCCCCTTTTGATTTCGGCTTCCTCAACGCCGTGGTGGCCCAGCAGGGGCTGCCCGCCCTGCCCCACCCCCGCCTCTGCACACTGGCCATGGCCCGCCGCCTCTACCCCCAGCTCCCCAGGAAGGGCCTCGATGCCCTCACCGAAGCCTTCGGCATCACCGTCACCCACCGCCACCGCGCCCTGGGCGATGCCCTGGCCACCGCTCAACTGTTCCAAATCATGATTCCCGAACTGGCTTTGCGGGGGGTGACTACGCTGCACCAACTGGTGGCGTTTCTGGGGGAGAAAAGAAGGGGGTGAGGGGCGATTATAAAAAATGGGCGGGCCAACAACGGCCCGCCCTTTTGCAACCAGATATCCATCACGGGTTGGTTAGAAGTGGTAAATGCCCCCAACGGACATGACGATAAAATCTCCCGCACCGGATTTTTTAACGTCGATCGCGTAGTGTTCCAGTTCACCGCGAAGGCTTATATTGTTATCCAGTTGAGTCTCTACACCCAAACCCAAAATTGGTGCGATTCCATTTTCGGAAACCGTGAATGTTTTTAATAATGCCCCCCCCACACCGTAAACGCTCACTGTCGAATCTGATCGCCAATTGATAAATCCAAATTTTATCAGGAAATCCGTTTGTTCATCCATTGGCAATGAACCAACACCCGATACGAACGTCCCGATGACCTCGAAATCGAAGGTGTCTCCCCAGATCAATTCCTTCGCGCCGACTTTTCCAAAATCAACGAGCCCCAGTTCTAAGGCAAAATTCCTGTTTAGATGAAACCCGCCGAAAAGTTTGAAACTCGCGCTACTTTCATTCACCGAAAGGATGGGAGAAGGAACTCCTATGAAATTTTCAAAGTCTTTTATGCCGGCTTTATCAATGCTCGCCATTGACAATCCAACTCCCCCGCCAAGATACCAACCCTGCTCCTGTTGGTCACCTACGGGCGGAGTGGAACTTACGTCTGGGGCGGGTGGCGGAACCACGGCACCTTGGGCGTAAGCCAGGGAAGGAAGGGTGAAGGCGAGAAAAAAAAACGCGGCCATCACGCGATAAATGTTTATGCGATACAGGTTCATACATCCTCCTTAAATTTTATTGGTTGTGAGTTTCCGCAAGGCCCAGCCTAGATATTTCGCAAGGTTTTGCGGTTCCCAGCAGAATTGACTGGGAAGCCGGTTCTGTCAGCCCGATAAAATATACAGCAGGGGGTGGACAGAATAGGTCACTACCATTGAATGGACTTCTAGCACGGGGGGGAGGGGGCAATAAAAAAACAATCAAAAAAGACGGACCGTTTTGGGTCCGTCTTCTTGAAGCCTAATATTCATCACAGGTTGGTTTAAAGCGGGAAGCCAAACCAAGAGGGCTGTTACTTCACCCAGGGCATCAACGGAGCGGCTTCAGGGTAACCTTTTTTCACCGCTTCGCAGGGAACCAAAATAGCGGTTGCTCCAACGCTGCCACCCAAACTTGACGTACATATCTGGGTATTTTGGTCAATCACATACCAAACCCATCCATTTTTAATGATAAAAATCTTACCTTTATCAGCATCAAAATTAACGGAACCGCCTTTTTCCAATTCGCTCTTGGCCTTGGCCACGTTTTCCGGCGTAAGGTCCATCGCCATGGCAAAACTCCCTACCAACATCGCAAACAAAAACACGGCAATCAGCTTTTTCATGGTTCCTCTTTTTTAGCGGAATGGAAGAAAAACAGAGTGTAAGTTGAGTTCTGAAATACCCCCACGCTGGAGGCAGAATACTAGAGTCTTTTTATATCGTCAATTTTCCCCCCGCCCCTACCCCTTCCCCCCGTCTCACGGTATCCTTGTGAAATGGAAACCCAGCCCCAAACGTTAAAACTAAACCCGCAGCAGCAGCGGATTGTGGATCACCTGGACGGCCCGGCGCTGGTGGTGGCGGGGGCGGGCAGTGGCAAGACGCGGGTGATTATTCAGCGGGCGGCGCGGCTGATTCAGCGGGGGGTGGCGCCCTCCAGCATTCTGCTGGTGACCTTCACCAACAAGGCGGCGGCGGAGATGACCCGGCGGCTGGAGGTGCTGACGGCGGGGGAGGGGCGGGGGGAGCACGTGCAGAACGGAACGTTTCACTCGTTGGGGCACCGATTTTTGCGGCGGCACGCCCCCCTGGCGGGTTACGCCCACAACTTCACCATATTAGACGACGGCGACGCCAAGGATTTGATGAAAGCGGCCCTGCTGGAAACGGTGGGCAAGGCCAAGGGAGACTTCCCCACGGCGGCGGTGTTGCAAGACATCATTTCGCTGGCCTTTAACCGGCAGATGCCCCTGGAGGAGCTGATTCGGGGGGAGTATTTCTGGCTTGAGCCGATGACGGATGATTTGGTAAAGGTGGCCCAGGTGTACACCCGCAAGAAGCGGGAGAACCAAGCCATGGACTTTGATGACCTGCTGGGGGTGTGGCTGCGGCTGCTGAAAGAGCACCCCGACCTGGAGATGACCCGGCGCATTCGTTACGTGATGGTGGACGAATATCAGGACACCAACAAGGTGCAGTCCGACATTCTGGACAACCTATGCCAGGGGCACCGCAACCTGATGGCCGTGGGAGACGATGCCCAGTCAATTTACAGCTGGCGGGGGGCGCACTTCGATAACATCTACAAATTCACCGACCGGTTTGGCGGCGAGTTGTTCCGGCTGGAGGAAAACTACCGCTCCACGCCGGAGATATTGGAATTGGCCAACCAGGCCATCTCACACAACGCCCACCGGTTAGACAAAACCCTGCGGGCGGTGCGCCCGGCGGGAGAGCTTCCCCGCATTACCCACCTGTACGATATGCGGGAAGAAGCCGAGTGGATTTCTGACCGCATTTTGGAGGCCCACCACCACGATGGCCTGCCCTACGCCGCTCTGGGGGTGTTGTACCGCAACCATGCCCAATCCGCCGAGCTGCAAATCTGGCTGACCGAGCGCAACATTCCCTTCCTGGTGCGATCCGGGGTGAAGTTCTTCGAACAGGCCCACATCAAAGACATCCTGGCCCTGGTAAAGGTGGTGTTCAACCCCCTAGACGAAGTGGCCTGGACCCGCCTGTTGAAAATGCTGCCGGGGGTGGGTCCCGCCACGGCGGGGAAAATCTTTGCCCTGTTCCGCGCCCAGCGGGCGGTGCGTTTGTCGCCAGAGAACCACGCGCTGGAAGACCTGATCCCCGCCAAAACCAAGGCCCGCTGGCACACCCTGGCCGCCACCTTTAAAGACATGCTGGCCGATGGCGTTCCTCCGGGGCGGATGATTGCCCTGGCCCACGAAGGGTTTTACAAAGAGGAATTGTTCCGCTCCTTTGATAACCCCGCCGAACGGGAGAATGACATCCGCTATCTGGCGGAGTTTGCCGGGCGGTATAAGTCGGTGGAGTCCTTCCTGACCCAGTTGGCGTTGGTGGGGGGCTCTTTGGTGCGAGATCAGGAGGAAGACGACATGGACAAGGACCACCTGACCCTTTCCACCATTCACCAAGCCAAGGGGCTGGAGTGGGAAAGGGTGTTTGTGATGGGGTTGGTCGAAGACCAGTTCCCCCATGCTAAGTGCGTGAAACATATGGACAAACTAGAGGAAGAGCGCCGTTTGTTCTACGTGGCGGTCACCCGGGCTATGCGGCGGCTCGACATCACCGTGCCGGTGGTGTCGCTGGTGCAGGGCCAGATGAAGATTTGCCGTCCCTCCCGCTTTGTGGAAGAATTGCCTTCAGGCGTGGCCGAGGTGGTGCGGGCCGAAAACCTGGAAGAGTTGACCCAGGACAATTGGTCCCACGGTGGGTTTACGTTTGAATAGGGTTGGCTTTAGAGAATGTCCCCTGCCAAGGGTTGCTGCCCCCTGACGGAAACGTCGGTCAAATCATACTGGGTTTCCAGTCTCACTTCTTTTATCTTACAGCTCTCGTCTCACTTCTCTCTTCCATCGAATCATGGCCAAAGTCGCCCCGTCTGCGCCTGCGTCTGCTCCGGTGGAGGAAACCCCCCCTCCCCTGCACCCGCTGCTGGGGCGTTTGCTGGCCGAGCATCATCTCACGTCTCAAGACCTAGATACCCTCCTCAAAGAAAAGAGCCCCCTTCCCAGGGAGATGGCCCCCTTGAAGGCCCTGTTGGTCCAATTGAAACTGGTGCCGGAGGAAACCCTGCAACAGGCCCAGGCCGAGTTGTTTGGGTTGGAATATCGGGCCCAATTGGAGGATGTAATCCCCGACCCAGTGTTTGCCAAGGAAATTCCCATCCGTTACGCCAAGCGGTTTATGTTTTACCCCCTTCAGCTAACCCCGGAGGAACTGGTGGTGGCGGTGGAAAACCCGGAGGAGTTTGAACCGGTGGAAGATGCTGGGCGGAAGTTTCGGCGGCCCGTGCGGCATGTGGTGTCTACCCGGCAGTCGATCATGTCGCTGATTAACCGGGCTTACAACATGGCCAATCGGGGCACCGAGCAGGCCATTGAAGGGTTTGAAGCCCCCGATGATGGCGCCCCCCCCGGCCCCGGCGGCTGGGGCATTGAAGAACCGGAAGACCTGATCGACGCGCGGGATGAAGAGCCCATCAAGCGGCTGCTGAACAGCATTTTGTATCAGGCGGCCCGCTCTAACACCAGCGATGTGCACATTGATTCCACCCCCTCCGAGGTGGTGATTCGTTTTCGGGTAGACGGCGAGCTTCATACCGTGACCACCCTGCCCAAGGCGGTGCACCTCACCATGATTAACCGCATTAAAGTGATGAGCCGCCTGGATATCTCTCAGCGTGGGCTTCCCCAAGACGGCCGCACCCTCATCCTCATCGCCGGACGGCGGATAGACATCCGGGTCTCTACCCTGCCCACGGTGCACGGCGAAAAAGCCGTGATGCGTCTGTTGTATCAAGACCAGGAGATGTTCGACCTGCGAAAGCTGGGAATGCCGGAAGACATATACGCTCATGTGAAAAAGCTCATTCGCCAGTCGGGGGGAATCATTCTGGTCAGCGGCCCCACTGGCAGCGGTAAGACCACCACCCTCTACGCCGCCCTGCGGGAAATTGACCACCACACCAACAACATCATGACCATTGAAGACCCGGTGGAATACAAAATTCCCGGGTATGTGCAAACCGAGATCAACCCCAAACTGGGGCTGACCTTTGCCAACGCCCTTCGCTCGGTGCTGCGCCAAGACCCCGATGTCATCATGGTGGGGGAGATGCGCGACCGGGAAACGGCCATTATCGCCATTCAGGCGGCGCTGACGGGCCACACGGTGTTTTCCACCGTGCATACCAACGATGCCCCCTCCACCATCACCCGCTTGGTGGATATGGGCATTGAACCCTATTTGGTGTCTTCCACGGTGATGGCGGTGCTGGCCCAGCGGCTGCTGCGGCGGATTTGCTCGCATTGTAAAGTTCAGGTGGAACCCGATGAAGTGCTGCTGCTGGAACTGGGGCTGACTTCGAAAGAGATCAAGGCGGTAAAAACCTTGTACAAAGGGGCTGGCTGCGGCCAATGCCGGGGGAGCGGGTATTTGGGGCGGGTGGGGGTGTATGAACTGCTGATGATGTCTGACCCGGTGAAGAAACTGCTGCTCACCTCCAACGAAGCCAACCAAATTCGCGATGCCGCCACCGCCAATGGCATGGTCACCATGCGGCAATACGGCCTGCAAATGGTCATGGCCGGCATGACCACCGTGGAAGAATTGGTGAGCGCCGCCAAAGAAGAATAACCCAAACACAACCTCCTCAGAGCCTGCCCCCATGGCGATTGCCATTGGAGACATTCACGGCTGCCTGGCCCCGTTGGAAAAACTGGTGTCGCGGCTGCCACCCGGCCGGGAACTGGTGTTTCTGGGCGATTACATTGACCGGGGGCCAGACTCCGCCGGGGTGGTGGCGTTTCTTCTAACGCTGGCCCAGACCCGCCCTTGCCGGTTCCTGATGGGCAACCACGAGGACATGCTGCTGAAGGCCCTCCGCTCCCCCGATCACATCGGCCAATGGATCATCAACGGGGGCACCGCTACCCTGAAAAGTTACGGTTCCAATGTGGAGGATTGGCGCCTGCAACCCAGCCGTGGGGCCTTGTTTGGGGAGCATGGGGAGTTTTTCAAAGGTCTGGCGATGTTTTACCAAGACCCACATGCCATCTACGTCCATGCCGGAATCAACCCGGCCCTGGAAGACATGCCCCAACAGAAGGCGAACACCCTGCTGTGGGTTCGAGAGGAGTTTTTTAGCAAGCCTGAACGCTGGCGGGGGAAGCCGGTGGTGTTTGGCCACACCCCCACCCGTTTCATGGGGCTCTCTGGGCGGGAGATATACAAAAACCCGCCTTACTTTGGCATTGACACGGGCTGCGTGTATGGCGGGTTTCTCACCGCCTTCGACCCCGCCACGGGCGAAATATGGCAGGCGAACAACATGGGGTAGCCACTTCTCGGTGGTATTCTTTTCCCAGCGGTTTCTTTTTTTGTCAGGATTTGAGACAATCATTCTGCCTTGGGGCTCTGGTTGATCGGCACGGTTCCAGACGCAAGCGGGTCAGCCGTCTGAAATACTGGCCCAGCCCCAGGGTACTCTCTGAATACCTTCATCCCTACTTGTTCTGAAACTCAATTCCCATCCCCTCCATGGCCAGGACCTGTTTCAGGATGGCCATGAATTCAGCATTGGTTGGTGTTTGGGGGGGGCATGGAACAACGAACAGGCCCTGAGGTTCTGGGAAAAACGCCCTCTCCCAGAGGAAAGATCGTCAAGAGGATACGTGGTTGGCGTAACCTTGGGGTTTCTTTCAGCGTGGAAAGTTACGTAGAACGTTGGTCAGCTTCCCTCCCTATTTTTGGCCCATAGGTGTAAGCAACGCCCTCCGTTGTGCCCATCCATTGCTTGAAACCTCCACGGCGGGATACAGTATTTCCTTCGGGGCCAATAGCTCAGGTGGTTAGAGCGGCCGACTCATAATCGGCTGGTCGCAGGTTCAAGTCCTGCTTGGCCCACTAGATATCAATAACTTAGGTTGATTTACCCGCTTAAAACAAAATGCTAACCACTGCTAACCGCCTTATTTATCCCCTAAAACTGCTAACAAAATGCTAACCAATTTCACCCTCTAGCGGCCATCACTTTTCCAGTGGTTGAAGTCTTTCTAAGAAAAGCCTGAGAATTGAAATTCCCCTAGGATTCCTTTTGGGTTAATCGGCGAGCCAGATCGACCACCAACCGAATTCCAGAGGCGGTGCCCCCTTTGGGCAGCAAGGGATGTTCGCCATCGCTCCATTGGTAACAGTCCAGATGGGCCCAGGGGGTGTCTCCCACAAATTCTTGCAGAAACAACGCCGCCGTAATCGCCCCGCCAAACCCAGAGCTGGACGCATTGGCCAAGTCGGCCGAATTCGATTCCAGTTGATTCCCGTACTCTTTCCATAAAGGCAAGGGCCACACCGGCTCGGCCACCGCCTGGGCAGAGGAAATCACCGCCTGTTGCAGCCCTGGGTGGTTCGAAAACAGCCCCATGATGTTTTTCCCCAGCGCGGTGCGGCAGGCGCCGGTGAGGGTGGCCATGTCCACCATCCAATGGGGTTGAAACGATTTCGCCAGGGCGAAACAATCCGCCAGCACCAGCCGTCCTTCAGCGTCGGTGCTGGTCACCTCCACGGTAAGCCCCATCTTGGTGTGAAGCACATCTCCCGGTTTGAACGAGCCCGGCCCCACGGCGTTTTCAGCCAGCCCCACCACGCAGAGGACCCGCAACGGAAGGTTAAGTTGAACCACCGACGAGAAAGCCCCCAGCACTGCGGCGGCGCCCCCCATGTCTTTCCGCATCAACTGCATGCCGGAGGATGTTTTTATTTCCAACCCACCCGAATCAAACGTGACCCCTTTGCCCACCAAGGCCAGCAGAGGGAGGTCCTTCTTTTCTGGTGGATCGTGAATTAAACAGGCCAAAACGGGAGGAACCGAGGCCCCTTTTCCCACGGCCCACATGGCCCCATAACCTTGTTTCAGCAGGTCATTTCCAATGATGACCTGAAGTTTGCTTCCGGTTGCGGCGGCGATTTCCTCCACCCGTTGGGTCATGAACCCCGGGTCGGCTTCACTGGCTGGCCAATGAATCCAGTCTCGGCTGCGCCAAATGGCTTGGCCCACAATCTGAGCCTCCTTCAGAGCTTGGGCCATGGCATCGGGGTGGCCCGGGCCCACCCATTCCAACATTAGTTTTTCTGGCGGTTGAGAGCGGGTCAGGTAACGGTCAAACCGGTACTCTGCCATCCAGGCGGCTTCCATGGCCAAGCGCCAAGCCAGGGCCAAGGGGTCCTGGGTGCCCTTTACGCCTTGACCACCATAGCCGCCGGAGAAAATCGGTTGGTCTTCCCGTGTTCTGAGCAAGCCCTCCGCCCAACCCTGGGGAGATTCCGGCGGCACCAAACTGATTTGCTTGGCGCCAACAGAACCCAGAGCTTTGAATCCCACCCCCAGGCTGTTTAACCATATGCCAGAGTGAATATCTTCCGCTTTTCCCAGCCCCACGATGACCCAACACCCAAGAGGGCTCTGCAAAATGAGGCATTGGCCCGGTTTCCCGGAGAAATCTTTACGTTTGATTTCTTTCTGAGCCAGATCTTTTAGCGTTGGCGGAAGGTCTGGGGGAAAGAGAGAAGAGTCCTGCCAGCAAAAATGAAGACGGTTGGCATGGGAGGGAGAGGGAGAAATGGAAAAGGTGGGTTCCTGTGCCATGCAACGTTAACCTTTCAATAGTTCTTTCATCCGTTGGCCAATCAAATCTGGGGTGGGAACAATGTGAATGCCCGCTTCTTCCATCACCTGGACTTTTTCTTTGGCCGTGCCATGGCCCCCCGAAATAATGGCTCCGGCATGCCCCATGCGGCGGCCAGGGGGTGCCGTGCGGCCAGCGATGAACCCAACAATGGGTTTCGTCATGTAGGCTTTGGCGAACAGGGCGGCTTCCTCTTCGGCCTCTCCGCCAATTTCACCAATCATAACAACGCCTTCGGTGTCAGGGTCTTCCTCAAACCAAGACAGGCATTCCACAAAACTGGTGCCGTTGACCGGGTCTCCCCCAATGCCAATGCAAGTGGACTGACCCAGCCCCAATTGGGTGAGCTGCCACACCGCCTCATAGGTTAACGTTCCCGAACGGGACACCACCCCAACTGTTCCCGCTTTGTGAATATAGCCGGGCATGATTCCAATTTTGCATTGTTCCGGGGTGATGATGCCAGGGCAATTGGGGCCAATCAACACCGCGTCGCGCGCGGCCACATAGTCCACGGCCTTCACCATATCCACCACCGGAATGCCTTCGGTAATGCACACAATCACCCCGATGCCCGCGTCGGCGGCTTCCATGATGGCATCGGCGGCAAAGGGAGGGGGAACGAAAATCATGGAAGCATTGGCTCCGGTGGCCTCCACCCCTTCCGCCACCGTATTGAACACGGGGATCCCATCAAAGGTCTCTCCCCCCTTTCCGGGAGTTACACCGGCGACCACTTGGGTGCCATAGGCCGCGCAGGCCCGGGTATGCAGAGACCCTTGCGCGCCAGTCATTCCCTGAACCAACAGGGTGGTGTCTTTGTTCACTAACACGGCCATGGGAATTCCTTTGAATGGGATTTTATTGGCCAGAAGCCGCGTGTACGCTTTTTTCGGCGGCTTCTTTCAGCCCCTGGGCCTGAATCAATTTTCCAGATAATCCAGCTTGCTGAATGATCGTCAACGCTTTGTCGGCGTTGGTACCTTCTAACCTCACCACCACAGGAATACCCATGTGCAGGTTTTTAAAGGCGGCCACCACCCCTTCGGCCACCAAATCACAGCGAACAATCCCGCCGAAAATATTGATAAGAATGCACTTTACGTTGGGGTCTTTGGTGATGATTCGGAAGGCGGTTTCCACCCGCTTTTGATCGGCGGTTCCGCCTACGTCCAGAAAGTTGGCGGGCTTTCCCCCATGGGCCTGAATCATATCCATGGTGGCCATGGCCAAACCAGCCCCGTTCACCATGCAACCAATGTTTCCCTCTAGCCGGATGTAATTCAACCCGGCATCGGCGGCTTCTACTTCTAAGGTTTCTTCTTCATCTAGGTCTCTAAAGGCCACGTTGTCGGGGTGCCGGAACAGGGCGTTGTCGTCTAAGGTGATCTTGGCGTCCAACGCCAGCAGTTGATTGTTTTTGGTGATGACCAGGGGGTTGATTTCAATCATGCTGGCATCTTCTTCGGTAAACACGCGATAGGCCGAAAGAAGCAAGCCGCTCATGGCCCGGACCAGCTTGGGGTCAATTTTATCTAAGCCCAGTCGGTAGGCTAGGCGAGCCCCCTGAAAGGGGCGGAACCCCAGCACCGGGTCGGCTTCCTCGCGAATGATTTTATCAGGATGGTTGGCGGCCACTTCCTCAATTTCCATTCCCCCTTCGGTCGAGGCCAATGCCACCAAGCTTTTGTTGGAGCGATCCACCAGCATGGAGAAATACAGTTCTTTTTTAATGTCCAACCCTTCTTCAACCAACACTTTTTTGACGACCCGGCCTTGGGGGCCCGTTTGAGGCGAGACCAGCGTCATCCCTAAAATGTTTCGCCCCTCTTTCTCCAACGCGTCTTTGGTTTTGCAAACTTTGACCCCTCCCGCTTTGCCCCGGCCCCCGGCATGAATTTGCGCTTTGACCACCCAGGTTTGGCCGCCCAATTTTTCAGCAGCCAGCGCGATGTCTTCTGGGTTGAAGGCCATTTCACCCCTTGGAATCGCCATTCCATGCTTGGCCAACAGAGATTTGGCCTGGTATTCGTGTATTTTCATAAATCGGGTGCCCCAGGAATGGAGAGAAGGATGAGACGGTTGAAACCAAAGGATAGGATTGAAACCAAAAGGTGGTGCCGCCATTAACCTAGCAAACCCTGGGGCTTCCGCCAACTGTAAACAAGTTTATAAACTTGTCTCCCCATGCGGGTCGAGTTGCCCCAAAGTTAGGAATCAGATAGAATACTTTTCTCAAAATAAATCATTATCCCCATCACCATTTTTAGGAGTTACGTGGACATCCCCCTTTGGGAAACGGCTGGCATTATCGCGAGCATTGTTTTTTCCGCTTTTTTTTCGGCTTCCGAAACCGCCCTCACCAGTCTTACCGACTTTAAAACCCGCCAATTGATGGAAACCCGAGGCCGGTTGGCCCGTCCGCTATGGGTTTGGTTAGAGCACCCCAACCAAGTGTTGACCACCATTCTTATTGGAAACAATCTTTCCAATATTACGGCCTCTATTCTGGCCTCCAGCATTGCCAATCATTATTTTGACGATCAGGCGATTCCCTACACCATTGGGGTGATGACCTTCGTGCTGCTGGTGGTGTCTGAGATTACCCCCAAAACCTTCGCGCGTGCCTTTCCAGAAACTTCTTCGTTGGTGTTGGTTCATTTTATCTATTTGTTTTTTCTGATATTCTTCCCCATCAGTTGGGGGGTGGCCAAATTTACCCGGGCATTGATTCGCCTGACCGGGAAAAAGCATGAAGGCCCAACTGTGACCGAGGAAGACCTGTCTTATTTGGTACGCATGGGATATCAGTCTGGGGTCCTCGATAAAAACCAAAGTGATTTGCTGCACTCGGTGATTGATTTTTCCGATACCATTGCCCGGGAAATCATGACTCCCCGCACCACTATGCTGGCCCTTCCAGAAGACAGTTCCTACGAGGAAGTCGTCAAGGCTTTCCAAGAGACCCGTTTCAGCCGCATACCGGTCTACCGGGAAAATAGGGATCAAATTGTTGGGGTCATCTACTCCAAATATTTAATCCCTCCGCCCTCTCGCAAAGAGCAAAAAACCTTTCTTTCCGCCAGAATGCGGAAACCCGTGTATATTCCTGAAACGATGAAAATCCAGGACTTGATCCAACTGTTTCAAGCCGAACGAATTCACTTGGGCATTGTGGTGAATGAATTCGGGGGAACGGAAGGGTTGGTCACCTTGGAGGATGTGGTGGAAGAATTGTTTGGTGAAATTCGAGATGAGTTCGATCAGGAGGAAATGGATCTGCTTTCTCGAAAGAAGGATGGCTCTATGCTGGCCAACGCCCGGGTGGGCGTAGAAGCCCTGGAAGATGAATTGAAAATTCGGTTTCCCTTGGAACGCCAGTACGACACCTTGGGGGGATTTTTAATGGAAACCGCTGGAATGGTTCCAGAAGTGGGTTGGAAGCATGCATATGAAGGGTATTTGTTCCAGGTTGAAGAAGCCGACCAAACCAAGGTGATTCTGGTTTCCCTGCGGAAACAGCAACAGGAGGATTCATCTTCACGAAAAGCCGCTTCAGCTCGAAAAAAGCCTGTTGAGAAAAAAAACCGCCAGAGGAAATACGGCCAAAGAAACGTGGAATCATCGGCCCCTTGAAAAACAAGACTGGAACAATTCAAAGTTTTTCCGGTACAATGACATCCTACGTTCACGTTTAGGTCAAACCTTCACCCGTTTCTAAGTCCATCTGCCATGAGCAAGTTTTCCTTCGGATTTCAAGTTGTTCCCCCCGGGGGTCGGCCTGCGGAAGTTCAGGCCGATATCGTCCGTAACCTATTGGAAAAAGAGATCAATCCATCCGTGGCCGGGCACGGGGGATTCTTCACCTTGGTGAAGGTAGAGGACAACAACGTGTATGTTTCTTTAGGCGGAGGGTGCCAGGGATGCGGAATGGCCAACGTGACTTTAAAGCAGGGCCTGGAAAAGCGGTTGCGGCAAGTTCTCCCGGAGTTGAACCAAGTGGTGGATGTGACCGACCATGCGGCGGGGACTCAGCCTTATTACACCCATAGTTAAAGTCATTTTAGAAAAAAGTTTTTCTCCCCATTATTCTCCCTTCCTGTCCGACTCCCTTCCTATTTTTGCCCTGTTTCTATTTTTCCCTGTCTCAGCAAGGGGGGGGTGTTATTTGGGGTCTTTCGAATCAATCAACCGAACTGCCGGTTGGTGAGCAGAGGGCCCACCGGAACCTCTGGTTTGTATGCGCTCCAAAAAAATGGCCCCATATTTTTATTCCCTGTCACGGCAAAATAGGAATAATATAGCCCTCTCTATCCCTTCGATCGAATGGCTGTTTCTTTGCGAATCCAGGCCATAAAGTCTGGGTTCCCCCCAAGGATGGGAACCGCCACCACACAGGGGCATGAATAACTGTGCAGCTCTTTGATTCTGCCGATAAGGGCATCCAGCCGATCTCCGCTGGTTTTCATAATCATCGGCACTTCTTTTTCTTGCTGTACTTTATCCTCCCACCAATAAATAGAATCCATGTTTCCCAGCAGATTGGCGCAAGCCGCCAGCCGTTCTTCCACTACCTTTCGGGCAATGACCAAGGCTTCTTCATGACTAGAGGCCGTGACATACACAAGAAAAGTTTTCTCCATGGTTATTCCCCGATGATTTTCACCAACACCCGTTTTTTACGGTGGCCATCAAATTCGCCATAAAAAATCTGCTCCCAGGGGCCGAAATCCAGCTTTCCCTGGGTTACGGCCACCACCACCTCACGCCCCATGACTTGCCGCTTCATATGGGCATCGGCGTTGTCTTCCCCTGTTCGGTTGTGAAGATAACCCGCCACGGGTTCATGGGGAGCCAGCTTTTCCAACCATTTGTCATAATCCTGGTGCAGCCCCCGTTCGTCATCGTTAATAAACACCGATGCGGTAATGTGCATGGCATTGACCAGGATCAACCCTTCCTGAACGCGGCTTTCTTTCAAGCAATCGGTGACTTCCCCGGTGATGTTCACGAATCCCCTCCGGGAAGGAACATTGAACCATAATTCCTTGCGATAACTTTTCATGTTATTGATATGTAAAAGATATATCGTGATAAGGGGTGTCTCTTGTTGTTTTTTTTAGGGTACACAAGAGGCGGTAGAAGACTTTCTAAAGGATCCGTTCAACCCCACCGCATGTTCCCCCGCTCGATTTTTCCTAGGGGTTGCATCACACCTATCGGTGTCGGATATCATTCCGGGTGATCGGGCGTGAGGAAAATGGATTCTCCCAAAAACATACGGTTCATTTCTTCTATCACGTCAGGATGAAAAATATCTATAATCCCCAGGTCTTTTTATGTTATGAAATGAATAACAATTCAGGTTCCTCGGCTTCCCAAATCGTATGGGGTACCCGGTTCATCCAAACCTTTCGTGAGGCGAATCCATGTTTCAACGGATACGTGACCAAAAAATCGGCGTCAAAGTTTCACTCGCCTTTTCTTCCATCCTATTTCTGTTGGGGGTAATTGTATTAACGGTGTTTTTCTTAACCAACCAGGTTCAGAAAAAAACCAACGAAATGCGGGAGAAAAGCTTTGTTTATTCCAAGCTGGCCTTGCAAATGAAAATGGACGTGATTCAGGTGCAGCAATGGCTAACCGATATTTCGGCCACCCGGAGCCAGAATGGTTTGGATGATGGATTCAAAAAAGCGGATGAAAGTGCCAATCATTTTTTAGCCTCTCTGGCCAAATTCCGATCCTACTACCAGCACGAAAACCCAGAAAATCTGCCGATTGTGGACGAGTTGGAATCCCGTTTCCACCCTTACTATGAAACGGGGAAACGGATGGCCCAGGCCTATATTCAAGGCGGTGCGCCGGCAGGGAACCGAATGATGGGGGCTTTCGATAAAGAAGCCGAACGGTTATCGGAGTCTTTGGAAAAATTTGTAGACCATGAGACCGAGGATTTGGAAGAACACGTAGGTCATGTCGCGGGTTCGATCAATTTATTGAAAGTCGTGATCGTGTCTTCCGGCGCTTTGTCCATGCTGTTGGGAATATTCTTGACCATTCTGATTACCCGCTCTCTAACCAAGCCGTTGCATCAGGTGGTGGCCCAATTAGAAGAAATGAGCAAGGGTCACATTGATGGGCGTTTGGTGGTGACGTCCCACGATGAGATCGGGCATATGATCGAATCCATTGATCACTTTGCCGAGGATTTGCAAACTGGAACGGTGAACTCCCTGAAAATGCTGGCGTCTGGAGATCTGACCTTTGAATCTATCCCCAAGGATGAAAAGGATGTGATCGGGATTGCCTTGAAGCTGGTGGGAGAGAACCTGAACCGCCTTATATCCGACATACGAGTGGGCAGTGAATACATTGCCACCAGCTCCAACCAGGTTGCCAACGCGGCCAGCAGCGTGTCTCAAGGAGCGGTGGAACAATCCGCCGCCTTGGAGGAAATCTCTTCGTCGCTCTCTGAGCTTACCGGGAAAACCCGCATTAACGCGGAGAGTGCCAGCAAAGCCAATGGGCTGATGCAGGAGTCTAAAAAACTGGCCGACACAGGCCGAAGCCAGATCAACCAAATGATGAATGTTATGGCAAAAATCAACTCCAGTGGAGAAGAGGTAGCCAAAGTCATCAAGTTGATTGACGAAATAGCGTTTCAAACCAACCTATTGGCTCTAAACGCCGCGGTAGAGGCCGCTCGGGTTGGAAAGTATGGCACCGGCTTTGCCGTGGTGGCGTCTGAGGTTCACTCCCTTTCCGAGAAAGCCGCCGCAGCTGCAAGGGAATCGGCGGAGTTGATCGAAAAATCATCGACTTTCATTCACGAAGGCATGGAATCGGCTAGTCAGACGTCCTTCTCCTTCGAGCAAATTCACAACAGCGTGGATACGGTATCCAGGTTGGTGGGTGAGATTGCCCGATCGTCCAATGATCAAGCCTTGGCTATTTATCAGGTAACAGAAACCGTTACCCAAATTCATAAGATCGTGGAACAAAACTCCGCCAACTCCGAGGAATCCGCATCGGCATCGGAAGAACTGGCCACCCAGGCCCGGCAGATGAAGGACATGGTTTCTCGCTTTAAGGTGAAAGACCATCCGGCCCCCACGGCGGTCATACGGATGAAACCACGCCCTGGGGCCAAAGACTGGGTGCATCACGCGGAAGATGATAAAAAGTCGGAAGAAAAAAAGAAGTAAAAGATAGGACGTACAGGGGGGGATTTTAAGCGTGGAGAGAATTCCCTGATTCTTTTGGAAAGGAATTGAATAGGATTTGGAAGGAAGTCCCTTGTTGAACCTTGGAGGTGAACGTGAGTTTTCCTCCGATAGACTCCACGATGGATTTGCTGATGTTTAATCCCAAGCCGGTTCCCCCTTTTTTTCGGGTGGATGAACTGTCGGCTTGGGAAAATGGCTGAAAAATTCGATCTTTAAATTCATCTGGAATTCCCTCTCCATGGTCGGTGACCCACACCAATGGATTTCCGTCTCGGTTCTCGGCCCCGATTTCTACCTGATCCCCCGGTTTTGAAAACTTCACCGCGTTCGAAATCAGGTTGGCCAATACTTGCATCAATCGCTCCCGATCCGCGGAAACAACCATGGGAATCAAGGGTTGTTTTAAAACCAAGGCCACTTGAAATTGGTCGGCAAACCCTTGATTGGCCTGCACCGAGTCGGCCAAGACTTCGTCCAAGCGGAGGTCGGTCAGGTGCATGTCCAACTTGCCAGCCCTGAACTTTTGAATGTCGAGCAGGTCGTTGACCAGCCGAACCAGTTGCTCCGCGTTTCGCTTGGTGATTTTCAGCAGATCAGCTTCCATGGCCGTTTGGCTGGGATTTTTGAGCCCAATTAACAACCCCACCGAACCCAAAATGGACGTGACGGGGGTGCGAAGCTCATGGCTGACCATGGAAACAAATTCATCCTTCAGGTGTTCCATGGATTTTCTCTGGGAGATATCTTCAATCGCATGAATGAAGTATCCATCCCCGCTCCCCTGGGGGGGAATCCAGGCGGCGGTGAGCTGAACCCACAGGGTTTTTCCATCCCTTTGAATCAATTGTTTTTCTAATTGGAAAATCTCTTTGTTTCCATGGATGAGCTCGGATAATAGATTTTCTTCCTCAGGATGATGTTCGATTCTGCTAATGCGCCGCCAATTGATCCCGGTTAAAGACAGGGCGTCATACCCCAGCATGTCACACAACCGATGGTTCACTTGTAGAAACCTCCCAGATGTATTCACCAAGGCCATACCAATGGCGGCTTGCTCAAAGGTCACCCGAAATTTTACCTCACTTTCCTTCAATTGATTTTCCCGGGCTTGGATTCTTGTAGCCATTTGATCAAACACCCGCCCCACTTGGCTGAATTCGTCTCGTCCCTGCAGGTCCGATCTGGCTGAGTAATTTCCCTGAGCCCATTGGGTCCCCGCATCCACCAGGGGTCTGACCCTTTTTTTAATTCTCCACGCCCCGATAACCCAGGCCAGCAAGGTAATGGTTCCCGTGGCTGTCATTAACAAAACAAAGGAACGGGTGCCACTTTCTCGGGCTTTGTCTGTGATGGGCTGCATGTTTTTCACCAAAAACAATACCCCCACTTTATTTGCCCGCAATTCGCCAGGGCGAATGCCCATTTTCACGGGCAGGCCCACCCATACTCGGTCAGAGGAGGCGTCGAGTTGATGTTGGTTTTTTCGGGTGTGTTGAATGCTCTGAATCCAAGGTTGGCTTCCCGGAAAGATATCCTCCATGTCTTTCCCTTTCCAATCGTAACGAGAGGAAAAGTGAACTTTTCTATGTTCATCCAGCAAAACCACCAAATCCAAAGAGGGATCGGTCATCCATTGGCCAATCAGTCCTTCTGCAATTTCCGAGTTGTTGGTCAGAAAAAATTTTTCCAGGGCTGTGGCCATTCGGTTGCCTTCCCGAATGGCGTGGTCTTGCAATTCCTCCTCCAAGGTTTGATGGACCAGGGCGGCTTCTCGAAAGAAAAACAACATGCCTTGAACCATCATCATCCCCAGCCCAATCAGCAGGAAGGACGTTTGAATGGAAATGTGAATTTGTTTCATACCGTGCGTTTCTTCCCATCTCTCCCCAGAGCGTGTGAAACGGATAAATCTATGGAACGTTGACCATTCCTAAAATTTTCCCATCCAACAAACTTGCACCGTCTACCTTTTGTTGAAGTAGTTTATTTTTTGCCATGACTTGAGCCAGTTTTTCTGTTCGACGTAGAAAATCTTCTCGCTCTTCTCCAAACCATCTCAGGTTTTCTTGCGGCGTGAGAATGTGAATGCCCTCCAATCCCTGTTGAAACTCCTCCATCGTTACTCCTTCTCGACGGGCAGAAAATTCAGCCGCGATGGTAAATTGATTGGATTGCATATCTAAGGCTTTGAAGTACCCGGAGATCAGGCTGGCCACCATCTTTGGATTTCGTTCCAGGTAATCTGTCCTGACCAACAATACATCCACGATTTCCCCAGGAATTTGTCTGGAATCAAATACCTTCGAATAGCCCTTGGCCAACAATTTGGCGCTGACCGGGCCAAAGGTCACCACCGCGTCTACCTCGCCTTGAATCAAGGCGTTTTCCTGCTCGTTCAAATCGCGGTTGACTGGAATGATGTCTGACGGGCCCAGGCGATTGATTTCCAAGGCTCGGCTGAGCATGTAGGCCCCTAGGGCGTTGGATTCTAGGGCAATCTTTTTTCCTTTTAATTGGGAAAACCGCCGGATTCCCTTGCGGGCGATAATGACATCTCCCCCATGAGAAACGTCGAACACCATAACCACTTTGAAGGGGACCCCACCGCCGGATTGCAGCAGGGTTTCATCCATGGTCAGGGGAATGGCTTCCAGCAATCCCTCTTGAAAATCCCGAATGGCTGCCGAAGCGGATGGGTATTCAATCACCCGAATGGGAAGACCCTGGTAATAACCTAAGTGATTGGCCAGATAGATTCCCTCATATCCAGGCCAAATGGTGCCCCCCACCCGCAGCATTTGTGGTTTCGAGTCTTGGCAGCCCGCCAACGCTGCCGCAAGTATCAAAACTTGGAGCCACCCTACCCATGGAAGCCAATGGGAACGTTTCATGTGATTGCCTCTCTTTCGTTGGCACATGTGGATCGCATGCCCAGTTCTACCCCCATGACAGGGGTTCTTTTCATGGAACGCAGGAAAAAAAGGGGAGTTCCTGGAAAAAAAAATGGCGGCCTTGTGGGGCCGCCAAAACAGTAGGGGGGATGACCAATATGTAGAGCAGAAAGGGAGGGCTGCCGTAGCCGCCAATATAATATTCCGAGTAAAGAACGGTTAAAAAAATTACCGTTCCATCCGCTCCCGCTCACGGCGGGCTTCTTTTTTGCGGACTTTCTCTGCCTGGGCTTGCTTGATGCGCTTGGCCATGGAGGGTTTGATGAAAAACTTCCGGCGGCTCAATTCTTTGAACAGACCTTCCTTGATCAGTTTGCGCTTCAAATCCCGAATGGCGCGGTCTACCTGGTCGTTGTTTACTTTCACTTCAATCATGACATCTCCCGTGGAGGTGGCTTGTTTTAAGGTAAATCCAACTAAAGCCTATAATTACATTGCTTTAACGTTTAATTCTCGACAAATTGTTTCATTCTGTCCTGAACTTGAATAATTAACATGGCCATATAAAAACAACAAGCCCTTTGGATGGGGGCTCTCTTTTCTTGCCACCAGAACGGTTTCGGGCTATACAAAGAAATCATCTTTACATCCGTTTCACCTGTTTTTATTGGCTCGCCTTCAAATCCTGCTCCCATTCCCATGCTGCCCAACCTGTCTTCGTTGAAAACCGACGCCCTCTCCCAACTGGAACAAATCCAATCCCCCGATGACCTGCCGGTGTGGTACCGCGCTTGGTTGGGAAGAAAGGGCCATCTCACCGAAGCGTTGCGGGGATTGGGCGGCCTGTCGGCGGAAGACCGGCCAAAAGCAGGGCAACAGGTCAACCAACTGAAAGAAGAACTGGAGCAGGCCTTTCAAGCACGGCAGGAAGCGGTGAAAAACCTTGCCTTGGCGGCTTCATTGGCCGGGGGGGCGCTGGATATCACCCTGCCTGGAAGGCCCCTGCAAGGTGGGCATTTGCATATCACCACCCGCACCCTGCGGAAAATCCGGCAGATTTTTGGGGAAATGGGGTTTCAAGTGTACGAGGCTCCGGAGGTTGAAACCGATGAGACGAATTTCGGTTTACTGAACATTCCCCCTTACCACCCCGCCAGGGATATGTGGGACACCTTCTGGGTGGATGACGGTGTGGTGCTGCGCACCCATACCTCACCTGGGCAAATTCGCTGCATGAGGGAATACCACCCCCAGCCCATTCGGGTGATTCTGCCGGGAAAATGTTACCGCTACGAGGCCATAACACCCCGGTCGGAACACCAGTTTTTTCAGGTGGAGGGGCTGGCCATTGGCCGTAATATCACCATGACCGACTTGATCGGCACCATGCGTGAATTCACCCTCAAAATGTATGGAGAATCCCGCCGTTTGCGCCTGCGGGGAAGTTACTTTCCCTTCACCGAGCCCAGCATAGAAATCGACATGGATTGCATGATTTGCCAGGGAAAGGGCTGCCGGGTGTGTAAACACACCGGCTGGCTGGAGGTGGGGGGGGCTGGCATGGTGCATCCGGTGGTGCTGGAAAACGGGGGGTATGATCCGGGGGAGTGGACTGGATTTGCCTTTGGCATGGGGGTCGAACGGCCCGCCATGCTGCATCACGGCATTGAAGACATCCGATATTTTTACAGCAACGATCTGCGGTTTCTGCATCAGTTTTAATGATTCCAGGTTTCTTTTATTCACGGTGATTCTCTTTTTCGGTGGCCATGGCTTTGCGTATTCCCCTCAGTTGGATGAAAGACTTTGTGGATGTGGACCTGTCTGCCTCGGAATTGGCCGAACGGTTAACCGTGGCCGGAATGGAGGTGGAAAAAATCCACACCATCGGCGGAGACTGGGCGCCGGATTTGATCAAGGTGGGAAAGGTCTTGTCGGTTTCGGCGCACCCCGATGCCGACCGGCTGTGCTTGGTGTCGGTGGATCATGGCGCCTCGGCTCCCCTCACGGTGGTCACCGGAGCCCCCAATCTGGTGAGCTTGATCGGCAAACCTTTGCCAACTCTTAAGGTAGCCTTGGCGCTGGTGGGGGCCGAGGTGATTGACGGCCACGCCACCGATGGACGGAAGATCAAACTGAAACCCGCCAAACTGAGGGGAGTCCCTTCCGAGGGCATGGTCTGCTCGGAGTATGAATTGGGGCTGAGCCAGGAACACGAGGGGATTTTGTTCCTGCCGGATGACGCCCCGGTGGGGGCGCCACTTGCCCAGGTGTTGGGAGACACCGTGTTGGAGTTCGACATCAAAGGCGGGTTTGCCCACTTGCAAAGCGTGTTTGGTATTGCCCGAGAAACCGGGGCCATTACTCGCAAGGCATTGAACAAAAACAAGATTATGCTTTCTGCCCCCCCCGCAGGCCAAGCCGACCCCGGCTTTGTAAAGCTGGAAATTACCGACCCTGCCCTATGCCGCCGTTACATGGCCATGAGGTTGGAAGGTGTGAAGGTGGGGCCTTCTCCTTTTTGGATGCAGCAACGCCTTACCCGGGCCGGGATGCGCCCCATCAACGTGGTGGTGGACATCACCAATTATGTGATGCTGGAACTGGGGCAGCCGCTGCATGCCTTTGACCTGGACAAACTGAAAGGGAGCAAAAAGGGAGAGCCCCCCTTGATTCGCGTGCGGCGGGCTACCCCCGGCGAAACGATCACCACGTTGGATGGGGTGGAACGAAAACTGGAAGATCACATGCTGCTGATAACCGATGGCGGGGGGCCGGTGGCGGTGGCTGGGGTCATGGGCGGCCAAGAATCCGAGGTGGATGCTTCTACCACCAGGGTGCTGCTGGAATCGGCCAACTTTGAGTTTTTGAACAACCGGCGCACCAGCCAAGCTCTCAAACTGCGCACCGAAGCCAGCGATAGGTTTGGGCG
Source organism: Deltaproteobacteria bacterium (assembly GCA_029858505.1). Lineage (GTDB taxonomy): Bacteria > SAR324 > SAR324 > SAR324 > JACQKK01 > JAOUEW01. The sequence goes on from JAOUEW010000002.1 coordinate 542,589, forward strand.
GAACCTGGAACCAGAACTTTGCCAAACCGCGATTCATCGCGCTGCCGGGCTGTTGGTGGAATGGGCCGGGGCAACTCTCCATCCCGTGGTTGGAGATGTGTACCCCGCACCCCAAACCCGTCCTGCGATCTCTCTATCTGGGGCTTTTATCCGCCGGGTGTTGGGGGTAGAGGTTCCCCAAAAAGAGGCCCAGGCCCTGCTGACCAGCTTAGAGTTCTCCTGCCAGCCTACCGACCCAGATACCCTGGCGGTGACCCCCCCACCCCACCGGCAGGACGTGAACCGACCGGCGGACTTGGTGGAGGAAATCGCTCGGTTGACCGGCTATGACCGGCTGCCCCCCACCCTGATACGGGATGCGCTGCCCCCCCAGCGACGGAGCAAAATGCTGGACGGCACCGAGGGTGTACGGGATATTCTCACTGGCTGTGGATTGGATGAAATCATCACCTACTCCATCGTTTCTTTGGAAGATGAGCGCAGGTTATATCCGGAGGACCAGGGCTTTGACCCCCAGGTATATCTGTCGGTGCGGAACCCCCTTTCCGCTGAACGGGCCCACCTGCGCCGCCGCCTGTTAACGGAAGGGCTGAATACCCTGCGGACCAATCTTCGGTTTACCAAACGGCTGGCCTTGTTCGAGGTGGGGGCGGTGTTCTTGAAGGTGCAAGGAGAAACCTTGCCGAAAGAACACAAACGGTTGAGCGTGCTGCTTACGGGGCCCCGCAACCCTGCCCATTGGCATGGGGGGGGAACCCAGGAACCGTTTGAATTCTTTGACGCCAAGGGGGTGGCTGAAGCCTTGCTAAATGCTCTCGAAATTCCGCAACCCCAATGGGAGAGGGGAGATGACCCAGCCTATCATCCCGGTCGTTCGGCCCGGGTGATGGTGAACGGTCAAGTGCTTGGCCAATTGGGAGAACTGCACCCCAGGGTGGTGGAAAGCTTTGGCCTGCCGATGCAACCTGTGGCCGCCCTGGAATTCGATTTGGAAGCCTTGGTGGAGTCTTGGCGGGAAGATAAAAAAATGGACGGGTTGTCCATCCACCCCCCGGTGTTGGAAGATTTGGCCTTTGTGGTGGATGAAGCCCTGCCTGCCCACCAAGTGGCCAAGCTGATCGCCCAAACGGGGGGTAGCCTGCTCAAAGAAGTGGTGCTGTTCGACCACTACAAGCACGAGAAACTAGGGGTGGGGAAGAAAAGTCTGGCCTATGCCCTCACCTATCAAGCCCCTGACCGCACCCTGACCGACCAAGAAGTGGCCAAGGTGCGGGGAAAAATCATTCAACGGCTGGAAAAAGATCTGGGGGCTGTCCTGCGGGGTTAGTCCGTCTGTCCAGGGCCCCGTTCATATACCCCCTGAAAGGCCTCTAAAAAGGCCTTCCACTGGCTTTCCGGCAGTTGGTTCACACCTCCCGCCCCCTCCCGCCCTCCACCGCTGGGAAACCGCCCGCACAGCTCCCCGGCCCCCTGGGGAGAAAACAGGGGGGCTCGCACACTCACCCGCAGGGTACCATCGGTATTGGGCAGGGCCACTGCGTGGGCCAGGGTGGGCTGTTTCTGGGACAAGTGGTTGGCCCACACCCCCACCATCCGCCGGGCCCAGGCTTCGCCCGGCAGCCGAAACACCCGCCCCCCCCTTCCCTCCCACACGGGGGTCATCTGTTCCCCGTGGCGCATGTCCTCCAAGTAAGCCTTCCGCAAGGCCTCCACCCTGGGGTCCTGCCGCCGGAAAGCCCAGGGGTCTGAATAGGCCTCCATGGCCTGGGCCAATTCGATGGGGGAAAAAAGCAGGTCTTCTAGGGTTTCGCCATATCCATTGTAATTCAGCCATTCTCCCAATTCCCGCAAATCGGATAATTGTTTGGCGGATAAATTCAATGTTTCCGCTGCCTGACGGGCCGCTTCCGGAAGGTTGTCGCCAAAGGCGGCAGCCACGGCCCAGGGGCGATATCGCCCCCCCAACAGCTGATCCACAATCAACGAGGTGCACAATTGGGAGTGGGTATGGATATAGGGGGTCAAACCTGGATGGGAGGGGAGTACACCCGGATGGTGGTGGTCGAACCAGGTGATCCGGCAGCCTGCTGCCAGCAGGGGAACCAACCAAGGGCGGTTGACCTCCAACGAGACATCAAACACCCACAAGTCGGCAGGTGTTTGGATGGGGATCTGTTTGAGCAGGTTGATTTCCCGCTTGGGGCCAGACACCAGCCGGGCCGGGCCAGGGTGAGCCAAACGCCATTGGTGCATGGCACAAAGCCCATCGGCGTCACCGTTGAACAAAAACACGCGTTCCATGGGGAAGCCTCAAGCAGGGGGTGATCTGGGACCACCGGGAATTACATCACGGGTCGCCGCAGATGGTAATCCGTGACTTGTTGAAACCCATGGGCCGCCTGCAGCAGTTTTTCTTCTTGAAAGGCGGGGGCAATGAATTGCAGCCCCAGGGGCAGCCCCCCTTTGGTGAATCCACCGGGAATGGACATCCCAGGCAACCCAGCCAAGTTCACAGGCAGGGTGTAACTGTCCACCAAGTACATTTGAAGCGGGTCGGAAAGACGCTCCCCCAGCTTAAAGGGGGGCACTGGCGAGGTGGGGCATACAATCATAGAGACCTGTTGAAAAGCCCGATTAAAATCGGCTGACAACATGCGGCGAACATTCAGAGCCTTGTTGTAATAGGCATCGTAATACCCGGCACTCAAAGCAAAGGTGCCCAGCATGATCCGACGTTTGACCTCTGGGCCAAAGCCTTCTTCTCGGCTTTTTTGATACACCTGAGACAAGTCTTCGGCATGTTTGGAACGCAGCCCATATCGAATTCCATCAAACCGCCCCAGGTTGGAACTGGCTTCACTGGGGGCCAAAATGTAATACACGGCCAGGGCGTATTCCAACGCAGGAAGGGATACCTCCACCACTTCGGCCCCCAGCCCTTGAAGTTCATTCAGGTTGGCTTGAAAGTGATCCTCCACTTCTTTGTCTAGCCCGGCACCTTGAAACTGTTTTACCAGCCCCAGCCGCACTCCTTTCAAGTCTCCCTGCAAGGCTTGGGTGTAATCTGGCACAGGCCGATCCGCACTGGTGGAATCCCGGGGGTCGTGGCCAGCAATGGCCCCCAGCAACAGGGCCGCGTCCTCGGCATCGCGGGTCAACACGCCGCCTTGGTCCAGGCTGGAAGCAAAGGCAATCATGCCGTATCGGCTAACCCGCCCATAGGTGGGCTTTAAACCCACCAGCGAGGTGAAGGAGGCAGGCTGCCGGATAGAACCCCCCGTGTCGGTGCCCAGCCCGGCCAAAGCCATTCCCGCGGCCACCGCGGCGGCTGTTCCGCCGGAAGACCCCCCCGGCACCCGGCTGGTATCCCAGGGGTTCTTGGTGGGGCCATAAGCCGAGTTTTCCGTGGAAGAGCCCATGGCAAATTCATCCATGTTGGTCTTGCCCGTCAGGTTCAAACCTTGGTGCTTTAATTTTTCCACCACCGTGGCGTCGTAGGGGGGAACAAACCCTTTCAACATTTTAGACCCACAGGTGGTTTCCATACCCTGGGTGCAAAATATGTCTTTCAGGGTGATGGGCATCCCCTCCAAGGGGTGGACAACTTCTCCAGAAGTCCTTTTTTTGTCGGCTTTCCTGGCATTTTCCAGCACGGTCTTTTCATCGGTCATGGCCAAGTAGGCATGCAGCTTGGGTTCCGCTTGCTGAATTCTGGCCAGCACGCTTTTAGCAATTTCTTCGGTGGAAATTTCCCCGGTTGTACGCATTTGATGCAGCACATGCAGGGGTTGCTCACAAGGGTTCATATGTGTAAATCACCTTATATGTCAGTTAGTTTTAGTGATTAAGAAACAAATAAATTGACTATGAGAGACCTCTGCATAACCTATTTTTTCTCATCCCCCGGCCCTTGGGGAGGGGGGGTGATTTCATGGGGGGCTTCGCCCCCCACCCCCCCTTTCACGGCGAAAACCCTGGTTATGCAGTGGTCTCTATGAATCGTATGATTTCACCAGAGACACGGCCTATTCCAGCCCTCTTCCTGATCGCCTAACGCGAAACGACCGAGAACAAATGCCGCTCGTTTAACACAAAAACTTTTCTGAGTTTGTAGCGGATGACCATATCCACCGCGTTGGGTTGAATGACATGGGGAGCCACCATGTCTGGCTCGAAGGGAATCGGTTTGTTTTTGCGTTCTTTCATGCTTAGGGTAAAGGCGGTGCCGGGAAGCACCAACCCGTACACCAGCCCTTTTTGTTTAGAAAGATAGGCCGTGACCCCGGTGCCAAATTGGATGGGTTGGTTCAACAAATGCCCGGCCACATCCATCAGCAAGCCCTGGGTGCCTCCTCGTTTTTTTTCAAATTTCCATACCAAAGGGTTTTTCTTGGAGGGGGTAAGAACCATTCCCGACAATTCGGTGACCTCATCAAAGGGTTCTTGGTACAAGCCTAACAGCAGGTGACTGACCTGATGAACATTCAAAAGGTTAGGGGTATTCTTCACCGGTAAATTCCATTCAATGGCAGGGGAGCGTTTCTAGGGTGACAAGTTTCCCATTGAAGATATCCGTTTTCCATAGGTCAGCGCAAACAAGCAATCCTTGAAGGGGGGAAAGTCTCCCATTGCCTATCCAGCACTGGATATGGTTCATTGGTCCTATACTTACAATTCTTGCTTTCTTCTTGTGTTCCGCAAGTTTTAGAAAGGAGACTATGCGCTGGTTGCTATTTTTGACTTGGCTGGCCCTTCCTCTGCAAGCATGGGGGGCCGATGTCCTGCCTTCCTCCAATCAGGCGGGCTTCCATTCGTTTATTGCCGACCCTGATTTGATTTATGTGCTGCTTCTTCTGGGGTTAATTGGGCTTTATCTTGAATTGGCCAACCCAGGCATGGTTCTTCCAGGTGTCGTGGGGGTGATCCTGCTCATCTTGGCTCTGTTTGCTCTGCAAACCGTTCCCGTCCATTACGGCTCCTTGGGATTGATGCTTCTTGGCATCTCCCTATTGCTGACCGAAGCCTTTGTGCCCAGTTTTGGCCTGTTGGGATTGGCGGGTCTTAGCACATTTTTATTCGGCTCTCTTTCCCTGGTGGATACCTCCCAGGGGAATCCAGGCATCAATCCATGGTTGGTTTATACTTCCACCGGAGTGTTGGCGGTCATTTCCATCGGCGCTGGAAGGCTGTTGGTGAAAAGCCAAAAATTAAAACCGTTGAACATTCAAGACAACATGGTGGGGGCTCAGGCGAAAGTGACCAAAGCCATTACCCCCCCAAAAACCGGCGAAATTCAAGTGTTCGGCGAATTATGGGAGGCTCGCGCTTCTCAACCCGTGGAACTCGGCCAATCCGTCCGCATCACCGCTCTTCAGGGAATGGTGGCTGTGGTGGAACCCGTATAACCCCACAGCATGGCCCTTTGGCCTGTAAGCCATAAACAATTACAACACGGAGATGACATTATGGAAGGCAATCTTTTTATATTGATCGTTTTGGTGTCTCTGGGATTGGCCTTTTTGGTCTCCTCCGCCCGGATTCTTCCGGAGTACCAGCGGGGAGTGATTCTTCGTCTGGGTCGGGCCGTGGGAGTACGGGGCCCGGGGCTGTTTTTCATCATTCCCCTGGTGGACCGTATGTACCCGGTCAGCATTCGGACCATTGTGCTAGACATTCCCCCCCAAGACATCATCACCAAAGACAACGTCACCATCACCGTCAACGCGGTGAATTACTTTCGGGTGGTGGACCCGCTGAAAGCCCTGGTGGCGGTGGAAGATTACATGTATGCCACCTCTCAATTGGCCCAAACCACGTTGCGGTCGGTGGTGGGTCAGGTGGAACTGGACCAAGTGTTGTCTGACAGAGACACCATTAACCATCAATTACGTTCCATTTTAGACACCCAAACGGAATCCTGGGGGATCAAAGTCTCCAATGTGGAACTCAAAGATGTGAATTTGCCCAAAGATATGCAAAAAATTATCGGTCGGCAGGCCGAAGCCGAACGGGACCGCCGGGCCAAGGTGATTATGGCCGAAGCCGAGGAAATGGCTGCCCAACACCTTTTGAATGCCGCCAGCCTGATCTCTAAAGATCCCATGGCCATTCAAATCCGCTTTCTGCAAACCATCAAAGAACTCCCGGCGGGAAACTCCATTTTGGTGCTACCCATTCCGGTGGACTTGATTTCCGGCATGTTGAAATCCATCGGTAAAAAACATGACGCATAGAATTATAGACGCAGGACATGTTGTTATCGCATTGAATCATAACGAGAAATAAAGAACATGAATTTTCTATCCATTCGGCATTCTGTCATTACCATCCACTTGGTCGAAGTGTCGGCCGGACGGGAGGGCCCGCTTTCTGAAACCCTCCTTCCATACCTCACCATGACACCCCACCTGGTGTTGGATATGAAGGGCATTTTGCTCACCTCTTCGGAAATTGGTGAAATCGTCAATCTGGCCCAGGCGTACCAAAACAAATGGAAGGAACAATTTCGGCAGGTGGCCTTGGTGAATCTTTCCGATCACGGGAAGAAAGTATTAGAGGTGGTGAAGCTGGACAAACTCATCCATCCCTATTCATCGTTAGATGAAGCCTACCGGGCATGCATCGCTTAAGGGGGGAGATATCGGCAGGTAGGATTGGAAATTCGTGTTGGCGGTCTTCAGAAGATCGGGTATCCTCAAACCTGTTTGCTCATCCATGAAAGATGCAGCAGCAAGAAGGCGGTCTTCAAAAGGAATGGGATGTTTCAGGAGAGGTGGCCGAGAGGTCGAAGGCGGCAGACTCGAAATCTGTTGAGTAGGTTAAACTGCTCCGTGGGTTCGAATCCCACCCTCTCCGTTATATCAGTAAGTTACAAAGTATAACCCCCCGATTTACCCCTCCAAACTTTTACTGTCAACTACTGCCAACCGACGAGTTTTGAGCCATTATTTGGCAACAAACTGGCAACCATTTTCACCCCCTGGCCGTCATCATTTCCGTGGGGGTGGTCATGGTTTTGTCCCGCTCAATAGATGGGCCGGGGGCACTCGGTCGGTTTTGTTTGGCAGTATTGATCCCTAAATCTTCTTATCTCCTGCCCTTTGGCCAAACCCTAAGGTTTGGGATGCCGGGCAGGGGAATGTGCTTAGGCGGCTCTGTCGGGGGCAGGGATTTTTGGTTTGGTTCTTTTATGCACGTCGTGATAGGTCAACATTCGGACCAGTTGCTGCTCTTTGGGGTCATCAAAGCCACAGGTGTGTGTCCATTCCTTTGGATTTTCATAGGTTCCAAAGATCATATCCCACCAGGTGATATCTCCATAATTGTTTTTGTGCCGGTTATGCTGGTGGTGAATGCGGTGCATTTCGGGCCGTTGAAAAAAGTAGCCGACCCAAACAGGCGTTTTCACGTTGGTGTGGTAAACAAACTCTCCCAGGGCGGTGCACATGGTGTAAACCGCGCCAGCTTCGGGGGATAGACCGAGCAGGGCATAGACCAGCAGACTGCCAATGATGGAGTTGGCGATCATTTCGCCGGGGTGCTTGTAAAAAGAGGTGATGACCTCCAAACGCTGGGGGCTGTGATGGATTTGGTGGAAGGCCACCCACAGAAAATCATACTCATGCCGCCAGCGGTGCCACCAATAAAATAAAAAGGTAGCGATAAAATATGCGATAAACCCACCCGCCAGGGGATGAACGTGGCTGGATAGATGAAACAGCGATGCCGAAGAAAACCAGCGTTCCCAGGTTAACCCCGCCAATAACAGCACCAGAATTTGAACCCCGTTGATGGCGATTACGCGAAAAGGCCAGGTTTTTACTTGGGGCAAAGACCAACCAGGAATCATCCGCTCCAACACAAAACAACCCGCAAACACGGCAAGAAGAGTTGGAAGCATGGGGCTCCTATTGGGGGGGGGGGGGAGGGAGGGGATTAGCTTTTATTTCCCGGAAGGTATGTCGAGGGCAAAATGAGAACTGAGAAAACGGTGGTCGTTTAGCGCGCTACATACAAAAGGTCACCACATGGATATCCTGTATAAATAAATTATATTAGTAACATAAACATCATTCATGCGGGCAGGCGTGTGTTTAGACTGAAGTTATAACCGCCAGGTGAGCAATCGTACCTACGTCTGCTTTTTGAAGGAGGGGGGATTGGAGGGATGTCGTTTCCCTGGTTATTTTGGGAAGTTTATTGAACATTACCGGGTGATATAAATACCCTTCACTTTGGCTTCCGCCGAGGAGCGGGTGTCATCGGAGTCAATTCCCACCCCCATGACCATGGGCAGGTCGGGTTCTTGGTTAAACTGCCGCCGGTAGTCATCGGCCATGTTACGGCGTTCGTGGTACCAGCGCCCGATGGGATGCAGTTTGCTTACCCGCAAAATATACACCCGCGTTCGGTCTCGCTTGGAACCCTTAAGCGGGGTGTCGAGGGGGCCGTCTTCCTGGTAAAGGTAACAGATGGTGTTGGACAAGAGTTTGTTGGTGGCCTGAGACACGCACATTTGCCCAGCTTGGTCATCCTTCTCCCTTACCCGAACATCCCCCCCTGGGGGCAGGGTTACCACCATCCAATCCCATTCCAGCCAGGGGTATTCCGATAGTTTGAATTCCACATTCCGCCCGAGAATAAACGAATTGACCTTGCCGCTGCGCAGCAGGATGTAACGGTCATCGGGGTGGGGGCCATGATGAAACTGGTAAAATTGTTCGGCGTCTTTTTCAAACAGCCGCCCGGCGAAGGGGATTTTTCTGGACCCAGGGAACAATTTCCCCGCGCCTTCTCCCAGGGGATTGGTGGGGACGATGGGGGCCACCCGTTCTACCTGCCAGCCAACGGGCAGTGCCATGGGGGCGTAGGGTTGGGTATGGTCATCTAGCCGGATTCGGGAGGGCGGTTGACTGGCAGGGCGTTTTGCGGGCTCAGAACCTAGGGCTAAACTTGCAACGAGCATGACACCCCCTGTAAAAAGCGAGAACGCGGCAACGTTCCACAGGAATGCCTTGCCGGATTTTACCAGGAAGGAATCAAGTCGATTTAGGGGATGACGCATGAAAACAGGGCTCATCCGACGCTGATTTTCAGGTTTCGCAACAAAAATACAAACCCGCCAGTGGCCGCCAGCACACCGGCCACCCACACCAATCCCTCCAAAAGTTCTTTGAGCTGCCAGAGCAACACGGCCAGGGCCAGGGCCACAATCGCTTCGCCATAGCGTTGGGTGTAGGCTTGAAGGCCAGCGTACACAACCAAGGCCAGGGGAGCAGCATAGGGAACAATCCATTTCAGCAGCACCAGCACGCCGCCAATGGCTATGAGGGCAATTCCCCGCAGGGTGTCTTCCTCATTTAGCAGGCGGATATCCCATTTGGAGGGTTGAAATTTGTCGGTCATGGGGGGTAACACCCAATTAGAGGAGAGGGGAGAAGGCCAGAGAATCGGCATCTCTTGGTCCGACAATACCCTGCCGGTGGGGCCGGGGAAAATCCCTGGTCTTTCTTGAAAATATCACATATTTTTTTCCTATCCAATCAAAGCCCCCACTTTTCTTCAAAAGAAGGGATTTCCATGAACGATTTGACCCTGGCGGAAAAAGAAATGCTGGCCCCGTTCGTGACCAACACGGAAGGGCCGGTGTTTGTCTTAACCAACCTGCCGGAAGTGGTGAAAGGGGCCTTGTTTTCACGCTATTCCCGCTCTTCCCTGGGGTTAAGGGAGCTTTTGGTGAAGGAGTTTTTAGGGGCGTCGGAAGCGGAATTGGGAGACATGCTGGCCAATGCTTCTGCTGGAGACTTGGCCCGTAAAATGTTTCAAGCGGTGTCTAAGGCCCAGTCTTTTTATGACCGCATTCTGGATGGGTACGGAGATGATTCCATTGGGGAGTTGGGGGGGGCCCATTTGGCGCTGGAAGGGGTTTCGATGCTGGCAACCAAAGCCGTGGAAGACGCCCGTATTGGGGGGTCACCCCTGGAGAAATCCACCCGTTACGTGTCGTTTGCTGACAAAGCGAACGGGGAATACCGCTTTTATCAGGAACCCCGCCTAATGGCCGCCCATGGGGATTTATACCTGAATACCTGCCGCTCCTTGTTCGAGGGCTACAAAGACATGATTCCCCAGCTGACCCTGCATCTTCAGCAGCGGATGCCTCGGGAGGAGGGGGTATCCGAGGCCGCGTGGCTGCGCAGCGTAAAAGCCCGTGCCCTGGATGGACTGCGGGGGCTGTTACCAGCGGCCACCCTCACCAATATGGGGGTATTCGGCAATGGGCGATTCTTTGAAACGCTCCTCATCCGGCTGGGGGTCTCTCACCTGACGGAGTTGAATCACTTGGCCAGGGATGCGGGCAGGGAGTTGAACAAGGTCATTCCATCGCTTATTCGCCGGGCAGACCCAGGTCACCGTCACTTTGAGGGATTTCAACGTTTCTATACGCATTACCATGCGGCGGTGAAAGACACGGCCACCACGGCGTTGTTTCCAGACCGAGAGGCTTCCTCGCTGCCGGAAGGGGGTGTGAACTTGGTGGATTGGGACCGGGACGCGGAAACCCGCTTGTTGGCCAGTTTGGTGTATCCAGAAACGGATTTGCCCTTGGATCGATTACGAGCTTGGGCGGAGGGATTAACCGATGAAGACAAAACCGCCCTGTTCAAAACCCTGACGGACACCCGAGAAAACCGCCGTCATAAGCTGGGACGGGAATTGGAAATGGTTGAATATACGTTTGATTTGTTAGGTGATTTCGGCATGTACCGAGACATGCACCGCCACCGCACGTTAACCCAGTCTCGTCAGCGCCTCACCACCCGGCATGGGTATGTTCTCCCCCCCGAAGTCGTTGAGGCTGGTCTAGAGGAACGCTTTCGTGGGTTAATGGCCCAAGCCGCCCATGCCTGGGAGGTGTTATCCGTGGAGTTTCCAGAGGAAGCCCAGTATGTGGTGCCCATGGCTTTCCGTGTTAGGTGGTTATGGAAGGTAAATCTGCGGGCGCTGTGCTGGCTGTTGGAACTGCGCAGCCAGCCCCAGGGGCATCCAGCCTACCGTGAGATGGCTCAAAAAATGTTCCGACGGATTGAACAGGTGCATCCCCGGCTGGCTAGTTTGTTGCGCTTTGTGGATTTACACGACTATCCCCTGGGCAGGCTGGGGGCCGAACAACGGCTAGAGGAAAAACGACAGGAAAAAAAATGAATCCACTCTCCTCGGCTCCTACCAACTTGGTCTCTATTTCTCTTCCCTACGCTCAACCCGCGGTGGATGGGCAGGGAAAACGTGTGCGACTTCCTCCCTGGTTGAAGGTTTCCATTCCCCATGGCGAAACCTATCAGGGGGTCCGGGCTCGATCCCATGGGTTGGGTCTGCACACCGTATGCGAGGAAGCCCGCTGCCCCAACATTGGCGAATGCTGGCAGGGGGGTACCGCCACCTTTATGCTATTGGGGGATACTTGCACCAGGGGGTGCCGGTTTTGCGCCATCAAAACCCATCGAAATCCCTCTCCCCCAGACCCTGAAGAGCCGGAGAAGATAGTAAAGGCCGTGGAGGCCATGGAACTGGATTATGTGGTTCTGACCACCGTAACCCGGGATGACCTGCCTGACCAGGGAGCCCAGGCCATGGCCCGTGTGGTATTTGCCTTGAGAAAGGCCCGGCCCACCATGAAGGTTGAAATTCTGATTCCAGATTTCCGGGGGGATACCCGCTGTTTGGACACGGTGTTGGCCGCAGACCCCCATGTGTTGGCCCATAACCTGGAAACCGTTCAAAGAACCACCCCGTTGGTGCGGGACCCCAGGGCAAATTACCGACAAAGCATGGAAATCCTCGCTGCCGCGGCAGGAAAATCCCCACGGTTGTGGGTGAAAACTTCTTTGATGTTGGGGGTGGGAGAAACCGAACAAGAGGTATTGGATACCATGGCAGAAGCCCATCAATCCGGGGTATCACTGCTGACCCTTGGGCAATATCTCAGCCCTGGTCCGGGCAAGCTCCCCGTAACCGAGTATGTTCTTCCCCAAACCTTTGCCCGACTGGAACACCTGGGGTTAAACATGGGGTTCCGTTATGTGGCCTCTGGGCCCTTGGTGCGCAGTTCTTACCGGGCCGGTGAGCATTTTGTCATGGGGCAAAAGGCAGGTTTCGCTGGGGAATAGGAAAAACATAAGGCTAGAGCGATGTGCATACTCTAAATCGTTTCAGATCGTCACATGATCACGTTATAAAATGCCTCTGCTATTGAACCGCCCATGTCCTGGTTGATCATCCTGTTTGGTCTATTTTTCCTCCCTCTCATCGAGTTGTGGGTCATGACCCAGTCGGGGTTGCCCCTTTCATTTTGGGTGTTTGAATCTTTGGCGACCGCCTGGATGGGGTGGTACTTTTCCCGGCGGTATGGAGGAGGAGAAAACTTCACCTTATGGAGTGAGATGGAGTCGGACTGGCGGAACGGCCGGGTGCCTACGCTGGAGGCCATGGATTCCATGATGGTGTTGCTGGCAGGATGGCTGTTGATTGTGCCCGGTCCGTTGTGTGATTTGGTGGGGGGGGCAATGATGACGCCCGCCGTCCGCAGGCAATTGCTGCCACGAATGAGAGCCTGGGTGGGGGTCATGCAGGCCAACCGGAGGGTGTAATTGGATAGGTGATAAGTTAATGATGGTCTTTTTATTGCGAACACATAAGCGACATAGATAGAGGAGGATGAAACAAATTGTTTTCAGTCATTTCTAGCTAATATTTCGAAGCCGACCCCGGGTAAAACGTATATATATAATATAAACAATCATATGTATGACATATAATTGAGATCCCTTTATTTATAGGCTTTGGCTATTTAATTCAAAAAATGGAATAAACCGACATAAATATTCTGGTTTCTAATAGAATTGGGATCAGGAAAATATGAGATCTGGTAAAATCATACAGACATATTATGTTAACATATAAACCTTCTTTACCATTTTTTCCTCCATCTCAATTCCCTTTCCCTACCCCTTCCTCCATCCACTCCAATGTCATTTTTCCCAATTTCCCTTCTCTAAAATCACCTAAAAACTGTTTGCTGGCTCTATCCATGTCGGGGGCACCGCCCTTGGTGATCCAACCCTTGGTTTTGGCCATGTGAAAAAGGATATCATGGGGATTCATGGCCTCCCATTGGTCAGCGCCAAAGTTCTCCATGGAAAGTTGAGGGTACTTCTTCAGGATCCAATCTACCAAATACAACGCGGAATCCACCGGGCGGGAGATATGGTCGGGAATGGCTCCAATGAGGGTCAATTGCAACCCTTCCTTCTCATTTTGCGGGGTGGGGTCCATTAGCCCAGGGGAATCCAATAACAGAAATTTGTCCTGCACCACCACCCAATTTAATCCCCGGGTAGTGCCAGGGGTGGGGGTGACCAATTGGCGTTTTTTCCCGGCTAAACGGTTAATCAACGTGGATTTTCCCACATTGGGAAGACCTACGATCATTACTTTGGGTAAAGGCGGCCGTATGCCACGGCTTTCAAATTTAACCTTGTAGGATTGGGTAAGCTGGATCACCCGGGCGGATACGGTTTTCACCAAGCTTGAATCTTGGTTGTCTGAAAACAAAACGGGAATCCCCATGCGTTTAAAATATTTCTTCCACTCGGCGGTTTGGTTGGGATCTGCCAATGAAGTTTTGTTGAACAAAAGGATTCGTGGCCGCCCCCCCAACCAGGTGTCTATTTGGTGATTGGTGGAAGCCATCGGCAGCCGAGCATCCCGAATTTCGATGACCAATTGGCATTGACCCACGGCTTCGGCCAATTGATTCCCGGCTTTCCGCATGTGGCCAGGGTACCAACCGATCCGTCGGCTTTCATGAGGCTCATGTGGTTCTTTCGGTTTTTTAGGAGAACCCATGGGGTGTATCCAAAGAGAAAAAGGGAACAAAAAAGCCCCGTTTCCGGGGCTTTTATGCGGTTAGGTATAGGCGGGAGGGGTCACCTTGGGGATGCCACCCGTGGGTGGAATGACACCATGGCTGCTTTTATCGTTATCCGGTGGGATATCAATGGGTTTCGGTATGGTTTCCAGGGCCACCGCCAATACTTCCATCACATTCTTCACCGGAAGAACCGTCAACCCTTTTTTAATTTCCGCGGGAACCTCGGACAAATCGTTGAGGTTATTAAAAGGGATCAAAACGGTTTCAACCCCGCCCCGTTTGGCCGCCAGCAATTTTTCTTTCAACCCCCCGATGGGCAAGACCTTTCCACGCAGGGTAATTTCGCCCGTCATGGCCACGCGTTTTTTCACCGGGATATGGGTGAAGGCGCTGACCAACGAGGTGGTCAGGGTAATCCCGGCGGACGGTCCATCCTTGGGGATGGCTCCTTCTGGTAAATGCACATGAATATCGGTTTTGTGAAAGACCTGAGGGTGAATGCCCAGTTTAGCGCAATTGGCCCGCACAAAACTATGGGCGGCCTGGGCCGACTCTTTCATCACATCTCCCAGGCGCCCGGTGACTTGAAGGGTTCCGGTGCCTCGCATCAGGGCCACCTCGATGAACAGCAGGTCGCCTCCGTTTTGTGTCCAAGCCAGCCCAGTGGTAACGCCCACTTCGTTTTTATCCCCCACCTGGTCTCGTTTAAAGCGCTCGACGCCCAAGTATTGATGAACCCTGGCCGGCGTGATGTGAATGGCTTTGTCTTTAGGCTTTTTCACCAGTTCGGTGGCTACTTTGCGGCAAATTTTCCCAATTTCCCGCTCCAAGTTCCGAACCCCGGCTTCCCGAGTGTATTTTTGGATGACCTCGACCAAGGCTGGAACGGAGAATTTGACCTGTTCTTTTTTCAAACCGTTTTCAGTCAGCTGTTTATCCAGCAAGTGGCGTTGGGCAATGTGCTCTTTTTCAAGCTCGGTGTATCCGGGCAGAGAAATGATTTCCATACGGTCTTGCAGGGCCGCTGGGATACCAGACAGGTTATTGGCCGTGCAGAAAAACAAAACATCCGAGAGGTTGTATTCGACCTCAAGGTAATGGTCCATGAAGGTGCTGTTTTGTTCGGGATCCAACACCTCAAGCAATGCCGCGGCGGGGTCGCCCATGACCCCATGGGTCATTTTATCCACTTCATCCAACAGCAGCAGAGGGTTGTTGCTGCGGGCTTTCTTCAGCGATTGAATGATTTTTCCCGGCAGCGCCCCAATGTAGGTGCGGCGGTGGCCGCGAATTTCGGCCTCATCACGAATGCCCCCCAGGCTCATCCGTACGAATTTCCGGCCCAAGGCGCGGGCCACTGACCTAGCCAAAGAGGTCTTTCCCACACCAGGAGGGCCGACCAAACAAATAATCGGGCCTTTGATTTTCCCTACCATTTTGGCCACGGCCAAGTATTCTACAATCCGTTCTTTCACTTTATCCAAGCCATAATGGTCTTCATCCAGCACGTTTTGGGCTTGGGTCAAATCAAAGTGGTCCTTGGTTTTTATCCCCCAAGGCATAGACAACAGGGTATCCAGGTAATTGCGCACCACGTTGGCCTCGGCCGACATCGGCGACATCATCTTCAGTTTTTTCAGTTCCTTATTGGCCACATCGGAGGCATCTTGAGGCATTTTGGCTTTTTTGATTCGGTTGGCATATTCATCAAACTCAGCCTTGCCGTCTTCGCCATTCCCCAGTTCTTTCTGAATGGCCTTCACCTGTTCGTTTAAATAATACTCTTTTTGGGTTCGGCCAATTTGCCCCTGAACCCGTTCTTTGAGTTTCTTTTCCAGCTTTTTAATCTCGGCCTCTTCAATCATCCGCTCAAACACGCGCTCCAAACGCAAGCGAGGGTCCAGGGTCGAGAGAATTTCTTGTTTCTTGCCGATATCCATGTTCAATATCGGGGCAATTCTGTCGGCCAGCCGATGGGGTTCTTCGTTGTTGATGGCCACCTGGTCCACCCCTTCGGTGGATCGTTTAATTTCCTTCAGGTAGGCATCCAACTCGCTCTTTGCGGTTTTGGCCAAAGCCAGCATTTCTGGGCTGGTGTCTGGCAGATCTGGCAGCGGTTCCACCTCGGCGGTGTAGGCCGATTCTTCCAAATTGGCCGAAATCAACCGACCGCGACTTTTGGCCTCGTACAAGGCTTTGATGGTGCCATTGGGCAGGCGCATCACCTGCAAAATTGTTCCGATGGTCCCGATGTCTTGGAGGTCAGCCTGGCCGGGTTGTTCCACCATGGGATCTTTTTGGGCGACCACAAATACTGTGCGGCCAGTGGCCAAGGCCTCTTCCAGTGCGGCCATGGATTGTTTCCGGCCGATGAAAAAGGGGGTGGTCATCTGTGGAAATACCACGATGTCCCGCATGGGGAGCAGAGGCAGGCGCTTGATTTCGTCCATGATGGGCCTCGATGGAAGTGGAACATCCTCTTAGAAAATATAAATTTTCCGCCCAACCCTGTCAAACCGATGCATGGGGTCTATAAGATATTGTACGTCTTTTTTACCCGGATTGGATAGATCTCTGATTATGCCGCATAACTACGGATGTCACTCATCCATATGTTTATGAAATCATATATTTATTGGGAAAATATTTTGAAAATTAAAATTTAAAAGTGGATTGGGGCCAAAATATAAAGAAAAATATTTTCTCGCAGAGACCAGGTTTATACCCAAAGAAATATTCATATATGAATAATTATATCAGCGCGATAAATAAATTATGGTCATAGGGCGAACGCTTCTAAAAAAAATATTAAAATATAAATTGATTGGTTTCAAAATGTTGAAAATATGAATATTTAAGTTAATATCACCAATGTGAAATACGAATCCTCTTGTGATCTGATTATCACATAACCATAACGAATATCCAATATATAAAGATAAATATGTAGTTATATGAGTATATATTGTAAATATACATAACAAATATAATAAATGTATTGCAGTGATATGGCTGGTGTATTCATGTCAAGGTCAGATTCTTTTTAATGACTTATTTTGTCTCTCGAATTATTTCCGCTCTTATGGAGAAACCAACCGTGATCTCATAGATATGGGACTTTTTGGGGGACGGTATCCGGTTTGCATTAAACAAACCAACTCTCTGAAAAAACCGCTCAAAAAGGTTTCATTTATTTCAAGTTGCTGGTAATTTAAAGGTCACTTCAATGGTATTTTTACGTTAGGCTTCATTGAATCTCCTTTTCACTTAACCACAGGGATGTGGAAAAACCTGCCATGACGCAACAAATTCTTTATATCCCAAACGATTACAGTGGTCTTGTTGAATCCGCCAAGGGGCGGTTTACTCAACCTGTTCAAACGGAAACCTATAGCCGTTTGGAGCCCTCACTATTCAATAAAATTAAGAACGAACCTATCTTACTGGCCATGACGGCTCGGGATCTGTTTGATTTGATCAACCAGCCTGGGGGGTCGGCAGCGTTGGCTTTTGCCAAGGGGAAAGTCATTTTGTCGGTGAGCCGGGAGGATTTTCCCAAATTGAACGTGAATCAAACCCAATCTGTTTATTTGGTGATGGCCGATCCGCTGCCAGATGCGGTGCCCTTTGCTTTCTCAATCAACAAAGCCATGGCTGAAATAGCCGAAGAAGACGAGATTGAAACCTTACGGTCGGTGGAAAATAAGCAAGCCAGGGATTTGGAAACCCTGAATGAAATCGGGATGGCCCTTTCCACCGAAAAAGATTTGGACCGCCTGTTGGATCGGATTGTGTTGAAATGCCGGGAAATGACCTACGCCGACGCGGGGTCCCTGTATATGATCGAATCGGACCCCGCTATTCCGGAAGACCCAGCAAACTACATGGCCAACAAAAAGATGCGGTTTCAGGTGGCCCAAAACTTTTCAAAAAAAGTTCCCTTTCGGTCTTTTGTGGTGGATATCACCAAAACATCTGTGTATGGCTATGTGGCCATTACGCAGAACATGTTGAATTTCGAGGATGCCTATCACATTTCCAAAACGGCCGAATATGGCTGGGGTGGAAAGGATTTCGACAAGAGCATCAGCTACCGCACAAAGTCCATGCTCACCGTGGCCATGGTGAACTATCGAGGAGAAACCATCGCGGTCATTCAGCTGATTAACCGCAAGATCTCTCCGGACATCGTGTTGGAAAACCCAGAAACCTGCATCAAAGACATCCTGCCCTTTTCCGAAGACGACTGTAGGATGGTGATGTCCATTGCCTCCCAGGCGTCGATTGCCATTCAAAACGCCCAGTTGGTGGAAGATATCAAAAAGCTGTTCAACGGATTTATTAACGCCAGCGTGGGGGCCATCGAATCTCGGGACCCCACCACCTCG
Organism: Deltaproteobacteria bacterium; assembly: GCA_029858505.1. GTDB lineage: Bacteria > SAR324 > SAR324 > SAR324 > JACQKK01 > JAOUEW01. The sequence continues at coordinate 560,907 of JAOUEW010000002.1, forward strand.
GGTCACTCTCAACGGGTGGCCACCCTCACCGTGGGGCTGGCCGAACAAATGAACCAAACCGATACCGGGCGGTTTAAAGATCTGCAATTTACCTACGACCAAATACAGGAAATTCGTTACGCCTCGTTGTTACATGACTTTGGCAAGATTGGTGTTCGTGAGAGTGTGTTGGTGAAGGCAAAAAAACTTTTCCCTCACGAGCTTCAATCGGTGGTGGACCGGTTTGCGCTCATCCGCCGCACGTTTCAGGTCGAGCAGCTTGAATACCGCTTAGCTGAATTGGAAAAAAAGGGCGGAAAGCCGGGCAAGGGATTGATATCTAAAGCCAAAGACATGGAAAAACGGTTGCAAGAGGCCGAAGAGTTTTTGGCGTTCATATTAAAGTGCAATGAACCCACCGTATTGTCAGAAGGTGGTTTTGAACGGTTAAACGAAATTGCCAAACTAACCTTCCCTTCCATGGATGGTCGTCAGGTTCCCTTCCTCACCGACGCAGAGGCCCAAAGTCTGTCTATCCCCAAAGGGTCTCTGAATGAAGCCGACCGAAAAGAAATTGAGTCTCATGTGACTCATACCTACAATTTTCTTCGGGATATTCCCTGGACATCCAACCTGCGAGCTGTTCCGGAAATCGCCTATGCCCATCATGAAAAATTGAACGGTGAAGGTTACCCTACGGGGAAAAAAGGAGCTGAAATTAGCGTTCAGTCTCGGATGATGACCATTTCTGATATATTCGACGCCTTAACAGCCTGGGACCGACCCTACAAAAAAGCCATTCCCGTGGAACGCGCGCTGGATATTCTCAAAGAAGAAGTCAAAAGCCATCACGTAGACAGCGATTTGTTAGATATGTTCATCGAGGCCGAAGTGTATAAGTTGGTGGCCCGCTCAGAATAAACCCGATACCGCTTCCGTGTAGGTTATTTTAGCCCGATTCGTTCCCAGGGTTTTTGACGTGAAACGGGGACGAGAGGGATGGAGTAATACGCAAATGATATCAACAGAATGCTCCAGGAATAGGGGGGCATGGCTAGCAGTGCCCCCTCTATGCCCTTTGGTTGAGAATAAATCAGCGAGACTTCAGCAGTTGCCCAATAAGGCTATCTAAGTTTGCCAAATACTCATCCATTGTTTTAATCGGCTCGACTTTCAAGGCACCTTCCAACACAACCGTAGGTGTGTATTGTAGGTGAATACTCTGCATCTTTACATTGGCCTCCGTCAGCTTTTTATCCACCCAATCGCTGTCTTTTTCGGCTTCATACTCCTTGGCCAGTCCCGCAGATCGAGCCAGATAACTTACCACCCCAGGGTCAAATACGCTCACCCCTTGTTCGAATTGAGCGTCGAACAGCATGTTTTTTACCTCTTCCCCTTTGCCATGCCGTTCCGCGATATAAAACAAGCGAGCTGGCCAGTTGGGCAATCCCTGGGGAACCACCACAATATTCTTGATCACCAAGTTATTTTTATATTTTTTTAATAGTGGAACATTGAGCTTTCGAAAATCATTGCAGTGGGTACATCCGAAGTTGAAATATTCGGCATATTCAACGTTAACCAGGCTATGAGGGGCGGGGACTTTGCCTACCACGACATACCGGCCCTGCAGACCAGCAGATAGAATGGTTATGGGAAGAGCGATCAAAAAAAAGATCACCCACAGGGCCCGAGACCGAACGAAATACCTGTTATTCCAAAGAATATTCATCATAAACTCCTAAGAGATGAAACCGCATTCAAACCCTGAAATCCACCATCCCGAAACGGCCCCCTTGGATAAAGCTGGAACCGAATTTATTGAACGCCTGGATACCATCGTCTTGGATCTGGCTGAATCCGATCAAGACACTTCCCGCCAGGAGGAGACCTCGGATGTGATCCTCAACCTGTTGGAAAACCAATACCAAATTTTCCTGTTTTCCTCCAATGAAAAGCAAGACCTGTCGAAAGAACATTACGAACACCCCAAACTTCATTTTCTATCCATGTCGAATCCGCCGATTGAGGCCCTCATCAAAGAATGGCCCGCGTTGGTTTCTCCCCATACCCTGTGGGTAAGTGAATCCAAGGATTGGCAGCGGTGGATAGGAGAGAAGGGGCTGGTGCTGGCGGCTCAAACGATTCATGGTTCCCCTGAAGGCTTGGTGTTTAGGTTCACCCGACTTGGTGAACTGGCCTTGTGGCTGGACCCCACCCTAGCTGCTGAACGGGCCCTGGCGGAAGAGATGCTGGCTTGGAAAAGCCAGAATCCAGGGAAATTTATGATGGTGGGAATTGGCGGCCCCCCTTTGAGTTTATACCAACAATTGTCATTGGGGGTTATTCATCAAATCGAACGATCGTCTGAATACCTGGTGGAGTCCTTAAACCTGGACCCACTGCTGATCGGTACCGCCGAACCCAAGCCCAATACCCCCACAGGGTGGCTAAACCCTGCCTATGAGACTTGGTTTTCTAAATCGGTATGGGAACCCCTGACCGCAGGAAAGGAAGTGTTTATAGAACGTTTTCCAGAGGATTTTCCCCCTGAAATTCAAGATCAAGCCCCCTTGTTTTTGACACCCGACTCTCTGGTGATCGCCACGGGAGAAATGATGTTTTTTGAACCTTTTCGTTCCCGGTTGGCCCTGGGGTATTTGGTGGAAGTGACCCCTAAAGAAACCACCCGGCGGTTGTTTGAACTGGGAGAGGACGGCACTTTTGATGAAACGTTTGTTCAGCAATACATGACCCATGAAGGTGCCCGCTATCAAGCCTACATGGAAAAAGAGCGGGTAAAATCCTGGGCGTCCCGGCGGGTTTCTGGAGAGCATCCTGGGGTGTTTCGGCTCATCAAATAATTTCCGGGGCGAATGGTAAAGCGACTCACTATATTGCCATATAACGGCACATGATAATGTGAAACTGTCTTTATAAATATTTCAATGAGACGCATTATAGCGTCTTATATAGCGTTATAATATATCCATATAAAAATACTCATTCCAGAATGTGGATAGACCAGCAGTTTTTATATTTCATATTCGTTAAGCATTGCCTATGTTCAATCTTGAATTATATGGTTAAACCATATGACGCTAAATAACCGATTTATGCGGGTTAGTTTATTGGTGTTTTGCTTGATCAAACCAGTTGGTCGTTCGGGATTGAGGTCATTGAAGCGATCAATACAAAGGATATTTACCTATTAAACTTTGATATATAAGGATATATATCCCTATGTGCCAGGGGGGCTTCCAGCGATATAGAGATAGTTTTCAAGGGCGGGTGAACGTTTGGGCGAAGTCAGGTTATCTTTTGGATTGTTCTGGAGAGTTTCCAGAGTCTTATATCATGACTTGATAAATGCTTGACCAACCCACAACTGAAAAATATCACGAGGTTGTGAAACGAAGGTGATGGTTTGATCGGTGACTGGGTGTGGGACAGAAAGAGACGTTGCGTGTAGCAGATGCCTTGCGTCGGATGAACGATGATCATTGTCCACAGAATGTCGGAAATCATCGTCTGTTATGCCATAGAGTTTATCCCCATAAACAGGAAAGCCTAAATGGTAGGCATGGGCCCTGATTTGATGGGTACGCCCGGTGACCGGCACGACCCTCACCAAGCTGGCCCCATCCAATCGGGCCAGCAATTGAAAACGAGTGATACATGGGCGCCCTTCTGGCAGCACCGTTTGGCGGATATGAATGGTGCTGGCGGGGTCTTTTCCCAAGGGGGCGTTCACCACAACCTCCTTTGCTGGGAAGGCCCCCTTCAAAATGGCCGTGTAGGTTTTTTCAACCTTCCCCTCCCCAAATATTTTACCCAATTTCCCGGCGGCTTCTGGTGTTTTGGCGAACAAATTCACACCGCTGGTCTCTCGGTCTAACCGATGCACCGCATGGAGGCGATCCATCCCCAGGTCATCTTTAAGGATGTGCACCAGACAATTGTTCCAATATTTCCCAGAAGGGCTGGTGGGGATATTCCCGGATTTTTCCACCGCCAACAGGTGATCATCCTGGAATAAGATTCGGTAACGGGCGTCCACCTCCGGCTCCTGTTGTTCCGGTCGGTCGTAGGTGATTTTCTGGTGAGATTCCAGGGGGTGATGGGGGAGGATTTTACGGCCGTTGACCGTAACCCTGCCTTCCATGATCCGGTCAATCCATTCGGCTTGGTTATGGTAACGAAACCGTCGGCACAGGAATTCTAATATTGTTTCAGGGCCTTGAACCCCAACCACATATTGAAACGTGAGTTTTGGCATACCGGTTTAATACACGCCTTTCAGGGCCTTGCTGGTTTGGTTGCGGTCATAGCGCAGGGTGGTATCCGCTCGTTTATGGCGCAGGTGTTTGGCTACCATGTTCAGGGGAACCGATTGCTCCAATAGGTAGGTTGCGCAGCCAGCCCTGAGTGAATGCCCTCCAAACCGAGCTGGGTCAAAGCCACATTGTTGGGCTGCCTGTTTAATGATGATACCAATGGAAACCGTGGACAACGAGGGGCCCAGTACCCCCTGACGACTGATCGACCTAAATACGGCTCCTTCTCGAAGGTTCGCCCAACCCAACCATGATTCCAAGGCTTTTACTGGGCAAAACAAGGGAGTCTGGTGGGATGGAACGATATGGACCCATTCCCCTTTACCTTCCTGATCTGACTTAGAAAACTGGAGTAAAACTTGAACCCCACCCTTTGAAAACGCAAGGTCGTTCACCTGAATGCCCGCTAATTCTGAACGCCGGAATCCTCCAGCGAAACCCAGCAATAACAAAGCTTTGTTTCTTAGACTTTTCGGAGATGAATCGAATGGGAGCAGGCGAATGTGCTCAATGGTCAACGCGTCTTTTGAAGATTGGCGTGATCCGTGGGTTCTCTTAATACCGCTCAAGGTAGCTTTTACCTGAGAGGTAAGCCCGGGAGCGGGTAAGCCAGCCATCCGATGGACCGTATCCAAGGCCCATTTGGCCTGTTCGATGGAAGCCGCCTTAAGCCCGCCTTCCGCTAAAAAGGCCAAGAAGCTCTCCATGGTGGAAGGTTCGATGGGAAATTCTGGAATGCGTTTGTTTTTGCTCCAATGACTGAACTTTTTTAGATTTTTTTCCAAGGCCCGTTGGGTCTCCCAGGAGAGGGAAGCCTGCCGGTATTGTTGAACCCTTGGGTCTATTTCAGTTTGAATCAAACTGGATGTTTGCTTGACGAGTGGTTTGTCCATGGATATTGGTCCTGGTTTTCATCCCAATTTGTGAAAAAATTAGGTTATGGTAATGACACTTACCGTAACCTATACAAAACAGAAAATAAATATCCTTGACAAAAAATTCAAATATCGTGTACTTATGTACACCGGAGAACTTATGTTGACCATATATTGAACTTAGCAGAAAAAGCCGAATGGTGGAATTCAAATCGTAATCTTATCTGTCCTTCCCTTTACTCATAGGAAATTCGCTGAGACGAACATGAGTAAAAATCTCACCGACCGCCAGCAAGAAATTCTTCACTTTATTGAAGAACATATTCGCCTTCATGGGTATTCCCCATCGGTGCGGGATATTCAGCACCATTTCCGGCTGGCCTCTCCCTCGGGCATTCAAAAGCATATCGAAGCCTTGGTTTCTAAAGGGTACCTATCCAAAGAAGGATTGATTTCACGCTCCCTACGCCCCATTCAGGAGGGGAAACCAACCCCCATATTCCCCTATATCGATCTTCCTTTGGCGGGTTTTGTGGCCGCCGGGCAGCCCATTGAAGCCATCGAACAATTCGACTCCATTTCCGTCCCCTCTTTTTTGGCCAGCACCACCCATGCCCATTATGTTCTTAGGGTAAAAGGTGATTCCATGATCGAGGACAACGTGCAAGATGGGGATTACGTGATTCTTGACCCCAGAGACACCGCGGCCAACGGAGAAATGGTGGTTGCCTTAATTCATGGTGGAGAAGCCACCTTAAAACGCTATTACCACGAAGGGCATCGCATTCGTTTACAGCCCAAAAATCCGGGCATGGAACCGATCTACCTTCGGGAAGATGAGGTCAAAATCCAGGGGGTCGTGGTGGGCATTTGGAGAATGTATAAGTAAAGAATTGAAATATATAATCAATCATTTTGACAGACTACTAAAAAACGGGGCCGTGGAATTGAAGAATGTTCATATTACTGGAGAAAGGATTGGGTATGGTGTGGTGTTATTAGAAATAGGAATTATCTATATTAACATAATATATCCGTTATTTTTAAATCGAAAGGAACTGGGCGTCAGATTCCTCTCCAATGCCTGTTAAATTCGTATCACAACAGATACATATTTAGAATTACGGAAGGGAAAGTGTTTTTTCAAAAGTATCGGGATAAATATCCTGGGTTACCGCTTAAAAAAAGTCTGCACACGATCTACTACCCGGTTTACCTGGCCCTCCGTAAGCCCGAAAAATATGGGAAGGCGCAACAACCGTTCGGATTCCCTTGTGGTATACACATCTTCCCCGTGCATGCGGCCATATTTTTTCCCCATGGGGCTACTGTGAAGGGGAACATAATGAGAGGCTGACTGAATATTGTTTTCCTTTAAAAAATCAAAGAGTTTGTTTCGTTCGGTTAAGTTTTTTACCTTGATATAAAACATATGGGCGTTGTTCGTACAATGTTCCGGAATCACGGGCAATTCAATGAAACCCCTGGTTTCCAAATGTTTTAGGCCCTGGCCATACCCTTCCCAAGCTTTTCGTCTAGATTGTTGAATGATCTCTATATTTTCCAGTTGCCCCCACAAATAGGCAGCCGGCAGCTCCCCCAATAAATGAGAAGACCCCAAGGCCACCCATGTGTATTTGTCTACCTGGCCACTTAACACATTCTTTCGGTTTGTCCCTTTCTCTTGTGCTATTTCCGCGTCTTCCACATATTTTTTGTCATTGATGCACAGGGCCCCACCCTCGCCACAGGTAATATTCTTGGTTTCGTGAAAACTAAAACATCCCATGTCCCCTATAGAACCCAAGGCTTTCCCCTTATAAAAACTGTCGATGGCCTGGGCTGCATCTTCAACCACGCTCACACTGTGCTCTTGGGCAAGGGACAGGATGGCATCCATCTCACAAGCCACCCCTGCGTAATGGACGGGCACAATCACTTTGGTTTTGGGCGATATGGCTTCCGCCACTTTTTGCTCATCCATGTTCATGGTGTCCGGCCGTACATCCACAAACACCAGGCTTGCTCCGCGCAACGCAAAAGCACTGGCCGTGGAAACAAACGTAAAGGAGGGAACGATCACTTCGTCACCCGGGCCAACGTTTAACAGCATGGCAGACAATTCCAAAGCCTGGGTACAAGAGGGAGTCATCAATACCCTCTGACCACCCAATTTTTCTTGAAACCAAATTTCTAATTTTCTGGTGAACGGGCCGTTGCCACACAAAAATTTATTCTGAATGGCTTGCCGAATATGGTTTATCTCATATCCCGTCTCTGGTGGAACGTGGAATTTGATCGTTTTATCATCCATAATTATTCCATTATTGGTCGCCTTAATGTTGACTTTTGGGTCTTGAGTAGAAATCAGTCTTTTTCCTGTCTAGCCTTTACACATATCGGGGCAACTTTTTTACACCAGGATACTCCCACGCCCCTCGCGTTTTGATATTTTTATCTTATACAAAAGAAGACTTTTACATTTTATTCTTTGATCTGGTTAGAACTGATTTCGGGAACAAATATTCCTTCCTCAATCTATCTCACTATATCCAGATTCAAATCTCAGTGTAATCCGTTATCTAACTATAGAGACCATGTGAATGGACGATATTCATGGGGTTGTGGTCGTTTACAATAATTATTTTCCCACCGTTTTTATCCCTCTTCCCCATGGGGATTTCTTTGGGAGAGAATTTGATTCGTTCACTTGTTTTTACCGAGTCGTGGGGGCATATCACAGAGTGCTTTTGGGGTTTGAAGTATCTTTCAGCCTATCTCTCATGATCATTTATTTTTAGGCATAGCGGACTTATAGTTGATTATTATTCCATCACTTTTTATCTGCGTTATTATTTTCCACCATCAAAGTTTCATGACGTGATATTGTGTCTTTATTCGTCTTGTTTCTTTGCGCCCCTTGAATTAACATATAACGTCTCTTTTCATCCTATAAAGCAAGCGAATATTTTTCATATTTTTACCAGGGTCGTCCAGAGAAACACCAGAAAAAACACAGAGAGAATTTTGATTTTAAAAAGAACAGAACGATGAGATTATCTTTGAATGAAGGGATTTTTCACGGAAGGGAGATATTTCTCGAAGAAACAATTTATTTACTAGAGGAACGTACTCGGTCTCGGTTTAGCTTCAACCAAAGAAGGCCAATCACCGTGAGGGAATATTGAAATTCACCCGCGTCAAGACGCTGGAAGGCTTCATCGGCTGACAACACATGGGTTAGGATATCCTCCCCCTCCTGGGCCATTCCATGAATGCCTTGTACCTCCTCCGCCCGGATAATCCCCAGGGAATAAAAAACCCGTTCGGTGGTGTATCCAGGGCTGACCAAATAAGTGCAGATCGGCTCTAACCGTACCAAAGAAACCCCCAATTCCTCTTGGGTTTCCCGCACCATCACATCTTGAGGGATCTCGCCAGAGTCCACCATCCCCGCAACGGGTTCCAACTGCCAGCAATTTTCCCCAGCCAAATAGGAACCCGCCCTGAATTGCTCCAGCAGGGCCACCTGATCTGTGAGTGGGTCGTAGGGAAGAACGGCCGCAGCGTCTGCCCGGATATACACTTCACGGTTGATCGGGCCGATCCATCCTCCAGCATGGGCCTGAAGGTTCACCTGAAGGTTATCCACCCGGCTGAACCCCTGAAATTCAGTCTTTTGGGAGATAAAACGCACCCGTTTATCTTTTGGCTGGCGTTTTGGGTTGTCCGTCATGGGGGCAGTCCATCCGATAGAAATCCATCGGGACTTCAAGATAGACCCGTGGTGGGGGGAAATATACTAAATGGAAGCCATATCCGGTTCTGCCATGGGTGGGGTTTTCCCATCCTCTTTGTCTTTTTCCATGGCATCCAGTCTTTTTTCTTCTTCGGCCATTTCTTCCGGGGTCAGGGGCTTGGGGGGCCGCACCAACGCAATGGCGATCACTTCCATCAAGGAATGAACGGGAGAGATTTTCAACCCGCTCAGAATTTCCTTGTGGATGTCGGCCAAATCTTTTTCGTTTTCCCCTGGAATGATGACTTCTTGGATGCGCCCCCGTTTGGCGGCCAAAAGTTTTTCCTTCAATCCGCCAATTTGCAAAACCAACCCGCGCAGGGTCAGTTCTCCAGTCATGGCCACGTCGTTTCGCACCGGAATTCCGGTCAAAGCGCTCACCAGAGAGGTTACCAGGGTAATCCCGGCGGAAGGCCCATCTTTGGGGGTGGCCCCCTCTGGCAGGTGGATATGTATGTCTAGTTTTTTCAGCTTGGAGGGAAAAATTCCAAATTCGTAAGCGTTTGATCGGACATAACTATACGCAATCTGGGCCGATTCCTTCATCACCTCACCCAATTGACCCGTGATGAAAATTCCCCCTTTTCCACGCATGGTTTCCACTTCGGTAATCAACAGCTCTCCCCCTACGCTGGTCACCCCCAACCCCGTGGTAATCCCCACCTCTCCGGCTTCTTCCGGAGGGGTGTGTTGGTATTTAGGGGCCCCCAGAAATCGCACCAGGGTTTTGGGGGTAATGATCACCTTTTGGTCAGAGTCCTTTTTCACAAGGCCTGTTACAACCTTGCGGAATACCTTTCCAATTTCCCGTTCTAACCCACGAACCCCCGCCTCCCGGGTATAACTCCTCACCACTTCGGCCAGGGCATCCTCGCGGATACGCACTTTTTTATCGTCGAGGCCGTGTTCCGCCAACTGTTTGGGGATTAAGTGCGTTTTGGCGATGTTGATTTTTTCCATTTCGGTGTAGCCCGGAATGGAGATTACCTCCATCCGGTCCAGCAGGGGATGGGAAATGTTCTCGGTGGAATTGGCCGTGCAAATAAACAAAGACTGAGACAGGTCGTACTCAACCTCGATGTAGTGATCCATGAAGGTGTTGTTTTGTTCGGGGTCCAACACCTCCAGCAGGGCCGCCGAGGGGTCTCCCATAATGCTGGTGTAGAGTTTATCGACTTCGTCCATGAGGATGACCGGGTTTTTGCTGCCAGCCTTCTTGACTGCCTGAATGATTTTCCCCGGCATGGCCCCAATGTAGGTGCGGCGGTGGCCGCGAATTTCGGCTTCGTCACGAATCCCCCCCAGGCTCATGCGGGCAAATTTCCTCCCCACGGCCCGGGAAATGGATTTCGCCAGGGATGTTTTCCCAACGCCCGGCGGGCCCACCAAGCATAGGATGGGGCCCTTGAGTTCGCCCTTTAGTTTGCAAACCGCCAAATATTCCACAATGCGTTCTTTCACCTTGTCCAGCCCGTAATGGTCTTCATCCAATATTTTCTGGGCCAATTCCAGGTCAAAGGTGTCCTTGGTGGATTTGCTCCATGGAAGACTGAGCAGCCAATCCAAATAGTTTCGTCCCACGTTGGCTTCCGCCGACATGGGAGACATCATTTTTAATTTTTTCAGTTCCTTTTTAGCGATTTCTTCCGGCCCTTTGGGCATTTTGGCTTTTTTAATCTTGTCATCGTATTCCTCATACTCATCTCGAATATCCTCGGTCTGCCCCAATTCTTTTTGAATAACCTTCAATTGCTCGCTTAAATACTGGTCCCGATGAACCGAACCCACGTTTTTCTGGGCGTGTTCCTTCATCTTTTTTTCCAATTGCCGGATTTTGATTTCCTCCGACATTTGCCCCAGCACCATCTCCAACCGCCGCAAGGGGCTTTCTTCCTCCAGCAATTTTTGTTTCCAATCCCGGGGTGAAGTGAGCAGGGGGGCAATGCGGTCCGACAGTTCAAACGGCTGGCACTCCATGATGTTGGCGTGATCAATTTCCGCCGGGCTTTTCTTATTTTCCGATGTGTATTCCATGAACATGGTTTTGGCCCGCTCAGCCAACTGGGTGATTTCTTCCCCCTCCATCTCCAGGGTGGGAAGAATTTCAACCTGGGCCAGGTAATAATCCTTGGTAATCACCGCGTCCATCAGGCGGGCCCGGCCTTTGGCCTCGTACAATGCCTTCAACGTTCCATTGGGCAGCCGCATGATCTGGAGAATGGTTCCGACGGTTCCAACCCTAAATAGATCTTCCATATCAGGGCGTTCAACAGACGTGTCTTTTTGAGTGATCACGAAGATTCCCCGATCCCCAGCCAAGGCCCGTTCCACCGCCTCCATCGATTGCTTGCGCCCGATGAAAAAGGGAATGGTCATGCCCGGGTAAATGATATCTTCCCGCATGGGTAGCATGGGAAGGGAAACAACCTGTCGGGGGATCTGATTCATGATTCCTTGGAAATCCGTTGAATAGGGGGTGAGATCATCTATCTATAACGGTAACATAGCCCGCCAGGGGTGAAAACAAGGGACAGGATTTAAACCATAGTCCTTTTGCTGATCCCCCCATCCTACGCTTCTTCCGTTTACATCCTGCTGGGCAAACGATAAAATTGAACAAGAATCTATCCATCGTAAGAGACACCGTTGCTTTCCTAACCCTCAAGGCCCCCAATGATTACGCTGACGGAAAACGCAGCCAAAGAGATCCGCAAGGTGAAAGAGGAGGAAGGCATGCCCTTAGATGTTCCCGTCCGAATCGGGATCAAGGGAGGGGGGTGTTCTGGGTTTACCTATACCTTTGAATTTGATTCGAAAATGACCAAAATGGACCTGGAATTCCAATCCCAGGGGATTCATATACTGGTTGATAAAAAAAGCCATATTTACATTGATGGCACCGAAGTGGACTGGAGTTATGACCTGATGGACCGCGGATTAAAATTCAAAAATCCGGCGGCCAAAGGTTCCTGCGGATGCGGAACCTCCTTTATCTACGATCCCCAAGAAAAACAGAAATCCCTGCCCACCCTGCCCTTCGAACTGTGACCATGGCAAAAATTCTTCTGCTAAATGGCCCCAATTTAAACCTGCTGGGAGAGCGGGAACCGGATATTTATGGAAAAGCCACCTTGTCGGATATTGAAGCCGATGTTCGTAAGGTGGTGGAACAAGCGGGTCATGCCCTGTTCAGTTTTCAATCCAACCATGAGGGTCAACTGGTTGAGTGGCTTCAACAAAATCGGGATGCCCGCTTTGCCTTGGTAAACGCCGCTTCATTGACCCACACCAGCATTGCCCTGAGGGATAGCCTTTCCCTGACAAAAATTCCCTTCATTGAAGTGCACTTGTCGAACGTGTACAAGCGGGAAGCCTTCCGCCATCAATCCTACCTGGCCGACATCGCGGTGGGGGTGGTGGCTGGGCTGGGGGCGGCCGGTTATTCCTTCGCTGCCCGCTACGCGGTAGATCACTTGGCCAAAGATTAAGTCTGGGGGTTGTGCCTGGTCCGGCTTCCCTGATATGTTTGAAACCGAAGGATGCCTTCTCCCCTGACCAAATCGTAGTAAATCCGGATCCATGGGGGCATCTTAAAACATCACATCTACATCCCTTTGGAGAAACATGGCCGTTGAGCGCACCCTTTCCATTATCAAACCCGATGGAGTCAGCCGCAACCTGAATGGAGCCATCCTGCAACGGTTCGAAAAAGCCGGATTAACCATCGCCGCTATTCGGAAAATTCGCCTTTCCCCTGCCCAGGCCCAGGGGTTCTACGCCGTCCACAAGGACCGCCCTTTCTATCAAAGCCTGACCGAATACATGGCCTCCGGACCTGTGGTTGTATCTGTTCTGGAAGGTGAAAACGCCATCGCCAAAAACAGGGAATTGATGGGGGCCACCAACCCGGCCAACGCAGCCCCCGGCACCATTCGCAAAGACTTTGCCCAAAGCATTGAAGCCAACACCGTCCACGGATCGGACGGCCCAGACACAGCCCGGGAAGAAATTTCTTTCTTCTTTACCGAGGCGGAACTGATCGGGGCCAGGTAAATTCCTGGCGCCGCTTCACCGAAAGGATGACGGTGAACAACGCCCAGCTTAGCGCAGACTTTCAATCCTCCGAACCCATTACCTTGGAGTTCGTGGATTTAATTCGGGAAACGTTCTCGTTTTACGGGGAATTGCGCTCTCGTTTTTACAAGCACCTACCTCAACAACTCCGCCCCGGAGACTTCTCGGTTTTCCTGGCGGGGGACTTGAAAATCAAACTGTTTACCCCCGCCTTTTGCGAACGGATCCCAGAATCACTTAAATCTGTCCGCCGCGCCCTGATGCGGTTGGATGATCTGCGTAAAGCCCATCCGGGAATTCCTCCTTTTGTCAACGATCTCAAAGCCCTGGCAGCCATTGCCGAACGGGTGGAATCCCTTTACCAACTCCATTGGGAGTATTACCGTTACCCCTCCCATGTGGGGGAAGGGGAACTGCTGGCGGTGCTTTTGGAAATCGACCGGATCAGTTACCAATGGGATATTTACCTGGAGGGATTCTCCCGGGTGAGGGCCTTGGTTGCCGCCCTGAAAACCCAAGACTGCCCGGAAGGCTCCCTGATGCTGACAGCCTCCTATCAGGACAACGTAACCCCTGCCATCACCGCTCCAGTTTTGTTGGGGGTCACCCGCCTGCTGGAGGGCATCTACCGGTTTGTTTGTGGGCTGAGAAACCTGGAACCCTCTGACCATCCCCTGGTTGTACTGCATGTGGAAACAGGCTCTCCCTGCCTGTTTCACTTGGCCGTGCCGAATACCGCCCATGGGGCCTTCCGAACCTTTCTGCATTACCTGCCCTTAAAAGACTTGGTGCAGGCCGACCAATTGCTGAAATTTGTGGTGGAATCGCTGGAAAAAGAATACAGCCCCGCCGCGGAAAACATGAAGGGCAAACCTCCGGGAAAGGCCCTGAAGGAACTGATCGCGTTAACCAAAGAATTGCCGCCCCAGGGCCGCTTAACACTGGCCGATTCCTCCTCCGGAACCGATCCGGTGGGAGTGATGGGCGAATTTATCGGCTCTTTAGAGCGCCAGAACATCCCCTATGAATCCCTGTTGAAAGCGGCGGATAAATTGAAGAAAAAAGCCGCCATGCGTTCTGGGGATGAGCTGCCCATTCCCGCCCCCATACCTGTACCCGCGGTTCCCCCTATCTCCACCCCTCTCAATGCCGCACCTGCTATGGCCACACCTTCCAACGCGCCAGTAGCAGCCCGCCCTCAACCAGCAGCTGCCCCTGGGTCCCGTCCTTTTCCCTCCCCCTTTTCTCAGCCTTCTCCCATTCCCCAACCGGGAAAACCCGCCGTGGGAAAAGAGCATGTTACCCTTCTGACCGAACGAGACAAACGTTAATCCCCCTCCGGCATCCCTACCACATCGCTTGGTTTTGTTAGTGTTAGCTTCGAGGATTTTCATCATCCCCCCAAATCAATGCCATTGGATTATCGCGGATACTGGTCTCTTTAATATGATGACCGGGCATGTAAAAACTTTGTGGGGATTAAAAAATCAAGGCGAAGGAGATTACAGGCGAAAAGAGGGATCGAATATGGGCTGAACGTGCCTATACATACCCCATGTGTTGGGCAATTTCATCTAAATCGGCGATCTTAAAGCCCTGCCGCTTTTCGATGGTATGCACGAATTGCCCTGCCTCCAAAAATGATTCATGGGTTCCCATATCTAGCCATGCCGCGCCCCGGCCAAGCACCATGGCCTTCAACTGTTTTTTTTCCAGGTACATATTGTTAATGGAGGTAATTTCAAGTTCGCCTCGTTTGGATGGTGTTACTCTTTTTGCCATTTCAACCACTTGATTGTCGTAAAAATAAATACCAATCGCGGCATAATTAGATTTTGGTTTTGTCGGTTTTTCTTCTACAGATAGAACCCGAATGGGGGCATCGTTTAATTCCATGGTCGGATCACGGTCAAACTCTATCACCCCATACCTTTGTGGATCGGAAACGTGATAACCGAAGACATAAGCCCCTTCTTTTAATTTTGCGCACTCCTGCAACATGTGTTGCAGTCGATCCTTATAGAGAATGTTATCGCCCAACACGAGAGAGCATGCGTCCTTGCCGATGAATTTTTCTCCAATAATAAAGGCCTCTGCCAGTCCGTTTGGTTTTTCTTGCACCGCATATTGCAGTTGTACTCCCCATTGTGAGCCGTCCTTCAAAAGCCGCTGATAAGACTCCTGATCCCTTTCCGTTGTAATCACAAGTATTTCACGAATTCCAGCCAGCATTAGCAAAGACAAAGGGTAGTAAATCATGGGTTTGTCATACACGGGTAAAAGCTGTTTCGACACCGCCAAGGTTACAGGGTAAAGCCTGGTTCCGCTCCCACCAGCCAAAATAATTCCTTTCATGCCCTATTCTCCAAAAACCACGTGATGGTGTGAGAAAGCCCCTCTTCCAACGTCTTTTCCGGCTTCCATCCCAAAGTATGATGAATTTTCGTGTTGTCTATGGCGTACCTAAAATCATGTCCTAGCCGGTCGGTGACATAGGAAATTTGGGTTTTATAAGACGATCCATCTTTTTTGGGAACCCTCTCATCCAACATGTCGCATATTTTTTCAACCAAGTGAATATTTTTAACTTCGTTTTCCCCGCCCATGTTATAAACCTCCCCAGGCATTCCTTTGTTCATCACGTCGATTAGCCCCAAGGCATGATCTTCCACATAAATCCAATCGCGGATATTTTCACCCTTTCCGTATACCGGGAGTTTTTTTCCGGCAAGCGCATGGGAAATCATCAGCGGGATTAATTTTTCGGTGTTCTGCCACGGCCCGTAATTATTCGAACAATGGGTAATCATTACCGGGAGGGAGTAGGTCTCATACCATGCGCGGGCCAAGTGGTCAGAAGCCGCCTTGGAAGAAGAATATGGAGAATTCGGTGCATATGGCGTTTGTTCAGTAAACGGCCGATCATCCTTCTGCAAGGCCCCGTATACTTCATCGGTAGACACATGGATAAAGCGAAACAAGGAGGTTTTACCGTTTTCCTCCCAAAACGATCGAGCCGCCTTCAGCAGCGTGAAGGTTCCCATGATGTTGGTCTGAATGAATTCATCTGCTCCCGCGATTGAACGATCCACATGGCTTTCGGCAGCCAAGTGCATAATAACGTTGGGCTGAAAGGAGCGAAATGCATCTGTTACCGCGTCCCCATCACATATATCCCCTTTTATAAATTGGTAACGCTGGTTTTTTTTTACGCCTTCCAGTGCCTTAAGATTGGCGGCATAGGTCAACTTATCGAAATTCAGCACCGTATATCCATCGGCAACCAACCTACGAACCAATTCCGACCCAATAAACCCGGCACCGCCCGTGACTAGAATTTTTTTCATGTGGAAATTGATTTACTCGCGCAAAGTTTTTAAATATTCTTTATGTAGAAAAAAACCAAGGACTCCAATGAAAACCGTTGCCGTTACACAATCCAATTACATTCCCTGGAAGGGATACTTCGACATCTTGCAATTTTTTTTCCGTGGCTATTATTCAACTAAACACGCATTACACCCGAGTTTGCCCTTGCTCACACCGTACAACCAAAACACTTTCACATCATAAGTCGAGGTATCCTCAAGCCGAGGGGTTAAGAGAACCATCATTTTACGATTGATCAGGGTGGCCGTCCTTCGGTTTTCCTAACCATTGTTACAACACTTCTGGCTGGCGTACCTGCCACCTAGATTTCCAAGCACTTGATGGTTTTTAATGCGCTTGATCGAGACCATTTGAATATTTAAATATAGCATAGAATAACTTCCGTTATCTAGGCTAGCTCCTTTCATTTTGATCGCAAATTTAGGACCACGCATGAAAACGGTAGCCATCCTCCAGTCAAATTATATACCATGGAAAGGATATTTCGATCTAATTGCGGCCGTTGATGAATTTATTCTTTACGACGACATGCAGTTTACAAAAAATGACTGGAGAAACCGGAATAAGGTAAAAACTCCAAAGGGCATTGAGTGGGTTTCTATCCCCGTTGGACAGAATATCAGCCGACGAATTCGGGATGTAAAACTTGATAATAATAGGTGGCAAGAAAAACATTGGAAAACAATAGAAAGCAATTATCGCAGGGCTCAACATTTTGAAGAAATTTCACAATGGTTGAAACCTCTATATCTTAACTCAAATTTTATTGATCTTTCAACAATGAATCGTCAATTTATTGAGGCCATTTGTCGATATCTTAATATTAAAACAATCATTCGAAATTCTTGGGACTACACCATTACTGACGGAAAATCTGAGCGAGTAGCTAATCTTTGCGCTCAAGCGGGTGGGACGGAATATATATCAGGTCCTTCTGCGAAGGATTATCTGGATGAAAATGTATTTATTAAAAAAAATATCAAAATAACATGGTTTGATTATAGCGGATACCCTACTTACCCTCAGCTTTGGGGCGATTTTATTCATGAGGTTTCCATTATAGACCTGTTATTTAATTGCGGGAAGGAATCCAACAGGTTCATGAAGTATGTAAAATAGAATTTATTTTTAATGAAATATCTTCTGATAATTGAGACTATTAATGAATAATTCAATACAAAAATATATCGTCATCGCAGGGGCCGGGATGACTGGTATGATGTCCGCCCTAAAACTAAGAAAAATGTATCCTCATTTCCCAATTTTAATTTTTGACAAATCAGATCAACCTGGTGGAATGTATGGAAGCATATCCTATAAGGAAGGTCATATATTCGATTTTGGAATGCATGTTATTTATGAATCATGCAATTCTGAAGTAGATGACCTTTATTTAGAAATCTTAAACCGTGAAGAGTGGCATATCTACCCGGGAAATGAAAAGGACATCGCGGGTCTTTTCTTCAATGGAAAATTACAAGAATATTCCCATTATGTTGATCTTCGTTCGTTTCCAAAGGAGCAGCAACTCCAATATTTTGGTGGTTTCTTCGATAATTTAGGCAAGAACCATCAGTTCAATTCTATTAAGGCCATGGATTTTCTACGCAGTCAATTTGGAGAATATATTTCAGATAAGATTCACAGTAAAATACTTTTCAATCTATACCATAAAGAGCCAGAAGATATTAATGTTTTTGCAATTAAAGCAACAGCGCTTGAACGAATCATCCTGTTTGACAAAGAGATTATGCTTGATCTCATGAAGTCTGACATTCTACGTTCGAAGATTGCTTTTCCTGATCAAATTAATCTCCCCCCCTATCGCACCAATACACAAAAAGCCCTATACCCCAAAAAATTCGGGATGAGCTATTTTTTTGATCGATTCACAAAATTATTGAAAGATCTGAATATCGAAATCCTTAATGGGACCAGCCTGAAGCATTTGCATCGAGACAAATCACGCATTACCCAACTCGAGCTATGCGATCGCGAGGGTAAAACCCATGACATTTCTGTCGAGAGACTTATTTGGACAGCTGGATGGCACTCCCTGGCTCCTTCTTTAAATGTTAATATTTCAGACCTTAAAATGGATAAAGGCCAACGGATAGTTTATATCAACCTGGTGTTGGACAAACCACCGGTGATGGGAAAACTTTATTATTTTTATTGTTATGATAAAGGATTTGCTACATTTCGCGTAACAAATTACAGCAATTATTGCCCTGGCGCAGGTGGAAAGGGCAATTACCCAGTTTGTGTGGAATTTTGGCCTTCAAGAATTGGCCTCGATCCAGATAAAACATCAGAAGAGCAATTGATTAAAGCGGCTTTAGACGAAATAAAACATTTTGGAATTATCAAAGACCACCAGATTATTTTTTCAAAAGCAGAAAATATAAAGTCTGAATTTCCTATGCCGTCAAATTTGAATTTTAATAACTTTAGAGAATTGCGTAATCGGGTTGCGCAAGAAAACATTATTAACTTAATTGTGTCGGGTGTTATGGCAGAAGATGGGTTATTCTTTCTACCGGATATCTTAAATGATGCCTTTAAAAAAATTTCAACCATTCGTTTAGACTGAGGATCCAATGGAAGAGATCAAACTTGGGGATTTACCTTTTTATTGGCGTCTCGCAAATATTAATGAAAAAAAAAATAATCCTGTTAAAAGCTTTTTCCCATTCTCATTTTCTTTTGATCACACTGTTGATCTTCTCATTCAGAAACAGAATGAGGAAGTTATGCGAGCTCTAAGTAATATTTATACTCAAAATGAAAATATTGGATATCTTCAAGATGACAATGAAATCGCAAAGCCTTATGGTACCGATTTTATAAAATACGTTGAAAATATAATAAATACAAACCCAAATATCAATAAAATTCTCGAGGTGGGTTGTGGTGGATGCGTTGTATTGAGCCACCTTAAAAAGCTTGGATATGAGGCTTCTGGAATAGATGCGAGCCCATTTGCTGCCACAGAAGGGAAAAAAAAGGGGATTGAGGTTATAACAGATTTTTTTCCCAGCCAAAAATTAAAGGAAAAATTTGGTTTAATTTACCATGTAGATGTTCTTGAGCACATTAGAAACCCCGTAGAATTCCTAAAAAATCACCATGATAACTTATTAGAAGATGGGATTATCATTGTTAACGTTCCCGATGCTACGGAGAGCATAGAAATCGGAGATATTTCTATGGCTATGCATCAACATATTAATTATTTTACTGAATTTTCACTTCGAAACACCTTAACAAGTGCTGGGTTTGATGTCATTGATGTAAAGAAAGCTGGATATGGGGGATCCCTGTATGGGGTCGGGATTCGCACAAGAAACCCAGGTGCAATCGTACTCTCAAATGAAAAATCAAACAATCATCCATTCAAAGAGTTTGCAAAAAAAGCAAATCATTCAATTCAGCGTTTTAGAGAGATAAACAATGCTTTTTTTGCTGATGAAAATAATACCATCGGTTATTATGTGCCGCTTCGAGCTCTTCCCTACATCGCTGCATGCCAAATTGGTTATAAGTTTCGTTTTTTTGATGACACTGAACATTGGCATAATAAAGAATTTGATGGTGTCAGCGTAAAGGTTGAAAATTTTTCAGACCTTAAGGCAAATCCGGTTTCTCATATACTGATTATGAGCCTAACTTTTGGGGAGGTAATTAAGAAAAAGATTATCAGTGAGTTTGGGGAATCTATTAAAGTCATAACCCTATCCGAACTTATAGGATAAATCACGCTATGAACGAAACTCTTTCGCAACCTGACATTTCTATTGTTGCTACTGTTTACAATTCAGCTGAAATTGTTGATCAGTTGGTAATTCGAATCAAATCATCGATTGAGCCCCTCAAACTAGATTATGAAATCATCCTGGTTGATGATGGAAGCCGGGATAACTCATCGCAACGAATAGAACAACTGTCTTTGGTCACGCCAAACGTAAAGGGCCTTATCCTAAGCCGTAATTTTGGTCAACAAATTGCTATGAGCGCCGGGATTGCATATGCCCAAGGTAAGTACATTCTTATTATGGATGGAGACCTTCAGAATCCGCCAGAAGCTATCCCAATCCTCTATCATAAAATACAGGAAGGTAACGATATTGTTTATGCCGTATCACACCAGAGAAATAATATTGTAGACAAATTATCATCTTTTATATTTTGGGGGTTCCTAACAAAAATTATGAACGTTAACATCGTAAGAAGTCAACTCATGATGCGAATCATGACCTTTCAAGTCTCACAACTATATTTAAATTACCCCGAAAGAATTAGAACGATTGCCGCCATCACAAACGATATCGGCATGAAATATTCAACTATAAATATTCAGAATGAAAAACGTTCATCCGGAAAAAGCAACTATAACACGATCAAAAGGTTAAATCTTGCAATTGATGTTCTGATTGATCTCTCCAATAATCCACTTAACATTCTTTTTTACAGTGGAATTATTGCTATGTTTGCAACAATAATTACTGGAGGAGGATACCTGTATTCATATTTCAATCATGACGCCTTACCTGGGTTCACCACCCTCGTCATGCTAAACTTGCTTTTCGGTAGTATCAATCTACTCTCACTAGGAATATTGGCCAGATATCTGGCCAATATTTATACGGAAGTAAAGCGCCGCCCTCTGTTTCATGTTCGGAAAAAATTTAATATTTCTGAGCACATAAATTAGCAGAACTGCCCCTATATCATAACCAATGTGTTGACATCTTTAATTGTGTGCAGAACTTTCCCGTAGATTTTTTTCTGTGTTGTCACCACTATCAAAAAGTTGCCAACATACTATATATTTGCCTAAAAAATAATGATAAATTTTTGAATGGTTTGAATTGACTACATCCGTTAGGCAACATTCTAGCAAAACCCCTCAGAGATTCGCAAAGATATGATATCTTTTAACATTCCACTAATTACCGGGAAAGAAGAAAAGTATGTTTTAGAAGTCCTGAGGGGCTCGAAATATTGCGGAGATGGGAATTTTAACAAAAAGTGTTCCTCATGGTTTATCGAAAATTTGTCTTGCTTGGCCGCCTATTCCACGCCATCTTGCACGGCCGCACTGGAAATGGGGCTCATGCTGGCAGACATTCAACCCGGTGACGAGGTAATTCTTCCATCCTTTACATTTACCTCAACGGCAACCGCCATTGTGTTGCATGGAGGAATTCCCGTATTTATCGATGTCTACCCAGACACCCTGCACTTGAATGACAACCTGATTGAAGCGGCCATTACCCCCCGGACCAAGGCGATAATTCCCGTGCATTACGCTGGTGTCTCCTGCCGCATGGAAAATATTTTAGCCATTGCCGAAAAATACAATCTGTGGGTTTTGGAGGATGCGGCTCAGTGCGTTCATAGTTTTGATGAGCATGGAAATCATATGGGGGCCAAAGGGCATATGAGCGCGTTTAGCTTCCATGAAACGAAAAATATTCACTGTGGAGAGGGCGGAATGCTATGCGTCAATTCTCCCAAATTGACCCAACGGGCAGAGATCATCCGAGAAAAAGGAACCAATCGTCAGCAATTTTTCCGCGGCGAGGTAGATAAATACTCTTGGCAAGACAAAGGAAGTTCCTACTTGATGAGTGAACTGCAGGCCGCTTTTTTATTGGCCCAGCTTGAGCAAGCCCCGGAAATTACCAAAAAACGCAGAAATATTTGGAGAACCTACCATGAGGGATTGGCTGGCTTAGAGAAAGACGGAAAATTGATCCGTCCCTCGTCTCAAGCAACTGGGCACAACGCCCACCTTTATCACATACTTCTTCCTCGGGCAGATGAAAGCGAACGGGTGCAGACCGCTATGCGCAAAGACGGTGTGCAAACGGTTTTTCACTATGTCCCCTTGCATTCATCTCCGGGAGGAAAAAAATTCGGCCGAACAGCATCGGCCATGACTGTTACAGATGACCTCCCCTACCGTCTCCTACGGTTACCTTTGCATGCCAGCTTAACCAACGATCAGGTGGATAAAGTCATCGAAACGCTGAGAAAACACGTATGAAGACCCTTTTAAAAAATGCAAAAGTCATTGACGGGTTCCAAAGCTTCGTGGAAGAGGGGAAATGGAAGGATGATGGTTTTGATCCGGATGCCTTTCAAACGTTGATCCAACTGGAAGATCGTCACTTTTGGTTCCAGGAAAGAAATAAATTAATTCTTTGGAGCTTGAAAAAATACTTCCCCCGCATGGAAAACATGCTGGAAATTGGGTGCGGAACCGCGTATGTCAACCGTGAAATTCGAGCCTCTTTCCCCAATACATCGGTATGGGGAAGCGAATTCTATATAAACGGCCTGAAACAAGCCGCCTTTCGACTGGGCAGCAAAGTCGGGCTGATCCAATTGGACGCTCGAACCATTCCCTTTCCAAATACGTTCGACGTCATTGGCGGGTTTGACGTGTTGGAGCACATTGAGGAGGACGAGTTGGTTCTGCGGCAAATCCACCAGGCATTGAAGCCTGGCGGTGGATTGATATTAACCGTTCCCCAGCACATGTTCTTATGGAGCAAACAGGATGACATCGCACATCACAAGCGGCGCTACTCAAGAAAAGAACTTGTGCAAAAATTGGAGGCCGCGGGGTTCCGAATAATTGTTGTCACTTCCTTTGTTTCGGCTTTGATGCCTTTGTTGTTCATTTCCAGAAGAAAAGGAAATGATTCCATGAAAACAGAATTTCAAATTCACCCCATCCTCAATCGTCTTTTTAAATGGATTGTCTGTGGAGAGCGTCTTCTCATCAAATGTAAAATTTCTTTACCCTTTGGGTCTTCATTGCTGGCAATTGGAGAAAAAAAATAACATGATCGGATACTTATATATCTTTGGAACTGTGTTTTTTACGGTTTATGGTCAGTTGGTGTTCAAGTGGCGCATGGATATGTATATTCCTCACATGCCGAGTGAGATGAGGGAAAAGGTTTTATACATGGTTTCCCTGACATTAGATCCATTTATTTTTTCAGGCTTCTTATCGGCCTTCCTAGCCTCGTTGTGCTGGATGATGGTTTTAACAAAATTTCAATTAAGCTACGCTTACCCTTTTATGAGCGCATCGTTCATACTGGTTTTATTCCTGTCGATGTTTTTGTTTCATGAAAGTTTAAATTTTCATAAACTGATCGGCCTCTCGTTTATCATTATCGGCCTAATCATCTCAAGCAAAGGGTTATGATCCCTTACGCTGAAAATATATCCAATGCGCGGAACGTTTTATTTCTTGATATTGAGGAAGTGCCTGCATTATCAGTCTTTGGTGCTCCATCCGGTTCGGCATGCTTTTTCCGGCTTCTGTATTTGGATTTTCCGATAAAATCCACACGGGATTACGGCTGGAGACATCGCCGATACAGTGATCAAATCTAGAATAGGTCCCCACCTCTCCAAAGGGATCATACCAAGGAAACCCCGCGTTGAACCCCTGAAGCCGAACTTCCATCGAATACCCAGACAAAATGAGCACGTCGGCTTTGTTGGTTATGGTTCCCAACTCGTTCATTTTTTCTGAAAAATCTTTCCCAGAATCGCCAAGTAAACAATATTCCGGATATGCGCCTTGGGTGTCATAGCAGGGAAGATTTCCATTTTGTAAATGATACATGCTGCGAGAATGATTTATCTCATCATAGGTAAAATAAAGGACTCCTCCCATCGCCAATAAAAGATATACATGCCCAGTTCCAAACGACTTGGTCATCATAAAGCGCCATGCGGCCCAATTCACTCGAGGAGAAAATAGGAGTATCAATAAAACCAATAGAAACCACAGGTTCATTTCGCTCATACGGTTCATGTAATAAGACAACCACACCAAAATGCTGGTTCCCACTCCGGCTTGGTAGGCATCCCTCCAGTTGGCCACCCCCTGAGAAGCACGCCAGCACCCCCTAAAAACCGACAGGCTTGCAAAAAAAGCGAATACAATCACTTTGTAATTTGTTATTTCGATCAGCCCGGCGTAACTACCCGTGATGCTTTTAAAAGGCATCAAGGTGGCATCAAGCCGGTATTTACTGAATATTGCCAGTATTGTGAATGATACCGCACAAAACACCGCCCCCGCAGACAGGATAAACTCTCCTGTCGTCTTCAGGGCATGCACAAATGGACGTTCTTTTTTATGATTTCGGATCAATGCCGAAACCAACAACCCAGCCATCAGCGCCAGCGATGTCTCTGGACTTAGGATTAAACATATCCCCCCCAATCCCCCCAGCATCCAAGTCCGCGTATAGGGTCTCTTCATTTCAAAAGCCAGCACCACCACTCCCAATAAAAAGGGAAAATAACGCAATCCCGTTTGATTTGGGAAATGCAATCCGGGGCCAACATTGTGAAAATACACGGCGACCATTGCTAAAAGAAACAACCAGTAACGCCGATTCAATAAGTATATCCCCACCCCAATCACTCCCAGGGAAATGATTGAAGCTATTTTTACCCCCATAAAAAATGGGGCTGCGCCCACCCCAGGCAAAACATGCATGGACACATACCCAGCCATAGGCATCCAAAACCCATATGCAAAATTATAAAACGAACGGGAGTCCTCACAACAGGTTAAATCTACCCCCGGAAAAATCGTTGCCGTGTAATGAAACTGAACGGATGCCATATATGCGGCCGAATTCATAATCAATGGTTTTCCAATAGGCACAATGTAGTATTGTACAAAAACAATTAGTCCTATCCCGATCGCCCCCCACAACCCTATTACCCCAATATAAAAATTAGACGATATTTTTTTGCCTGCCGTTCGAACCCAAAGGGAAAAGGCTGGCGATTGAAACAACCTTCTCAGAGCATAAAACAAAACGATTCCACCTATAAAACCGAGATCGACGGATGAAAATAGGATGACCGAGATCAGCAACGCAAAGAACACAAACAGTGGATAGGTGGAGTTCCCAGAGCCTCGAATCCATTTTTGCTTTGGAAAAAACAATATTCCGGCTGAAATCAACGCCAGCACGAATACCCAAGAAAAATATAACAGGGATTGTCCTTGCGAGTTTTGCATCTCGTATTCGCGAAGAACTGGAGGTAAAATGTAGGACGGAGCAGAGAGGTGTAGAAAATAAACTTCATGCAAACCTACGCTCAGCAAAAAAACCAATACGGCAGAAAGAACAATAATATGTATGGGAAATATTTTTTTTTTCATGATCTTTTTTTAGGATTACCGTATCGGTCGCCACATACCACAACCAATCAAACAGCATCTCATCTATCTGAATATTTTTGTGTCACAACCATCACGCTGTTTTTAATTTCATAGCGGGTGACATAAACACAAATTGGGGGATAATTTTCAAGTGATCTTTTGGTTTGGCTTGCCCTGAACCATACCGTTTTGCTCCTGCTCCATAGAGCGCATTTCTTCAATCATATTTCTAAAAATTTTCTCTACCGCTTTGGGGGGCAAGGGTCCCGGGTTTTGTTGAACCAAATTATTCACAATCAGGTTTTCCCGGCGCATGTCGGCCACGGGCCAGTTTCTGGCGTGTTTAATTCGGCCCACTTCCAACACCACGTGGGCCCGTTCGTTCAACAACTCCAACAGTTTCCGGTCAATCCGGTCAATTTCCTCCCGTAGGGGCGCCACGGTTTGATCCAATTCCTGTTCGCTCATCGCCATCTCTCTTTGGAAGACCTCCCCCGATTGCTGGTGGGGTGTTTCCCAGGTTCTTTGGGCTTGGCGGGGGGCCGTGGTTTCTTCTTTCCCTTGGCTTTCCATTCCACTTCCACCGGGGTTCCCTCTAGCCCAAAATGATATCTCAATTGGTTGATGAAAAACCTCGTGTAATCCTCTCGGATACTATCCGGTCGGTTGGTGAAAACGCAAAACCGGGGGGGGCGCGTTCCCAGTTGGTTGCCGTATTGAATGGATACCGTTCGACCGCCCGTGGACGGGTGGGGGTGTTGAGACACCATGGCTTGGATCACACGATTCAAATCGGCGGTTTTGATTTCCCGATTGAACTGAGCATACACGGACCGAATCTCCCGAAACAATTTGCCAATTCCGCTGCCTTCCAGGGCGCTGGTATTCACCCTGGGGGCATAATCCAAAAACCTCAGCCGCTCCGCCACATCGGCCAAAACCGATTTTTGCCTGGAGGGCGGAACTCGGTCCCATTTGTTCAGGGCGATGACGACCCCCCTGCGGGCTTCGGCCAGATATCCCCCCAGCCGACAATCTTGGTCTGACACCGGTTCGGTGGCATCCAAAACAAGAACCGCCACATGGACCCTCCGCAGAGAAGACAGGGAAGCCATGACCCCGATTTTTTCCAGATGATTGTCGGTGCGGGAACGGCGGCGGATTCCAGCCGTATCCACCAGCAGATAGGATTCTCCCTTGTGCTGAAAGGGCGTATCCACCGATTCCCTGGTGGTCCCAGCCCGCTCCGAAACAATCATCCGCTCCTCCCCCAATATTTGGTTGACCAGGGAGGATTTACCCACGTTGGGGCGGCCAAAGAAGGCCACCCGCAAAGGCCGCACGATTGTTTCTGGTTGAGGGTTTTCATTGCGGATGGACGGGACCAGTCTGGCGGTTTCCTCCAGCAGGTCTTCCATGCCCCGGCCATGGGCGGCAGATACCCCCACGATCCGATCGGTTCCCAGGCTGTAAAATTCAGAGAAGTTATCCCGGCCCTTGTTGGCATCCACCTTGTTCACCACCACCAACAGGTGTTTTCCACGGGCCATCCGCCGGTAAATATCTTCGTCTCCGGGGGTCAGCCCATCTTTGCCATCCACCACCAGCCACAAGACATCGGCCGTTTGCCCCGCCCTAATGGCCTGCTTTTCCACCAGAGGGGCAAAAAAGGTTTCTTCCTCCCCTGGGTACATGCCCCCGGTGTCCAGCAGGTCAAACTGGTAATCTCCTCGGTTCACCCGGCCTTGGCGGCGGTCCCTGGTCACCCCTGCTACATCGGCCACCAGCGCCCGAGATTCCCCAATCAGCCGGTTGTACAGGGTGGATTTCCCCACGTTCACCCGCCCCAGAATGGCCACCACGGGAACAGGTCTGGCTGGAACGGTTGAATCATCCTTGGGAGGATCTCCCTCCAACGGAACTTGTTGAACCTGAGTTTCTTCGGCAGGTTGAGCTGATTTCCGAGAAGGCTTGCGTTGTTTGGATGGTGTCATGGTATGAATTCCGGAGGGTGGGGGAGATTACCCCTGGGCGGCTTGGCGAATACGTTCCAGGGTTAAATCCCGGCCCAGGGCTTCCACCACCAGGGGCAACTCCGGGCCTTCACCGGCCCGGGTAATCACCATCCGGGCGGGAATCCACAAGTCTCGGCCTTTCAGACCGGTTTCTTTTTGAACGGTTTTCATGGCTTCTTGAAACCCTTTGGCACCCCAGGGGTTCACAGCCCCCAAATGGGTGGCCATGGACCCCGCCAACCGCCGAACTTCATCTTTGGCCAGGGTTTGATCTACTTCCGGCGCCAGGGGGGCCTGGGGGTCTTTCAGAAACAATTCCAATTGGCTGGGTAAATCGGCCAGGGTTACCAGGCTGGGCTGCACCACCCCCGCGGCCCGGACAACCAAATCATGGTTTCGCTCCAACACCGAAAGATCCGGAAAAAACGGTCGAGCCAATGCCACCAGCCGCTCCACCGGCAGCCGGGACATGTATTGTTGATTCATCCAGTCCAGTTTGTCTCGGTTGAACACAGCCCCCGTTTTGTTGATTCGCTCAATGGAAAACTCTTGTACCAATTCCTCCAAGGTAAACACCTCCCGGTCATCTCCCGGGCTCCACCCCAGCAGGGCGATAAAATTCACCAAGGCTTCGGGCAGGTAGCCCTTGGCCTGATAGGCTTCCACCGACACATCCCCCTTGCGTTTGCTCATCTTGGAACGGTCATCGTTCAACAGCAGGGGCAGGTGGGCGTATTGAGGCGGCTCCCATCCCAAGTACCGGTACAGCAGCAGGTGTTTGGGGGTCGAGGGCAGCCATTCCTCCGCCCGCAGCACGTGTGTAATCTCCATGGCGTGATCATCCACCACCACAGCCAAGTGGTAGGTGGGAAAGCCGTCTGATTTCAACAGCACCTGGTCATCTAACTGACTGGTATTAAACGCCACGTTTCCCCGGATCAAGTCTTTCACCACCATCCGTTCTTCCCGGTCGGGCAGCACCATGCGCACCACCGGGGTCAACCCCTTATCGTCCAGGCGCTTTCGGTCATCAGGGGTCAATTTTCGGCAGCGGCCGTCATAGCGGGTGGGCATACCCCGGGCCTGCTGCTGTTGGCGCATCTGGTCCAGGGTTTCCGACGAGCAATAGCAGGGATAGGCCAGCCCTTTGGCCATCAACTCTTCGGCCGCTTGGCGATACATGGGCAGCCGTTCCGACTGATGATAGGGGCCATGGGGGCCACCTACCTGGGGCCCTTCATCGGGGGCGATTCCCGCCCATTTCAACATTTCCATCAGCCGCAATTCGGCTTCGGGCACATAGCGTGTCCGGTCGGTATCCTCAATCCGCAGGATAAACACCCCGCCATGGCGGCGGGCATATAAATAATTAAACAAGGCGGTGCGAAGCCCCCCAATGTGCAGTTCCCCGGTGGGGCTGGGAGCGAATCTCACACGAACAGTTTCCATTCACGACCTCCTAAGGGTGTCTTTCAACAGTATGGGTTTATGGGATTAGTATTTCACGGCTTATTCATGGGAGGAAGAAGAAACCGTACCGGCTTGAGAAATCATAGCGGGGAGGGCGCATCCCGCGCAGCCCTGTAAAAATGCCCCGCAAAAATCATCATGCAGTTGAATCAGCCCCTGATGCCCCGACAACGACCGATATGTAGTGGGTTTGATCATCAGTCGTTCCGCCATAAACTTGGTTTTGCGGTTGGCCCCTTCCGGCGGCAGCACATGAAACAGCCGGTACAGTAGGGATTCCAGTTCCCGGTCCCCATCCCGGCGGGCCATGGCCAGAAACACCGGAATCACCCCGTTGGCGGCCACCGTGGCGAGGCGCTCCACCCCCACCAAATCGGCTTCCCGGCCCAGGGGTGGCAGCCGAAACGAGACCCGTCGCCGCCATCCCTCCCAGCGGGGGGTTGAAAACACCTCCTCTAAGGCCTCTAAAGCGTTGTTTTTTAGGTTTTCTTTATTTCTAAGGGGGTCAATATCCCTTAACCGTTTCAACCACCCTTTTAGGTAATTTTCCTGCCCCAGTTGATACACATGGTGGAACATCGCCACCAACCTACGCTCCGGGGCATTCCAGGGGCGTCCACCACCCGGCACCGGGTCTCCAGTTCGGAGGGGCATGTTCAAACCTTGCCATCGGCTGCGTAAAAGCCGAAATTCCTCCAATAGGGCGGGATCTCCCCCTTCTGGTTCCACCGCTAAAAACCCCATCCAGCCAAACCAGCGGGCCAAGATTTCTTCCCTGGCTTTCATGTAGGGCAGTTTCAATGGCCCCCATAATGACTCCAGGGGAAACTGCTTGGCCAATTCCACAAACGGTTGGGCGTATTCTCGATAGCCCAAAGATCGAAAGATTTCTTCAAACAGTTTTTGTCCGTCTTCCTTAGGGGTGCCCATGGCCAGTCGTTGGGCCTTGTTTTGGGCACGCGCTTCTGCCGCCCGCCTCCATACCCGAACCAGTCCCTCCGTGTCCCCCTTCAAGGCTTCCACCCCGCATCTGCCGGGCAGGGCCTCCCGGCGGCGCAGCAATTCCTCGGCTTCAGCCATCCATGGCCGATAAAACGGGTCCATAAATTCTCCCGCGCACAACACCGGAATTTCCGCCCCCTGGGCATTTAACGCGGGTTTCCCTGGCGTACGCTGTAACACCACGTGGAGAATCACTCCCCCGTAGGCGGAGTCTCGGTCGTGCCCATGGTGGAACCAGTCACCCTCCGATAGGTGAATTTCAACGGGGCCCTGATATTCCCTGCCATCCAGCCGCAGCCTGGCCTGGGAGAAATCAGGCCCAGGCCCACGGTTGGGCCATCCGGCAAATTCCACTGCAATGGTTTTCCCGCAATCCGTTTTTAAGGTATTGGTCCATACCTGCCTCGCCCAACAAGCCTGCAGAACAACCTCCCGCTGCCCCGCCCATTCCATCGCCCACCCATCCAGTCCATTCACGGCGTGTCTCCGTTCGTATCTTTCCGGCTCCACTTCGGTTTTCCCTTGTTCTTTCCAAGCCCTGATTTTTTCCCGGTCTTATTTTTATTCCCTTTGGGTTTTTGAAACTTATGGCTCTTTACCTCATTGGATTTCTTAACGGACGGTCTTGTTCTTGCCGGGGGTTGATCCCCCATTTGCTGAGATGGATGGAGGGAAACAATGGGTCCATCCCCCGCCATGGGAACTTGTTCAGCCCCATCCAGGAACCACCCTCTGGTGCGGGCTGGCAGGCTCAGGGCGGGTTGTTCTTCCAGAGTTCCCTTTGGGGTGCAGACCATCACCACCTTGTCTTGAGACTTCCCTGAGGACTTGGATCCCCTGGCCGGAAGCCGTTCCGACACCACCCTGGCTCCGGGCCGTTTTTGAAACAAACGGCTGGTTTCATTGGTCGCATTCACCCGAAATGCCAGCCCAGACAAATTCACCTCCCGCATGGAAAACCCCACCCCTCCCCAATCGCGCAATTCCTGATCAAAGTAAAAATCCATGGGCAGGGGCGGGGTTTCGTGGCACCAGTGACCTGGGCGGTCGCGCTTCATGGGGCACGGCAACCCATGGGGGCATGGGTATACCAGGGTTTCCTCCGTCAGGTGCTCCCGCAGGGCCATGACATTCAAGAAACCTTGGCGGGTTCCTGGTTCCACCCATAACCCCAAACCTCCGGGGGTAACCAACCCCGCCAAGGAACGGGCCATGCGATGAACATGGTTGCCCCGGCCACTGTCTTGTAGGCCCAGTTCGTTCAAAGCCATGCCACCCCCCGCCACGGAAAACCGGTCTCCTCCATTCTCCCGCAGAAAGGACACCACCCCTTGGGTATGTCTTGAAATGGTGAGATTCACTTGGGGCAGGTATAAACGGGCAAAGGCCCGCAGGTTGTCTTCAGCCCAGTCCAGCACTCGGCGCCCTTGGTCCACCAAGGCTATCTCCAGGGGTGGAAGGTTTTCTTGCCCCAGCCAACCCAGCCAAGCCAAAGAAAACGCACCCGAACCGCACCCAATATCCGCAATCCGAAGCCTACCCCCCACCAGGGGTGGAAAGGGCGGCCCATCGGCGGTTCCCCGCCAATTCAACCGCGACAACACATGCGCCACCCGAAATAAATTCCGTGGAAGGTAATAAAATTGATATCCCCCCAAATGTCCATGGATCGGATTCTCGCCTTTGGAGAACTCGGCTTCCCGCTCGGTATAGGCCTCGTGCAGCACTTCCACCTCCCGGCCAATCTTAAGCCAGAATTCACGGCCCGGGGGGGAACCGCCCTGCCTTTCTCTTTGGGCGTAGACTTCCCACAAGGCTTGCTTCACGAGGGCCTGCGGAAAGGGCTTGAATCGAGACATGGCAGATAGACCAAAAGGATGTGCGGAGGAACGATGATTATGATAAAGAAATAAGAGCGACCTGCCGCGAAGGAATGATTCTGGATGATTCAGAGGGAACGCATCCACTCAGCCACGGCGAATATCTTTCAACCTCTCACACCCGATCCCATGGAATCTCTATTTCATTTTCTGGCCGGAGCCGTCTTTTGGTTCCTGCTCATTTACGAGTGGATTCTCATCATTGCAATCCTCATCACCTGGGTCAACGCCGATCCCGCCAGCCCATTGGTTCGGTTTTTAAACCGGATGAGCCGCCCTTTCTGGAATTTTCTACAACGAATTCTCCCAGCTAGGCTGGCCCCCTTTGCCGCTTATGCTTCGCTGCTGGTGGTGTGGTTTGGCCAGATTTTCTTTCCTGGGTTGCTGGATACCCTGGGAGACACCCTGGGCGGAACCCTGGATTTATCCACGGGAGAAACCCGGATTGGTGGATTCTTTTTGTTGGGCTTGGGCGTTGTGTTCAAAAACCTGTTGAGCTTTCTTACCCTGATGTTGGTGGTGTGGTTTATTCTCACCATGGCCCGGCCATCGCCCTTCAATCCAGTGGTCAGGTCCCTGGGGATGCTGGTCGACCCTTTTATTACCCCTTTTCAAAAGCGGTTGCCCCGCATGTCGGTAGATATTTCGCCCCTGTTGGCGGCTTTGGTTTTCTTTCTCATCAATCTGTATTTGGTGGGGAGCCTGGTGATGTATGGAAAACGGTTGAGTCTTGCTTACCCCTACACCAACCCCATGTATTTCCAAAGTCCTGATCAAACTTTTCCCTCTCAACCCTCTCAAGATCAGGACCCCCAGGATGGAGAACCCCGTGAGCAATCACCCTCTACTCGCCCATGAAAGTTGTTGGGGTTGCAAATCAAATCATGCCTTAAGAACAGGATGATTCGCTGGGTTGGTGCTTATACAATGCCTGAATCCATGAGGGTCAAGAACTTTTTCACGTTCTTCGGCCCTTGGAGGGTCTCGTAGTCGGAGGGTTTCAGGTAGAAATAATCCATCACCTGGATTCCGGTGGTGGTGATGAGTGCCTGCTGAAAAGACACCTGGAATTGTTCAAACAGCCGGACGGCTTTGAGAAACAAAAACGGCTGGTCCTTCAAACGCAACCGTACCAACGGAAAGGGAGTGTCCTTCCGGTAAAAACCATCCGGGGTTTCCACCACCAAATACCCTTTCCCATCTTCCTCTAAAAAGTCCAAGCCATAGTCTTCACTGCCCGCTCCCTTTTTTTCCGAAGACATCAATAAACCTGGCGGTTGGCCATCTAGAATGGCCGTTTCCAAATCTCGGGCAAAAAGGCCCTCTCCCGGATTTAAGGGCGTCACCTGGAAGTAATAGCAAAATCCTGAATCTCCGGATTGATACACCACTTTATTTACTTTTCCCTCCAGGATATTTAGATGGCGCAGGGATAAGGCATAGGCCACCCGGGCATGGGAACGTTCCACCCCCCGTGTGTGAACCAGTACCGATTCAGGCTGTCCTTGAGGGCCATACACCACATCGGCTTGAACCGGTTGAGTTCCATCCAACAGAAACTTGGCCGATTGTGCAGCCAGAAACCGGGGGCCTCGGCGCAACAAATACCGATTGGGAAAGGCATGAATAAACCAAGACAACCGTTTTTCATCCCCCGCCAGCAAACCAACCAACGATTCCTCACTTAAGCCTTGGCTTAACATATTGGCCAGTCCTTGCTCTTTTTTTTCCAGGGCCAGGGGGGTTCCCTGCCCCAGCAAAAGCTCTCGATGAGCGGATTCTATTTTTTCTTCCCATGTACGCAACGTTTGTTTTTCCGGCGGGTTCAACCGTTCCAAGGGATCGTACAACCCGGCTTTTAACCCTTGCGACAAGGTTTTGGCCACAAGCAAATGTTGTCGCGTGTGCCGAATCAATTCTTCTTTTTTTCGGTCCAAATAGGCCGATATTACGGCGTGGGATTTTCCAGCCTCGGGCACTCCGCGCAGTTCGCTTAAAATCCTCATGGCTTCCTCCATTAAATGACGGATAGAAGCCAACGACTCTGAGGGCTCCGCTTTGCGGGCGGTCAACACCCCGGCATTCATGGCATACAGCAGCAGCACAAATTCCACTTTTCGCTCGGCCATTTCAAACAGGTCCATCAAGGCCTGATCGAAATACGTTGTGGTGCGAATGATATCCACCATGGCCTGCCGCCGGGTAATCAACATGCCCACCCTGGCCAGCCATTCCACATCCCGATACCCCAATCGGGTCAGCCATTTCACGGCTTCTTCAGAAGATTGTTGGGCGCTGTCTTCTTGTTCGGATAAAAGCCCCACCGGGTGAAGGAACAAGGCCCAGCGCAAAGCACGGTATAAATTTGGGGTGATGGCGTCCCGCCACTCTGGGTCTTGAACCAACACCTTGTTCAGGGCATCTTGCCCTGCCGCCAGGGCATCCAACATCAATCGATGAACGGCCATTTTCTTGTTTTCCACCGTTCGCATAAGGTAAAACAGCCGGTCACAGGCCGGAAGAAAACGCCCAATGAGGGTTTCTTGTTGTGGAGAAAGGGGATCATTCACCTCAAACATGGACTCTAAAGCTAAGTGGCAAAAAGACTCTGAAAATATTTGATTGAAACCATCCAGGGCTTTCGTTTCTACCCCTTGAATTCGGCTGACGTCCTCCGACAATTTATCTTTTAGTTCTAAGGTAAGGTCGTATCCGGTGCGGGCGATATAAGCGAACAAGGGAAGAAGATAATCTCCTTTTTTCCTGTTTTTCTCTGAGAAGGAAATGATTTGCTGGCGACCTAAATGAACAGAGACCTCGACCCCACCCATGGTTTGAACCAGGGTGTGGTCTAATACCCGTTCCATCAATGCTTGGCCAATCCGTCGAACATCTGCGGCCATCCGCAGCATGCGGGTCATGACGTCATCCGGAGATAGAGCCGTATTTTTTTCACGGCAATATCGGGCCACGGTTTGCTCACCCACGTAATTATTGTCGTGGGTTCCACCAGATGGGTCATCCTCACAGATCACGTTCCTCAAGTCATAAAACATGTCTTGAGCTTTGGCCAAGGTTGCGGCCTCCCACATGGAAAGAAGGCCGTCCTGAAATGCCGAACGAATCCGCTCTCCCATTTGGCTGCCTGTGGCAGCTTTTCCTTGGGAATAGATCCACAAAGGAATTTGCATGGTTCTAAGACCACCGCTTTCATTTTTTACATCAAAGCCATTGGATTCAGGAAAAGGAAGCCCCGCAAAGTCTTCCATTTTTTGGCGTAAAAAAACTTCCAGTGGGGATTCCCGTCGAAATTGAGCCCGCAACAGTTCCAACACCTTGGCATTGCCAGCAATCGTGCGGGATTCCAAAAGGGCTGGAACCGTATGAATGGTTTCTGCTCGAAAAAAACGCGTCAGGTCTTCTCCTAGCTCAAAATACTGGCTGGCCGAAACCAAGCCAGCCCCGGCCAATAACTCCTCCATTCGAATCACAACTTCCCGATACACCATTCGTTCTTCCTCAACCAACCCTTTAGGATCCAAGGCGTATCCCGTATCCATATCCGACCGGAAACTCATTTCCCCCCGACCATATCCCCCACGGGCAAACACCACCAAACGTTTCTCTACGTTTTTTTTCCCTGGAGGCATGTTGGAGAGATATTTCACGGACCGTTGAAGCTTGGCGACGTCACTGTGAAGGGTTTCCAATTCGTCCTTCATCCGTTTTTCCAACATCCTGTAATAGGAGCGAGACTCCTCTCCTCCGCCTTCCTCCAGCAGCAACGCGGGCATCTGCTGCCGCAGCCCAGACAGTTGTTTTTCTTTTTGGGGAATATTTTTTTCTTTATAGGATAATTCCTGATGGACTTCCTCTTTTTTCACGGCCGCCAACAAAGGGAGTTCCTCCACAGACCATTGAAACAGGGCCGCCAATAGGCCATCTAACAAAAACGTATAACGGTGGAGGGTTTGAAACGAATGAAAAGCATTGCGGTGAAACTCTTGAAGGGTTTCTCGTTCCCGAGTCACATACTCCGCCATCACCC
The DNA here is from genome assembly GCA_029858505.1 of Deltaproteobacteria bacterium. GTDB lineage: Bacteria > SAR324 > SAR324 > SAR324 > JACQKK01 > JAOUEW01. Next base: position 596,996 of record JAOUEW010000002.1, read on the forward strand.
GTTCCAAAACGTTTTTTCGGCGCACAAGTATTGATTTGGGAGAATCGTCGTGGATCGGATTGGGGTGAGGGACCACCAAACCAGCCCCTTTGGCCAGGGCGGCCAAGGCTGCTGCATGCTCCGCGGAGAGCGGAGAATGCTTTGGAATCACAAGGGATTCCAGCAGGTCATCCAGCCGTTTCCGGTGAACCCGGCCGGTCAAAGATGAGCGAGGGGATGGGATCACTCTTTTGCCGTAAGATTTAAGCGGACCATTTTCTTGCGCAATCCTTCCCGGCTAAGACCTAACCGTTTGGCTGCTTGCAGTTGGTTTCCGCCGGTTTCCTTCAGGGCTCTTTGAATCAAATCCAGTTCAACTTCTTCCACGGCTGACCGTAAATCCAGGCCTTCTTTGGCTGGTTGTAAGGAGGCCGTTTTTGCCAAAGCCCCGCGGGAAGAGGATACGGAGGGCGTTTCCACCCCCAACAACGGGCATACATCCACGGTTTCCCCTTCAGACAGAATGACCGCCCGTTCGATGATGTTTTCCAGTTCGCGCACATTCCCCGGCCATGGATAGGTCATCATGGCAGTCTCACATTCCGGGTTGAATATTTTTTTCCCCACCTTCATTTTATCAATGGCGTTGGACAGGATGAAACGAGCCAACATGATGATGTCATCTCCCCGCTCTCTCAGCGGAGGAATGAGAATGGGAAACACGTTCAGCCGGTAGTACAGGTCTTCACGGAATTCACCCTGTTCAATGGCGGCTTCCAGGTCACGGTTGGTAGCCCCAATCACCCGAATATCCAGTTGAATTTCTTGGTTTCCTCCGATTCGCATGAAAGTCCGCTCTTGCAGCACGCGAAGCAGTTTCACCTGGGTAGACAGAGGCATCTCTCCCACTTCGTCCATGAACAAAGTTCCCCCCTTGGCTTGCTCCAGCAACCCAACCCGGCGGTTCACCCCCGTGGCCACGCCTTTTTCAATACCAAACAGTTCGCTTTCCATCAGGCTGTCCGGAAGTGCCGCGCAGTTGATGGCCACAAATGGTCGGTTAGCCCGTGGGCTTTGCGAATGTATGGAACGGGCAATCAGCTCCTTTCCCGTTCCACTTTCGCCGCGAATCAACACATTCGCCTCTGTGGCGGATACTTTATGGATGGCGTTTTTTACTTGAAGAATGGCCGGGGAGTCTCCCACGATGGCGGGATAGGCGTATTTACCCTTTAACTGGGCCTTCAGGGTGATGTTTTCCTGCTCCAGGGTGTCTTTGCGTTCAACCTCTTTTTCATACAACTGAATGTTTTCGATGGCGATGGCGGCTTGGGAGGCCACCATTTTTAAAACCTCCTGGTCATACGATGTAAATGTGCCGGTTCGCTTATTCAGCAGTTCAAATGCTCCAATCACCTCACCCTGGGTGGAAATCAACGGAACACACAACAGGGTGTGGGTTTTATATCCTGTTTCTTTGTCCACCAAGGGATTGAAGCGGGTATCTTGATAGGCATCCGGAATAATGAGAGGCATGCCCGTGCTGACCACCTTCCCCGCAATGCCCTCGTTTTTTTTCACTCGGATAATTTCTTCCTCGGCCAGCCCCGTGGCGATTTTGGACCATAGTTGTTCTCCCTCGACAAGGAAGATTGACCCCCGCTCGGCGTTCAAAATCTGATTGGTTTCATTCACAATGGTTTGCAACAAATGATTGAAGTTCCGTTCTGTGGAAAATATATTTCCAATCCGAACCAAAGCCGAAACCAAGTCCGGTTGTTCTCCCGGGTTTCCAGAAGACACATCCGTTGAGGAAGAAGAGGAGGGGCGGGTTGTTTTCGTATCCATGGGAGGAAGAATCCCGAAGGGGGTTGGGTTGTTTCATCCATTCGCTGATACAACCCCTGCCCAGAGGTCATTCTTACACCTAAACCTTCCCACAAGGGGTGTCAACATAATTGGCATACCGGGACCATTTATTTTCTCTCGTTATTTCTGATTATTACAAAGGACTCAACCGCTTCTTGAATACCGGCTTCCCTACTTTTTCCCATAAGGGGTGACCGTGAAACCCAAACCCCCATAAAAGTGATATATTTGATTTGTTAATATATTCTCACCTCAACGAAGCAAGCCCATGCCCACTGGATTGGCCTACCATCCCAGTTTCCTCAATCATGACACCGGCACACATCCAGAGTGTGCGGAGCGTTTAACGGCCATTCGGGAAGCTTTACGGCAATCCGCTGTGTTTCCGCGGTTGGCCCAGGTGCCCTGCCATGAAGCCACCGTGGAAGACCTGACACGAATTCATTCCCTCGAATATATCCAACGGGTGAAAGCGGCAAGCGCCCAATCCCTTCCTTACTTGGATACCCCTGACTGCCCGGTGTCTCCGGGTACTTGGCCCGCCGCATTGCGAGCCGTTGGGGGGGCCGTGGAATTGTGCCGCCAAGTGCTGGCTGGAACCCTGAACAATGGATTTTTGCTGGCCCGGCCCCCTGGCCACCATGCTGAACGAGATCGGGCCATGGGATTTTGTTTTTTCAACCAAGTGGCCATTGCCGCGGCTTGGTTGCTGCACTCAGGGTTGGAACGAGTGTTGATCTTTGACTTTGACGTTCACCATGGAAATGGCACCCAACACGCATTTGAAACCTCTTCCCAAGTGTTTTATGCCAGCATTCATCAGCACCCTGCCACGCTTTACCCAGGCACAGGCTGGCCAGAAGAGCGGGGGCTGGGAGCCGGAGAGGGCTACACCGTCAACTTTCCTTTGAATCCTGGCGCTGGAGACGCAGAGTGTCTGGATGTATTTGAAACTCAATTACTTCCTTTATTTCATAACTATCGCCCTCAATTTGTGCTGATTTCTGCTGGTTTTGACGGCCACCGAGAAGACCCCTTGGCATCTCTCAACCTGACTCAAGTTGCTTATGACCGCATGATTTTGGCCATGAAAACCCTGGCTGAAAAGAATTGCGCCGGACGGCTGGTCACCGTGCTGGAAGGAGGGTATAATACAAAAGTACTGTCTCATTGCGCCAAGTCCCATGTGGAAATATTGGCCGATTCTTCTCCACCCCGAGGTACCCACTTTTGACCTTTAATAAACCCGCTCTCCTTTCCCTTTGGGAAAAAAACAACACGCTTTCCTTTACCCTGGACGACATTCAATCAGCCCTGGGCGCCCACCAAGACCACACCCGACAGCTTTCCGCCATTCTGGAGGAACTGGTGGGAGAAGGTTTGCTGGCCTTTGAGCGCAAGCAATACCGAATGGTTCACGCGGGAAAACCCAGAAAAAAACGATCGGCAGAAGAACACCCCCACGAGGTTGAAGGAAAGTTTTCCTCCCACCGCAACGGATTCGGGTTTGTAGACCTTCAAACCGAACCCCGCCAATCCTACTTTGTCCCCCCCCCCTATGTGGGCGGGGCTTTGGATCAGGACCTGGTGAGGGCTGAAATTGTGATGGAACGGCGGGGTGGACGCCCTACCGCCCGGGTGAAAGAAGTCTTGGAACGCAGCCGTAAAACCGTTCGTGGCTATCTGCAGCACAGGCATGGAAATGTTTGGGTTCTACCGCTCAACGAAAAACTCCCCGCCATTCACCTGGAACAAACGCCCCCAGAGGGGTGGCCTCCGGAAGGATCCCTGGTGGAGACCCGGATTCAACATTTTCCCACCCATGTCGATGAAGCCCCTGGTGGCATTTTAGAACGTTTATTGGACCCGGATGATTCCATCGGCCATATCATCGGCCATATTCTGGCCGATCAACAAATCGAAACCGGGTTTACCCCCGACACTCTGAAGGAAATGGAGCGGCTGCCGTCAGAAGTTGTCCCTCCGCCAGGGCGGGCAGACCTTTCTTCTTTGGCTTTGGTGACCATTGACGGGGAGGATGCCAAGGATTTTGATGACGCCGTGTATGTGGAAAGCCTACCCGGAGGTAAGTACCGGCTGCTGGTGGCCATTGCCGATGTGGCCGAATATGTGAGGCCCGGCAGTTCCACCGATACCGAAGCCTTTCGACGGGGGACCAGCATCTACCTGCCTGACCGGGTATTGCCCATGCTTCCAGAGGTTCTCTCCAACGAATTGTGCAGCCTAAAGCCCAAGGTGTTCCGGTTGGCCCTGGTGTGCGACATGACCATTGACCCCAAGGGAGACGTTTCCGACTATCAACTGTATGAGGCCGTGATCAAAAGCCAAGCGCGGCTCACCTATAACCAAGTGCAAGCGTTCTTCGACTCCAAAGACGCTGGAGGTCTTCCCGAGAAATCATTGGCACCCCTGCTCACCACCATGCACGGATTGTTTCGGCTGCTGGAAGCCAAGCGGCGCAAACGGGGGGCCGTGGCCCTGGAACTCCCCGAAACCCGTTTCCAACTCAACGCGGAAGGGATTCCAGACAAAGTAATTAAAAAATATCCCACCGAGGCCACACGCCTGATTGAACAGTTCATGTTGGAAGCCAATGAAACCGTGGCCGTTCACGCGGAAAAATGCGGGTTGTCCATCCTTTATCGGGTTCATGAAGCCCCCCCCGATGACAGTTTTTACAACCTCACGCTGCTGCTGAACCACTTTGGAATCCAGGTGGCCCTGGAAGACATTCAGGAAAAAGGCGGATTGAACCGACTGCTGGAGCGGATTCAAAATCACCCCACCCGTGACCAGATTGAAATGTCCATTCTCCGCTCCATGTCTCAGGCCCAATACCGCCATTTGAACGATGGGCACTTCGGGTTGGCTTCCGACTGCTACACCCACTTCACCTCTCCCATCCGGCGTTACCCGGACCTGCTGCTGCACAGGGCCCTGAAAATGGCCATGGCACGGGCCGATGGCCGCTCCTCCCAGGCTTTTTTGCTGCCAGAGAATGCCGGGGCTCACCTTTCGTCGGCAGAGCGAACCGCAGCCGGCATTGAAACCCTGGTGAACCGTTTGTTTGCCGTGGTGTACATGGAATCCCGACTGGGGCAAACCTTTCCCGCTCAGGTATCTGGCGTGACCGATTCTGGCGTATGGCTGGTGCTGCCAGAGTTCCACGTGGAAGGATTCATGCCCATGGATCAGCTCCCCCCAGATCAGTACCGGCTGGATCGCACCCGCAACACCCTCACCGGTCGGCGCACTCAACAAGAAATTGGATTTGGCTCCAAACTGCATGTCTTGCTGGCCCAGGCCGACCGCCACACCCAAAAACTAGAGTTTCAATTTGTTCAGTGGGAGGGCCAAGACAAACCCGACCCCGCAAACCAACACCGAAAATCCGCTGGAAAATCTGGCAAACCAGAAAGCAAGTCGGGCCCCAAAAAAGGCGGGCGCGGTTGGAGCCCCACCAAAACGGAATCTTCGGGGAGAGAAAAGTCTGGCGGTGGGAAAAGAAAAGGTCGGAGATAAACTTATAAAAATGATTGATTAAAAGGGGCGGCATAGCCGCCCCTGATTGGACAGATGATCTCAATTTAAAACGTTTCTACAATTACCCCAACTTCCTTCCGCTCGCCGTTCTTAGCCACCTCATACAGGTGTGCAGAGCAGGAATCCTTCTCGTAAATATACGTATAAGACACCGCATAGGTCTTTTTGGCCTTGGGAGAAAAGCGGATGTTCACGGGGCAGTCATATACATGATCGTCCTTGGTGATATCTTGAATCGCTATCCGAATTTCAGAATCCTCTCCAGGGCGGATAAGAATTTCATCGTCTTTAAACGGAAATTTTCTACCCGTTAACGACACCCCATTGTAACCTTTGTCTACAAAGGCTTTTAAAAATTTCTTCCCTTCATCCGAAAACTCTACATACCCCACTACGTTTTTCCCAATAATATCACGACCTTTGTATTCAAAATGGATTTTTAAAACCGCGTGAGGATCCGTTTCTCTGGGATGGGTATAAAAAGAAATCACTCCTCCGCACCCAGCCAAGAATGCGATGAGAAACCCAACCTTCACAAGATTCATGTATTTTTTCATTTTCACACCCTTCGGTTTAATGAACTTTAATTGATTTAGGGCATAAAATAATTTGTTTATTTTATGCCCTAAACAACGCCTTTAAAGGAACGGGCAAGAATACTCACCGAATTTCCTTACATCCATTCCTATCGTTCCCGGCGTTCAACGCGTTCACCCGTTTCTTCCAAGGTATAGCCACCTTGCCCATTGGGTTTTTCTACATAAAGCTGGGCAGAGCAAGTGTCCCTGACGTTTTTGGTTTTATACAACAGGACATACATTTTTTTTGCTTCTGGATGAAACTTGACTTTGGTGGGGCAAGAATCCGTGTGAATGATCGTCGTCCTCCCCACATTTTCGTTCCACACCTCCTCCAACGTAGCCCACAGGTAAATATTTTTTCCTGGCTTAATACGGATGACGTCCATCCTCAAGGGTTTCGAACGACCTTCAAAAGCATTTCCGAAGAAGGGGATATAAGACATCGCCCGTTTGAAACCGCTTCTTCCATCATCGTCATACGCCAGACCCAATTTTTCAGCTTCATCTGGTTGGTTGCTTAGCCGCACATATCCAGAGATTCGATCTCCCGAGATATCTCTATCACCATAGGAAAAACGGACTTTCAGCAAGGCATAGGGTTCTGAATCTGCCGGAAATTGGTAGTAGGTTTCACATCCAACCAGTAACGCCGCCATACCAGTTAGGGCAACGCCCAAAAAAAGTTTTTTCAGAGATATCCTGTTCATATGCTCCTCGTTTGTTTCGATGGATGTTCATGACCAAAGGATGATCAACACTGATCGCGACATTCATCCATTTTTTGGTGACATTTATCAAATTCCTGGTCTTTCGTTCCATTGATCATGCATTGATCGTGGGCACTGTCGCACCGGGCCTGACAAGGAGTTATTTTTGGCACAGAGCAACTAGACATCGCCATGGTCAGTCCAACCATGAAAAGGGCACTGGTTTTCCACCGGGTCATTGAACCCCCTTTTATGAATGGGTTTTTAGGAGAAAGACTGCGAACTACAGCGGGAGGAAAGCATCCTCTACAATTTTCACCTCCCCTTGTCCACACCACAAATTCATTACTAATTTTCTAGCGTAGTGTCAATCAGAATCCGGTTTTCATCTCAGAAAATCCGTTCCTATAAGCCCAAACTGAAAGAAAAAGGCTTGAAATATCATTTCTAGGCGAATCAACAATGACTCATTAGAGAATGTTAAAAGGGATAAGAGATCGTTATTTTAGTGGCGTTTATGGTTGACTCCCTTCCTGGAGCGTAAACCTGTTTTTCAACCTTATGTTTGCCCCCCCATCCGCCTCAATTATCTTCAGAGCCAACGCAATTCGATTTTCGGCGTTCAGCCGCTGCCAGAAACCAGCCAGAATATCTTCCGGTCCCCCGTCCAAAGCCACCAGTTTGGGTCCCCCCTCAAAAGACGGCAGGGGGTTTCCGTCTCCCTGATAGGTAGTCACCATCCAGCCAAACCCCGGAACCAGTTGATCCACCTGAAAGAACCCTCGCATAGAACGTGAGGAGTCGAAGGGATCGGCCTTGATGACCATCAGTCTCCCTATTGCCTTCTTTACCCTGTTCCCTTCCAATCCAGGAGCTATTTGAATTTCACCCGCGATGCGTGGTGTCCAGTTGGGGCCGTCCGGCTCGTGAACGCGCCCGGCCAATGCTTCGGCAAATCCCAACCCATGAGAAATGCCATCATGCAAGCTATCCGTATGGTCACCGTTGGTGACCAGATAGCGTCCCGGCAGTTCTCGCATGGCGGTGTAAATGACGAGAGAGGGATCGGTGAGTTTGGCGGGGTCGGCAGCTCGTGTGCGCAGAACACCTCTCGGCTGGGCTTCCAGCACCCGGTTGCGGCTGTTGTCGCTGCGGCCCATCAGCCAATACAACTGTACAGGCCGCCCGTCGGCCAACATCCCCAGCACAATGCCCCGGCCAGGATACGGGTTTGCCGCCAAGTCTTCCAAATTTTTTCTGGCGGTAGGTTGCAATAGGTCGAACAATCTTCGTTCTGCCATGGGGTTCATCCATTAGGGGCGGGGTCAAATGAAAATAAAGAACGGGGAGGGGGAGGAAATAGAAGCATAGACAAAAACGAAAACCTACGTCTATCGCGGAGTAGATTCCCCCAGATCACAGCGTAAATGTAAGAGAATTGAATCTCTCCCCATCGTTTCGTTATATATCAAACGCCGCAGGGTCCATGTCCTCGGGGGGGTCTATTCCCAACATCACAAACGCCGTAGCGGCAAGGTTGCTTAGTTTCAGTGGGTTTTCGGGGTCAAAGGGTTTCAATCTGTAATCTCCCGGCTTGTATTTGGGATCGAATACAATCAGGGGGACAGGGTTAATGGAATGCCTGGTGCTGGGCTCTTGCTTTTTGGTTTTAGGATTGTAAATCAGCATTTGATCCGCGTTGCCGTGATCCGCCGTTACAATGGCCACCCCACCAGATTTTTCCACCGCCTCCAGCACCACCCCCACGGCCTGGTCAACGGCTTCCACGGCTTCCACCACCGCATGGAACACACCGGTGTGGCCCACCATGTCGGCATTGGCAAAGTTGATCAAACCAAACTTGTACTCTCCGCTGGATATGAGTTTCGCGGCGGCTTCGGCCACCCGTTGGGCCTTCATGCGTGGGGCCTGGGCGAAAGATGCAATATTATCAGAGGGGATCAGTTGATAGGTTTCCAGGGTATTGTCCAGCGGTTCCCGGTAGCCACCATTGAAAAAGAAGGTGATGTGGGCATATTTTTGGGTTTCAGCCAACCGGAATTGCTTGATTCCCAAGTTCATCAAACGCCGGCCAAAGGGCTGTTCCACATGAGAAGGACCCATTAACTGCAAGGGCGGCATGTAGGTATCTTCGTCATACACCATCATTCCGGCAAACAGCACCTTGGGCCGGACTTCCCGGTGAAACCCGTTGAAGTTATCTAGCACCATGGCTTGGGTAAACTCAATGGCCCGGTCCCCCCGGAAGTTCATGAAAATCACCGAATCATTTTCCGCCATGGGCCCCAGGGGTCGCCCGTTGCGGGTAACCACAAAGGGGGGAATGTCTTGATCTACCCCCTGGGGGTTTTCTTTACGGAAAGCCGCCACGGCCTCTTGGGCCTTCGACACCGAGGGCCCCTTGCCCATCACATGAATTTCCCACCCCCGATGTACTTTCACCCAGTTGTGGTCCCGGTCCATGGTAATCACTTCACGCCCGCCGCCACTGGCCACGCCATATTCAAATCCCGGGTGCTGGGCCATGATTTTAGCGAATTGGGCATCCATTCGGTCTAGGTAATCTTCAGCCGACTGATAGGCCACATCCCGCCCATCTAACAACGCGTGCAAATACACTCGGCGAATTCCTTTCGTCGCGGCGTGGTCCACAATGGCCTGAAAATGATCGATATGACTATGCACATTGCCATCCGACAACAAGCCAATTAAATGCAATGCAGAGGAGTGAGTCAGGCAGTTATCCATTAGCCGAGTAAGGGTTTCTCCCTGAAAAAACCTCCCGGATTGGATTTCTTCTTGAATCCGTGTGGGGCCCTGGGGAAACACTTTCCCCGCCCCCATCGTCAAATGCCCCACCTCCGACCCACCGATATCGCTGGCGGAAGGCAGCCCCACATGGGGGCCATGGGTTAACAGGGCGGAATGGGCAAATCGCTCCCTCAGTCCTTCCATGACCGGCGTGTGGGCATGGGTAATGGCGTCTCCCTCATCGCCGGAGCCGATACCCCATCCATCCAATACGATCCAAACCAGGGGAAATCGACCAGCAAAGTGAGAAAGTAGAGGGTGCGCCATGGGTACCGTGTAAAAGGATGAAAGGTTCAGAAATATGGAATTTATTCAGAAATACCATTACGATCTAAAAAGATTGAATTCCCTACCGATAATCAGCAGAATACCCCAAGATGGTCAGGGGGCATAGCCCCTGGAACGGGGTGCACCCATAATTTCCATGTTTTCGTTAAAAACTGGCACAGGGCTTCCACCCAGTCCGGCTATTTCCCGATCCATGATACTGGCGGGTCTCCACGGTAAGGCAGATTCACCTTGCAGGGTTACCAGAACAGCATATGGCTCTGAACGACACCTACAAACTCATTGAAATTAACCAGAAAACACTGGTTATTCAACACAATCTGTCCAAAATTAAACCCCTGCTGCGAAAAACCCGATACCTGGCCTTTAATGCCAAGTTCACGGTAGACAACCTTCACATGCGGGGGGGGTCTTTCAGCGCCCTGGTGAAGGAACTGAACAACATTGTGATTGACCTGGAAGATTTGCTGGGGGAGGTTGGCCAGTCCTCTTGGGAGATGTCCAGAAGCGCCGCCACCTGCTCCAATTTCAACCACCGCCTGCACCTGATGGTGCAAACCCTGAGGTTGACCGCCGAGCAGTCTTCCTCCCACTTGGGGACCCTGTGCAAAAACCTGCTGGACGGCAAGGACTGGATTCGGGAAACCCAACAAGAACGATCTCAAATCAACGCCATGTTCCGCGCCAACACCGCGGAAAAAAAATTGTGGGATACCATTCAGACCTTCCGAGCGCAATTTATTGAAGAAATGAATTCGCTTTTTCTTCAAACCCGTAAACTCTCCATCTTGGTCAACAAAATCAACTGGATTGCCGTTCAGCAAATCAATTTAATTGCCGTAACCGCCCTGGTGGAATCCTCCTGGGCGGGGTTTGCCAAATCCAACATTCCCGTGTTGTCTAAAAACATTCGTGAACTGGCCAGGAAAATTACCGATGTGGAACACCTTGCCACCAACCAACTGTTAGACCTGGAAGCCCGCCTGCATCAATTGGACAAACCCGTCCGGGCTTACCTTTATGCCAACCGCACCTACGGTCAACGCCATGATCAGTCATCAGCTCTTTAACGATGGAACCCGGCAATGGTATTATTTTGGCCGCGACCCCAACAAACCGGATACCCTGATTGACACCAACCAGTATCTGGTGGTGACCAACGGCGAGGGCCTGTTGCTGGACCCCGGTGGGTTGGAAACCTTTCCAGCGGTGGTGTCTATCTTGTCGAAAGAAATCGAGTTGTCGAAAATCAAATTGATTTTCGCCTCACACCAGGATCCAGACATCATTTCCTCTCTGTCTTTATGGAACGGGCTGCTGCCTGGGGTGGATGTGTATGTGAGCTGGCTGTGGAGCACTTTCATTCCTCACTTCGGTGGGGGGCAGGCCTTAAAAAGTGTTCCGGATGAAGGCATGACCTTCAACATCGGGGGCACCAATGACCTGACCCTAATTCCCGCCCATTACCTTCACTCTTCTGGAAATTTCTCTCTCTACGACCCCCGGGCCCATATTTTGTTTTCTGGTGATATCGGAGCCGCCTTGCTGCCCCCAGGAGAAAGTAAATTCTTCGTGGAAGACTTTCACCAACACACCCAGTACATGACCGGCTTTCACCGGCGCTGGATGCCCTCGAACCAAGCAAAAATGAAATGGATTCAAAGGGTTCGCGATCTTAAAGTCAACCTGATGTGCCCCCAACATGGTTCCATTTTCCGCGATCAGGATGTCATTCGGTTTCTGGATTGGTTTGAGGAACTCGACGTGGGAAGCGCCAGCAAATAGTTTCATCCGAATAAAAATTGACTTGGTGAATCGAACAAATTTAATCGAACAAACTTTGGGCAAAAGCCTTCGGGTCAAACACTCGCAAGTCCTCTACACCCTCCCCCAACCCCACAAACCGAATGGGAATATGAAACTCGTTGGTAATCCCCACCACCACCCCTCCCTTGGCCGTCCCATCCAGTTTGGTTAACACCAAGCCTGTGACCTCAACCGCCTTTAAAAACTGCCGGGTTTGGTGAATGGCGTTCTGCCCTGTGTTGGCGTCCAGCACCAGCCACACCTCATGGGGGGCACCAGGGCACACCGCCCCTGCCACCCGTTTGATTTTTTTCAACTCCTCCAACAAATTCGTTTTTGTGTGCAGCCGCCCCGCGGTGTCACACAACACCCTGTCCCATTTTTCCTCCAGCCCCTTTTTTAAGGCTTGGTGAATCACCGAAGACGGATCGGCTCCGGCCTCTCGGCCATAGAACCCCGCCCCTGTACGCTCGGCCCAATGGGCCAGTTGTTCCGCCGCCGCCGCCCGGAAGGTATCCCCCGCCGCCAACAACACCCGCTTTCCCTCGGCTTGAAACCGGGCCGCCAGCTTGCCGATGGTGGTTGTTTTTCCTACCCCATTCACCCCCACGAACAAAATCACCCCAGGATTGGCTCCCTCCAGTCTTTCCGCAGGCTCAGCCCCCAGCAAAATGCTCTCTACCTCCTCCCGCAACAGTTCTTTCAACCTGGCCGGATCATTCAATTCTTTACGGGCCACAGACCGTTCCACCCGCTCTAACAACCTTTTGGTCGTGGCAACCCCCATATCCGCAGTCAACAACAACTCCTCCAGTTCCTCCATCAGGGCCGGTGATATTTCTTTTTTTCCTACGGTCAACTGAGCCAAGCCCTGGGTCAAGGCCTCCCGGGTTTTGGTGACCCCCCGGCGAAACCAAGAACCGCCCTCCCCGGCTGCCCCCAGTTCTTGGGTTAACGAAGGGGATTGTTGTAGCCTAGCCTGCTCCTCCCGCTCCAGGGCCAGCCTAGCCTCCCGTTCCGCCAGCCGCACTTTTTCTAAGCGGGCCTTTTCCTCGCTGGCTTGGCGGGCCTTGGCTTCTTTGTTCTTCTTGTTAAACATGTCTGTTTTCTTATTTTATTGAACGGCACTTGGCTGGACAGGGGTACCCCATGTTTGTCCTGGAATAATCCTTTTCCCCGGCAATGGCCCCAATAGGCGGTTCTTCCCCGCCATGTGAATTTCCAAACGTCTTCGGCTGGCCCCCACCAACACGCTTTGCAGATAACGGGCGCTTTCTTCCCGGGTTAGAGTATTCAATTCCTCCAACTGCCGATCTAGCCGCTGGAAGTCCTCGTGATACTGGAACGCCATGGCATCCAATTGGGCCGCTGCCTCCATGGAATTTCGAGCCCGCTGACTAAGCAGCACCCGGGCGGCCTCCCGGTATCGATCAAACACGGGAGCAGGCAACGAGGGTAGTTTTGCCGCAAACCCCGGCATGAAACGCTCCATTCGTTCCCGCAGTACCCCAGGGGGATGGGTTCCAGATTGGACTAGGAAATCCACATATAACATGTCTTTGCGGCGATAAGCCCCCGCCCACACAATATACCCTAACCCCTGCCGTGTACGCATGTCTTCGTAAAACGCATCCTCCATCATGCCAGACAACAAATTCAACACCGCCGCCCGCCGGGGTGTATATTCCCCCGCTTGGTTTGTTAAATACACCACAGAATCCCCTACCGGTAAAGAATCGCCATAGGACATTGTTCCAGGTGGAATGTCTTTCAACAGGGTTTGGGGGCGTTGGTTTTCCGGCAGAAGAGCCTGGGAAGACAACCCCACCAACTCTCGATACACATCCCAGGCCGTTCGCCGAACCGATTCCGCTGAAATGTTTCCCGCGGCGGTTCCCTCCAAATACCCTTGATGAAACAATTCCGCCGCGAAGGATTGTACATCCGCCAGGGTAATTCCGGGAAGTTCTTTGGCCATGGCTTCTGGCGAGAACGCTGGAACTTCCAGATTCAAGTTCCAGGCCGCTTGAGCTTGGGCGTAGGGCTGGGCGTATTTGCGGTTTTCAAAATCCCGCTTGGCTTGCTCTTTAATCCTTTGAAACGCTTCCTCGGTCAGCACCACTTGTTTTAACCGCCCAGCCAATTGCCGAGACAACGCCATCAGCTTGGGAGAATACCCCCCTACCTGCCATTGAATACTCCGTTTTCCGGCGTCTAACGCAAAATCCATCCCTGCCATCCGCAACGGGTAGGCATATTCATTCATCGATTCAGCCTGGCTGCGAACATACATTTCCGCCAGCATGGCCTGCCGTGGAGAGTTGTATAACCCAGGCGTAATCACCCTAAAGGTTACCGTGGCTTTGGGCTGCCGAAACGTCCAATCACCCGTGTACCACACCCGGCCATGGCGCCCGTCCATCAATTGGATGGGGACAGGCTGGATGGCCCGTAAAATATCAGCCATCCACCGTTCCTTCCCCTCTGGTCCCAGGGTCTCTAAGACAACTTTTTGCAATACATGAAGATTGGGGAAATGGGTCTCGGAGAGTGGCTCCATTTTAGCCAAGTCATCTTGCGTCATGCCTACCAATCGCAGCCGGACCAAGCCTGATTTTCCCAGGGTGACGGGCCCTTCCGGGCGCTTGACCACCACCGCGTCGGAAATATACGGGTTCGGGTCGGGCAACGTCATTCCTTCCGGGGGAGGCGCCTGAACCAAAGCCTCATAGACCTGGCCCGATTCTTCAGAGTAGCCGTATTTAGCCTGGTAATACCGTTCCACCTTTTGAGTGGGAACCCCCTTGGCAGTCAGGGTCACCAACATATGATCCGGTGTCATGGCCGCCAGATACTTGTGGTTCAAATCCGGCCGAAACTGCGAATACAAGTAGACATCATCCGGCAGGGCATCCAGCGGATAATCCTGCATATCGGCGGAAAGCCTGGATGCCAATCCGGAGGAACTTCCCCGCTGGCTGTATCGTTTGTCGAGCAGGGCCATCACCCTGCTTTCCTGATAAATATAGGGGGGGATCCCTTGCTTTTCCAACCCTCGAATGGCCCCCATCACATCGCGCAAAACTTCCTGGTGCCGGGCCAACCCCTGGGGGGTTAAATTCACACCGATCATAAACGAGGCGTAAGAACGGGTAGACTGCCCTGGGCCTGCAAACAACCCCGTGGCCAGATTTTTTTTCTTCAAGACAGACAACAGGCTGCCCTTTCCCTCGTGCCCCAACACAAAGGCAATCAGGTACAATGGTTTGGATTTGTATTGCTGAAGCACCGGGGGCAGGGCAAATTCAAGAGTCATGGTTCGCACATCCGCCACCGGTTCTACCGTGGCCATTCTCAACACGGGCTTTCCATCCAGCAGGTCTTCCGGATACACCGGGCGTTTTAACCTTCGGTTGGGAACCGCTGAAAAATAAGTTTTGGCTTTTGCCTCCAATTCATCCAACGTTTGGGGGCCCACCAAAGCCAGGGTCATTAAATTGGCCGAGTAGTGGGATTGGTAAAACCGCAGCATCTGCTCTCGGGTAACCCCAGACAGGGTCTGACGGGTGCCCGTGGAAAACCGGTTGGCCGGGTGCCCTTCCCGATACAGGTTCCGTTGAATCTGTCGGGTCCGCCACATATCGCTGGCCAAGTTCTTTCGATGTTCATTGTCTACGGCTGATATTTCCCTGGTCATATAGCCCGCGTTGAACAAGGGCTGGTAGAAAAAACGGCTAAACCGGTCCAGGGCACCATCAAACGCGCCATGTTCCACATCAAAAAAGTAGTTGGTCAGATCATCATCGGTGTAGGCATTGCTAGAACCAGCGTGGCGGGTCAAAAAAGACTGATACTCCCCGGGATCGGGATAACGAGAGGTTCCCAAGAACAACAAATGCTCTAAATAATGAGACATTCCTGGGGTGCCTGCCGGGTCCTCCATGGAACCCGATGCAACCGCCATAGCTGCCCCTGATTTTTCCGCCTGAGAATCGGAAATCAACAACACGCTGATTCCGTTTTCCAAAACCAAACTTCGACTTTTGGGGCGGGTTTCCAATCGGGACAACAGAATCCCATCGGGGTCGAGCTGTTTTGGGGCTGGCTGGCACCCCGCCCCCAAGCTGGCAAGCAGCAGAACGCCCCCCAGGGTCATTCTGGATAATCTATGCTTCCAGTTACAGGTCCGTGAAATCGTTTTCATGGCGGGAAGAATCCGGATGGAAGATTTGGTCTACTTTTGCATATTGTAGGGAGAACAGATGAACAAGCAACCCCCGGGATTTTTCAACGATCCCAAACACAAGATAGGATAACCCATGAGCATAGCCACCATCGCCTTCGGGTCAAACATTCAGCCAGAACATCATCTGCCCTTGGCAGTCAAAGAATTGGCCCGCCTGGGGGATTTGGTTAAAATTAGCGCGGTATATCGCACTCCCCCCTGGGGGTATATTCCCCAGCCGTATTTCCTCAATGGGGCCCTGTGGCTGGAAACACCCCTGCCCCCAGTCGCCCTGATGGAATGCCTGCTGGCCATTGAACAACAACTCGGCCGTGTTAGAACCTTGCCTTGCGGCCCGCGCACCCTGGATCTAGACTTGGTTTTCCATGGCAACCACAAAATGTCATCCCCGCGGTTAACCCTTCCCCACCCCCGTTGGAAAGAGCGGCCCTTCGTATTGGTTCCCCTGGCCGATTTGTTTTTGCAAACCCCCCCGCCCGGTGAATCCCAATCGGTGACCTTCTTCCTTTCACAGTTGGATGTTTCTGGGATTCAAAAGGTGGGGCTCTCTCTAATCCCCTAAAACAACAAAGCCTCTCCCAATCAGGAGAGGCCGAACTAATCGGTTGATTTCAGTATTAGTTTGGGGGAAAGACCAGTAAGGGAATACGCTCCATGGGCGCCATCGCCAGGGGGAGGCTGTGAACTTCCCCCTCCTTCATGGCTTGAATGACACGGTAACGCGGCTGGCTGAACACCATGTGGGTACCAGGATGCTTTTTATTTTCCGCCTTCACAGCCGACAGGCCTGTGTATTCCGCCAAGGTTAATTGCCCCTCATCCAAAAAATGGATGGTCAGGCTTTCAATCACCACCCGATAGACGACAAACCGTGGGTGCATTTCCATGCTCAGCACCCGCTTTCCATCACCCCGAACGGAATATCCCTGGCTGACCAACTCCATCTCGATGAACTTTCCGGAGGGCACCAGAAAAATGGAAAACTGGGCTGGCTTTCCGGCCTTTAATTCATCCCAATGGGCGATCACAATGGGAACTAAATTAGGGTAAAAAAAACTGTTGTTCTCCCAATCCATTGCCTGGCGAATCGGCGGATCAGAAGGAGTAGTAAACAGAAAGTTCACCCGATTCCCCTCCACCGTGGCTTCTTCTAGAAAGCCTTGCTCACGGTTTTCGCTGCGGAACCAAGTAGGAACCATGGTTTTTTTGTTGAAATAGGTATCGGTGACCTGCACCAACCGCCCCTCGGGTGACACATACACCTGCCGCTCTTGAAGGCGGTCTTTGGCCTCCAACAGGGTATATGTTCCGTGATATTTCAACTCGTTTGAATTGGGTTTGTAGGCATCAAAACTGAGGTTAAAGGACCGGGCGATGTCCTGCCCCCACCCCATAGCTGGGAGGATTAAAACCAGCAAAGTGGTGAGAAAAATGCCACGGCAAAGGACTTTCTTGCCTGCTCGTAAAGAGGAAACCATGGCGTCCTTCAATCCTTGGAAGGGGAAAAGTCTTAGGAAATATCTGTGATCAACCGAGACGTCTAAACAACCCTTTGACACAGAACAAGATATGTTGATTGCTCTATGTTTTTCCTTCCGGCCAAGCAATCCCTCATTCTCGGTTTGATCTCAAGGTCTTTTGTGTTTCTAATTTGAGTTCAACTTTTATGCCTTATTCCGATCACAATGGATTTAATTTTCCCTCATAAGAAGACCAATGATAACAATGTCCACCACTTGGCCCATCCGAATAAGACCGCTGAAAAACGCCTTATGCGGATGGGTGTACGTGTGATTAATGATACACCACCCTCACATCCAGGTTGTCTCCCTCGGCGGTGGGAACCAACCCACGACCGCGATACTCCAAAATTTTTCGTTCTTCATCTTTCGAGATGTAGTATTTCATGGGATTCACCAACTTCCGGATAATCCAAGAAGAAGGTTCCACCTGAAAAACTGCCGCCTTACGACCAGCCACGGTTTCTTCCCCCATGTATTTCATGCGAAACACCAGAGTTTCCAAGCGGCTGGCCACAATCAGGTTGACTTCCAGCGTGTTCCCCGCCAGCAAGCTGTCCCAGTTTTTCTTAATGAATGGGGCCAACTGGCCACCCACAATTTGTTGGGGAGCTTTGTCGATGGATTCTGTTTTTAGTCCCGCCCCTTTTTTCTTTTGAAATTTCAGCACCAACTGTTTCCCCTCGGAACGGGCTTCTTCCACCCGGCCTAAACGCAAGTCCTCGGTGCGATAGGACACCAACTCCAGGTTGTCCTCTCGGTAATCCGCCGACAAGGTAAATATTTTTTCCCCCGTCAAGGATTGATATTCGGTCCGCTCCTCCACCACCCCATTGTTAACCCGGATGGTGCGAGTAGCTTTATATGCCGCCTTTCCATCTTCCAGAGCAAAAGCCTCCAACGCATCATTGGTTCCCGCCGGTTTTGCTGCCGAGGGTTTAGCCGCCGTTGGTTTTTCCGCCCTGGCCCCCGGGGCCAAGACAATCAGACATCCAACCACCAGCGCAAAGAGAAACCAATGGGATGAACGAGAAGAACGAGATGAAGATGTGTTCATGGGAGCCTGGAGGGAAAAGGGTTCACATTCATGGGGGAACCTTGAGAATGCCTTTGACGGTGAACTCTCCCGGGCCCTACCCCGAGGATTCCCGCCACCCATTATATAATCCCTCCAAGCGTTAAAAAGCAACGAACCCAGCGGATTCAACTATCGAATGGATACAAGCGTGTACCCCGCCTCCTCTTCCACCGCATGGCGCAGTTGTTCTTCCGAGATGGGATGATCGGTCTCTATCTCGGCCTGCTTATCTTCCAGGCTCACTTTCACTACCTTTACCCCTTCTAGGTCTTTCAGGGCTTCGGTGGTGTGGCGCACGCAGTTATGGCAGGTCATTCCTTCAATGCTGAGGATTTGTTTCGGCATCATCTACCTCCGAATAGAAGTAAGGCGTTAAATGGGTTTGAAACGTTTTAAGCGCAAGGCGTTCGTCACCACCGACACCGAGCTGAAGGCCATGGCGGCCCCAGCCATCATGGGGTTGAGCAAGGGCCCCCCAAAGGCATACCAAACCCCCGCCGCCACGGGAATGCCTAAAACGTTATACCCAAAGGCCCAAAACAAATTCTGACGGATGTTGCCCAGCACTGCCCGTCCCAGGCGAATGGCCGTGGGTACATCGGCAATGGACCCCCGCATCAAGACCACTTGGGCCGATTCCATGGCGACATCGGTTCCACTGCCCACGGCAATGCCCACATCCGCCGCCGCCAGGGCCGGGGCATCGTTGATGCCATCGCCCACCATGGCCACCCGCAGCCCTTCGGCCTGCAGCCGCCGCACTTCATCCGACTTGCCCTCGGGCAGCACCCCGGCAATGACTTGGTCAATGCCCACCTGGGCCGCCACGGCCCGGGCCGTGCGCTGATGATCTCCGGTGAGCATGGCCACCCGAATCCCTAGTTTGTGCAAAGCCCCCACGGCCCCGGCACTTTCTTCCCGCAAGGGGTCGGCGATGGACAACATGCCAGCCAATTGGCCGTCCACGGCCAGATAAACCACGGTTTTCCCCTGGTTTTGCCATTCTTCTGCTAGGGTCGGTGGTTCGATCAATAGGCTCCGTTCAGCCATCAAGGTTAAATTTCCCAACACTAGGTCGTGCCCGTTCACCTTGGCATGAAGGCCCCTGCCAGGAATGGCTTGAAAGCCTTCCACAGGAAGAACCGGCAGACCACGGCGGGCGCCTTCGGCGGAAATGGCGGCCGCCAAAGAATGTTCCGACCCCACCTCAGCACTGGCCCCCCAGGCTAGCCAATCTTCTTCGGGCCATTGCCCAATGGATTTCACATCCATGACCTGGGGTTTGCCCCTGGTCAGGGTTCCCGTTTTGTCGAACACCACCACGTCAATCTTCCGCAGGGCCTCCAGTGCTTCACCCCCTTTGATCAGCACCCCAAGCTCCGCCCCCCGGCCCGTGCCCACCATGATGGCCGTGGGGGTAGCCAATCCCAGGGCGCAGGGGCAGGCAATCACCAACACGGCGATAAAGATTCCCAGGGAAAAAGACACCTCATGACCCGTGAACAGCCAAGCCCCCCCCGCCAGCAGGGCAATCCCCATCACGACCGGAACAAACACCCCAGACACTTGGTCAGCCAACCGGGCAATGGGTGCCTTGCCCCCCTGGGCATCCTCCACCAGTTTAATAATGCGGGCCAGTGTGGTTTCTGCCCCCACCCGGTCCACCACCACCTCCAGCATCCCATTCTGATTCATGCTTCCACCGGTAACCCGGTCTCCCTCCCGTTTCTCCACCGGAAGAGATTCTCCGGTGAGCATGGACTCATCCACGCTGGAGGCCCCGGCCGCCACCTGGCCATCTAGAGGAATCGTTTCTCCCGGCCGCACCCGTAACCGGTCCCCAGGCTCCACCTCTTCCACCGGCATCCGCTGTTCTTTCCCGTCTTGCAGCACCACCGCCGTTTTGGGCTGAATGGCCATCAGTTTTTTTATGGCCTGAGATGTTCTGCCCTTGGTCACCGCTTCCAGGTATTTTCCCAACAAGATGAACATCAGAATCACCCCGGCGGTCTCGTAATACAATTCCATGGTGCCAGTCGGGTCCCCCAACAGCACCCGCCCGGTGTTCATCAGGCTGTACAACACCGCCGCCCCGGTTCCCAAGGCAATCAACGAATCCATGTTGGGGGCCAACCCCCACAGACTGCGTACCCCTGTGCGATACAGGGGCCAGCCAGCCGCAATCACCGGCAGAGTTAGGCCCAATTGGGCCAGAGCAAACCCCAAAGGGTAACTTTCTGGCGAGATAAGCGTGGGGAGATGCAAACCAAAGGCATGCCCCATGGCCACAATTAACAGCGGTATGGCAAACATGGCCGCGGTAATGAACCGTGCCAACAGTTCTTTCTTTTCTTGGTCTTTCCGCTCTTGGTGAGCATCGGGCTTATTGTCGGCTTGAATGTCTAGGGGCGTGTACCCAGCCTTTGCCACCGCTTGTTTGATGGCCGACAGGCGGGTTTCCCTGGGCCGGTAACGCACCACCCCCTGCTCGGTGAGCAGGTTCACCGTTACGCCTTCCACTCCCGGCACCTTAGCCACGGCTTTTTCAATTCGGGCCACGCAGGAAGCACAGGTCATTCCAGCAATGGGGATGGTTACCTCTCGAATGTCTGCCGCTGGATCCGTCACTCCATATCCGGCTTTTTCCACGGTCTGCCGAATAACGTCCAGGTTCACACGGCTGGGATCGAACGCCACCTGCATTTTCTCGGTGGCCAAGTTCACTTCCGCCAGGGTCACACCGTCCAGCTTCCCCACTTTTCGTTGGATCGTGGCCACGCAGGATGCGCAAGTCATTCCGGTAATCCCCAGGGTTTCGTTCTGCAAAAGATCTGTTGTTTGGGTTTTCGTGTCCATCAAGACCTTCCTTTCGGGTGCATAAGCACCTCGCCTTTCGGGTGCTAACGCACCCCAGTTACAAACTGGCCATCAGTTTAAGAATCTCTTCGGTTTTTTCCTTCAATTCATTTTCATCTTCAGAACGAGCCGCCTGGGTCACACAATGGCGGATATGCCGCTCCAGCACCCCAAGTTCTATCTGTCGAAGCGCCCCTGTAACCGCCCGTATCTGGGAGAGGATATCCACGCAATACCGCCGGTCTTCCACCATCCGGCGGATACCTTTGATCTGTCCTTCAATCCGGTTCAGCCGGGTTAATTGAGATTCATGATCGGGAAATAGGGTATCCATGGAAAGCCCCAGAAACGTGATGAAATAGCCCATCGAATTGATTAACTCCATTATACCCCCATGGGGTATATTATCAATTAGCATTTAATTATTAATATAGTGGTATTTTATCAGGGGATAACAGGTTTTTATTTCGTTCTTCAATCAAGTACCCGTCTTTTTTATGACTTTCTGGAGGGAATATTTTTCATCCCCCCTTTTCATGGCAACGACCCTAAGGATGTAACTTGAATGTGTAAGTGATGCCGTTGGCAGGTAAGTTCAGTGTTTGGAGCCTGATGATTTGCCAGCCAGAAAACCTGCTGGCTTCCTCTCCAACTCCCAACCTCCAAGTACCCCCATCTCTATAAATTCAATTCCCCCAAGAAGCCCCTAGGCAAACAAGCCCCGGTCTGGTAAAAATGATGGGTTCAACTGGGCGTTCCGCCCTTCCTCCATCATTCACCGGTTCGCCGGTATTTTTCCCAGGCAAGAGATCATGTTTGACTTCATCTCGTTCGATTTTGCTTCCACGGCCTATGCCGCGGCCCCTCCTGCCGCTGGAACCCAAGGAAACTCTTTGTATTCTCTCTTTTACAATTTGTTTCCCCTGCTGATGATTTTTGTTGTGCTATATTTTGCCGTGTTTCTCCCCCAGCAAAAGCGCACCAAAATTCACCGTGAAATGCTGGACTCCCTGAAAAAGGGAGACAAAGTAAAAACCGATGGGGGCATTCACGGTTCCATTCAAAAAATCACCGACAGCGAGATAGAGTTGGAGATTTCTCCCAAGGTGGTGATCACCCTGGACCGCCAGCGGGTGGCCGATCGTTTGTAAGCCCTCATCATTCACTCCATGAATTACATATTTAACCATTCCCTTTAAACACATTCCCCCAACGACTCCATGCGTCTCCGCACCAAGGCAATTTCCATTTTGACGGTGGTCGGCCTGACCGGCTGGGCTCTTTACCCCACCATTCTGGCCTACCAACCGGGGGGAGACCCCAGCAAAGTAGAAAACAAATTGGCCCTGGGGCTGGACCTGCAAGGGGGAATGTACCTGGACATGGAAGTGGATACCGATGCCGCCGTCAGGCGAGTTTTGGAACTCACCGCCAGCGAACTGGAAAGCACCCTGCTGGATGAATTGGTGGATGTGGTCCGCGCGGAACGAGTGGGCAATACCGTGGAAATTGAAGTAGCCGCCGGAGAAAAGGTCGACTGGGATAAAGACAAGATGAAAAGCCTGACCTTCTCGTTTCAACGCAAAGAGATCAGCCCAAACCTGACCCGCCTGGAATTTAAAGCGGATGAAGAGACCCACATCCGCACGTCAGCGGTCAGCCAGGCCCTGGAAATCATCCGTAACCGGGTGGATGCCTTTGGGGTGGCCGAGCCCACCATCCAAAAACAGGGAGAAAACAGCATCCTGATTCAACTTCCGGGGTTGAAGGACCCTAATGCAGCCAAGCGGTTGATTGGCAGCCAAGCCCTGCTGGAGTTCTATCTGGTGGAGGAAAACGTAAATCCGGGAAACATCGACCCCACTCGCCAAATGGTGCTGTTTGAAGAAAAGCGCGATGCCGTGTCCGGACAGTTAATCACCACCATCCCCTACGTGGTGCAAAAACACCCCGTGATGGGAGGAGATACCATTCGAGACGCCCGGGTAGAAATCGACCCGCGGGACAACATGCCCCACGTCACCATATCGTTTGACAGCCGCGGAACAGATCGTTTTGCCCAGGTCACCCGCAGCAATGTGAACCGATTTTTGGCCATTGTGCTCGACAACAAAATCCGTTCCGCCCCAAGAATCCAAGAGGAAATCGGCGGGGGAACCGCCAGAATCACCGGGCAATTTAGCATGGCTGAAGCCAGCGAACTGGCCATTACCCTGCGTTCCGGGTCTCTTCCCGCCCCCATTCACATCCGGGAAGAGCGCACGGTGGGGGCCACCCTGGGCGAAGATTCCATTCGCCAAGGTCTGCTGGGGGCTTCTGTGGGGGCTATTTTGGTCATCCTGTTCATGCTGGTGTATTACAACGTATCCGGTCTGTTCGCCACCCTGGCCCTGATATTGAACATCATGATGATCATTGCCACCCTAAGTCTGTTCAGGGGCACCCTTACCCTGCCTGGCATTGCCGGGTTGGCCTTAACCGTAGGTATGGCGGTGGATGCCAACGTGCTTATCTTCGAGCGTATCCGGGAGGAACTGGCCATTTCAGGCAACCCCCGAAAATCGGTTGAGCTGGGTTTCCAAAAAGCGTTCTGGACCATCTTCGATTCCAACCTCACTACGTTGTTCGCGGCCTTTACCCTGCTGGCCTACGGAACCGGCCCCATCAAAGGATTCGCAGTCACCTTGTCGGCGGGTATTCTTATCAGCATGTTCACGGCCATTGTGGTGACCCGGTTTTTGTTTGAGTTGTTCTGGCTGCGGCGGCCCCATTTGGAAAAAATCAGCATCTAATCCTTCATCCACCACCCATTCACGGTAGCCATGCGGTTCATTAAGAATGATACCAACATAAACTTCATGGGGTTTGCCCCCATCGCCCAAATCACCACCTACGTGGCGGTTTTGCTGGGCCTGTTCTACTGGGCCTACGCAGGGCTAAATTATGGAATCGATTTCCGAGGCGGCACGGTGGTTCAAGTGAAATTTGATCAGCGCCAAGACATCTCGGCCATCCGTGCAAGCCTAACCCAAGCGGGCTTTGACTCCTTCTCCCTTCAAGCCCTGGGCCAAGAGGCTGACAACGAGTTTCTGGTTTCTTTGTCGAGCAGCAACGATGAAAACATTTCTGCCGCCCCCCAGGCCGCTGGGGAATCTGCTGAGACCCCCGCCGCCACCACGGTTAGCCAGAAGGTTGAAAACACATTAAAATCAGCCTTTGGCGCGCTGACCATCCGCCGGGTGGAATCGGTGGGTCCCAAGGTAGGAGACGAGCTCAAATGGTCGGCCATCAAGGCGGTGGTGCTTTCTCTGATTCTCATCATGGGGTATGTGGCGTTCCGGTTTGAATGGCGCTATGGGGTAGGGGCCATTATTGCCCTTACCCACGATGTGTTGTTCGTGGTTGGGGTGTTTGCCTTTACCCAAAAAGAAATGACGATTACCGTTTTGGCGGCCATTCTCACCGTGGGGGGGTATTCCATCAACGATACCATCGTGATCATGGACCGTATTCGTGACAACCTTCGGCGATCCACCAAAACCCCGCTGCCGGAGGCATTCAACAAAAGCATCAACGAAACCCTCAGCCGCACCATTATCACCTCTGGCACCACCCTGCTGGCGGTGCTGGCTCTGTTTCTTTGGGGTGGTGAAATTATCCACGACTTTGCCTTTGCCCTGCTGGTGGGGATCACGGCTGGAACCTATTCTTCCATTTGCGTGGCCAGCCCCACCGTGCTGCAACTTACCCGTTGGTTCCCCCCCAAGGTGAAATAACCCGTGAGAAAAAGATCCTTGGGTGTGGTGTTCGTGATCGTGGCCATGGACCTGATCGGGTTCGGGCTGATTCTCCCCCTGCTTCCTCTCTATGCCGACAAACTGGGGGCCACCCCCCTGTTTGTGGGGTTGCTTTTCAGCATTTATTCCCTGATGCAGTTTTTGATGAACCCCTTTTGGGGGGGGGTTTCCGACCGGTTTGGTCGGCGGCCCGTTATTTTGTTCAGTCTGGCTGGCTCAACGCTGTCTTATCTGGCCTACGGCTCGGCGGAATACTTGGCTTCTACCCCGGAGGGGACGCTGGCTGTGCTGCTGGGCTCTCGAATGGTGGCGGGTGCCCTGGGTGCCAACATCACCACTTCGCAAGCCTACGTGGCCGACCTGACCACCCCGGAAAACCGTGCCCGGGGCATGGGCATTGTGGGGGCCGCCATCGGGTTGGGTTTTGTGGTGGGCCCGGCCCTAGGCTCACTGGTCACCCATTCCCCCATCTTAGAGGCCTATGGCCTGGGTTTGGCCGGATACGTGGGCGCGGTATTGTGTCTGGGTAACTTGGTGGGGGCATGGATGTGGCTGGGAGAATCTCACCCCCCTGAAAAGCGTGGTGCCACAGGACCCCGCCCCAACCGTCTGGCAACCCTAAGCCAAACCCCAACCACCTGGCCAATCCTGACGTCCATGCTTTTGGTCACCATGGCCTTTTCTCAAATGGAATCCTCCTTTGCGTTATTTGGGGTCAAACGATTCGACCTCGTCCCGCGAGATATCGGGATTCTGTTCGCTTACACTGGGCTGGTGGTGGTGGTCATGCAGGGCGGGTTTACCCGGCCCTTGGTGGCACGCCTAGGAGAGGCCCGGGTGGTTCTTAGCTCGGGATTGGTATTAGGGGCCGGGTTGTTGGCCATGGCCCTGGCGGAAGATCTGTCCTGGGTGTTGATCGGGTTAGGGTTGATTGGGGTAGGAATGGGACTGGCCCAACCCTCGTTGTTTTCCCTGCTGTCCCGCTCCGCTCCCTCAGAGAACCAAGGGTTGGTGTTGGGCCTGGGGCAATCGGTCAGCGCTCTGGCTAGAATATTGGGCCCTGCCATCGGCATGAGTCTGTTTGCTCAGGTTTCGATGCGGGGGCCCTATTGGCTTGGAAGCGCCATGATGGTAGGGGTAGTGTTCATGGCCTTGCTGTTGATCCGCAAACCCACGCCCGTGAACCTGTGAATCCTCTCCAAACCATTCATCCTCTTCGTTTGGGGCTGATATTTCTGCTGATTTTCGTCTTGGTTTCCCTGCTCCTCTGGGTAGGACAGGTAATGGTGTTGTTTTTGTTGGCTTCTTTATTTGCCTATGTTCTGGCCCCGCTGGTGCGCCGCATGAGCCATTGGCAGATTGGTCGCTTTCACCTGGGGAGGGGAACCTCGATATTAATTCTATATGCTGTATTTTTACTGGTTCTTGGGTTGAGTGGACGCCTGATGGGCCCCGCCCTGGGAAAAGAATTTAACCACCTGTTAAAAGACATGCCCAGCCTTTTGGTGTCGTTAGAAAAAAACTACCTCGTTCCCCTCGACAACACGCTTCAGGATTGGCTGAAACCCTTTGCTCCAGAAGAGCCGGAATCCCCCGCCCCACCCCTGAAGGCCCCGATGGACGGGCAAGCCCAAACCGAACAAACGGTCGATACGGTTACCCCTCCTCCATCTCCCTGGAGTCCCCTGCTGGAGAATTATACTTTCCAAATTCGCCCCCAGGGGGAAGGTTGGGTCGCCTCGCCACAACGCCGCAAAGCCGGAACCTCTGCCGAGAAACCAGAAAAAGACCCATCCGTTTCTCCATTGCAGCGGCTGAAAGGGGCCCTGGGCACCAACATGATTCAATGGGCCGATATGGCTCGGCGACAAGTCGCTTCCGTGGCTTCCATCGTTTTCAACACCTTTATGGTGATGATGATTGCAGCGTTCATCTTGGTGAACCCCAAACGCATCAACCTGTTCATTCAAAATCTCCTTCCTGCCGCCTACCACAACGACTACTGGAACTGGTTAAAAGGAATGGACGAAGGGCTGAGCGGCGTGGTGCGGGGGCAAATTATTATCGCCCTGTTGAATGGAGCTTTGACGGGTGTTGGTTTGTTCTTGTTGTCCATTCCCTTTGCCTTCACTTTGTCCATCATTGCCACCCTTTGTTCGGTCATTCCGGTGTTTGGCGTGCTCATTTCCTCCATACCCATCGTGGTGTTGGCGCTTACCCATTCTCTTTCCAGCGCACTCCTAATGATCGGCTGGATTTTGGGGATACACTTTCTGGAGGGGAATTTTTTCAACCCCAAAATCATGGGTGATACCGCTAAAATTCACCCCGCGTTGATTGTGCTGGCATTGTTGGTGGGAGAGCACGCGGGGGGCATGGTGGGGGCCCTGCTGGCTGTTCCGGTGTATTCCATTTTGCAATCCACATTTTTCTTTTTTCTCCAATCCGCCGAAAAATTAGAGCATTCTGGAACTTAGTTAGAATTATTTCACCCTCTCCCTCTGTGTTTCTTCGCTCACCAAAACCGCCCATGCCAAAACACAAGTCAACCATCTGGGGCAATCACTTGGAAACCAAGCCCGACCAGGCCATGATCCGGTTTTCGGCAGGCAGAGACGTGGCAAGCTTACCCATGGCTGATTCCGAGTTATTGCTGGATGACCTATGGACCAACCGGGCCCATACCGTGATGCTCAAAACCCAGGGCATTCTTGAGCCAGCCCTGGCGGAAAAAATATTTGAGGGTTTGGAGATGTTAGAACAAGAATGGATCAGCGGGAAATTCACCTTGGACCCGGCCAAAGAGGATGTTCATGTCAACGTGGAGCATTTCGTTACCGAACGCATGGGGGAGGAAGCCGGCGGACGCATGCACACCGGCCGCAGCCGCAACGACCAAGTGGCCACCGATCTTCGTCTGTTGATGAGAAGAGAAGTTTTAATATTCATGGAAAACGTAGACGCCTTGGGAAGGGAAATACTGACCCAGGCCGTGGCCCACGCCGAAACCTGGATGCCGGGGTTCACCCACACCCAGCCAGGGATGATGACCACCTGGGGTCATTGGCTGTGCGGATGGGCCCAGGCCCTCACCCGTGACCTGAACCGGGCGGAAGGATTATTCCACCGGTTGAACCGGTCGCCCCTGGGGGCCGCGGCTTCGTTTGGGACATCCTGGCCCATCCACCGAGAATTGACCGCCGAATTGCTAGGGTTTGACGGCGTTGAAGAAAACACCCTTGATGCCGTGACCAGTCGGGGAGAATTGGAGTACGAAGTGGCATCCCTATACGCCCAGATGATGAATCACCTTTCGGTGGCTGCCCAGGATCTGATGCTGTTGGCCCACCCCTATTGGAACATGGTGCGGCTGGATGACGCCTACGTCACCGGATCTTCCATCATGCCCCAGAAACGCAACCCCGACTTCGCCGAAGTGATCCGAGGAAAAACCGCCTGGGTCATCGGAGCCGCAGCCGGGCTGCTGGCCGGCCCCAAGGGCACCATGAGCGGCTATAACCGAGACACCCAGCAAACCAAATACGCCCTGCTGGATGTGGTGAGGGAATGCCGAGACGCCCCCACAGTCTTTCGTGGGGCAATAAACACCCTGAGGGTGAACAAAGAAGAAATGGCCGCCCACCTGAACAGTGGGTTTTTGGCCGCCGCCGACTTTGCCGACCTGGCCGCCAGGGAATTGAACCTACCGTTTCGCCTGGGATACAACATCGCCGCCACGGCGGTGAGATTGTCCGGAAACGCCGGGGTGATCACCCCCCAAGCCGCCCGCCAAGCCATGGCCGAATCCGGCGCGGAACCCGATAAAATTCAACAAGCTGAACACATCGTGAGCCAGTTGGCCGATCCCGCCCGGGTGGTGTCATGGCGAACGCACACTGGCTCCCCCGCGCCAGAACAGGTGCATAAACAGGCGGCTCAATTAGAAAAACGTTTCGACAAGAGCAAAGCCTTCGTTCATTCCGCCCGCAAACAAATTGAATCAGCCTGGGAACGCTGCAAACAACACCGATAACTATTCATCCCCTACCATCGACATCGAATATTCTCGGGTATAGGCGGGTTTGTCGGGGGTAAGGTCCGATAACATCATGGCCACCCTATCCACGGCAATGCGGACGGGGTCCAGGGGAGGAATACGGGCCATCCATTCTGGCCACACAGCCGCAACATTCCTGCCGCCCTGGCCGCGAAAGCGCACCAGGGTGATATGGGGTCGAAACGGGTTCAGGTGCCGGACATCGGCCAGGGGAAGGCCATCTGGCCCACAAAATGGGGGTTGAGAAACCCATTGGGTCAAAGGCCAGCGCTCCTCTAAGGGGTATGGGTCGGCCTCCAGACAGATCAGGTTCGGTCTGCGAGCCGATGGCCACAGCGAAAATCCCCGCCAAGAAAACGTTAAGCCCCGCCAAACCCCCTGTCGAACAGATTCTTCTACCTGTTTCCACACGGCATGCCGCTGGGGTGCCGTTAACCCTGGGAAGAACAACAGTGTCACATGCCCGTTTTCTCGCCTTACCGGACGCCATTCTCGATGAATCCCATCGGCGCCGAGCACCTCCTCCGCTACTTGGCGCAACCGATCCATCCGGGAAAAGATTTCCTCACGGGCGGAATCGGTGAGTTCAAACGCCACAAAGCAGCGCATGGCATTAAAAGGGCTTGTTCATGGCCAAATACACCAGCGCCAGCGATAGCATCACCACCGCCACGTCCATCAAAAACAACATCGGTTTGTCCTTGGGCGTCATGGGTCGTTTCCAGCGGCGCCCCACCATGCTCCCCAGGGCCAGCAGCACCAAAAACACCCCCAGCTTGGTGTGAAGCCATCCCCCCTTCTTCAGGTCTCCCGTTTCCATGGCCAGCAGAATCCCCGTGGCCACCACGGCCACCATCAAAGTGTGGTATCCCATCATGTGCAAACGCCGCCAAAAACGCGTGTTCATGGGCACCCCAGAAGACGCCATCACCTGAGCGGTTGTTTCCACGTTTAAGAGCAGCAACATCAGAGAAATCAGCACAATATGGAGGGGCAGCATCAGATCATACATGGGAATCCTGGTTGAGTGGGTGAACATTTATGTGAGGGTGAATATGTTAGTTTGATATCTCTGCGTACCTATTTTGTCCCATCCCCCCTGCTCCCTTTTCACAGCAAAAACCCGGCTTATGCATAGGTCTAAACTTGATTCCCTGCCTGTTATTCTATCTTGCCTTCCCCATTTTTGGCCAAGTCTTGGGATTGAAAGACGTGCAATACAGGCGTAGGAATAAAAGCAGAGTTAGACCAACATACCTTATCTGGAAATATCTCCGGTCAATCCGTCAACGAGCTTCCTTTCTTTGGTGCTTTCCATGTGCGGTCGTTTCGCCCTCACTCATTCAGCAGAGGATTTGGCTCGCTGGTTCGGGGCTGGAGAAATTCCATTGGCTCCAGGCCTGGCGCTGCCCCTTCGGTATAACATTGCCCCCAGTCAGCCTCTGCTGGCCGTTCGGGTAGAGCACGGAAGCCCCAGGTTCGCCCTGTTGCGTTGGGGGCTGGTACCCTCCTGGGCCAAAGACCCCGCCATGGGCCAACACATGATCAACGCTAGGGGAGAAACGGTAGCAGTGAAGCCCGCCTTTAAAAACGCCTACCGCCATCACCGCTGCCTCATCCCCGCCAGCGGTTTTTATGAATGGGCCCATGAAGGCAAAGGCCGTCAGCCCTATTATTTTTCTGGTAACAGGGGCACCCCCCTGGCCATGGCCGGGCTGTGGGAACATTGGCTGGGGCCAGACGGCAGCGAGATGGAAACCTGCGCCATTGTCACCACCCAGGCCAACAAAACCTTGAAACCCATCCACGACCGGATGCCGGTACTCATCCCAAGGGAACGTTTTGCCGCTTGGTTGGATCACTCCCCCGGGGCCTGGACCCACGCGGCGGAATTGCTTGTTCCCTCACCAGAGGATGCATTGGTCAAAATTAAGGTATCTACCTACGTGAATCACCCGGCCCATGAGGGACCGGCTTGTTTGGCTCCCGCCAAATAACCTCCACGACCACTGATAGACCTCTCAGCCCTGCCCGTTAGGTGCCGGGCATGGTCTTTGCTCCTTCCCCTCCAGTCAGCTTGATTCCTCTTCATCCATGGCCCCAACATGACCATCCTATCTTCACGTAAACCCTTCACTGGTGGCGTCCGCCCTGGGGGCAGTCGGCACTGGCGTCTATGGGTGAGAGGCCATGCCGATCCTCGGTTCTCTCCCCTCAAGTTGGAATCCACCCTGCGGGATATCTTGTTGCGCTTTGGCCCCCAGCAGCCACCCGGAATTTAACTCGTATTGGGGCTTCGCCCCCCATTCCCCCTTCATTCACGGCAAAAACCCGCGTGATGTAAAGGTCTCAATTTATCTTGAGGCATCCCCCCCACGCCCCAATCTCGGTGCAAAAGCCCTGACTTGGCAGATATTTCTGCCTGGATCTGGCCCAACCGTTTTTCTGATCCCCTATCTATTTGATATAACCCGCCAGCCAATCGGCTAGGCTGTCTGTCACTTCTTTTTCCAACACACCTAGCTCCACGGGTATTCCTGCTTGGCGCAGCCGGGCCACACCCTGGCCTTTGACCCTGGGGTGAGGGTCCAAAATCCCCACCACCACCCGGCTAGGTTTTTTTTCCAGCACCAAATCCACGCAGGGGGGCGTCCGCCCATGGAATGTACAGGGTTCAACGGTGACATACAGGGTGCATTCGGCCCAATTCACCCCCGCTTGATCGGCCAAGGTGATGGCCTCCACCTCGGCGTGGGCCCCCCCAGGAGGATGGGTCGCCCCCAACGCCACCACGGAATCCCCCCGCGACACCACGCATCCCACCCAGGGGTTATCTCCAGTACGCCCCTTAACCGCCTCCCCGGCCCTGAGCGCCAAGGCCATCATGGCCCCATCCCCAGGGATCTGGCTCATGTCTCCTCCAAAAAGCCCCGAATGGGATCGGTGAGTTTCTTTTGGATGATTTCCGGTTTGAGAAAAAAATCATGCCCGTATTCTTCTTCCAAACACAGGTATTTCACCGGGAGACCGTTCACCTGCATGGCCTTCACCAGGTCTTCCGACAAATAGGGGGGGAAGAGATTGTCACCCGTGGCCGAAACCACCATCATTTTGGCTTTCACCCTCTCCATAGCCTTGGCCAGGGAACCATGGCGAATGGCAAGGTCAAAGTGATTCCAGGTTTGCAACAGATACACCATGGAATTGGCGTCGAAATCGCTGATGAACGACTCTGTGACGGCGTGGAGATAGTTTTCCGCTTCGTGAAAAAACCGCCGATGGAATTTGTCGTCGGCAAAGGGCTCACGTTGGCTTTGATGATACTTGGTGAATTTTTTCTCCATGGTGATGGGAGAGATAAAGGTGGTGTGCCCCAACATGCGGGCAATGCGCAAACCGGTGGAAGGCGGCGGCCCCTGGTGATAATGGCCGTCTTTATAGTTTAGATCGGTCTGCACGGCATCAATTTGCACCCGGTTGGTCATGATCATGAACTGATTGGAATAAGCCGAGGAAGCCACGGGAATCACCCGTTCCACAAAATCCGGATACTCAATGGCCCACACCAAGGCCTGAAACCCTCCCATGCTTCCCCCGATGACCGCGTAAAGTTTCTTGACCCCCAGGGCATCCAGCAGAATTTTTTGAGCTCGAACCATGTCCTCCACCTCCACAATGGGGAAGGTGAGTCCATAGGGCTTTCCGGTTTCTCGGTTGATGGTGGCTGGGCCGCTAGAGCCCCCGCACCCACCCAACATATTGATGCAAATAACATAATATTTATCGGTGTCTATGGCCCGTCCGGGGCCCGCCATGGCTGGCCACCAAGAGCGGCGCCAGTCGTCGGGATATTCCAGGTCGGTGGCGTGGGTATTCCCGGTCAGGGCATGGCAAATCAAAATCGCAGGGTGAGAGGGGTCTCCCCAGGTTTCATAGGCCACAAATAGTTCTGGAATAATTTCCGGTTTTCCCTGGTAGGGAACATTAAATTGAAAGGGCGCATCGAACCGATGAACGATGGCATTGGGGTGTTTGTTGTGGTTCATGCCGTCTTTCAAGGAAGGATTGCCTAAGGTGTTGGATTGGATTATCATTTGATACTTATAACCGGCCCGTTCACGTTTGAAAAGAATGCCCGGAAAAACCAGGGAATTTCCCCCTTCCGGCGGCCAGGCTCCACCTCTTCATATATCCCACATTTCATGTCTAAACACGCCCCGGAAAAACTCACCAAAGATTTTCTTAAAAACGATCCGCTGATTGATTGGGTGCTTAGGGGAATGGACTTTGTACATCGCCATCGCACCCGGTTTCTCGCTGGCTCTACGGGCTTGTTGTTGTTGGTGGCCGGTGCGGTGGGTTGGAAGATCACCAGCCAACATTGGTCGGAAGAGCAGGCCAAAGAATTCTTTGACGCAGAGAATATCTATTATGGCATTCAGCTTTCCCAAGAGGAACGGGCCCGGTTATCCAAAGGGGCTTTCCAGGCTTTTGTGGAAAACCACCCCAGAGCCGCCCTGACCCCCTATGCCTGGATGTACCTGGGCCGGTTGGCCAGGGAAGAAAACAACCTAAAAGACATGGAAGCCGCTTACCGTCAGGTCATTGACCACGGCCAAACCAACGATGACTTGCTGGCCCAAGCCCTGTCCGGATTGGCCTCCATGTTGATCGATAAAAAGGATTTTTCTGGGGCAAAGGATTTGCTGGAAAAAATCCCCGATGGCTATCAGGACCTGAAGCATTTTCAATTGGGCCAGCTTGAATTGGCTTCTGGAAACACGGCCCAGGCCCGAGAACACCTGCTGATGGTGACCCAGCAGGAAAAAGGTTCGGCCTTGAAAGATCAGGCCCAAGCCACCCTGGACAACATCCCATAACACAATGACTCTATAAATACTTTCATCCATTCCACCCCTAAACACGGAACCCCATGAGTTACCTGGACCTGGTTGAAGAATTTCCAAAAGATTTTAAGAGCACCATGTTTGAAAAGGTGTTGATGGCCACCCGCCGGGCCAAAGACCTGCACAAGGGAGCCGACCCTTTGTTTCACGCGTTTCACAGCGATACCTACTTGGCCCTGGAGGAAATTTCCCGGGGAATGATTAAACTGGAATACCAAGTCGACACCACCCAAGCTGCCCTGGGGCAAGGCGCCAACCAGGATGAGGATGAAGACGAAGTCTAAGGGCTTGTCTGCCCGTATTCGCGCGGCCTGGGTTGGGGTGTTGCTGGTTGGGCTGAGTGGTTGTCTGCCCAACAACGCAACCTTTGATGCTGGCTTCTCCACCACCCAGGTAGATGGCACGCTGACCGTGGGGGGAACCCTCCCCGACCAGGGGGAAACGCTCATCGTCGCCATCTATCAGCAATACCGGTTCGTCAACTTGGAGGACGCACAGGAGACCAGCCGCACTGGCGGAAACCTGGAAGCCGGTGAGAAGGTGACTGCCCCCATAGCAGATATTATTTGGCCCGATGAAGACGGTCGTTACCGGGTAGAAGTTCCCACCAACACCGTGGGTCTAGAACTATACTTCATCGCCCCCGGTCATTTGAGCGATCAAGCCCGGTTTCG
The DNA here is from genome assembly GCA_029858505.1 of Deltaproteobacteria bacterium. GTDB lineage: Bacteria > SAR324 > SAR324 > SAR324 > JACQKK01 > JAOUEW01. The sequence continues at coordinate 631,757 of JAOUEW010000002.1, forward strand.
TCCCCAAATCGGGGTGGGAGCGATCCACTATCCGCTCACCCTGACGGCCATTCCCGACTGGCGAAACCATTTTTATACCTTCGTGGACCCGTTTTTAGCTTCCCTCATCACCGAAAAACGATATCACCTGGGTGAACTCGATCAGAAACGGCTGGGGGATTGGCTGGAAAGGGAACACAAACGGCTAGAGGCTCCACCAAAACCCACCAAACCCTCTCCAGCAAAGCCCGGCAAGTAGTTTGGGGTTTTCCTCTCATTGCGCTTAAATGGGGGGTGAGATTATAGTAAGAGAAAGATCATTGCCAGACCGGGAAAAGAAAATAGAAGAAAAAAAGAAAGATAAAACGATCGTTATTCGTATATTCGTTTTAAACAAAGACCATATGTAAACAGGGTTCCATTGGCCCTTGAAAACCCATTGAAGGAGGAGTGAACATGGACGTGCCCGTGAAAGAACTGGAACAAATCAACGGCTGGATGGAACAGGCCCGCACCCTGGAAAGCCAAAAAAAATGGAACGAAGCCCGGGAAGTGCTGGAAAAAGTGCTGGCGATTGATCCGCGCAACGACAAGGCCTTTGAACACCTGGGCCGGGTGTATGACGGCCTGGGAGACGCCCAAAAAGGCGCCTCTTTCCACGCCCGGGCCAAAAGCCTGCGGGAAGAAAAATGGGAGCGAGAGGTTGAAGCCGAAATGCGCTCGCATCACGAGGTCATCGGCGAACCCAACCGCCGTGAAATTCCTTAACCCCTTCCTATGAAACTCCTCGCCATCGCAGGAGAACCCTCCGGCGACCAACATGGAGGAGCCCTGCTGGCGGGGCTGTACAGTCGAATTCCTGGGCTGCAAGTCAGCGGAATTGGCGGCCCCCGCATGACGGCCCAGGGGCTTTCACCCCTCCATTCTTTTCAATCCCTGCAGGTTCACGGGCTGGTAGAGGTTCTGCGCCATTTGCCCCGCCTGTACCGAATTTTATGGGATTTGGAGCGGCGAATGGACGAAGACCGCCCCGATGCCCTGCTGACCATTGATTACCCCGGTTTTAACCTGAAACTGGCCCAAGCCGCCGCCAAACGGTCTATTCCCGTGATTCACTATTCCAGCCCCCAGGTGTGGGCTTGGCGGTCTGGGCGTATTCAAACCATCGCCCGCAGTGTCTCCAAGTTGATCGTTTTGTTCCCTTTCGAGGAAGACCTGTACCGGAAATCCGGGGTCAATGCTGAATTTGTGGGCCACCCCCTGGTGGGGCAAGAAGCCCCCCCCGAGAAAGTATCCCAACTGTTGGCGGGGTTAAAGGGGTCCCCCAGCCTGCCCCTGGTGGCCCTGATGCCGGGCAGCCGGGCCAGCGAGCTAGAACGCCACTTGGCACCCCTGCTTGGCGCTGTGAAAGAAATGGGTCAACGAGGGTTTCAGGCCCGCTGGGTGATGCCCCTGGCCCCAGGGCTCAATCGAACACGGGTGGAAGAACAAATCCGCCAAGCGGGGGTGATCGTTCAGGTGCTGGAGGGCGGGTTCCTTCCTCTGTTGAAACTGGCCCAACTGGCCTTGGTGGCCAGCGGCACCGCCGCCCTGCAAACCGCCCTGGCAGGCATCCCCATGGTGGTGTTTTACAAGCTGTCTCCCCTCACCTACCAAATCGCCCGCCGGGTGGTGAAACTTCCCCATGTGTCCATGGTCAATATTTTGGCAGGCCGTGAAATCGTTCCAGAGCGGTTGCAGCAGGCTGTGAACCCCCTCACCCTGGCCGATACCTTCTTGGCCCTGGCCCAATCGCCAACGGCCCAGGCCGCCATGAAAAAGAATCTGGCTCAGGTAACAACGGTTCTGGGCAAGCCTGGCGCCTATGACCGCGGGGCAGAGGCCATCGCCCGATTTTTAAACGAGCATTGAGCGAATGAACCCCCAAGGCTGGCCTTTTTTTTCCCGCCGGAATACCCTTTGGGAGATTCTTTCTCGACAACTTGAAAACCTATCTTTTTTTGGAGAGCCCATGCCTTCCCCTGGATCAACAGAACATCCCCTGCTGGTGGCTGTGGTGGGAGCCGGCCCGTCTGGTTTTTACGCAGCGGAAGAACTGCTGAAGCAAACCGGCGTTTCGGCCAGGGTCGATCTGTTTGATCAACTGCCCACCCCCTTTGGGCTGGTGCGGGGGGGGGTAGCACCAGATCACCAAAAAATCAAAACAGTGACCAAGGTATACGACAAAACCGCGGCCCGACCGGGATTCCGCTTTGTGGGGAATGTCTCCTTTGGAAAAGACCTTTCGTTGGAAGACCTGCTGGCCCATTACCACATGGTGTTGTTCAGCACGGGGGCCCAAACCGACCGCCGCATGGGCATTCCAGGGGAAGACCTTCCTGGCAGCGAACCTGCCACCGACTTTGTGGCCTGGTACAACGGTCACCCGGCCTACTCTCATCTTACCTTCCCCCTCAACCATCCACGGGTGGCGGTGGTGGGCAATGGAAACGTGGCCATGGACGTGGTGCGCATGTTGGCCGCCCCCCTGGAAGAACTCAAAAAAACCGACATCGCCGATGCCGCCCTGGAAGCCCTGGCCCACAGCAAAGTCACCGACATTTGGCTGCTGGGCCGCAGGGGGCCAGCCCAGGCCGCCTTCACCAACCCCGAAATTCGTGAACTGGGAGAACTACCAGGGGTAGAGATTCATCTGCACCCGGAAGAATTGGCCTTGGATCCAGGCTCCCAAGAATTCTTGGCCGCCGCCGACAACCCTGTTCACAAGCGCAACGTAGACATTCTGAATGAAATTGCCGCCAAGCCCCGCACGGGAGCTCCTCGCCGCATTCACATTCGGTTCCTGGTATCTCCCACGGCCATCACCGGGGGCAGCCGGGTGGAAGGCCTAACCCTGGAGAAAAACCAATTGGTCAAAGATGGCCGTGGCGGCCTGAGTGCCCAAGGTACCGGCCAAACCGAAACCCTGCCGGTCGACATGGTGTTCCGCTCCATTGGTTATAAGGGAATCGGCTTGCCCGGGGTGCCCTTCGATGACCGCAAAGGAGTGATCCCGAACCAGGGGGGCCGGGTCGCCGGAACCGATGGCGCCCTGCCCAGGCTGTACACCGCCGGATGGATCAAACGGGGGCCCAGCGGGGTCATCGGCACCAACAAGGCCTGCGCGGTAGAAACCGTGAAAGCCATGCTGGAAGACCTGCCAAACCTGCCCCTGCCCCCAGGTTTTCAGGGGACCCCGGACCGGCTGCTGGAAGGGCTGCAAAAGAAAGGGGTGCAAACGGTTTCCTACCCCGAATGGCAGAAACTAGACCAAGAAGAAACCCGCCGGGGCGCCGCCCAGGGCCGCCCCCGGATGAAGTTCACCTCGGTGAAAGAGATGCTGAATTTCCTGGGCAAATAACCGTGTTTTCCAGCTTGGTTTCCACTTTGGAATGCTAGGCGCCCCTATCCTGCCTGTTGCATCCCGCGGCTTGGAAGAATAGGATTGTTTTCAACCAGGGGTCGGAAACAGGGCACTGGTCTATAGGAAGGGGTAAATCCGTCACGGATGATCACCAAAATAAATTTTCACCAACACAGAAGGGAAGTACCAGACATGAGCGATTCCAACGGAAGAGGGGACAGAGACGGCGGGCGGTTCCGCACACCCAGGGGGGAAAGCCGGGGAGACGGCCGCAGAGAACACCGGGGAGGACGGGGCGAAGGCCGTGATCGGGGCCCCCGCCGTGAAAAAGACGATGGACAGGAAGCCCTGAAGGCCCTGGAGCGCCGAATGCACGCCTTTTTGTCGTCGGGAGAGGTCCAGATGGACCTGGAACCCATGAACTCCTACCTGCGGCACCAGGCCCATGAAACTGCCAAGGCGTTCAATATTTCCACCGAATCGGTGGGCGAAGGCCACGAACGCTTTGTGCGCCTGATCCGCACCCCCCAGTCGGCGGCCCCGGCGGGCGTCCGCCCCCCGCGCCTGCCCGATTTCGGCAGTCAAATGTTCAAGGTGAAAGCCAGCCCAGAGGGCACCCACCTGATGCTGCTGGAAGACGGAAGCCTGCTGCTGCACGATGACAAAGAGAAGGGGCAAATCGTGGACCACCGGGTGGTGCAGTCGAACTACGTGCGGGTGCGCAAGGGGAAAATTCTGGTGGAAGGCGAGCCGGGCTGGTAAATCCTTCCCGGGGTGCCCCAACCGAAACCGCAGCATAACCAGGGTTTTTATCGTGAACAGGAACAGGGGGGATAGGGGATGGGAAAACAGGAAAACATAGATTACGAGCTCTCCAACCGTTTTATTCCCAGCCAAAGGTCGCTGGGGGCTTGTGAGACACATCGTAAAACACCGCCTGAACGCCGGGCAATGTCATGATCTCCCCCGCCAAGCGATGAACCAGCGGCCAGGGCAGGCGGGCAAACCGGGCGGTCATCACATCCTCTGACACCACCGGGCGCAGTACCACGCACTCTCCACCGTTCCCGCCGGGCTGCCCCAGGGGCAGCAAAATCACCAACAACTGAAAGATTTCCCCCATCAACCCGTTGTCTTGCAGGGCCTTGGTGGCCATGTGATCGGCTTGGCGCAGCAGGTCCAGCCGGTCCTTGGTGCAAAAAACCTTCCGGGGAACCAATGGGGGCAACGCTTGGGGAGCCAACAAATACACCACCCGGTTCACCCGGCGGATGTCATTTGTGATGTGAGTTGCGGTTTGCTCCAAGGCTACCCAGTCTGCCGGGCCAGTAAGCACCGCCGGGGGAGTATACGTGCGGTTGTCTCCCTGCACCCCCACCGACCGCACCGGCAGCAGCACCCCCTGGTAGGGAGATCCCTCCAACAACATATTCAAATGGGGAAGGGCCTCTTCGTTTTCCGGAAAGGTTTCATCTCCCTGGGCGCACAAGACATTGATGGACAACCCCGGCCCGGGGAAGGGATGGCGCCAAACCAATTCCTTGGGAAGCCCCATTTCCTCTCCCAGCCGCCGAACCTCGTCTTTGTATAAATCCTTAAGGGGCTCCACCACTTGCCCCGCCGCGATGAGGTCTTGAATGCCCTGCACCCGGTTATGATGCGATTTGATCACCTGGGCATGGGCCGATCCGCCGGATTCGATGATGTCTGGATAGAGTGTGCCCTGCCCCAACATCCACTCTTCTGGATTCAGGCTCAACTCCGCCAGAAATTCATCCCGCACGCGAATGAATGTCTCTCCCACTGCGTGGCGTTTGGCCTGGGGGTCGGTCAGCCCCGCCACCGCCACCAAAAATTGTTTCTCCGCCTGAAACCCCCGTACGTTTTTAAAGCCAAGTCTTTGGTATCGCGCCATGATGTCCTCCCCCTCTCGCAGGCGCATAAATCCATTATCGATGAACAGCCCCATCACCCGGTCTTCCCCCAAAGCCCGGCTAAGCAAGGCAAAGGCCACCGTGGAATCAACGCCCCCGGAAAGAAACAGCAGCACCTTGCGCCCGGCCACATGGGCCACGGTGTGGGCCACGGCCTCTTCCAAAAACTGCGCCATGGTCCATTCCCTGGGTGCCCCCGTAATGGCGGCAAAGTTATCCAGCACCTGGGTGCCATAAGCCGTGTCAGTCACTTCTGGATGGAACTGGAGGGTAAAGATGGGCTTGTGCCGGTGTTCCATGGCCGCCACGGGGCACAGCGTGGTCGTGGCCGTCACACGGAATCCTTCAGGAGGGGCCGTCACGGTATTGCCATGGCTCATCCACACTTGGCTTTCCGGAGGTACACCAGCAAACATCCGTCCGCCATCTCCTTCCAACCGCAGCCGGGTAAGCCCGAATTCCCCCCGGCCCAGGTCGGCCACGGTAGAACCGCCCCGGTAGGCGATTAACTGGTGACCATAACACAGCCCTAGAATGGGGATGTTTAAGTCTAGAATGGCTGAATTGAAAGGAGGAGCACCCCGCCCTTCTTGAGCGAAGACATCGCCTGGCCCGCCAGACAGCACAATGCCGCAAGCGCCAGTGAAATCGGAAAGGGGGGATTGAGGCGAGAATACCCTGGTGTAAACACCCAGGTGTCGAATCCGTTTGGCGATGAGGTGGGCATATTGCCCACCAAAATCGAGGACGGCGATGAACGCTCGTTCCATGGGCGAGGGATTAATTGGAGCCTTTGAAGATTCCCGCCGCGTATTCGACGAAATTGAAGTCGTCGTCTATGAGGGAAAGGACATCCGTTGAGTTGTCGCTGTCTTCGGCCAGCAGAACAAACCAGCGATCTGGCGTGAGCGAGCGGATGGTCTCGCTGGTTTTTTCTACCGAGCCCTCCCGGGGAATCACTTCCTTTACCGTAAATTCCCCACCTAACACGGGAATGGTGAATTCGGTAACGGTTATTCTTTTGTTATCCCCCATGGGGCCTCCGAAAACTGTCGAACTGCTGACCTCCCTCCAAACCTTGGATATAACTATATCTATGCCCTCACTAGAAAATCAAGAATTCCCCAATCATCTAACCCTCTCCAATCAGTCAATTCTATCATCACCTAACCAAGAGTCGTCCAAAAAACGAGGTTTGTCCGTCACCCTTACAGTGCCGGGAAAAAAGGGGTTTCAATTTCTTTCGAATTTGATATGGTAGCCCATTGTCCGCCAGGAATTTCCTGGCTATTCCCCCCCCACTCTTACCCAGGAGTTACCGTCATGGGAGAAAGTCTTTATACCGTTCGCAACTTGAAACTGTTCAACCGTCTGAACAAATGCATTAAACAGGGAATCACCGATCTGCAAAACAAAGATCACGCATCGGCCGATAACTACATGACCTTTGCGACGAAAACCGCCAAGCAACTGGTGGATATTTCCGATTCCCCCTTCAAAGAGCACTTTCAGGCCATCATCACCGGTCTGCAAACCTATCAGAAGGACAAAAACGAAGACATTTTGGTTTCCACCAAGCCCCATTCCGTGCACTCCCAACTTTGGGCCGTGCATAAAAAAATCTGCGATACCTACAAAATCGCATACCTGGAAGACGTGGATGAAATGGAAGCTGAAATTAACAAATTGGCGGCGGATGGCAAAATTTCCTGATCGATGGTCTAGGTCAGGGGAGGGAGGGCCCTCCGGGGGGTTACAGCAACACAATCACAAACAAACCATGATCCGGGACCGGGGGGCCCCGGATCTTTTCCCTACGGGAAGGCAACCATGTCAAAAGCACACAAAGATCAACGGCTGATCTACTGGTTCAAAGAACTGGGCATCAAAGATGTTCCCATCGTGGGCGGAAAAAACGCTTCGTTGGGAGAAATGTACGCGAACCTGACCAGCAAGGGGGTGCAGGTCCCCAACGGATTCGCCATTTCGGCTTATGCCTACGACTATTACATCAACGCCAGCGGCATTCGCAAAGAAATTGAAAGCCTGCTGAGCGGCCTGGACCCCAAAAACATGGAGCAATTGGCCAAGGTAGGAGATAAAATCCGGGGCCTGATCCGTTCCGCCCCCCTGCCCGCAGACCTGGAAAAAGCCATCATTGATGCCTACAAGGAACTGTGCACCATGTACGGCACCGAGGTCGACACAGCCGTCCGCTCCAGCGCCACCGCCGAGGACCTTCCCGATGCCTCCTTTGCCGGCCAGCAAGACACCTACCTGAACGTTCACGGCAACACCGCCTTGCTAGAAGCCTGCCGCAACTGCTTCGCGTCTCTTTTCACCGACCGGGCCATTGCCTACCGTGCCGAGAAAAACTTCGACCACTTCAAGGTGGCCCTGTCCATCGCCGTTCAAAAAATGGTGCGCAGCGACCTGGCTTCGGCTGGGGTAATGTTCTCCATCGACACCGAAAGCGGGTTCACCGACGTGGTGTACATCACCGGGGGCTACGGCTTGGGTGAAAGCGTGGTGCAGGGCTCCATCAACCCCGATGAGTTCTACGTGCACAAGCCCACCTTGGAAAAAGGTCACAAGTCCATCGTGTATTCTCAAGTGGGCGCGAAGCAGAAAAAAATGGTGTACGCCACTGGCGGCGGCAAGCGGGTGGAAGACATTGAAGTGCCCGAATCTGAACGCCAGAAGTTCTGTTTGACCCCCGATGAAGTGATTCAATTGGCCAAATGGGCCTGCATCATCGAAAAACATTATTCCGATGAAGCCAAATACTACAAACCCATGGACATGGAATGGGCCAAAGACGGCCAAACCGGGCAGTTGTTTATTGTTCAGGCCCGCCCTGAAACCGTCCACTCCCGCCGTGAACGGGGCATCATCAAACGGGTCACCCTAGAAAAAACCAGCCGTGTGCTGGCCCAAGGCATGGCCGTGGGGGACCTGATTGGCACAGGGAAAGCCCACGTCATCAAGTCGGCCAAAGACATCAACACCTTCAAACCGGGTTCGGTGCTGGTCACCGAGATGACCGACCCCGACTGGGTGCCCATCATGAAAATCGCTTCCGCCATTGTCACCGACATGGGCGGGCGCACCTGCCATGCCGCCATCATTTCCCGCGAGTTGGGTATTCCCTGCATTGTGGGAACCGAAGGCGGTTCCAAAGCTATCCCCAACGGGGCAGACATTACCGTATCGTGCTCCGGCGGCAGCAAGGGGCTGGTGTACGACGGCATCCTGCCCTACAAAGAGCAGACCATCAAACTGGCCGACCTGAAAATTCCCAAAACCAAGATTTGGTTCAACCAAGGCGACCCCGACCGGGCCTTCCCGGAGTCGGTCATTCCCCATGACGGAGTGGGGTTGGTCCGCATGGACGAACTGATTCGAGACGAGGTGCAGGTTCATCCCTTGGCCGCCAAAGCCTATGCTGGCTGGAAGAAAAATGGCGCCCACGCTCAGATGGTGGCGAAAATCGAAGAAGTGTCCTTTGGTTTCGAAAACAAAGAGGTTTATTTCGTGACCCGCTTGGCCGAAACCATGGGCCGCATTGCAGCGGCCAGTTACCCCAAACCGGTGTTGGTCTTGTTGCCCGACGCCCCCTCACGGGATTTGGACCGTTTGGCTGGCGGCAGCGAATTTGGGTTTGATGAAGCCAATCCGCTCATGGGCGCCCGTGGGGTGGCCCGTTTCACCGACCTGGATTACGAAGAAGCCGTAGCCATGGAATTGGCAGCCCTGGTGCGGGCCAGGAAAGAACTGGGGATGGATAACATCCATATGATGCTTCCCGCCTGCCATTCCGAGCGTGAATTGAAAGCCCTGAACAGCTTGCTGGAAGGCCAGGGTCTGGGACGTGGAAAGGGGATGGAGCATCACATGATCTGCCGCACCCCGGCCCAAATTCTGGACATGGCTTCTCTGGCCCCCTCGGTAGATGGCTTCCTCATTGACGTGGGTGAACTGGCCCAGCTGGTGCAGGGAATGGATGGCTACAATGTTCGGGTAAAGCCCTTTTTCCGGGAAAATCACCCCGCGGTGATTCACCTAGTAGGAGAAGGCATTGCCGCGGCCAAGAAGTTGAAGAAACCAGTGGGTGTGGTGAACATCGCCCCCGGTAATTTCGCTGCTTTTGCCGCAGACAAAACCATCCTCAAAGCCGACTACCTGGTGATCCGCCCGGATACGTTCCATCAGGTTCGGGAAGCCCTGGTTGGCTAACCAACTGAAACTTTACGTTTAAATAGCAAAGCCGGACGGCGAACCCGTCCGGCTTTTTTTTGATCAATTTTACCGTGATTTCAACGTGTATATATTTTTGTAGAATCCCTATTTTTTCCCCGGAGCCATGGGCCGGTTATCCAGAATCGCCTCCCGGGTTTCACGAACAATTTCCGCCCCGCCTTTGGCCCGTGCTTTGGCGGCCAATTCCCGCACCACCTGGGCCGGGTCCGATACGGAACCCTCGGCCCGTTCTTCTACTTTTCTGCGGCCATCCAGCGAAACAATCCGACAGCGCATGGAAAGCCGCCCCGCCAGCGCTTGGGCCCAAATGCCGATGGGGGCGTAGCAGCCGCCGCTCATGTCAACCAAAAAGGATTTTTCGGCCTTGGCGCATAATTCCGTTTCAGGGTGGGTAATCGAGGCCACCAACTTGGCGGCATCAAGATTGTCGGCCAGATACTCACATCCCAAGGCTCCCTGGGCCGCCGCGGGGAGCAAAATATCCTCGGAAATCCACTCCGTGACATTCTGTTGCAGGCTTAACCGGGCCACCCCAGCGGCGGCCAGTACCACGCCGTCAAACCGCTCCACGTCGCGGGTCACCCGGGTGGTGATGTTGCCCCGCAGGGGTTGGAATTTGAGGTCCGGTCGGTAAGCCAGCAACTGGCTTACCCTCCTGGGTGAACTAGTGGCCAACACGGCTCCCTGGGGCAGCCCCGCCAAACCGGTTCGGTGGCGGCTGGCCAGCACATCTCTTACATCCTCCCGGGGCAGCACCGTGGTGGCCTCTAATCCCTTGGGAAGGTCGGATTCGACATCTTTGAACGAGCAGGTGGCCATATCCACCCGCCCGGCCAACACGGCTTGCACCAGTGCTGTGTTGAAAATCCCCCTGTCCACCACATCTCCCATTTGAGAAATGGGCGTGTCAGGGAATTGGTCTCCGGTGGTAGCAATTTCAACCACCTCGAAACGGGCCTGAGGATTACGGGCCTCCATGGCCTGGATGATTTGTCGGGTTTGGTGCATGGCCAGGGCCGAACCCCGGCTGCCCACACGATAGGTTTTGTTCACGGGAGAAGATAGTCTATAATGACCAGAATTGGCCCTCCAACCGGATCAGATGAACCGTTGGCAACCTCTCACGCTTATTCGGAGAGTATGGGGGAACAAAAACCCTAATCGGATCGCACCCGAGATGTCAATCAGAACCCGCTTTTTTCAGCTGGTGTTGGTTTTTTGCCTGGTGGCGGGCGGATGGTTGGGGGGAAATCCCACCCAACAGACAGGACCAGGAGAAGCCCGTGGCTACCAGCCCGATTTGACAGAAATTGCCAATCAATTGGCCGCCCAGGGAGAAAGCCTCAATCGGGCCATCGTCCGCACAGAATCTCGGGTATTTTCTCCCACCTCTCAAGAAAGGGGCATGGAAACCCCCTCTTTACAAAAAGGAGATGGATTTAAGCAAATCATTTATTGGGAAAAAAATAAGTTTTTGGCCATTGAAACCCACGACTTGGATGGAAAACCGTTGTATTTGTATTTTGAAGAAAAAGGCGTTGTCCGATCCGGCCCAATAAATTCTCGGGGAAAAGATTTTTCTCAAATGGACCTGCTTCACCCAGGATTGGCCTTTTTAGAAAATCGTCCTGAAGGGTTTTTTCGTCGGCTGGCCAAATGGGGGATCTTTCCCACCGATGTGCGCTTAGAGCGAGCCCCCAACCGCCTGCTAACATTTCGTTTGTTTGACCAGGATGATGGGGCATTGTGGTTAGACAACGAAACCCTGGCCCCTCAAAAACTGGAAGTAAACGCCTTGGGAGATGAGTCTCCCCTGCACATTGTGGTTCTGTTGAACGATCCGCTTCGAATCGGACTCAGCCGCCAACCCGAACAAAATGCCGTTTTTCCAGGAAAAGTGAGCGTGTTGTTTAATGGGAGGTTGATTAAACAAACCGTTGTCACTGGAATAGATGACCAAGTGAAAGCCAACGACATGCCCTATGAGCGATTAAAAGAGGCGGCTTCGCGCCTGCCAGAAGAAAACCCGGCCCAGTAACTATTCACATTTAACCTATTTCAGACATTGGAATTCTTATGACCGCATTTCAACGAAACGCTCTTATGATCGCAGCCCTGTTCTCCCTGGCGGCCCACCAAGCCATGGCCGCCCAGCGAACACCCATTGACCGGGTAAGAATAGCCGTGAACCATGATGTCATCACCCAACGAGACATCGATAGTTACAAAAGCCTTCAAACCCGGCAGTTGTCCAGGCAACTATCCGGACAAGAACTACGCAACGCCCTGGCCGAATTTGAAAAAAACATCCAGGAGCAAATGATCATGGACCTGCTGCTGGAACGTGAAGCCGAAAAAATGGGCTTAAAGGTAGATGAGCGGGAAATTGACGAAAAAATGGAAGCTATTTTGGCCAAAGAACCGGATATTTTAAAAATCTACAGTGAAGAGGAATTAAAAAGCTTCTTGGCCAAAGACCAGCTTCGCAGGCAGGTGGTGGAAGAGGAAATTTCCTCTCATGTGCACGTGGGAGACGAAGATGTGATTGCCGCCTGCCAAAAAGAAACCGGGCAAGATACGGAATACCATGTCGGCCACATTTTAATTCGTGGCCATTCCAACGAAGCATTAACCCGGATTCAGGAATTGAGAAAACGGCTGATGGGTGGAGCCTCGTTTGAAGATATGGCGGCCTTGCAGTCGGAGGACCCTTCGGCTGCCTCTAACGGGGGCGATTTGGGCTTTATTGGAAAGGGGCAATTACTTCCCGAGTTTGAGGCTGGGGCCTTTGCCCTGAAAAACGGAGAAATCAGCCAACCCGTCAAAACCCAATACGGATACCACCTGATCAAAATGTATAGTTCAAGAAAAGGTGCCGCGGAACAATGCCGTACCCTGAACGCCTATCAGCGCGGCCGCTGGGTACAAAAAATTATCCAAGATCAATGGTCAACCAGAAAAACCGAATACCTGAGTAATCTCCGGAAAAAATCCATCGTGAAGTTTTTTAATTAACGCAAAAGGGTCCACTCCATGGAGCGACTGTGATGAAAACAAGGGCGGGGCGGTATTCTCGTGCTCTGGGAATATATTTATTTGCCGTGGCCGCCTGGGTGGGGCCAATTTACGGGCAAAGCTTGCTCAGTGACCCCTCCTTGGTTGGCGGAGGCAGTCAATCCCGGGGCGATGTTTCCTTGAAAGACTTGTATAAGCAAGTAGAAAAAGGCAAAGGGCAACAAGCTTATCCGTATTTACTGGCGGCCTACCGCGCCATGAATCAATCCTGGGATAAAGGCGATCGCCCCGACGCGATGGCGGAGTTATCCGTTTATACCCTGCTGGCCGGAGAAGAAGCCGCCAACCCCGTAGACCAAGAACTACGAGCCCGCTTGTTCATGGCCCGTTTTCCTCGCCACGAGCAATTCCCCCTGGCTTATTTTTTGTTAATTGATTCCCTATACCGCCAGGGGAAGGACTTTGACATCACCATTCCCTTGGACAACCGAACCTTGGAAGCGCTTCCCTCGTGGATGCGGTCTCGCCTGTTGCTCATGCTGGCCGACATTTCGAGGAAAAAAGGTCAATCCGCTGAAGAGGCTGGCTACTTGTTCCGAGAGATGGATCAAGGAGGGTCGAACGCCCAAACCACCGAAAACGAAGTCTTGGCCGCCTTAGGCAGAATCTCCCGCCAGCAAGAGTTGGATGATTTTTTTAGCAAATACAAAGCAGGCTGGTTGAAAAATGAACGCGATGTTTTGGAGGCGCGTGTTTTGTTGAACAGTGGGGAATGGGACAAGGCCCGGCGGGCCTTCCAAGAAGTGGAGGAAAATGGTTCCGCCAGGGCAGCCATGACCAAACGTTTCGTTAGCGAGGCCCGGCAAGAACTAGACTCTCTGCCTTCCGCCAAACCAGAACGCATCGGGGTGCTGCTTCCCCTTGGCAGTAAAGACCCTGTCATTCGGGGCTTGGCCAATTCGCTGCTGGATGGCATCCGGCTGGCCATCCACGCCAATCCCGCCATCGCCAAACCCAAAAACAATTATGAGATTTTAATTCGAGACACCCAAAACAATCCGGGATTGGCGGCCCAATTAACGGATGAATTGGTGCATCAAGATCAGGTATCCGTCATCATCGGCCCCCTGACCCGGGCAGAAACCGCCGCCGCCGCCGCCCGCGCCGAAGAACTCATGGTTCCGCTCATTACGTTTTCTCTCACCTACGATGCGGAAGGTTTTCCAGAATACACCTTCCGCCAAAGCATGCGCCCGGAAGATGAAATCGGGAACTTGGTTCGTTATGCCATGGATTTTAGGAATGCCAAGCGGTTCGTTGTGGTCTACCCAGACAACAACTACGGGCGAAATATGATGGAAATGTTTTGGAAAGAAGCGGTTGGCCATGGCGGGAAAATGGTCGGAGCGGCAAGTTACACCCCCCCAGACAAACGACTGGAACGGGCCAAAATGGATTTTAAGGACGTGTTTGGCCACTTGGCGGGCTTGGACCGCTATGTTTCTTCCGCGGATCAACAGTTAATGCTGGAAGTGGGAGACCGCCGTCCGGACCCCATCGTGGATTTCGATGCCATCTTTATCCCCATCCCCCCGGAAGGTGCCCAAGACCTTGAAGCCATCGCCTCCTATCCGGTAACCGTGGACGCGGAAAAAGCCCTGTTGTTGGGCACCCGCAACTGGAACCAGAACCAAACGCTTTTGGCCAACAATGGCAGCATGAATGGCGCAATCTTCGTGGATACCTTTGACTCCCTGGATCGCTCTCCCCTGGCCTTGAAATTCCGGGGAGATCACCGAATCGCCTATGGTCATCGGCCCGATTACCAGGCTCCCGATTACTTCACCGCCGTGGGCTATGACACGGCCGCCCTGCTGACTTTGCTGGCCGAGAACCCTAAAAACCGTTCCCGGCGCCGCATGGCCCGGGCACTGAAAGACATGGAACCCTATCCGGGGCTCACCGGAATAACCCGCTTCCGCGCAGATGGCCAAGCCGATAAACGGACGCGGGTGTATTCCATCAAGGGCCAGCGGGTCTCACCGGT